>NZ_CAUQVQ010000005.1:0-82325 GCF_963521645.1 uncultured Microbacterium sp. | reverse complement strand
GGCGGTGTCGATCAGTCGGCTCAGCTCGTCGCGGCTCTCCTGCGCAGACCGGGTCAGGAGTCCGGCGCCTCGCACGACGGAGGTCGGCAGAGCGTGCACGGCGGCGATCGCCTCTCCTATCGACTCCGCGGCTCCGCGCCCCGCGGGCACGAGCGCGGCATCGATCTGGAACCCGGGAACGAGTTCGGTGACGAGCGCCGGTGCGTCGTCGAGGCGCGTCTGGCCGACGTAGTCGGGGACACGGAAGGGGAGCATCGCCCGCACGCCGGCGGTCAGCGCGCGGAGGGCGATGGCCTCGGCGGCCAGCTCCCGCGCGGCCTCGTCATCGTCTGCGACCCGGATCGCGAGCTCACGACCGTCGGCCAGAGTGGCGACAGCGGAGTCGAAGCGGCCGTCCGCGTCGGACGACAGGGCGCGGGCGCCCGTGACCTCCGCGCCGGGCAGTGCGGCCGTCACTGCCGCGGCTAGAGTGAAAGGAGAGCGTCCCATCCCCCCAGGGTAGGTCGGCTCGGGGGCGGTCCCGCCCTCGCCACGCCCGTGAGAGAGGGAGTCGATGACCACAATGCGCCCGTCCCTCGACCGTGCTGCCGACCTGAGGACGGAACCGGGGATCATCGAACGCCTCAGGGGAGAGCCCTCGACACGGACGATCGCAGTCCGTCAGGGGCGGGTCCGGATCGTCGACGGCGGGAACGACCGCGTCTCCCTGTTGACGGTCGATCCGTCCGACATCGTCGAGGCCACCTGGGCACTGCTGGGAAGAGACGCAGACGGGGCGGCGCTGCTTCTCGCGGCACTGCCGCCCGAGGCGGACTCTCTCGACACCGCCCCCGACGAGACCTGGCTCGGTCTGCGCGATCTCGGCGGACGACTCGCCTCCCATGAGACCGAGCTCCTCGTCGAGGCGCTCGCACTGGCAGGCTGGCTGCGAGACGCGCCGTTCTGCCCGTCGTGCGGCGGCGGGACGGAGATCCGCCAGGCAGGGTGGTCGCGTCGCTGCCTGCTGTGCGGCAAGGAGCATTTTCCGCGCACGGACCCCGCCGTCATCGTCGCGGTCGAGAGTCCCGACGGCGAGCGTCTGCTGCTCGGTGCGAACGCGAACTGGGGCGGTCGGATGTATTCGTGCTTCGCGGGTTTCGCCGAGGCGGGCGAATCGCTCGAGTCGACGGTCCACCGCGAACTCGCAGAGGAGGCCGGGGTGCGACTCTCCTCGCTCCGATACATCTCCTCACAGCCGTGGCCGTTCCCGCGGTCGCTGATGCTGGGATTCCGGGCCGTCGCCGTCGATGAGGACGAGGTCCGTGCCGACGGCGAGGAGATCATCGACGTCAGATGGTTCACCCGAGCGGAGATCGCCACGGCGCTCGAGGGAGACGGACCCGTCGGGCTCCCCGGCCCTGCATCGATCGCGCGCGCCCTGATCGTGACCTGGCTCGAGGACCACGAGTGAGCGCACTCGAAGCCCTCGACGACAGACAGCGGGAGGCGGCATCGGTCCTGCGCGGGCCCGTCGCCGTGCTCGCAGGTGCGGGAACCGGCAAGACCCGCGTGATCACGCATCGCATCGCGCACGGCGTCGACACGGGCGCGTACTCGCCGTCGCGCGTGATGGCGGTGACGTTCACCGCCAAAGCCGCGGGGGAGCTGCGCGGGCGTCTCCGCGCGCTCGGAGTCGAGGGGGTGGCCGCCCGCACCTTCCACGCAGCGGCCCTCGCGCAGCTCAACTTCTTCTGGCCGACGCTGGCGGGTTCGCCCGCTCCGTCGATCATCGACAACAAGGTCAGGATGCTGGGGCAGGCCGCCGACGCGATGCGGATGCGACCGACCACCGCGACGCTCCGTGACATCGCCTCGGAGATCGAGTGGCGCAAGGTCTCCATGCTGTCGATCGAGCAGCACGCCGCCCTCGGCCGCTCGGTGACGGGCATCGACCACGCTCAGCTCGCCGAACTGCAGCAGCGGTACGAGGCGCTCAAGGACGAGCGTCATCAGCTCGACTTCGAAGACGTGCTGCTCGCCTGCGCGGGCATGCTCGAAGCCGAACCACGTGTCGCAGCGTCCGTGCACGAGCAGTACCGTCACTTCACGGTCGACGAGTTCCAGGACGTCTCGCCCCTGCAGAACCGTCTTCTGGAGCTGTGGCTCGGAGATCGCAAGGACATCTGCGTCGTCGGCGATGCGAGCCAGACGATCTACTCGTTCGCAGGTGCGGAGCAGCGATTCCTCCTCGAGTTCGAGCGCCGCCACCCGGATGCGACGGTCGTGCGCCTGGAGACGAACTACCGCTCGCAGGCACCGATCCTCGAGGCTGCCAACGCGCTCATGCACGACCGGCCGGGAGCCCTCGAGCTGGTGCCCGCGCGCGAGACCTTCAACGCAGAGGCTCCGACCGTGACGGCGTACGACACCGAGCACGACGAGGCGGCAGGCATCGCCGCATCCGTCTCCGCGCGCATCGAGGGCGGAGCGTCGCCCGCCGACATCGCCGTGCTGTACCGCGCCCATGCGCAATCCGCGGTGCTGCAACAGGCGCTGGCGGCCGAGGGTATCGCGACCACGGTGCTGGGCGGCACGCGCTTCTTCGCGATGCCCGAGGTGCGGCAGGCGATCCTCGCGCTGCGGGCCGCCGCGGTCGCGCCGACAGAGCAGGGGTTCCTCCCCGGCGTCCAGCGTGTGCTGCGCGAACTGGGGCTGACCGATGAAGCACCCCAGGCCGGTGGTGCTCAGCGAGACGGATGGGAGGCTCGTCGGGCTATCCTGCGTCTCGCCGAGGACGCGGGCCCCGACGAGACCCTGCGCACGTTCAGCGATGCGCTGATGGCGAGAGCGAAGGACCAGCACGAGCCGACCATGCGCACCGTCACCCTGTCGACCCTGCACGCGGCCAAGGGGCTCGAATGGGCGCACGTGCACCTCGCGGGGTGGGCTGAGGGATCCTTGCCGATCTCGTACGCGACGAGTTTCGAGGCCGTCGACGAGGAGAGGCGCCTCGCCTACGTCGGAGTCACGCGCGCCGCGCGTACCCTGGCGGTGTCGTGGGCTCGTTCCGCCGGGCGAGGAGAGCGGGCTCCGTCGCGGTTCCTGGCAGAGATAGGGACGACAGGTCGCGGCACCGGCATTCTTCGTGAAACGTCACCGAACGCCACTCGCGGCGGCCGTCGGCGCTGACCTCGACGAACGAGCCCGCCTCGGAATCCGGGAGCAGGAGCCGCGCCACGAGGCGAGCCGCATCCGCGATGCGCGCGAGCGTCACCGGCCCGGCGGATCGTCCGATGAGTTGAGCGTGCATGCGCGGCCACTGAGGGTCTCTGTCGCGTTCGTGCGCGTCACGGCAGCTGAGGCAAGGCGATTCGCCGGGGACGATGAGCGGGCCGATCGTCGTGCGCCCCCGCTCCAGCGCCACGGGCAGGTGCGGAGTATCGTCGCGCAGGTAGCGCGCGAAATGCAGCGCCGCGGCAGCTCCCTCGAGCAGCACGACGCCGATGGCCTCGGGCGCGGTCCGCACCCCGATCGCGACGCCTTCGTCGGCGAGAGCGTCACGGAGGCGGTACTCGCATCTCGCGTCGAGGGCGTCGAGGGTCTCGACCCATGCGGCGCGTGGGGGCGGCGCGTCGTCGACGAGCAGCGGTTCGAGTCGAGCGAGGAGCATGCGCGCCTCCGCACGCGGAGCCCCGACCGAGTGGGCCACGACGTCGAACGCGCCGCGACGGAATCCCGCAGCCATTCGCCCGACCAGCAGTTCGACCCAGGGGGCCGCGGCGGGTATGCGCAGCGTCCCCTCGATGCCGACCTGCAATGTCTCACCGTCGCGCCACAGCAATGGCACGTCGGGGTCGAGTCGGGTGAGGATCCGGGGCGTCAGCGGAGACATCCCCCGATTCTGCGCAGGGCGTGACGCGAATGGGGGTGCCCCGACGCATCCGTGGAGAACTCCTCGGGGGACCTGCGACCTTGGGTCACACGGGTCGATCGCCCCCGGGGCCGTCCTCGTCGCCGTCGTCCGCCTGCTCGCCGTCGTCCGCCTGCTCGTCGTCGTCCGTATCCGCTCCGGCGAAGTCCTCTCCGTCGAGCAGACGCGCGAGAGCCTCGTCGAACTCGTCGGCGACCGGCTGCTCACCGCGGGCCGTGGCCTGCAGTCGGGCGACGAGTGCGGTCGGATCGTCGATGTCCTCCGCGGTCGGCATCAGGTCCGGGTAGTCCCAGAGCGCGTCGCGGCCTGCGGTGCCGACCGCATCGGTCACGGCCTGCCACATCGCGGAGGCCTCCCGCAGTCGTCGCGGGCGGAGCTTGAGTCCCACGAGCGCGCCGAGCGCGTCTTCGGCGGGTCCGCCCACTGCGCGTCGCCGACGTGCCGCCTCGGCGATGCGGGCACCGTCGGGAAGACGCGCCGTCGCCTGTGCGGTCACCACGTCGACCCACCCGTCGATCGTGGCGACGAGGTTCTCGAGACGGGCCAGCGCTTCGCTCTGTGCTTCGCTCTGGGAGGGCAGCAGTGCTCCGCCCTCGATCGCCGCTCGGAGCTCCTCGGGGTTGGACGGGTCGAGACGACTCGCGACGTCTTCCAGCGCATCGACGTCGACGGTCACGCCGCGGGCGAAATCGGTGATCTGCGCCATGACGTGCAGGTGCAGCCACTTGGAATGCCGATACAGGCGCGCATACGCCAGTTCGCGCGTCGCGAGGTACAGCGTGATCTGGTCCTCGGGGATCTCCAGACCCTCGCCGAAGGCGGTGAGGTTCTGCGGGATCACGGCCGCGGTGCCCGCCGGGAGCACCGGGATGCCGACATCGCCGCCGGAGACGACTTCGAGCGACAGATTGCCGAGCACCTGGCCGAACTGCGCTGCGAAGACGGATCCGCCGAGACCGCGCATGAGCTTTCCCGCGCCCTGGACGAGTCCGCGCATGTCCTCCGGGACCTGGGTGTCCAGCGCACTCGTCAGCGCGTCGGCGATGCTCGTCGACACCGGCTCCGCGATCTCCTTCCACACGGGGAGCGTGGCTTCGACCCATTCGCCGCGCGTCATGGCCCGCGGCGCCTCGGAGAGCTCCGAGATGGTGGTGGCCTCGCCGAGCCAGAGGTTCGCGAGAGCGAAGGAATCGGTCAGCGAGGTCCGGGAGCCGTCGGTGATGCCGAGGCCGTCACGGTTCGCGATGTGCAGCGCCTGTCGCAGCGAGCTCTCCCACGGGTCGCCTCCGAAGGCACCCTGCAGCTGCGCCATGATGGTCTGCATCATGGCAGGGTCGAGCTGGAGCCCGTCCATCCCGGAGAACGCATCGCGCAGCGCCTCGGGGTCGATGTCGCCGGCACCCTGGCCTGACATCATTCGTCGGAGGAACTCTTCGAAGTCCTCGGGGGTCGGATCGTTGTCTGCCATCGCTGTCGCCTCTCAGCACGTCTGAAGCCGTGGCATCTACGCTAGTCACAGGAGCGGCCGCGAGACCCCGAACGCGGACAGATAGCTGTACGCCGCCCGCGAACGACGGAGGAAACCTGTGGATCGAACCCGGCCCGTGAGGCTCGGACTGGGAGTGTGGGCGCTCGTCGTCGCGCTGGTCGCGCTCGTGATCCTGACCTTCCTGCCGACGCCGTATGTGATCCAGCGGCCGGGCCCGGTCTATGACACTCTCGGGACCGCGGCGAACGCCGACGGGGAGCAGGTGCCGCTCATCAGCATCCAGGGAGCCGAGACGTTCGAGACCGGGGGCACGCTCGACCTCACCACGGTGCAGGTCGTCGGCAATCGTGAGCGCACGCCGAGCTGGTTCGAGCTCGCACTCGCGTGGACGGACAGCTCGAAGGCGGTCGTGCCGCTCGACTCCGTGTTCCCCGAGGGGGTGACCACCGAGCAGCGGGACGAGCGAAACGCCACGCTCATGGTCGATTCGCAGCACGAGGCGACGGCGGCCGCTTTGAACGCGCTGGACTACGACACGGGAGCGCAGGTCGCGGTGGTCGAGGTGCTCGACGGTTCGCCGGCGCAGGGAGCGCTCGAGCCCGACGACGTCGTCACGGCCGTCGGCGGGACCCCGGTGCTGTCGGCGAAGCAGCTGCGGCAGGCCATCCAAGACGCCGGGGGAGACCCCGTGGCGCTCACGGTGCGGAGGGGCGGCGAGGAGCAGACCGTCGAGATCACGCCGGAGAAGCAGGTCGACGGCGACGTGACGACCTGGCTGATCGGCGTCACGCTGCGCACCGACTACGACTTCGAGATCGATGTCACCCTGCAGCTCGACAACGTCGGCGGACCGAGCGCGGGGATGATGTTCGCCCTGGGCATCGTCGACACCCTCACCCCGGGCGAACTCAACGGGGGCGAGAACATCGCGGGCACCGGAACCATCGAAGCGGACGGGACGGTCGGTCCGATCGGCGGCATCCGCCAGAAGCTCTACGGCGCGCGAGACGCCGGCGCCGACTTCTTCCTCGCACCGGAGTCGAACTGCGACGAGGTCGTCGGACACGTGCCGGACGGGCTCACGGTCATCAGCACCGCGACCCTCGACGATTCGCTCGCGGCTCTCGAGGTGATCGCGGACGACGGAGACCTCGATTCGCTCCCGAGCTGCGACGTCGTGACCTCGCCGTGACCGGGATGACAGCCGCAGCACAGTAAGGCATGCCTAGGATGGGACGGTGACCTCGACTTCTGCACCGAACCCGGCCACTCCCCGAACTTCACGAAGAATCTTCGGCATCTCGTTGGCGATCATCGCTGCGCTGATCGCCGTCTTCTTCGTGTTCGCGTCGTTCTACACCGAATTCCTCTGGTTCGACCAGGTCGGCTTCGCGGGAGTCCTCACGACCCAGTGGTTCGCCACGGCGGTGATGTTCGTCGTCGGGTTCCTCGGCATGGCGGTGCCGCTGTTCGTCGCCATCCAGCTCGCATACCGCCTGCGGCCGGTCTACGTGCGTCTGAGCTCGCAGCTCGATCGGTACCAGGAGGTCATCGAGCCGCTGCGTCGACTCGCGATGTGGGGCATGCCGATCTTCTTCGGGCTGTTCGCCGGCTTCTCGGCCGCGAGCCAGTGGAAGACGGTCTGGCTGTGGGCCAACGGCGTGGCCACCGACGCGGTCGACCCGCAGTTCGGCATGGACACCGGGTTCTACATGTTCGCGGTGCCGTTCTACTCGATCCTGCTGGCGTTCGTGTCGGCTGTGCTGCTGCTCACGTTGATCGTGACGGCGCTGGTGTCGTATCTCTACGGCTCGGTCCGCATCGGCCAGGGCGAACTGCGCATCTCGAAGCCCGCGCGCATCCAGCTCGCGATCATCGCCGGCCTCTACCTGCTGGTGCAGGCGGCGAGCCTGTGGCTCGATCGCTACAAGACCCTGTTCGCGCAGGACGACCGGATCGTCGGCCCCGCGTACACGGGCGTCAACGCGACCATTCCGGGCCTCGCGATCCTGGCGATCATCGCGGCTCTCGTCGCGATCCTCTTCTTCGTCACGGCCGTCATCGGTCGCTGGCGTTTCCCGCTCGCAGCGACCGCGCTGCTGATCGTCGCCTCGCTCGTGGTGGGAGTCGGCTTCCCGTGGGCCGTGACCACCTTCCAGGTGCGACCCAACCAGAACGCGTATCAGGCGGAGTTCTACCAGAAGAACATCGACGGCACGAAGGAGGCCTACGGAGTCGCCGACCTCGAGACCACGCCGTTCGAGGCCGAGACCGACGCCGAGGCAGGACAGCTGCGGGAGGACGCCGAGACCACGGCGTCGATCCGCATCGTCGACCCGGCCGTGATCAGTCCTGCTGTGCGTCAGCTCGAGCAGTACCGCGGGTACTACCAGTTCCAGGAGAACCTCGACGTCGACCGTTACGAGATCGCCGGCGAAGTGCAGGACACCGTCGTCTCCGTGCGCGACCTCGACATGGAGGGCGTCGACGTCAGCAACTGGAACAACCGGGCTGCCGTCTACACGCACGGATACGGACTCGTCGTGGCTGCGGGAAACCAGCGGACGCCCGACGGCGAGCCGGTCTTCCTCGAGCGGGGGATCCCGTCTGCCGGGTTCCTCACCGAGCAGGAGGAGTTCGAGCCTCGGGTCTACTTCGGCGAGAACTCGCCCGAGTACTCGATCGTGGGCTCGCCTGAGGGCACCGATCCCGTCGAGATCGACTACCCGCGCGGCAAGGACGGCTCGAACGAGACCAAGACCACGTTCGAGGGCGAGGGCGGGCCGGCGATCGGCAACACGTTCACCAAGCTCCTCTACGCACTGAAGTTCCAGTCCGAGCAGATCCTCTTCTCCAACCTGGTGAACGAGGAGTCGCAGATCCTGTACGACCGCGACCCGAAGACGCGCGTGCAGAAGGTCGCGCCGTACCTCGAACTCGACAGCGACCCGTACCCGAGCGTCGTCGACGGGCGCGTCGTCTGGATCATCGACGGCTACACGACGAGCTCGACCTACCCGTACTCGACGAGTGTCAGCCTGTCGGAGGCGATCGCGGACTCGAACATCCCGTCGCCGACGCTCGCGATCGACGAGATCAACTACATCCGGAACTCCGTGAAGGCCACGGTCGACGCCTATGACGGTTCCGTCACCCTGTACGCGTGGGACGAAGAGGATCCCGTGCTGCAGAGCTGGCAGAACATCTACCCGTCGACCCTGAAGCCGGTCAGCGACATGTCGTCGGATCTGATGAGCCACGTGCGCTACCCGACCGACCTCTTCAAGGTGCAGCGCGATGTCCTCGGCATCTACCACATCGACACCGCAGGCTCGTTCGCGCAGCAGGACAACCGCTGGCAGACCCCGAACGACCCGCGCAGCGACGCCGTGCTCCAGCCGCCGTACTACCTGACGATGCAGATGCCGGGTCAGGATTCCCCGCGGTTCTCGATGTTCTCGACGTTCATCCCGTCGGCGTCGGGAAGCGGCGGCAACCGAGACGTGCTGATGGGCTACCTCGCGGTGGACTCCGATGCAGGATCGGAGGCCGGTGTGAAGGCCGAAGGGTACGGGCAGCTCAGGATGCTCGAGATCGACACGGACACCACGGTGCCCGGTCCCGGTCAGGTGCAGAACACGTACAACTCCGACACCGCGGTGGTGCCGCAGCTCAACCTGCTCCAGCAGGGGGAGTCCGAGGTGCTCTACGGGAACCTGCTGACCCTGCCCGTCGGCGGCGGTCTGCTCTACGTGCAGCCCGTCTACGTGCAGTCGTCCGAGGGGACGAAGCTGCCCCGACTCCAGAAGGTGCTGGTGGCCTTCGGTGACAAGGTGGCCTTCGAAGACACCCTGACCGCGGCACTCGACACTCTCTTCGGCGGAGACTCGGGAGCGACGGGCGGGGACGACCAGGTCGAGCCGACCGAGCCCGATCCCGACACCGGCGAGGTCCCGGCCGAGCCGACCGTGCCGACGGACGCCGAGGCCGAGGCTCTCGCGGCGGCGCAGCAGGCGCTGACCGACCGTGAGGCCGCTCTCCGAGAAGGCGACCTCACCAAGTTCGCCGAGGCGGACAAGAGGCTCACGGATGCCGTGAACACTCTGCTCGGGCTCGAAGGAGTCGCCGGCGACTGACGGTCGCCGCACACCTGATCGAATGCCGTCCCCACGGGGGCGGCATTCGTCGTTCGTGCTCGCGCGCCCGGTCGTCCTGCTTCGCCGGTCGTGGGGAGCGCTCGATCAGTCCGCGGCGTAGCGGCACGTGACCGATCCGCTGCCGGTCTGCTCGACGACGACCTCCCCGTTCCAGACGATCGCGCAGGTCACGTCCTGGTCGGAGGCGTCGGCGGGTGCCGTGACGGCGATCTGGGCCGAGTCTCCCGCCGTGGTGTACCGCTTCCAGCCGCTCGAGTCCCATTCCTCGTCGTAGGAGCGTGTGTCGTCGGCGAAGGAGACGTGGAACACGGGGCCGCCTGTCGCTCGCACCTCGACCTGAGCGAGGCCGTTGCCGCCGAGGACACCGGCGGACATGATGACGATCACGATCACATCCAGGACGATCGCGAGCGACGCTGCCGCCACGGATGGCGTGCTGCCGCGCGGTGCGGCGGCGCGGATGCCCAGGACGATCGCGACGATCGCCAGCAGGGTGGCGAGCACCGCCGCGGGGAGCACCGCCGCGACGGGGAGGACGAGAGCGATCAGGACGACGGAGACGACGAGCGCGAGGACACCGAGCCACAGGCCCGCCCGCGTGCGTCGCGGCCCGGTTCGCGGCGAGGTCCGATCGGTCGTCGCGGCGCTGTCGTGTGCATCGGACATGGAACCTCCCCGTCGTGGGTGCGTGCGATCGACCCGTCGTCACGCCCTCCGGCGGGACAGTCTAGCCAGAGGTCCCTCGCCACGGCCCCTCGTCCCGCGAGGGGGGGCGTCCGCATCCGGTCCGGCCGCGGAACCACGATTGTTCGAGGTATGCGAAAGGCCCCTGATCTGGATTTCTCCCGATCAGGGGCCTTTCTTGTGTCGCATTCTCGTTGCGGGGACAGGATTTGAACCTGCGACCTCCGGGTTATGAGCCCGGCGAGCTACCGAACTGCTCCACCCCGCGGCACGAGTTATAGCCTAACACGGGAATCGGGTGCGCGCGAATCGAGGCCACGGTGCGGCTCATGGGGAAGGATGTGAGCATGACGCAGACCGCTCCCGCTGCCACCTCAGCCGCCGTTCCCGTGGCCGTCTGCCAGTTCGCGCCCACGGCGCATCGGGAGGACAACCGCGACCGGATCGCTGCCATGGCGGCCGAGGCCGCAGGCAGGGGAGCGAGGCTGATCGTGTTCCCCGAATACTCGAGCTACTTCGTGAACCCCATGGATGAGACCCTCGCCACGAACGCCGAGGCGCTGGACGGCGACTTCGTGTCGACTCTGACGGCCCTCGCTGCGGATCACGGAGTGGTGATCGTGGCTGGTCTCGTCGAGCGGGCCTCCGAGGCGAACCGGGTGCGCAACACTCTCGTCGCCGTGCGCGGTGACGGGATCCTGGCGGTGTACCGGAAGCAGCATCTGTACGACGCCTTCGGCCAGACCGAGTCGGACTGGATAGAAGCGGGAGAGCTGGGTGCCGCGACATTCGAGGTGGCCGGGATCAGGTTCGGACTCATGACCTGCTACGACCTTCGCTTCCCCGAGGTGGCGCGCACACTCGTCGACGACGGTGCCGATGCGCTGGTCGTTCCCGCCGAATGGGTGCGCGGGCCCCTCAAGGAGCATCACTGGACCACGCTGCTGGCCGCGAGGGCGATCGAGAACACGACATACGTCATCGCAGCCGATCACCCCGCCCCGATCGGCGTCGGCCACTCGCAGATCATCGATCCCGCGGGCGTGGTGATCGCCGGCGTCGGCCTGGACGAGGGCCTGGCGATCGCGTCGGTCGAGCGCTCCGCCGTGGATCGGGTGCGTGAGACGAACCCGTCGCTGCGTGTGCGTCGATATGCGGTGGTGCCGCGCTGACGGCCGGGCCGCGCGTCAGAAGCTGGTGGCGAGACGCCGCGCTGCCTCTTCGAGGACGTCGACGCGCTTGCAGGCGGCGAAGCGCACGAGCCCTGAGACATCTTCTCGGTGCTCGTCGGAGACGAAGGCCGTGAGTGGGATCGCGACGACACCCGCCCGCTCCGGGAGTGTGCGGCAGAAGGCGGCGGCATCGGATCCGCCCATCGCGGTGGCGTCCGCGACGGTGAAGTAGCCGCCCTGCGGCGCGAACACGGAGAACCCCGCCGCTGCGAGGCCGGCCCCGAGGATCTCGTGCTTCGCGGCGAGAGCCGAGGCGGCACCGGTGAAGTACTCGTCGCCGAGCCGCAGACCGACGGCGACCGCGGGCTGCAGCGGCGAACCGTTCACATACGTCAGATACTGCTTCACGGTGAGCACGGCCGTGATGAGCGCCGCGGGACCGTGCACCCACCCGATCTTCCACCCGGTGGTGGAGAAGGTCTTCCCGGCAGAAGAGATCGTGAGCGTGCGGGGGCCCGCACCTGGCAGCGTCGCGATCGGGGTGTGCGGAGCATGGAATGCGAGGTGCTCGTAGACCTCGTCCGTCACGATCAGCGCATCATGCGCGTCGGCGAGGCGGACGATCTCGGTCAGCACCTCGCGGTCGAAGACCGCGCCGGTCGGGTTGTGCGGGTCGTTGACGAGGATGATCCGGGTGCGGTCGGTGACCGCCGCGGCGAGGCGTTCGAGGTCGGGCTGGAAATCGGGCGCCCGCAACGGCACCGTGCGCAGCTTCGCGCCCGCCAGGGCGACGGCCGCGGCATACGAGTCGTAGTACGGCTCGAACACGACCACCTCGTCGTCCGGGCCGTCGATCAGGGCGAGGATGCTCGCCGTCAGGGCCTCGGTCGCGCCGGCCGTGACGATGACCTCGCTGCCGGGGTCGACCTCGAGGCCATAGAACCGCTTCTGATGCTCGGAGATCGCGGAGAGGAGGTCGGGGATGCCACGCCCAGGGGGATATTGGTTCGCGCCGGACGCGATGGCGCTGCGGGCGGCGTCGAGCACCTCGGCGGGCCCGTCTTCGTCGGGGAAGCCCTGGCCGAGGTTGATCGCGCCGGTTCTCGCCGCTGCCGCGGACATCTCTGCGAAGATGGTGGGCACGACGGTTCCGTCTGACGCGAGCAGACCGGCTCCTGCTGCCGTACGCCGCCATGCGCCGGGAATGACACTCATGAAGAACAGGCTAAGGCCATAGCGGACACTCAACTCCGCCATACGAAACGCACAGACACAGGGGCCACTCTGGAGGAGCGTCGTTGAAGGAGCACACCATGAACGAAGACAACACCCAGGACCACTCGGCACCCGCGTCGAACGATGCCGTGCCGTCCACCGAGGCAGCAGAGGTCGTCGACCGTTCGACGAGCCAGGCCGCCGCTGAGACCCCGCGTACCGGTGCGGCGGACGTCGGTCAGGGCCATGAGATGCCTCCGACGTTCACGTCGCACCCGGCCTCGTCGGGCGCGCCGACGGCCGCGGCCGCGGCTCACTACCCGGGCGGCACCGCGCCGCGTCCGGAGTCCCCGTACGCCGCTCCCGGCGCGCCGACCGCGAACGCGGCCGTTGCGGCATTCGGAGTCCACCCCGCCGCGCAGCCGGGAATCGGCGGGGAGCCGGCGTCGGGAGCCCCCAAGATCAAGGAGAAGCCCCGCGCGGGTGTGAAGTTCGCCGCGATCGTGGTCGCTGCGGCGCTCGTCGGCGGTGTCGCCGGCTTCGGCGGCGGAGCGATCCTCAACGGCATCTCGCAGCAGAACTCCACGGGTGTCGCCCGGGGACCCGAGACCGTGACGGTGAACAACCCCGGTTCCGTGAACGAGACCACTGCGGTCGCGACCGCGGCTCTCCCGTCGGTCGTCACGATCGAGGTCGCGGGTTCGAGCGAGGCCGGCAGCGGGTCCGGGGTCATCATCAGCGACGACGGATACGTGCTGACCAACACCCACGTCGTCACGCTCGGCGGCGCGGTGGCGGATCCCACCATCCGCGTCACGACCTCGGATGGCCGGATCTTCGCGGCGACTGTCGTCGGCACGGATCCCCTCTACGATCTCGCGGTCATCAAGCTCACGGATGCGACCGACCTCACGCCGATCGACTTCGCGGACTCCGCCGACCTCAACGTGGGCGACACGGCGGTCGCGCTCGGCGCGCCGCTCGGACTGTCGAACTCCGTCACGACGGGCATCGTGAGCGCGCTGAATCGGAGCATCCAGATCGCGTCGGCGGCTCTGCCCGACTCGTCGTCGGAGGACGCGCCCCAGCAGGAGCAGTCCCCGGAGAACGGCCAGAACGAGGGGCCCTTCCAGTTCGATCTCCCGGGCAACACGGCACAGCCGACCTCGGAGTCGATCTCGATCGCCGTCATCCAGACCGACGCTGCGATCAACCACGGCAACTCCGGCGGTGCTCTCGTGAACAGCAAGGGCGAGCTCATCGGCATCAACGTGGCCATCGCGAGCTCGGGCAGCTCCGAGGAATCCGGGTCGATCGGCATCGGCTTCGCGATCCCCTCGAACGTCGCTCAGCGCGTCTCCGAGGAGATCATCGCGGACGGCGCGGCGACGCACGGCCTGCTGGGAGCGTCGGTGCAGGACGCCGCGAGCGCCGAGAACGCGGAGGTCGCGGGCGCACTGATCGCGAACGTGTCGGACGGAGGCGCGGCGGCGGCGGCGGGACTCAAGGCGAACGACGTCGTGACGGCGTTCAACGGGGTGCCCGTGACGAGCGCCACCGACCTGACGGCTCAGGTGCGTGCGGCGGCCGGCGGCAGCGATGCCACCGTCACGTACGTCCGCGGCGGCAAGGAGTACGAGATCGACGTCACCCTCGGCACGCTGGCCGGCTGACGACAGCCGCGCCGAGCACACGGCCACGGACGCCACCCCGCGATAGGCTCGCGGGGTGGCGTCCTTCTCTTTCGGCTCCGGCAACGCGGCCAAGCTGCTCAGGATCCCGCTCTATCTCTCCGGCCGGCTCGCGACGGCGCTGGTTCCGCGCGGCGAGCGCTGGGTCTTCGGATGCGGCGCGGGGATCGGCGACGGCGCCCTCGCACTGCAGAGGCTCGCGGCCGCACGAGGGCACGACACGCTGTGGCTCACGTCCTCCGAGCGAGAGCGCCGCGACGCCGAGGCGCTCGGCATCCGGACCCTGCCGAAATCGGGATTGCGCGGCTGGTGGGCGACCGCGCGCGCCGGGGTGCTCGTGGTGACCCACGGTCTGGGCGACGTGAACCGGTACGCGAACGGTGGGGCGTTCATCGTGCAGCTGTGGCACGGCATCCCCCTCAAGCGGATCGGCTTGGACTCCCCGGCGACCGTTCAGGTTCCCGACATCCCGGGCGCGCACCTCCTCAGAAGACTGGTCGCCCTGCTCTATCGCGGTGCGACTCGACGCATCCGAGTGCTTCCCGCGGCCTCGCACCGCGCGCGGGGACGCCTCGAGTCGGCCTTCGCGCTCGGCGACGATCGGGTGGTCGTGACGGGGGAGCCGCGGGTCGACGTGCTGTCCACCGGCACGGCGCCCGAACGCAGGAGCACCGCGACCGAGCGGATGCGCGACGTCGTGGGGGATCTGCCGCCGACGGCGCGGAAGATCCTGTACGCCCCCACCTGGCGCGACGGCGCCGCCGACCCTGCGGTGCCGACCGCCGAGCAGTGGATGCGCATCGTCACGGTTCTCGAAGAGCATGACCTCATCCTGCTGGTGCGTTCGCATCCGCTCGGAGCCGGCGCGTATGCTCCGCCGCTGCCGACCGAGCGTGTGCGCTCACTGGGGTCGGACCTGCTGTCGGACGTGACTCCGGTGCTCGCCGCCGTCGATGTGCTGGTGACCGACTACTCGTCACTCGCCTACGACGTCGGACTGCTCGCGATGCCGGTGCTGTTCCTCGCTCCGGATGCGGTCGAGTATGCGGCGACCCGCGGGTTCTACGGACGGTTCGAGGATGTGGCGGGAGACGGCTCCGCGCAGGACTGGGACTCCCTGCTCCCGCGACTCGTCGCCCTGCTCGACGACGACGCGGCGTTCGCAGACGCGTCCGGGAGGTCCGCTACGCTCAGCGCGGAGATGCATGCGTTCCGCGACGGACGCAACACCCGACGGGTGTACGAGACGATCCGAGCGCGGGGGATCCCCGCGCCGAAGGGAGCAGCATGACGACGGCCCGCATCGATGAGGCGGCAGAGACGCTGATCATCTCCGGGGCAGGGGCGCGCCCCGGCAGCGCAGAACTCGTGGGCCCACGCGCCCGCGTGTCGGCGCGCATCACGGGCGGCGGCAAGACATGGAAGGCGACGTTCCCGCTGAAGGCAGCGCGGTGGGGCGGGCCGGAGCTCCCGTTGCCGACGGGCGCGTACGACCTCCGCATCAGCGACGTCGACGTCGACGACCTCTCCGTCGCACCGACCGTGCTCGAGGGACTCCGCATCGCCGTCGACGAGGGCATCGCTCAGGTCGCGGCCCCGATCGACCCGATCTACGAGACCGTCGAAGGGCAGGCCACGCTCGAGGGGCGGTATGTCTCGCACCCCGGAGGCACCGAGAACGCCGTGTTCTTCGAGAGCTTCTACGGGCGCAGCGTCGGCTGCAACCCGCGGGCGATCGACCGCGCGCTGGCGGCAGCGGCACCCGACGTCGTGCGCTACTGGAGCGTTGTGGACCTCTCGGTCGAGGTGCCGGAGGGCGCCATCGCCGTGGTCGAGGGCAGCCCCGAGTGGTGGAGGGCACGCGCCGCGGCGCGGCTCCTGATCGTCAACGACTGGTTGCGACGGCGTTTCGCCCGCAAGCCGGGGCAGAAAGTGGTGCAGACCTGGCACGGCACGCCGCTGAAGCGACTCGCGCTGCACCGCCCGGGCTTCGATCCGAGGCGAATGGCGGCGGTCTTCAAGGAATCGCGTCGGTGGGATGTGCTCCTTGCTCAGAACGCGTACGCCGAGCGCATCCTCCGCAAGGCATACGCCTTCTTCGGCAGACCGATCTGGGTCGAGGGGTACCCGCGCAACGATGCGCTGATCGGCGGAGACGGCTCCGGCATCCGCACGGCACTCGGCATCGCAGACGATGAGCACGTGCTGCTCTACGCACCCACCTGGCGCGATGACCGCACGGAGATGGTCGACTTCATCGACCCCGAACAGCTCGCGCGGCAGACCGACTCCGTCGTGCTGGTGCGCGGGCACTCGCGCACGATCGACACGGGCCGCGATCGTGCGGGCGCGCGTGTGATCGACGTCACAGGGTTCCCGGAGACCGCGCAGCTGCTGCTCGCCGCCGACGCGCTGATCACCGACTACTCCTCGGTGATGTTCGACTTCAGCGTCACGGGCAAGCCGATGTACTTCCTGGTTCCCGACCTCGACCACTATCGCGGAGAACTGCGCGGCTTCTATTTCGATCTGGCCAGTCGGGCACCCGGACCCCTGGTGCGCACGCAGGACGAGCTCATCTCCGCTCTGGCCGACGAGTCGCACGAAGAGACCTACGCGGAGCGTTATTCCGCGTGGCGCGCGCAGTTCAACCGCCGAGACGACGGCGGAGCGGCCGACCGGGTCGTCGCACGCATCCTCGATCAGGGGTTCGTCACGCGGTGATCGCCGTGGCGGGGCGCCTCAGGGGAGAGGCGTGTTCTGCGTGCCGAGCCGTGAGGCGTCGACCGTGTCGCGGGCGCCCCGCAGAACACCGCCGATGAATCCGAGGCCCCAGGACAGATGCATCGTGGGGAGCACGAGCAGGGTCCACAGGCGCTGACGCGCCCCGCCTCCGCCGGGGAGGCATGCGACCGCGACGACGAGGGCCACGTAGAGCAGGATCGGCAGGTGCACCAGCAACGACAGGAGCGCCGACGGCCATCCGCTCACGACTCCCGTCATCTGGAGCGCGCCGATCACGACGGCGAGTCCGACGAGGACGACGAGTGCCGGGGGAGCGAAGTACCGGATGCCGTTGCGACGACCGAATCGGCGAACCAGCTCACCGCGCCACGCACCCGTCGCACGGAACTGCCGCGCGAGGCGGATCCAGCTCTCCCGCGGCCAGTAGGTCACGGACAGCTGCGGATCGAACCACACGCGGTGCCCGGCCTGACGGATGCGCAGATTGAGCTCCCAGTCCTCGCCGCGACGGATGGTCTCGTCGAAGAGCCCGACCTCGTCGAGCACCTCACGACGCATGACGCCGAGATAGGCGGATTCGGCTTCCCCTTCGTGGGTTCCCCCGTGATACGCACCCCCGCCGAGACCGACCGGGGAGTTGTACAGACGCGCGACCGCCTTCTGGAACGGTGTGCGGCCCTCCGCGTGCATGACCCCGCCCACGTTGGCGGCGCCGGTGCGGTCGAGGGTCGCGAGAGCACGCGCGGCGTATCCGGGCGCCAGTTCCGAGTGCGCGTCGACGCGGATGATCGTGGCGTATCTGCTCGCGCGGATCGCTGCGTTGAGTCCGACCGGGATGTGGGCGGCGGGATTGTCGACGAGGCGGATGCGCGGGTCGCTCGCGGCCAGGCGCTGAGCCAGCTGCGTCGTGCCGTCGGATGACGGCCCGAGCGCCAGTACGAGTTCGGCCGGGATGTCGAGCTCCTGCGCCAGCACGGAGGCGACGGCGTGCTCGAGGTACGCCCTCTCGTTCAGGACGGGCATGACGAACGACACCCCGGGAGCAGGGGAGTGGGCGTCGTCGTGGGGCACATGACGATCATGGCATGTGCTCGTCGGGCGTTCCCTGATTCGACGGGAGGTGGCGGGCCCTCGGTATCCTGGAGGGATGGGTGCCGTGTCGGATGCGAAGAAGGCCTACCGTCTGCTGAAGCGGGCGCTCGCCTCGCGGACCGCCGTGCAGCGTGTGCGCAGGCGGCTCGCAGACAGCGAACCGCATCAGCCGGGTCACTACAAGGTGGCGGTGTACTTCGCCGACGGCGCAGTGAACATGTACCAGATGCGGCAGTGGTACCGACCGCTCGCGGAGTTGGCGAAGCGGTGGCCCGTCGTGGTGCTCGCGCGCGCGGCGACAGGGGCCGACAAGCTCCTCGACGAGGATGCTCCGCCGGTGGCCTTCGTCCCGACGGTGCGCGACCTCGAGCGGTTCATCGCCACGCAGGACATCCGCATCGTGCTCTACGTGAACCAGAACACACGCAACTTCCAGATGTTCCGGTATGGCCGGCGCTGGCACGTGTTCATCAACCACGGCGAGTCCGACAAGATGTACATGACCACGAACCAGTACAAGGCCTACGACTATGCGTTCGTCGCGGGTCAGGCGGCACGCGACCGGCTGTCACGGACGCTGTGGGACTACGACATCGACAGGCGGACGCTCGAGATCGGCCGTCCGCAGGCCGACCACTACTCGGGTCGTTTGCCGTACACGCCGGACCACCGGATCGTGGTGCTCTATGCGCCGACGTGGGAGGGCGACCGTCCGAGCGCGCACTACGGATCCATCGCGACGCACGGCGAGGCGCTGGTCACCGCGCTGCTCGCCTCCCGCAGTCACCGCGTGATCTATCGGCCGCACCCGCGGAGCGGCGTGGTCGATCACCAGTACGGCGCCGCCCACAAGCGCATCGTCGCCGCCATCTCGGCAGCCAACGCGAGCGATCCCACGGCCCAGCATGTGTACGACCACGGAGCCGAGCTCGGGTGGCAGCTGGCGGCGGCCGACGTCGCCGTCGTCGACATCTCGGCGATGGTCTACGACAGGCTCGCCGTCGGCAAGCCGCTGCTGATCACTCGCCCGACCGACGAGCGCGCCTCGGTCGACACGAACGGCTATCTCTCCGACTGCGAGTGGCTCGAGGCGGAGGATGCTGCCGGCATCATCGACGAGGTCGAAAGGGTCCGCGGCGATGAGGCCGCCACCGCACGTCTGCGGATGTGGGTCCAGCACTACTTCGGCGACACCACCGCGGGAGTCGCGACCGAGAAGTTCCACGCCGCGATCGAACGGCTCATGCAGGAGTGGGATCACTGGAATGCGCATGAGGTCGGTGCGGTGCGCGGCGACGAAGACGATGACGACGACGAAGTCGACGACGAGGAGAGCTGATGATCGCCCTCCCGCGGGTCCGGGCGATCGCGCCGCGTGTCGAGGTGGTGGCCGAGGCCGGTTCGACGAACACCATGCTCCGCGAACGGGCTGCCGACGGCGATGCCTGGCCGCACCTGTCGGTGCTGCTGACCGACAACCAGACCGCCGGTCGCGGGCGGCTCGACCGGCGCTGGACCGCTCCCGCCGGCACGTCGCTCGCCGTCTCCCTGCTGCTGCGCCGACTGCCGGATGCCTGGCCCGCGCGAGGGTGGATACCCCTCGCGGCCGGCCTGGCCATGGCGGAAGCAGTGGCCGACCAGGTCGAGGGACGGGCGGTCACGGTGAAGTGGCCGAATGACGTCCTCGTCGACGGATCCAAGATCTGCGGGATACTCGCAGAGGCCGCCGAGCAGTCGGTCATCCTCGGGACCGGCATCAACGTCTCGATGACGGCCCTGCAGCTTCCGGTCCCGACCGCGACGTCGTTCGCGGTCCTCGGAGTCGAGGCGGACGTCGATCGGCTGCTGGAGCGGTACATCCTCGGCCTCGACGGCGTGCTCGGTCGACTTCGTGCGACGGGGGATGCACGGACCAGCGGACTCCATGCGGCGGTCACCGCGCGGTGCAGCACCCTGGGACAGGAGGTGGTCGTGCTGCTCCCGGAGGATCGCACGCTCGAGGGGACTGCGGTCGGCCTCGAGGACGACGGACGCCTCATCGTGAGCGACGGTGCGACCCTTCACGCCGTCGCGGCGGGCGATGTGGTGCATGTGCGGCCGAATCAGGGCTGACACGCCCGGCGCGCAGAACGCGATGTCGGCCGTGGCGGGCACAATGGGAGTGTGACCCAGCCCGTGACCCTCGGTGGTCGGCCGACGATGCCGCCGCCGGGTGTGCCCACCGAAGAGCTGCTCATCGCGCGCTTCCGCGGTCATGCTCGCCGCCTGTTCTGGTCCGCCCTCGTGCTGATCGCGGTGTTCGGGGCGACGGCCTACTTCTACGACAACCTGCCCGACCCATTCGAGAACTGGATGCTGCTGACGGCGGCGGGGGCGGCGCTCGTGCTGCTCGTGGTCGTTCCCTTCGTGATCTGGTACTCGCGGACGACCACCGTGACGACTCGCAGAGTGATCGTGACCCACGGGCTCGGTGCTCGCAGCCGCCGGGAGATGTCGCATGCCCGTGGCTACACGATCGGCGTCCGGCGGGGCATCGTCCAGCGCATGTGGGGCGTGGGGACGATCTCGCTCTCCAACGGCATCGATGCGCCGCTCCGGCTCGCGAACGTTCCGAACGTCACTCTCGTCCACGAGGCGCTCGCGGATCAGATCGAGGTCAGCCAGATCCTCGCGCATCGTGACGCCCAGTCGGGACACGATTCCTCGAGCGGCTACTGACCTCCGCCGACCGTCCGAGGCGATGCGTGCACCGCGCTCGTTCTGATGCGGGAGAATGGTCGGGACGAATGGAGGCGCACATGGCGCTGCGCGTGGGCGTGATCGGTGGGGGCCAGCTGGCCAGGATGATGATCGCACCCGCGGTCGAGCTGGGACTCGACCTGAGGGTGCTCGCAGAGGACGAGGGGATGTCGGCCCGACTCGCCGCGACGGCGATCGGCGACTACCGCGACCTCGAGGTCGTCCGCGCGTTCGTGAAGGACGTCGATGTGGTCACCTTCGACCACGAGCATGTTCCGCAGGACGTGCTGCGCGCGCTGGTCTCCGACGGTGTCGCCGTGCACCCGGGACCGGACGCACTGCAGTTCGCCCAGGACAAGCTGGCGATGCGGGCCAGGCTCGCCGAACTCGGCATCCCCCAGCCCGACTGGGCTCGCGTCGCCGATCCTGCCGCTCTGCAGGCCTTCCTCGACGAGCACGACGGACGAGGGGTCGTCAAGACGCCTCGCGGCGGATACGACGGCAAGGGCGTGCGTGTCGTCAGCTCGGCGAGCGACGCACAGGATTGGCTTGCGGCGCTCGGCGACGGAGAAGCGCTTCTCGTCGAGGAGCTCGTGCCGTTCGTGCGGGAACTCGCGCAGCAGGTGGCACGCCGGCCGAGTGGCGAGATCGTCGCCTACCCCGTGGTCGAGACCGTGCAGCGCGACGGGGTGTGCGCCGAGGTCATCGCGCCGGCCCCTGCAGCGGCCGGCCGCCTCGTGCAGGTCGCAGAGGACATCGGGCGTTCCATCGCGGAAGGGCTCGGGGTCACGGGGATGCTCGCGGTCGAGCTCTTCGAGACCGATGACGAGCGCATCCTCGTCAACGAACTGGCGATGCGTCCCCACAACAGCGGCCACTGGAGCCAGGACGGTGCGGTGACCGGGCAGTTCGAACAGCACCTGCGCGCTGTGGCCGACTTGCCCCTCGGCGTCACCGAGACCCGCGCGCGCTGGTCGGTCATGGTGAACATCCTCGGCGGGCCGCAGGAGGGTACTCTCGGGGAGCGCTTCTCCGGGGCGATGGCGGAGCACCCCGCGGCGAAGATCCACACCTACGGCAAGGACCCGCGACCCGGTCGCAAGGTCGGTCACGTCAACGTCTCGGGGGATGACCTCGACGACGTCGTCTACGTGGCACGTGCGGCCGCCGCCCATTTCGACTGACCGCGAGATGCGGTGCGAGACAGAGGCGTGCCGTTCGGGGTTTCTCTCAGCACCAGACCGTAGCCTGAGTGGGTGACTGAGCCATTGCATTCCTCCGCTGCGCCCCTCGTCGGTGTCGTCATGGGATCCGACTCCGACTGGCGTGTGATGAGCGACGCGTCGCAGGCGCTGACGGACTTCGCCATTCCACATGAGGTGGAGGTCGTCTCGGCTCATCGGACTCCGGACAAGCTCATGCAGTACGCGCGAGAAGCACGGTCCCGCGGCATCCGCGTGATCATCGCGGGCGCCGGCGGAGCGGCACACCTCCCGGGCATGCTCGCCTCGATGACCGCACTGCCCGTGATCGGCGTCCCTGTGCCCCTCGCGTACCTCGACGGTATGGATTCACTGCTCTCGATCGTGCAGATGCCTGCGGGCATCCCGGTCGCGACCGTCTCGATCGGCGGTGCCAAGAACGCCGGTCTCCTCGCAGTCCGCATACTCGGCGCCTCGGATGACGATCTCGCCGACCGCGTCGAGGCCTACGCACTCGACCTCGAGGCGCAGGTCGATGAGAAGAACGAACGGCTGAAGGGCTCACTGTGACTCTCGCGCCGCCGCGCGGCGCAGCGCGGCCGGTCATCGAGACGAAGCCGCTGCGCCACCCCGATTCCGCAGACCGCGCGCTCATGACCAAGCGCGGCTGGTGGCTCGTGCTGTGCAACGTGTTCGTTCCCGGATCCGCACAGGTGCTCGCCGGCAACAGGAGACTCGGCCGGGTCGGCCTCGGGGCGACCCTGCTCGCATGGCTGCTCGTCATCGTGGCGGCCGGGCTCGCGCTCTTCGCTCGACCCGTCTTCCTCTGGCTGACCGTGGGCGGAGGGTTCTTCTCCGCAGCGATCCTGACGCTCGTCCAGGTGCTTCTGATCGCCTACGTCGTGCTGTGGGTCGTGCTCACCTTCGACGCACTCCGACTGGTCAGACTCGTGAAGGTGCCGGGACTCTCGAAGCTGGCGATCCCTCTCGTGGCGCTGCTGATCCTCGGGCTGGTCGGAAGCAGCACGGCCTATGCCGCCTCGATCGTCGGCTCCGCGAGGAACACGATCAGCACGATCTTCGGGCAGAGCGGTCCGAGCCTTCCGCCGAGCGACGGGTACTACAACATCCTGCTCCTCGGCGCGGACAGCGGCGAGGGGCGCGACTCGATGCGCTACGACAGCATCTCCGTCGTGTCGGTCAATGCCGACACGGGAGCGGTCACGATCACCGGAATCCCGCGCGAGCTGCCCAACGCGCCGTTCAGCGAGGGCAGCCCGATGCAGGCGCTGTACCCGAACGGCTTCGAGGGCCACCAGTCGAGCGCGTGCGGATGGAACGGGTGGATGAACCACATCCGCAACGCGGCGGAGGTCTGCCGCGACGACAACGGCACGAACCTGTACCCGGATGCCGTGGCGAACGGCTCGGACCCGGGCATCGAGGCCACCAAGGACGCGGCCGAGGGAGTGCTCGGGATCGAGATCCCGTATTACGTCTTCGTGGACATGCACGGCTTCGCGGCACTCGTCGATGCGCTCGGCGGTGTCACGATCACCGCGACCGAACGACTCCCGAAGGGTGGGCCGCCGGAGGGAACGGATCCGTACGACGTCGAAGCGTGGGCCATCGGCTGGATCGAGCCCGGCGAGCAGGTCATGGACGGGGACACCGCACAGTGGTACGCGCGTTCGCGGTACACGACCAGCGACTGGGACCGGATGAAGCGTCAGCGGGAGCTGCAGGAGGCGATCCTCGCGCAGTTCACGCCGCAGACGGTGCTGACCCGGTTCAACGAGGTGGCGGCTGCCGGCACGGCGCTCATCAGCACGGACCTTCCTCAGGGCAAGCTGCCCGAGTTCTTCGAGCTCATGACGAAGGCGAAGGAACAGCAGGTGACGACTATCGAGCTGACACCGGAGAACGGCGTGGACGAACACACTCCTGACTACGGGTACATCCACTCGCTGATCCAGCAGTCGCTGCACCCGCCGACACCGACCCCGGTTCCCTCGCCCTGATCCGCGCACGGAAGACGGCAGCGTGCGCCGAGGTACACGCGCGCGAGCCCTCGCCGCGGCGCCGGGACGGACACGTCGTGCCCGATAGGTCGTGCGCGTTGCGGGGCGCACAGGAGTGAGCCCACGGGTGCTTCTCAGGAGTGAGAGCAGCCGTGGGCTGATGGAGTACACCCACGGCTGCTCCTCAGAAGATGAGGCGCAGCCGTGGGTCCCCGGTGAAGCACCGGAGTCGCCAGACGACGGTGATCGGAGGGGGAGGGATCACCGTCGTCCAGCCGACCCCCGCACGAGGCGGGAGCCTGGCCTATGCGCGCTGCGACTTGCGGCGCGCGATTCCAGTGGCGACGAGAGCGCCGCCCACCACGACAGCGGCTGCGCCACCGCCGAGGATCCACGGAGAGACCTCGGAACCGGTCAGCGCCAGCTCGAAGCCGCCCCCTGTGAGCGGAAGCTCGCTTCCGGCTGCGGCGACACCAGGGTCGTGGTGGCAGCTCACGGCCGAGTCGTGCCCTTCGGACACGGTGATCGTGGCTGTGTACGACCGAGTGCCGCTGAAGGCGAGGGCGTACGATCCCTCCCCATCGGCCGGCGGACGGAACGTGACCATCAGGCTGCCGTCGGCAGCCGCGGTGTTGCCCGAGACCGCGGAGGCTCCGGCGTCGAGACCCGACACCGAGACGCCGACGTTCTCCGACGGCTGGAAGTATCCCTCGCCGAAGACGACGGTGGACACCTCGCAGGTGTCGATGATCGGTTCCCCGACCGCGACGCGTGGCGTGTCCGCATACGAGTCGGAGTCGCCCGGTGCGGCAGTCGCGGCAGCAGGTGCCATGAGCACGAGCGCGCCGGCGGCAAGGCTGATTGCAGCCAGTTTCTTCAGCATGATTCTCCCCAGAAATACACGCGGAATCACACTCGAACACACCCCTGCGTTCGACTGTGTGAGCTCATCCCGTCCCCACGACAGGATCACTGAGCCCAGATATTCCCCAGTGGGGATGACACTACATCATCGCGGAACCAAAGTCACGATGCGCAACGCAGTTGTTCACGAGTGATCTCGGGGGAGCCGACCATCGGTGTGTGCTCGACCGAGGTCAGGCGCTCACCGGCCCCCGTCCCGGTGTATTCGACCGTGATCGTCGTCGATTCTCCCGGTTCCAGCAGCACGTCGTGCTGCACGGCCGTGCGATCGCCGAGACGAGCGGTCTGCACCGGTTCCTCCTCGCCGTCACGGTCGATGTGCGAGGGCGTCGCCCCCTCGGGGCCGTAGACCATGACGAGGGTGCGCAGGGAGCCGGGGTCGACTCCGAAGTACCCTCCACCGGTCACATACGGGGGGAGAGACCCCACCTCGGCTGCCGTGACGCCGTTCTTCCAGGTCACGCGGACCTGGGTGGTCGGCTCGCCGTCGCAGATCCCGACGGCGGTCGCGATGTCGGCTTCGGCGTAGTAGTCCATCTTCGCCCCGGTCGCGTCGTTGATGATGACACCCACGTGCACCTCGGTGTCGTCGGCGGGGAGGGTCCCGCCGAGACTGCTCGCTGCGAGGATCCTCTCCTCGTCCTCGTGCGCGCTCCAGATGCGGATGCGGTCCTCTTCGGCCGAAGTCGCGAGCGCCCCCACGAGCTTCCTCGGGTCGCCGCCGGAGAGCGCCGCGCCGAAGATGGTGCTCGCGGCCTGAGCGAAGATCTGGTCCTGAACGGCAGGGTCGGGAACGGCCGCGTAGATCTCGGAGAGCAGGAGGCTCACGACGTTGTCCTCATCGGCCGTGAACGGTCCGAACGGGAGGGGGCCGGTGACTGCGAGCAGGTGCTCGGTCATGACGGCGTCGACGGCGATCACGCCGTCGACCGGAGTTCCGAAGCGGTCCTGCCAGCGGCCGGCGATCATCGGACCCGCCTCGGTGAAGTCGGGGATGCTCGTGATGTTCTGCAGATAGCGCCCCGGGCGGTCCTCGAAGAGCGCTGTGGTCGATTCGCTCAGCGGGAGAGCCACGTCGAGGGCGGGGAAGTCCAGAGTCGATGCCTGCTGGATCAGGCTGATACGACCGCCTTCCGCGTGCAGCAGCGCGATGGCTCCGATGATGCCGCCGGATGATCGCAGTTCGGAGTTGTTCTGCATCGCGATGACGTAGTTCCTCGGTCCCTCGCCTCCCAGCATGCTCGGAAGCAGAGCGGCAGCCCCGTGAAGGGATCCGACGACCGTCGCGGCCTCGGTCACCGCGGTCCGCATCTCGCGCACGGCATCGGCGAGAGGGGGGAGCGTGCCGTCGGCGTCGATGCGCAGCGCCTGGGATTCGGCCGCGGTCAGCGTCGCGCTCGCATCCGCGAGTGAGGGTTCGATCCGCTGGAACGGCGCGAGATCGATCGCCCCGTTCGAGAACCCGAGGCTCGCGAGGTCCATCTCGCCCGCCACGTCGAGCACGGGCACGAGCGCGTCGCCGGCGATGTCGTCGACGATCTCCGAGATCTCGCTCACGGCCGCGAAGTTGGGCCCGAGCCACGGGACGACCGTGAACGCGCGCCACACGGGATCGGACGTGAGCCCATGGGCAGAGCCTGCGTGATGGGCGATGCTCTTCGCGAGCGACTCCGCTCCGTCGAGATCGCCCTCGCCGATCGCCGACTTGAGCTCGGAAGACGACGAGGCGACCTGCTGCAGATCGTTCACGGCTCCGATGCCGCGCACGGTCACCCACCCGATCGCGAGGACGAGCAGCGTCAGGATCGTGCCGATGGTCCATTTCAGCCATCGGCGCTTCACAGGAAGTCGTCCGTCACTCACGTGAGCATTCAAGCATGAAGCAGGATCCCGGCCTAGACGGCGGTCGATCCGCGTCGTCGCCGCGATCCTCCGACGCTCCCGACACGGTGGCCGTTACTGTTGTGGCATGAGTGCTCGGCTGCGTGTTGTCCTCGATCAGCTGACGCACGTCGTCGATCCCGATCAGGCAGCCGCGTCCCTCGAACTCGCGGACGGACTCGTGCGCACGGCGCCGGCGGGATGCGATGTCGAAGCGATCGTGCCCGCCGGTGCGGAGCCCTCCGTGAACGGTCTGGCCGCAGTGCGGCGACTGCCGCTGGCCCGCCGCGAGCTGGCCGGCTCCTGGCAGCTCGGATTGACGCAGGGCGTCGGGGGAGGGCTCATCCATTCGTCGACGTTGATGGCCCCGCTCGTGCGGCACGATCGTGTGCACGATCACGATCAGACGACCGTGACATCGTGGGACCTGCTCGCCTGGGATGCCCCGGGGGTGCTCTCCAAGTCCGCCGTCTCCTGGCAGCGGGCGATGCTGAAGCGCGCCGTGAAGCACGCGGATGCGGTGGTCGTCCCTTCGCATGCGATGGCTGCGCGACTCGGCGAGATCGCCAAGCTCGGCGACCGCATCCGCGTGATCGCCGGTGCTGCCCCGAGCGGTTTCATCGTGCCCTTCGACGCCGTCGCGCGACGAGGAGCGCTGTCGCTGCCGCAGGGGTTCCTCGCCCTGACGGGGTCTGAGCGATCCCTCGAGGCGGGCTTCCGGGCGGCAGTCGCGGCAGGCGTGCACGCGGTCGTCCTCGACGTCGCGGAGGGGACGGAGCCGCGTGTCGCGGAGATCGCGGTGGCCGCTGGCCTCCCCGAATCGCGCGCTCACATGCGCGGCGCTCTGTCGCGTGACGATCGTGCCGCGGTCCTCGCCGGCGCATCCGCCCTCGTCGCCACGAGCGAGGTGCACGCGTGGCCGTGGCGTGCCGTCGAGGCGATGACTCTCGGCGTTCCGGTGATCGCGGTCGAGAGCCCCGTGCACCGTGATGTGATCGCCGATGGCGGGGCGATCGTCGCCGTCGGCGACATCCCTGAGGCGGTCGTCGACGCTCTCGGCGCCGGTTCCCGGCGGCTCAGCGTGCTCGGGGCCGACCGCTCGCGCGCCTTCTCCTGGCTCGGCGCTGCCGAACGGGTGTGGGGGCTGCACGCCGATCTGTGAGCCGCGGCTCCACGTCAGACGCGCATCAGCTCGACGGCGTCCTTGCTCGGACCGTCGTAGCGGATCTTTCCGTCCTGGAGCAGGATTCCGCGTTCGCACAGGTCCGAGACCATGTTCAGATCATGGCTCACGACCACCAGCGTCTTGCCCTGCGCGTGCAGTTCGCGGATCCGCGCGAGGCACTTGCGCTGGAAGGGCTCGTCGCCGACGGACAGGATCTCGTCGATGAGCAGCACGTCGACATGCGTGTGGATCGCGACCGAGAACGCGAGGCGGAGGAACATGCCGGAGGAGTAGTGCTTGACCTCCGTGTCGATGAACTTCTCGATCTCGCTGAACTCGACGATCGAATCGAACTGGTCCTTGGTCTCCTGCTTGGACATGCCGAGGATCGCGGCATTCAGGAAGATGTTCTCGCGTCCGGAGAGGTCGGGGTGGAACCCGGCGCCGACCTCGATGAGTCCGGCGACGCGACCACGCGTGCGCACCTGCCCCTCGTCGGGGCGGAGGACTCCCGAGATCAGCTTGAGCATCGTCGACTTGCCGGAGCCGTTGAAGCCGAGCAGAGCCACAGCCTCGCCCTCCCCGATCCCGAAGGACACGCCGTCGAGAGCCTGGAAGTCGGTGGTGAGCGGCTTGCGCCGCATGGCCGCCACGAACGTCTCCTTGATCGAGTGCGTGTGACGGAGCTTGAAGTGCTTGTGCACGTCCTCGACGAGGATGCGAGGCGTGTCAGAGATCCTGGGCAAAGCGACCCTCCAGTCGGCGGAACACGAGTTCGCCGATGATCAGGATGACGATGGACACGGCGAGAGCGATGAGGGAGTGGAGCCATAGCGAGGGCAGCGGCTGTGCGTTCGCGGGATCGAGCGCGTGCCAGATGCCGTAGTGGAACAGCTCGACGGCTCCCGTGATGGGATTGAGGGCGTACAGCTGGAAGAGCCACTCGGGCACCTTCGACTGCACCATCTGCCACTGGTACATCACCGGCGATGCCCAGACCGACACCATCACGATGATCTCGACGAAGCTCTGCGCGTCGCGGAACGTGACGTTGATCGCACCGAAGAGCAGGCCGAGCCCCGTCGCGAGAAGCGCGATGATCACGAGCCCGAGAAGGAGTGCGCCGATGCCGACGAACGTCGGCGTCCACCCGAAGAAGAGGGCGATGACGACCACGACGATGATCTGCGGGACGGTGTTGATGGCGGCGACCATGGTGCTCGCGACGGGGAACATCTGCCGCGGGAAGTAGATCTTCTTGATGAGCGCCGCGTTGTCGACGAGGGATCGCGTGGCGTTCGAGAAGGACTCGTTGAAGAAGGTGACCGCCGTGATGCCGGACAGCAGATAGATCGGGTAGTACTCGATGCTGTCGTTCAACCGGAGGAACACGCCGAGCGCGAAGAAGAAGACGAGGAACTGGATCAGCGGCTTGACGTAAGACCACAGCCATCCGAGCACGGAACCGCGGTAGCGGATGCCCACCTCTTTGCGGACGATCAGGCTGAGAAGGTAGCGGCGCCGGAACACGTCGAGCAGTCCGGTGCTTCCGCCGGGCTGGGTCAGTCGCAGCTCATCGGGCACTGATGTGTGAGACACGGGCGTTCTCGTCACCTCCGTCAGACGTCCGGTTCGGGTGGAACGCCTCACCAATCATAGGTTCTCGTGCCGTCGGCATGCTGATCGTGGCCGCGCGCGGTGTGTCGGCGGGCGCTCAGGCGAAGCTCGATAGGATCGACGCCGGCGACCGACATGCGGTCGCGCTGTCAGAAGGGTGCTGCGCACATGGGATGGATCGACCTCGGTCTGGCCGTGCTCGTCACCGCAGGTATCGTCCTCGTCCCCGGAGCGATCGTCGCGCTGCTCCTCGGTGCACGGGGACACGTGGCGTGGGCGCTCGCCGCGCCCGCCGGAACCACGATCATCGTCCTCGCCGCTCTCGCCGCCCCCGTCGTCGGCGTCGGCTGGGGTGTGCTGCCGGTGCTCGCAGTGACGGCGATCATCGCCCTGATCGCTGTGGTCCTGCGATTCATGCCGTGGTTCTCCGCGTCGGCGCTGCGAGTGGATGCACGTCTCGGCCGTGCGGGGCTGCTGGCGACCGTGGCCGCAGTCGTCGTACTGGCGACGCAGCTGCTGGTCGTGATCGGCGCGCCCGACAACATCTCGCAGACCTTCGACAACATCTTCCATCTCAACGCGATCCGCTACGCCCTCGACACGGGATCCGTGTCGCCGCTCACGATCGGCTCGATGACCAGCGCCGAGAGCGGCGGACTGCCGTTCTACCCGTCGGGCTGGCATGCAGTGGCGTCGCTCGCCGTGCAGCTGACCGGCGTGAGCATCCCGGTCGTCTCGAACGCCGTGATGATCTTCTTCGCCGGACTCGTCTGGCCCGTGTCGATCCTGCTCCTCACTCGCGTCCTCTTCGGATCATCGACTGCCCACGTGGTCGTGGCCGCCGCCATCAGCGCCGCGATCCCCGCGTTCCCCCTCCTGCTGGTCGAATACGGCGTGCTCTTCCCGTACATGATGTCCTTGAGCATGGTCGGGGTGCCGCTCGCCCTGATCGTCTCGGCCGCGGCGCGTGAGTCGTGGAGCGAGCGATGGCCGCTCGCGGTCGGAGCTCTCGGCTCGATCCCCGCGATCGCAGTCGCGCATCCCGGCGGATTCGTCGCGCTCCTGGTCTTCACGACCGTGATCCTCCTCGTCCTGTGGCTGCGGCTGCTGCTCGGACACGCGTCGAAGCGAGCGAAGATCGTGTCTACCGTGTGCGCCGCGGCGTACACCGCCATCGCGCTCGCGGCCTGGTACGTCCTGCGCCCGCCCATCGACGCACGCTCGTGGCTGCCGACCGAGACGGTGGGGCAGGCTGTCGGCGAGGTGCTGACGGCCTCGGTCTGGTTCGGTCCGGTCAATCTCGTGGTCGCGGTCCTCGTCATCACAGGTCTCGTCGTCTGCCTGCGGCGCAGGTCGACCACGGACTGGATTGCCGTCGGGTTCTTCCTCGCCGCTGCGGGACTGTACATCGTCGTGTCCGGGCTGCCGTACCTCGAGCAGCGGGACATCCTGACGGGCGCCTGGTACAACAACGCACCCCGCCTCGCGGCGCTCCTGGCATTCGCCTGGGTGCCTCTCGCCGCCGTCGGCGGTGCGCACCTCTGGACGATCGCGTCGCGATGGAGCGGGAGGATCGCGAGGCCGGGCCTGCGACGCGCCGTTCTCGTGATCGGCTCCGCGCTCCTCCTGGTCGTGGTCCCGCAGCTGGGCGCCATGCGTCAAGCGGTGGCGAGTGCGCACGGGTCGTTCGCGACGACCGACGAGTCTCCTCTGCTCACCTCGGACGAGCTCGCGCTGATCGAGCGACTCGACGACGAGGTGCCCGAAGACGCCGTGATCTTGGGCAGCCCGTGGACGGGCACCGCTTTGGCATACGCCTTGGCCGATCGTCAGGTGGTCATGCCGCACACGCTCATGGACATCACGGACGAGATGTCGACGCTGCTCGACCGGCTGGATTCCGCTCCGGCGGGGTCGGCGGAGGTCTGTTCCGCGCTCGACGACCTCGGCGTCGAGTACGTGCTCGACTTCGGAACGCAGGAGATCAACGACGGCAAGCACCCGTACAGAGGACTGGACCGACTACGGACATCTCCGTCCGTCGAGAAGGTCGATCAGGTCGGGGAGGCCGTGCTGTACAAGGTCGTGCTCTGCGGATGAGCACGACGGACGACGACCGCGGATCGCGCGTTCGTGAGGAGGGAAGAGCATGACCCTGGAGATCTTCGTACCGTTCTGGGGAGACCCTGCGCTCCTCCGGGAGACGGTCGATTCCGTACGCGCGCAGCGTGACCAGGACTGGCGTCTGATCGTCATCGACGACTGCTATCCCGATGAGACGGTGCCCGAGTACTTCGCGGCCATCGACGACGAGCGCATCACCTACATCCGCAACCAGACGAATCTCGGCATCACGGAGAACTACCGCGAGGCGATCCGCCGCGCCACGACCTCGCACATCACGATCCTCGGCTGCGACGACCTGCTGCACCCCAACTACGTCGGGCTCATGAAGCGAGTGATCGAACGTCTGCCCGACGTCGACGTCATCCAGCCCGGCGTGGAGGTGATCGACGAGAACGGGACCGTGATCCGTCCCCTCGTCGACCGCGTGAAGCAGGGCCTCCTGGCACCGCGCGGCGGCGAGGGGATCGCACTTCTCGCCGGTGAGCGCATGGCCACGAGCCTCATCCGCGGGGACTGGCTCTACTGGCCGTCGCTCACGTTCCGGACGGCGACGCTCCAGCGGATCGATTTCCGCGACGGACTCCCGATCATCCAGGACCTCGCCCTGCTCATGGACATCGCGTTCGAGGGCGGCTCGCTCGCATTCGTGCCGGAGCTCGCATTCTCCTACCGACGTCACGGTTCGAGCGCGTCGCAGAAGACCCTGCTCGACGGCCGGCGGTTCCGCGATGAGCGCGCGTATTACGAGATCGCCCGACAGCTCGCACACGACAAGGGGTGGCAGCGCACGGGCACCACTGCGCGCGTGCGGCTCATGTCGCGTCTGCACGCCGTCACAGAGCTCCCCGGTGTCATCCGGCACGGGAATCGCGCTGGGCTACAATCGACGCTGGCGCACATCTTCGCCGTCTGATCACGGAACGGCGCGCCCGATCGCCGCGCCGACACACCCGCAGGAGGCTCCCGTATGTCCGAACACGTGCTCATCACCGGTGGTGCCGGCTTCATCGGCACACGGCTCGCGGCGCGGTTCGCTCGTGACGGACACCGCGTCACGGTGCTCGATTCGCTGATCCCGCAGGTGCATGGAGACGCTCCCGAACAGACGTCGCCGCTGCTGCGATCTCTCGACGGAATCGCCGACGTGGTCGTCGGCACGGTCACCTCGAAGGACGACCTGCGATCGGCGCTCCGCGGAGCGACGATCGTGGTGCACCTGGCCGCCGAGACAGGGACCGGGCAGTCGATGTACGAGATCGACCGCTACGTCGAGGCGAACGTCGGAGGAACAGCCAAGCTTCTGGACATTCTGGCGAATGAGGAGAACTCGGTCCGCAGAGTCGTGATCGCCTCGTCGCGATCCATCTACGGAGAGGGCGCGTACCTCACGGAAGACGGACGGCAGGTGTATCCCGGCCATCGTGCGGACGCCGATATGGCCGCGGGCGACTTCGATGTGCACGTCGCCGGCGCCGGACCGCTCCGGCTCGTGCCGACGGACGAGAGCGCGCTGCTGCATCCGTCCTCCGTCTACGGCATCACGAAGCAGATGCAGGAATCACTCGTCATGACGGTGGCGCCGACCATCGGGATCGAGGGGACCTCGGTCCGCTATCAGAACGTGTACGGCCCCGGTCAGTCCCTCAAGAACCCGTACACCGGGATCCTCTCGATCTTCTCGACCCTGATCCGTCAGGGGAAGGAGATCAACATCTTCGAGGACGGAGAGGAGAGCCGCGATTTCGTCTACATCGACGACATCGTCGAGGCCACCTTCCTCGCCGCCACCGATCCTCGTGCCGCGGGGGAGACGTTCAACGTCGGCTCCGGTGTCGCGACGACCGTGAACGAGGTCGTGTCGGCGCTGTTCACGGCGTTCGGCACCGAGGTGCCGACCCGCGTGTCCGGCAACTACCGTCTCGGCGACATCCGTCACAACGTCGCGGACACGTCGCACCTCGCCGAGACCCTCGGCTTCACGCCTCGCGTCTCGTTCCAGGAGGGCGTCACCGCGTTCGTCGAGTGGGTCCTCTCGGAGCCCGTCGAGGAAGACGGATACCAGAGGTCGCTCGACGAGATGAGCAAGCGGAACCTCCTGAAGTGAGTCGGTCGCTGCTGCGGTCGACCGAGTTCCCGTACCGGGAGAACAGCCTCAACCTCTTCCGTCTGATCCTCGCGTTCCTCGTGCTGTTCGCGCACGGCTACTACGTCGTGGGCCGTTCGGACAGCCCCGGATTCAACGGCGAGAACCTCGGCGGGTGGGCGGTGATCGGCTTCTTCGTCATCAGCGGCTTCCTGATCACGCGATCGCGCTTCCGCAGCGACCCGGGGACGTTTTTGCTCCACCGCATCGCCCGCATCATCCCGGCATTCGTGGTGTGCCTCCTCGTGACCGCGTTCGTCTTCGGCCCGCTCGCCCAGTTGCTCACCCACGGATCTCTCGCCGGATATCTGACGACCGCCCCGACGCCGCTCGAGTACATCTGGGGGAACTTCTTCCTCCACATCGACTACTACCAGATCGGCTCGTCGCTGTCCGACGTGCCCTATCCGAACACCTGGAACGGGTCGCTCTGGACGCTGTACTTCGAGTTCCTGTGCTATCTGACGGTCTGGGTGCTCGGCGGACTCGCGGTCTATCGCAAGTCGATCTCCGTGGTGGCCGTGCTGTGGGCGGCTTCCGTGCTCGTGCGGATCGCCTACGCGAACGGGATCACCGGAGGCCTCGACGGGGACTTCGGCCTGTTCACCCGGCTGCTCCCGTACTTCCTCGGCGGCTCGCTGATCTATCTCGTGGTGCAGCGCTGGGGGCTGGTTCCGCTCGTCGGCATCCTGAGCATCCCCGTCGCCGCGGTCCTCATGGTGTTCGTGCCGGTCGCCGGAGGACCGATCGCGGCGCCGCTCATCGGCTATGCGCTCCTGTATCTGTCGACCGTGATCCCGCAGCCCGCCTGGATCGCGCGCAATGACGTCTCCTACGGGTTCTACATCTACGCATGGCCCGTTCAGCAGCTCGTCGTCATCGTCGGCGGAGCGGCGTTCGGGATGGGCGTGTACCTGGTGATCACGACCGTCGTCACGTTCCTGCTCGGCTGGGCGAGCTGGATGCTGGTCGAACGGCACTTCATCCGCCTCGCGCGACACGCGAAGAAGCCGACGGGCGGTCCCGCGATCAGGACCGACGACGGCGCCGTCGGACCCGTCGTCGGGCCTCCCGCCACAGGCGGAGCAGCAACGCACGGGAGCGCAGAGCAGCGCTGATCCCGCGCGGACGAGACGTCGAGGCGTTGTCGTCGTGCACGCGGCGCAACACCGTCGCCTGTTCGAGGTGCCCGAGCTCTCCGGCGGCGTTCGCCGCCGTCGCGATCCAGAGATCGTGGGATTCGCGCAGGTAGTCCGGAAACGGCATCACGAGGTCGAGAGCGTCCCGTCGCAGCGCCATCGCACAGCCGAAGTACGGCGCGTCCCCGGCGAGGATGCGCAGTTCGTTGCGCAGCCGCTGCCCGTCGTGAGCGGCGGAGAGCAGCCAGGGGCGACCCGTCAGCGGTGAGGCGAGAGGACGCCGGGAGTCGAGCAGCATCAGGTTGGATGCCACCACGGCGTGCTCGCGCGTCGCGGTCACGAGGGCCTCGAGCCGTCCATCGACCCAGATGTCGTCCTGATCCGAGAGCAGGACGACATCGGACGTGGAGAGCTCGATGGCGCGCGCGAACGACGCCACGTATCCGCGATTGCGTCCGTTTCGGTGCACGACGATCCGCTCGTCTCCGAGGCTCTCGATGATCTCGACCGTCGCGTCACTGCTCGCGTCGTCGACGACCACGACCTCGTCGGTCGGCCGGAGTTGGGCGAGGATCGATGTGAGCTGCTCGCCGATGTAGCTCGAGCCGTTGTACGTCGCCATGCAGACGCTGACGGTGCGGGGTTCAGACATCGGACTCCTCCGGCCGCGGGATCGGTGGGTCCAGCGTCAGCTCCGGTGCCCCTCCCACAGAGAGAGCTTCCCCGGAACTGAGCGAGGACCTGAGGGCGAGCAGTTGGTACGCGGCCACGCAGATCTCGGAGACGGCGACGGCGCAGGCGACGAAGAACAGCGACCCGGCCCACGCTGAGAGCAGGATGAGCGGAGCGCCCACGAGTGCGCCGACGACCGTACTGACCGCCAGCGCTCGCGTGCGCCCCACGGCCACCAGGCACGCGTATCCGACGACGGCTGTCGTGCCGATGCCCACGAAGGCCACCCCGAGCGGTCCGCTGACGCTGAGCGGGACATCGATCTCACTCGCGCCGAGAATCGGACCGAATACGGGGGAGAGGAACGCGATGCAGGCACCGCCGAGGGCACCGACGCCGATCCCGGCGATGGTCGCGATCCTGGCGCGCCGCGCGAACTCGGCGGGCACCTCGGGAACCCACCCCTGGAAGAACTGCTGAATGGGTAGGAAGGCGATCGACGCGAACCGGAACATGCGGTCGGCGATCAGATAGGTCGCGAGAGCGGGACCTTCCCCCAGGAACCCGTTGATCGCGATCACCGGAAGCGTGACGTAGAGCGAACTCGTGCCCGAGGTGATCACGGCATGCTTCTGCGAGGCCAGCACGGAGCGGATCGAGCGGGTCTCGGTGCCGTCGGCGTCTCGGTGCGTGTGTCGCCAGATGTAGATCGTGTCGCACGTCGCGGCCACGAGCGAGCCGATCGCCTGCAGAAGGAGGAAGGCCCACGCCTGATGGGTGATGTGGGCGGCGACGATGCCGGCGATCGTGCCGAGAGCGGTCGGAAGCGTGTTCTGCACCAGCAGACGCGCGGGCTTCGCCGCGCCGGCATAGAACCAGGTGCCCCCGAGTGCGGGAAGCAGGTAGGCGATCGTTCCCAGGCCCGCGATCAGCGCGTCACCCCGCAGCATCACCGTGAGGATCGCGAAGGTCAACGGCGCGACCACGAGCGCGAGCACCAGTCGCGACCGCACGGATTCGATGAAGAGAGCATGACGTCGCGGACGCGCAGTGCTCGCGACGTGCGCGGGGCCGGTGGCGCTCCATCCGAAGCCGACGAAGATCGCGGCGAACTGCACGAAGGTCTGCGCCACGCCGATCTGTGCCCAGGCGCCGGCGCCGAGAGCCGTGATCAGCGTCGGGATCGCGGCCACGCTGATGATCGCCGTGATGGCGACCGACACCGTGAAGCCGCTCAGCCTGCGCAGTGCGACGATGCCCCGGGGAGTCCTCATCGTGCCGCCCTCATCGGGTGCTCCGCGGATCTGCGCCGTGTACGCCGCTCTCGACCAGCGGCGCGTTCCAGGTGACTCGGGCTGCGAGTTCGGCGACCGCGGACGGCATGCGTCCCATGCGCCTGTTGAACCCCGCATTGACGCCGGCGCGGAGCACGCGGGCGAAGGCGCCGCGCGGGCGTGCCACCAGAAGCGCGTTGACGAAATGCAGCAGGTCGATGACGGTGTCGCGCAGGATCTGTCCCGGCGCGCTTCGCAGGTAGAGGCGATTGAGGATGATGCGGTTCCGCATCCGATAGAAGTATCGGAACGGCGTGCTGAACGTGGTGACGGGCGGGAGGCCGGGGAGACGCACGGGGCGGCCCAGCAGAAGCCGTGCATACTGGCGTCCGAGCTGGTGGGCCAGCGCGATGCCCGGGGCGGCGATCGTGAGATACCCGCGGGAGCGGGCGCGGAGCTCGAACTCGGTGTCGACGAGGTCGATGAAGAAGTCGTCACGCAGCGGTCCGAGAGCCCGGAGCACCTCCGTGTCGACGAGCATCCCGGACTGGATGATGTTCTTCGCGAGCAGCGTGCCGTCGGCCATCTCGGTGTATGCCTGCCGCACATCGGCGAAGTGCTCCGGAACCACGAGACCCACGCGATGGCCCTGCGCCGTCGCGGCGTCGTATGCGGCCAGGATGTTCCGGGCGTAGTCGCCGTCTATGTGGGAGTCCTGATCGAACGACAGGATCTTGGACGCTCCGTGCTGCAGGGCGAGTTCGTATCCACGGTTCAACGCGGCGGCGATGCCCGAGTTCTCGGTGAACGACTCGACGACCGCACCGCGCTCGGCGAGAGCCGACAGGATCGCCGAGGAATCCGCTCCGCTCGCGTCGTCGACCACGACGACGCCGGCCACCTGATTCGCGATCGAGTCGAATGCCGACAGCAGATCTTCGTCGGGTCGGAAGGTCGAGATGATCGCCCAGACAGATTCCACTCGTCGCCTTTCCTCGATCCCGACTGGAATACCCTATCCGCTCGGGCTGGGAGGCGCCGCCACATAGACTGGACGGGGTCGTCAGCAGAGGGAGATTCGGCGTGCGTCAGGAATTCGGATCCATCGTCCTCGCGGCCTACCTTCCCGATCCCGAGCTGTTCCGGCGGCAGCTCGAGTCGATCCGCGCGCAGACCGTCACCGAGTGGGAATGCGTCATCTCCGTCGACGGCGATCCCGACCCTGTGCGGTCGCTCGTCGCGGAGATCACACGGGATGACCCGAGGTTCCGGGTCATCGGTGACGGGGATCGTCGGGGCTTCTACCTCAACTTCGAATACGGGATCCGCGGGGTGGACCCGCGCGCTGCCTGGATCGCTCTCAGCGACCAGGACGACGAGTGGTATCCCCACAAGCTCGAGACGCTGCTGCCGCACCTCGACCGGGTCGATCTCGTGAGCGGGCAGGCGCGCCTGGTGGAGCAGCCGTCCGGACGCGTGCTGGGGGAGACGTCTCGACACGACCACGGCCTCGTGTCGAACGTGCTCAACAATCAGTTCAGTGGTTCCGCCTTCGCCTTCCGCACCGAGATCCTGTCGCGCGCGCTCCCGTTCCCCGTCGCGTCGACCCGCACGGCCGCCCACGATCACTGGCTCGCCGTCGTGGCGGGCGCGGGAGCGGGCACTCGGATGCTGTCCGACGTGCTGCAGGACTATGTGCAGCACGCGGGCAACGTGTTCGGCGACCCCAGCGGGATGACCGGACCCCTCCGGCCTCTGCAGTCGGTGCGCACGGTGATGACCCTCGCCCAGAAGTACGAGGGAGCTCGGACTCCGGCGGCGCTCGTCCGCATGGTGTTCTGGCTCAACGTCGGCTGGCGTCAGCTGATCACGGACGTCCTGCTCGAACGGACCGGCACGGGTTCCGCGTCTGCGGAGGAGCTGATTCCGTACTTCTCCGCCCGTCGACGCTTCCGCCCGCTCCGGCGCCTCCTACGTGATGCCGTCGCCCGAGGAGAGGTGGTCGGGAGATTCCGCATCGAGTATCTTGCGAGTTGGTTCGCCGGCGCAGCGGTGCGGGGACGCACGCTGGTGCGGCGCCGCGTTCAGTCGTTCTGACGTCGGTCGCCGGCGCGCAACTCGTCGATGGCGTGCTCGAGCTCGGCGATCCGACGGGCGTGCTTCTCTCGCTCGAGGCGGCCGATCGCTGCCTCCTCGGCGAGTCGACGGATCTCCTCCTCGCCCTGCGAGAGCTCCCACGAGAGGTGCAGAGAGACCGCGAGCAGCAGGAAGATCGCGAGCGTGAAGAGGAGGTTGGCGGGCACCTGGAAGCCGAGGGACGCTGTGATGAACAGCAGCGCTTGGGGGAAGATGCCCAGCAGGAGCACGGCGAGCCCGATGACCAGCCAGATGATCGCGTACTTCTCCCGCAGCTGACGCTTGAGCAGCAGCGCCAGCACGACTCCGAGGATGACGACGGCGAGGCCGATCGCTCCGGTGACCATCATGCGCGTTCTCCGTCGTGTCGTCGGACCTGGGGTCGTCTCATGATCGAGAGGCCGAGCGCCATCACCGAGCGCATGAGGTAGACGGTCGAGCCGAAGAAACCCTGACTCGGGGCCCCGTGCATGCGCGGCCGCATCGCGACCGGCACCTGCGTGACCGTGAGACCGGTGTGCACCGCGGCGACCAGGCTGTCGATCGTGTCGCCGAGGTATTCCGCCGGGTAGTACTGGACGTACTGATCGATCGCCCGTCGATTGCCCGCCCTGAATCCGCTCGTGACGTCGGTGAGAGGAGTCTTGGCGACCCGCGAGAGCACTTTGGCGAGCACGACCATCGCCCAGCGACGGGGGCCGCGGCTCTTGTAGTCGCCGACGTTCGCGAATCGCGCGCCGATCGCGATGTCGGCGCGATCGAGGGCATCGATGATGCGCACGATGTCGACGGGGTTGTGCTGCCCGTCGGCGTCGACCTGAATGGCCGCCTCATACCCGCCGCGCTGAGCGCGCACGTAGCCCGCTCTCATCGCCCCTCCGACTCCGAGGTTGAAGGGGAGCTGCAGGACATCGGCACCGGCATCTCGGGCGACGTCCGCCGTGGCGTCGGTCGACCCGTCGTCGACGACGAGGATGTCCGTGGAGGGCAGCGCACTGCGGATCTCCTCGACGGTCCTGCCGACGTTCCGCTCTTCGTTCCAGGCGGGAACGATGACCAGGACACGGTCCAGCGACGAGCTCATACTCTCATTCTATGGGGGCGGAACGGTCGCGCCTGAGACTCAGCCCAGTGGCGCGCCCACCTTGTAGAGGGCGAGGTCCTGAGCGTTGCGCCTGATGATCTCGATCGGCCATTGGCCGTTGGCGAGTTGGATCAGCAGCTGCTGCGTGGGGACGTGGCGAAGCTGTCCGCCGCGCATCATGTACACGGTCTCGCTGCCGAACGTCACGAAGGCACCTTCGCGAATATACGGAGTGCCCTTCGGGAACGCGTCGACGGTCGCCGACGACCACGTCGCGGTGTACGGGGGGTTGCCGCCACTGATCTCCAGCAGGCGCTGGGCGGACTGGACATGGCGGAGCTGACCGTTCTCCAGCGAGTAGATGGGGTCGGCGTTCCGCGTCTTGACGAACACCGGGTTCGAGAACGTGGTACCGCTCCGGGGCAGCACCGAGCAGACGGAACCGGGGAGCGCGGGGCCCTTCCCCGTGCGACCGGGATTCGCGACCGCGGTGATCTTCCCACCGTCGACGACGAAGGTCTGCGTCCCGCACGTGAACAGGGGGGCGAGTGCGGTCGTCCTGCTGTATCCGGCGAAGGTGCCGTTCACGACCGGCTGGTACGCCGTGATGCCTGCGTCCGCGCTCATCTCCCAGCTCGGGATGTGCGTCAGGTCCGCTCCCTGGCCGACGATGTAGACCTCGTCGCGGGAGTTCTCCTTCACGAGGGTGCCGGGTGCGAGGAACGCCCGTCCGGGCGCCGGGAAGGCGGCGTTGCCGGCCGGGAAGACCGCGACGTAGTCCTTCGCCTTGCCCCGTTCCAGCTGCCATGCGAGTCCGTTGGCGATGTGCCGTCGCTGCCCGTTCTCCCACTTGTAGTAGTCGGGGGAGTCCTCGGACCGGAAGTAGTCGCCGATGGGCTGTCCTGTGGGATACGCGTTGAGGATCGCGGGGGTCAGCGGCGTGTAGTCGTCCGTCCTCATGCCGTACCGGGTGATGAGGGCGGCGGATGAGAAGTGATGCTTCGTGCCGTCGGGCTGGAGCAGATACATCGCTCCGTCGCGCGCGTCGCGCACGAGGCGGATGAACCTGTTGCCGGAGGTCAGGGATGAGATGTATCCCGAGCTCACGGTCCGCACCGCGCCGAGGCGCTTGGTCAGGACATTGAGGTCGGAGGGCGTCGTGATGTAGTGCTTGACCCCGCCGGAGCTGAGGAAGATCTGTCCTGTGCCGGAATCACGGACGAGGGAGGAGGCCGGGTTCTGGGTGCTGCCGAACCAGTCGGTGAAGTAGTTGTGGAAGTTGCGATTGCCGTAGGCCGAGCAGCTGTCGCCCGAGCCGTAGCCGGCGCGCAGCGCCGCGGCGTTCGGCTGGTACGGGGTGTAGTAGTAGAGCGCCGCGGTGGCGGAGTTCTCGACGTACACGGGGCCGCGACCGCACGCGCTGTTCGGGTTGTACATGATGTTCCAGGTCTTGCCCGGAGCGTAGTACGTGAAGTAGCGACCCTCGGTGTAGATCTTCATCTGCCGACCGGCACCGTAGATCTGATAGAAGAAGCCTGCGAACGCGGGGTCGCACGGTGCCGTGTCGGGGCAGCCCTGGCCGAGCGCCATGCTGAAGCGCCAGTCGCTGGGCCACGTGTGGGTGACCAGGCTCTGCTCCTTCTGGAGCATGACGATGAAGACCTGGGGATTGATGCCGCACGACTGCGCGACCTTGTAGATGATCGTGGCCGCGGATTCGTTGCCCGCGCCCTGGTAGCCGTTGCAGTACTGGTCGGCCGCGCGGTTGGGGGTGTTCTGGCGGTAGTCCTTGAGGCAGACGTATCCGGAGCGGCACGACGCCACCTTGGAGCGGAAGAACGAGTCGATGCTGGCTGCACTCATCGTCGAGCTGTCGAAGAACACCTCGTTCGAGATGATCTTGCCGGCGCGGAAGCCGTCGGTGATGAGCGTTTTGACGGGGGCGGCGGCACGGGCGGCGGGCGCTGTCGCCGAGACACCGGCCGCGACTGACGCATCGGCCGCAGGGGCCGAGGCGCTCGCCGGGCTCGACACGAGGAGCGAGACGGCGAAGGTGACGGCGGCGGTGCTCGCGAGGAGCGCGCGCAGGCGGGAGCGTGAGGACGTGGGGCGGGTCACTCTGCCATTGTGACGGAAAGAAACAGATGATGCCACTGTGATTGGTGTGAAGCAAGTCGTGAATCGCCGTGGCCGAACCTCGCAGCCGGGATGTGGCACGATGTTGGGGTGAAAGGCATCATTCTCGCGGGCGGCTCCGGAACTCGACTTCATCCCATCACTCTGGGTGTGTCGAAGCAGCTGATTCCCGTCTACGACAAGCCCATGGTCTACTACCCGCTGTCCACGCTGATGCTGGCGGGCATCCGGGACATCCTGGTGATCACGACCCCGCACGATGCCGCGCACTTCGAGCGACTGCTCGGAGACGGCTCCCAGTTCGGGATCAATCTGACCTTCGCCCAGCAGCCGTCTCCGGACGGTCTTGCGCAGGCCTTCACGATCGGAGCCGACTTCATCGGCGACGACAGTGTGGCGCTGGTGCTCGGCGACAACCTGCTCTATGGACCCGGCCTGGGCAACAAGCTGCAGCGCTTCGGCGACATCGACGGCGGAGCCATCTTCGCCTACTGGGTCGCCGAGCCCGAGGCGTACGGCGTGGTGGAGTTCGACGCCGACGGCACCGCGGTGTCGCTCGAGGAGAAGCCCGCTGAGCCCAAGAGCAACTACGCGGTGCCGGGTCTGTACTTCTACGACAACGACGTCGTCGAGATCGCTCGCAACCTCGCACCCTCGGCGCGTGGCGAGTACGAGATCACCGATGTCAACCGCGCCTACCTCGATCGAGGCAAGCTGCAGGTCGAGGTGCTGCCTCGCGGCACCGCCTGGCTCGACACCGGCACGTTCGACCAGATGACGGATGCCGCCGAGTACGTGCGCACGATGGAGCGGCGCACGTCTCTCAAGATCGGCGTGCCCGAAGAGGTCGCGTGGCGCCAGGGCTTCCTGACGGACGACGAGCTGCGCGAGCGGGCTGAGAAGCTCGTGAAGAGCGGCTACGGCGCCTACCTGCTGGAACTGCTCAAGAGAGGGAACGCATGACCCGCCTGCTCGTGACGGGAGGTGCCGGATTCATCGGATCGAACTTCGTGCACTATGTCGTCGACAACACCGATTACGACGTGACCGTTCTCGACGCGCTGACCTACGCCGGCAATCGGGACTCGCTCGCGGGCCTTCCCGACGACCGCGTGCAGTTCGTGCACGGCGACATCACCGACGCCGAACTCGTGGATCGGCTGACAGGCGAGGCGGATGCCGTGGTGCACTACGCAGCCGAGTCGCACAACGACAACTCGCTGCACAGCCCGCGCCCCTTCCTCGACACCAACATCATCGGCACGTACACGCTGCTCGAGGCTGCGCGTCGCCACGACCGTCGTTTCCACCACATCTCCACCGACGAGGTGTACGGAGATCTCGAGCTCGACGACCCCGAGCGTTTCACCGAGCAGACGCCGTACAACCCGTCCTCGCCGTATTCGTCGACGAAGGCCGGCAGTGACCTGCTCGTGCGCGCCTGGGTGCGGTCTTTCGGCGTCAAGGCGACGATCTCGAACTGCTCGAACAACTACGGCCCGTACCAGCACGTGGAGAAGTTCATCCCGCGTCAGATCACCAACGTGATCCGCGGCATCCGCCCCAAGCTGTACGGCGCGGGCGAGAACGTCCGCGACTGGATCCACGCCAACGATCACTCCTCGGCGGTCCTGACGATCCTCGAGAAGGGGCGCATCGGCGAGACGTACCTGATCGGCGCCGACGGCGAGCGCAACAACAAGGACGTCGTCGAGCTCATCCTCGAGGGCATGGGTCAGCCGCGCGACGCGTACGATCACGTCACCGACCGGGCCGGCCACGACTTGCGCTACGCGATCGACTCGACGAAGCTCCGCACGGAGCTCGGCTGGACGCCGCAGTTCGAGGACTTCGAGTCGGGTCTCGCTGCCACCATCCAGTGGTACAGGGACAACGAGTCGTGGTGGGCGCCGTCGAAGGACTCCACCGAGGCGTTCTACGCGTCGAAGGGGCAGTAGCAGACCGTGGGCGACATCGACTTCGGCAAGCAGCTCGGCGCCACCGAGACCGGCATCCCCGGCCTCGTGGTGTTCGATCTCCCCGTGCACGGCGATTCCCGCGGCTGGTTCAAGGAGAACTGGCAGCGCGAGAAGATGACCGCGCTCGGCCTGCCCGACTTCGGACCGGTGCAGAACAACATCTCGTTCAACGACGCGGTCGGCACGACGCGCGGCATCCATGCGGAGCCGTGGGACAAGTGGGTCTCGGTCGCGACGGGGCGCATCTTCGGCGCGTGGGTGGACCTGCGCGAAGGGCCGACGTTCGGGGCCGTCTACACCGCGGAGATCGACCCCTCGAAGGCGATCTTCGTGCCTCGTGGTGTCGGCAACTCGTATCAGACGCTCGAACCGGACACGGCGTACACGTACCTCGTCAACGACCACTGGTCGCCGGACGCGTCGTACTCGTTCCTCAACCTCGCCGACGAGACCGCCGCCATCGACTGGCCGATCCCGCTGGCGGACGTGGAGATCTCCGCGAAGGACCTCGCGCACCCTCGTCTGGCGGAGGTGTCGCCGATCGCCGCGAAGAAGATCCTGGTCGTGGGTGCGGGGGGCCAGCTCGGGCGTGCTCTGCGCGACGAGCTCGGCGACGCCGCACACGTGGAGTGGGCGACCCGCGCCGAGTTCGACCTCGGAGACCCCGACGTGCGTGCGGCCCGACGCTGGCGGGATTACGAGGCGATCATCAACGCGGGCGCCTACACGGCCGTCGACCTTGCGGAGACCGCGGACGGGCGTCGAGACGCATGGATCGCGAACGCCGCAGGGCCTGCGCGACTGGCGGCGATCGCCGCAGAGTTCGGGGTCACCCTCGTCCACGTCTCGAGCGACTACGTGTTCGACGGCACTGCCGAGCGTCCGTACCGCGAGGACGACGCTCTGTGCCCGTTGGGCGTGTACGGGCAGACGAAGGCCGCGGGCGACCTCTCCGTGAGCACCGCCCCCCGCCACTACATCCTGCGCACCTCCTGGGTGATCGGCGAGGGGAAGAACTTCGTCCGGACCATGGCGTCGCTCGCCGAGCGCGGCATCGATCCGAAGGTCGTCGACGATCAGCGCGGACGCCTCACGTTCGCATCCGAGATCGCACGAGCGATCGTGCACCTGCTGTCGACCCGTGCGGCCTATGGCACGTACAACGTCAGCGGCGGAGGCGATGCGCGCACGTGGAAGGAGATCGCGAGCGACATCTTCGCGATCACCGGGGCCGATCGCTCGCGGGTCACGGGCGTGAGCACGGAGGACTACTTCGCGAGTGCGGCGGGTCCCGTCGCCCCCCGTCCTCTCAACAGCCTGCTGGATCTCTCGAAGCTGGAGTCGACCGGTTTCGAGCCACGCGATGCGAGCGAGCAGCTCGAGGAGTATCTGACGACGTGACCGCGCCCGCTCCGGCGGTCTCGATCTCTCGGGCGTCGGCGCGCACCGGCGGGTTCCGCACCGACATCCAGGCTCTCCGCGCCGTCGCCATCGGCCTCGTGGTGCTCAACCACCTGTGGCCCGAGCGGATCACCGGCGGTTATGTGGGCGTCGACGTCTTCTTCGTCATCTCCGGTTTCCTGATCACAGGGCACCTGCTGTCGGAGCTCGACCGGACCGGCCGAGTGCGCCTGTCGGCGTTCTATGCACGGCGGATCCGGCGGCTCCTGCCTGCCGCGCTGTTCGTGATCCTCGTGACGCTGATCGGCGTGTGGGCGCTGCTCCCGTTCACGCGCTGGACGGACAACGCGCTGCAGGCACTGGCGAGCGTGTTCTATGTCGAGAACTGGACGCTCGCGTCGCTCTCGGTGAACTACTCGGCGCACAACGCGGCCGCCAGCGCTCTGCAGCACTACTGGTCGTTGTCGGTCGAAGAGCAGTTCTACCTCGTGTGGCCGCTCCTGGTCGTCGGTGCGGCCGCGGTCGCCGCCGCACGAGGAGTGCTCGGCGGTCGCAGGCGTTTCGTGCTGGGTATGGTCGCGACGGTCGCCGTGCTCTCTTTCGCGACCGCGGTGATCTACACGGCCGCCTCACCCGCGCAGGCGTACTTCGTGACCTTCACGCGAGGCTGGCAGTTCGCGGCGGGAGCGGCGATCGCGTTGATCCCCCTCTCCGTGTTCGGCCGGCTCAATGCACTGGTGGCATCGGCCCTCGCCCTGATCGGCTTCGCCGGGATCGGGGTGGCCGCCTTCGCGTTCGGCCCGCAGACTCCGTATCCCGGTGTTGCGGCGCTCCTCCCGGTTCTCGCGACCGCTGCCGTGATCATCGCCGGCACGGGGCGCCGCGCTCCACTGCTCCTCGTGTCCTCCGTCACGGACTCTCGTCCCGTGCAGTGGCTCGGAGACGTGTCGTATTCGCTGTATCTGTGGCACTGGCCCCTCATCGTGCTGACGCCGTTCGTGATCGGCGCGCCGCTGTCGTGGTGGTCTCGTCTCAGCATCCTCGCGGTCGCCCTTCTGCTCGCATGGGCGAGCCGGAGATGGATCGAGAGCCCGGCGCAGCGCGCCCCGTGGTGGCGTCCGGTCCGCCGGGCGTATCTCGGTGGGGCGGCGATGATGGCCGTCGTGGCGCTGGTCGCGACGACGCTGCTGCTGGCAGCGTCGGCTCGGGAAGCCGTCGCCGAGGACTCAGGGCCTCAGGGCGGGGTCTGCCACGGAGCAGCTGCGCTCGCCGACACCACGACATGCGATCCGTCGGTCGCCGTGTCCGATCCGGTGGTGACGAGGTCGGACGCGTATTTCGAACTCGCGCCCGAGTGCGGCGACCTCAGCTCCCGACTCGTGTTCGACGGCCGCGAGACGACCCGCGAGTGCGACTTCTCGGAGGATGGACGCGGACCCCGCGTGTGGTTGGTGGGCGACTCCCACGCCGAACAGTGGCAGGCCGCACTGTTCCCGATCGCGCGTGATCAGGGCTGGCGGCTCACGATCAGTTCCTTCCCCGGGTGCCCGCCCGCCGACGTGGCCTTCATCGGCTTCGACGCCGCGTGGGGTCCCGTGGACTACACGCGCTGCCGTGACTGGGCAGCGGCACTCACCGAGCAGTTGGTGGCCGACAGCCCGGATCTCATCGTGACGTCGATGGCGGCCCGACAGCAGCTCGTCGACGACGGCAGCGGCCGCGAGCACGACGAGCAGTTCGTCGACGGGCTGCGGCGCACATGGGCGCGCTGGACCGACGCGGGTGCCTCGGTGGTGGCGATCGCTGACACGCCGTCGAACGGAGACGTCCGCGACCTCGACTGCCTCGTGCTCAACGCTTCCGAGCCGGGGGAGTGCGCCGTCCCGAGGCAGGAGGCGATGCCACCGGATCCTGTCGCGCTCGCCGCATCGACGTCAATGCCGGGTGTGTGGCGTGCTGACCTCACGTCGCTCCTGTGTGATGCGCGAGAGTGCTTCGCGGCCGTCGGCGGCGTGCCGGTCTACTATGACGCCGATCATCTGAGCGGTTCGTATGCTGAGACCCTCAGCGATCCGCTGCGCGAGGTCATCCACCACGCGCTGAACGCGTCCGCCGCCCCGTGACCGCGTGACCCCGCGACCAGCCGGTATTCCGAGATCCTGAGCTAGTGTCGGTAGGGAGTCTCCCTTCGCCCGAACGGGGGAGGCCCCTTGCCCGACGACGTCTGAACGAGGTGTTCGGAGTGCCCACGACAGGAACGGCTGCCCCGCCGTCGACGGTGTCGCAGAGATATCGCGGCGACATAGACGGCCTGCGCACGCTCGCGATCGTGCTCGTCGTCGTGTATCACGTCTGGCTCGGGCGAGTGTCGGGAGGCGTCGACGTCTTCCTGATGATCTCGGCGTTCCTGCTGACCGGATCGCTCGCCCGTCGTGCGATCGAGGGCACTCCGCTGGCGCTGGGCTCGTTCTGGACCCGCCGCTTCCGTCGGCTGGTTCCCGCCGCTGCGGTGACGCTGCTCGCAGTGCTCGGTGCGGCCGCTGCGCTGATGCCCCCGACGCAGTGGCCGAGGATCTGGACGGAGACCCTGGCGAGCCTCTTCTACGTGCAGAACTGGCAGCTGGCGTTCTCGGAGGTCGACTACTACGCCCGGGACAGCGCGGCGACCAGTCCGCTGCAGCACTTCTGGTCGCTGTCGATCCAGGGCCAGGTGTTCCTGCTGTGGCCCGTGCTGATCGGGATCGTCGCGCTTCTCCTGCGCGATCGACGCCATCTGGTCCGCCCGGCCCTGATCGCGGTCTTCCTCGTCATCTTCGTCTGGTCCCTCGCGTTCTCGATCGTGGAGACCCGCGACGCGCAGGCGTTCGCGTACTTCGACACCCGCACCCGACTGTGGGAGTTCGCGGCCGGCTCGCTCCTCGCTCTCGTGCTGCCGATCGTCAGGCTCCCTGCCGTGCTGCGCGCCGTACTCGGCTGGGCGGGTCTCGCGGGTATCGTCCTCTGCGGAATAGTGCTCGACGTGCGGGGCGGATTCCCCGGATACCTCGCGCTCTGGCCCGTGCTGTGCACGGCCGCCGTCATCGTCGCGGGAGCCGCGCCGACACGTGGTGGGCCCGAGGCACTCCTCGCCTCGAAGCCGCTGTCCTCGCTGTCGGGTGACGCGTATGCGCTGTACCTCGTGCACTGGCCGATCCTGGTCATGTGGATGATCGCCACCGACACCGACCGCGTCGGCATGGGGGAAGGGCTGCTCATCATCGCGCTGTCGCTCCTGTGCGCGCGGCTGCTGTCCCGAGCTGTCGAACGCCCGCTGCGTGGTCCCTCGCGCAACGATCGGGCGACGGCCCTGCGTGGCGTCGCCGTGGTGGCGGCGTCGGTCGTGCTCGTCGCGGGCGCGACGGGCGGATGGCGATGGACCGAGCAGCAGCGCGCCGCCGAGTTCTCGGCCACGGCGGAGGACTCCGACTATCCCGGGGCGACTCAGGTCGAGTCGGCGTTCGACATCGCGGGCACCGACGCGCCGATGATCCCGCTGGCGACCGAGCTGAGCGCGGAGTGGGCTGCCGTCGGGCCTGCGTGCGAAGGGCGCTTCGAACCGTCCGCGGAGGTCCTGAAGGACTCCTGCAATCAGAGCGTCGATGCGGATGAGGCCGCTGCGCGGGTGCTCGTGATCGGTGACTCGCACGCGCAACAGCTCTCCGCCCCGCTGATCGCGCTCTCGGAGGAGCGCGACCTCGCCGTGCTCACCCTGCTGCGAGGCGGATGCACGGTGGGCCTGTTCGAGGAGTCGCGCAATGTGTCGCAGGCGTCCTGCGAACCGTGGGTGCGTGCCTCGCTCGACTACGCCGCCGAGATCCGCCCTGATGCGGTGTACATCGTCATGACACGTGCAGACGCCGATGAGCCCGAGCGTCTGCTCGACGGCATCGACGAAGCCGTCGACGCCCTCCGCGATGCCGAGATACCCGTGATAGGGGTGCGGGACAACCCCCGGTTCTCGTTCGACATGTACGAGTGCGCGACCGATGCCACGAGCGCGTGCGATGTGCCCCGAGAAGAAGTCCTCGCGGCGGAGAACCCCGCCGACGCGTTCTCGGACGTGGTCACGGTCGTCGACTTCACCCCGTGGCTCTGCCCGTGGGACATGTGTCGGGCCACGATCGGCAACATCGCGGTGTACATCGACGACAACCATCTCTCCCGCACCTACGCACGTACGCTCGCCCCCTTCCTCGATCGAATTCTCGCCGAATCCGCACAGGTGGCCCTGCCCTCAGCATGATCGCAAGTCTCGCCAGCTAAAATGTGGAGGCGCGTGCCTCTGCCGGTGCGCCGAATGTCTTGTCGGTCAGCATCAGGAAAGTTGCATCAATGGATCTCCTCGTCGTCGGGTCGGGCTTCTTCGGCCTCACCATCGCTGAACGCGCAGCTGCCGCAGGCCGCAAGGTGACGGTGATCGACCGTCGTCACCACATCGGAGGCAACGCCTACAGCGAGAACGAGCCGGAGACCGGGATCGAGGTGCACCGCTACGGCGCTCACCTCTTCCACACCTCGAACCCCACCGTCTGGGAGTACGTCAACCGCTTCACGACGTTCACCGACTACGTGCACCGCGTGTACACGAACCACAACGGCGTCGTGTTCCCGCTCCCCATCAACCTCGGCACGATCAACCAGTTCTTCAACGCGGCGCACTCGCCCGACGAGGCGCGTGCCCTCATCACCGAGCTGGCCGGTGAATTCGACCCGAAGGACGCCCAGAATCTCGAGGAGCGCGGGATCGGCCTCATCGGTCGCCCCCTCTACGAGGCGTTCATCCGCGACTACACCGCGAAGCAGTGGCAGACCGACCCCAAGGACCTGCCCGCCGAGATCATCAGCCGCCTCCCGGTGCGCTACACGTACGACAACCGTTACTTCAACGATCGGTGGGAGGGGCTGCCCACCGACGGCTACACCGCGTGGATCGAGCGGATGGCCGATCACGAGAACATCGAGGTCAAGCTCGATGTGGACTTCTTCGACGAGTCGCAGCCGCTCAACAAGAAGTCGACGGTCGGTCAGGTGCCCGTCGTCTACACGGGCCCGGTCGACCGCTACTTCGACTACGCCGAGGGCGAGCTGTCGTGGCGCACGCTCGACTTCGAAGAGGAGGTGCTGCTCACCGGCGACTTCCAGGGCACGCCCGTCATGAACTACGCCGACGCCGACGTGCCGTACACGCGCATCCACGAGTTCCGTCATTTCCACCCGGAGCGCGAAGACCGCTATCCGAAGGACAAGACGGTCATCATGCGCGAGTACTCTCGCTTCGCGACGCGCGACGACGAGCCGTACTACCCCGTCAACACGCCGACCGACCGGTCCGGGCTGCTCGCGTACCGCGAGTTGACCAAGGGCGAGCAGGACGTGCACTTCGGTGGACGCCTCGGCACCTACCAGTACCTCGACATGCACATGGCCATCGGCTCGGCGCTGTCGATGTGGAACAACGACCTGGCCTGACGGGAAGCGAAATGACAGAGAACACCAGCACGGGCTTCGTCGCCGTCAATCACACCGTCTTCCCGACCGAGGGCGTCGCCGAGGTCTCGGCGCTGTACGTCGACACCGGCTCCGGCGACGGCTCGCAGCCCGGCGAGGCGTACGAGATCGTCGGACGCCGCAGCATCAAGGTCTACGCTCACCGACGTGTCTCGCTGAGCACGTACTTCAACGCCTTCCCGGCCAGCTACTGGCAGCACGGGACGAAGGTCCGCTCGGTGCGCCTCGTCGCCACGGTCGAGGGGAAGGGGCTGATCTCGGTCTACAAGTCGAGTGCGCGCGGCCGCGCCTCGGCCCTGGCCTCGAAGTCCTTCTCCGACGAGACCGTGGCCTTCGACCTGCCGATCACGTCGTTCATCGACGGCGGCTCGTACTGGTTCGACATCGCCGCGGGCAACTCCGATGCGACGCTGGTCAGCGCCGAGTGGCAGGTGGCCGTCCCGGACGGGTGGACCCCGGGGAAGACCACCGTCGGCATCACGACCTTCAACCGTCCGTCGTACTGCCTGAACCAGATCATCGCCGTCGGTCAGAACGAGCACGTCCACGAGGTCCTCGACCGTGTCATCGTCGTCGATCAGGGCACCGATCTCGTCTCCGACCAGCCCGGCTTCGCCGAGGCCGCAGCACAGCTCGGCGACAAGCTCGAGATCCTCCGCCAGCCGAACCTCGGCGGATCCGGCGGCTTCTCCCGCGCCATGCTGGAATCCCTCTCGTCGGAGGAGAGCCGGTACGTCCTGCTCCTCGACGACGATGCGATCTCGGAGCCCGAGGCCATCGTCCGCGCCGTCCGCTTCGGCGACTTCGCGGTGACGCCGACGATCGTCGGCGGCGGGATGCTCCACCTCGACGACCGCTCGGTGCTGTACACGCAGGGCGAGGTGTGGGACCAGCGGAAGTCGTGGATGCGTCCGTCGGGCGCGAGCGAGTACGATCACGATTTCGCCGAGGAGCCGCTGCGCGAGACGCCCGAGCTGCACCGCTACCTGGGTGCGGACTTCAACGGGTGGTGGATGTGCCTCATCCCCACCGCGATCCTGCGCGAGATCGGTCTCTCGCTGCCGGTGTTCCTGAAGTTCGACGACATCGAGTACTCGCTCCGCGCGCGCGAGCACGGCTACCCGACCGTCTGTCTTCCCGGCGTCGCGGTCTGGCACATGGCCTGGCACGACAAGGACCCCACGCGCACGTGGGAGGAGTACTTCATCCACCGCAACCGCGTGATCACGGGGCTCCTCCACTCCCACGTGCCCAACGGCGGGATCCTTCCGCTGCACTCGTTCCTGGGCGACATCAAGCTCCTCTTCATGCTGCAGTACTCGGCCGTGCGTCTGCGGCACGAGGCGCTGCGCGATGTCATGCGCGGGCCCGGGGCCCTTCCGGACATGCTTCCCGGCAAGCAGACGGAGATCCGCGAGATGCGCACCGCGTACATCGATTCCAAGGTGGTCGAGGACCTCTCGGCACTGCCCCCGATCCGACGCTCGTCCGTCGCGATCCTCGGTGGCGTCCGCAAGCCGACCAACCCGATCGCCGCGCTCGTCCTGGCGGCGCGGGTGGGCGTGCGACAGCTCGTCATCAAGCAGTCGCCGGGCAGCCGTCGCAACCCGGAGCGCATCATCCCGGCACAGGACATCAACTGGTGGCGGTTCGCCGACATCGACTCCGCGCTCGTGACGTCTCCCGATGGTCTCGGTGTGGCGTGGTATCAGCGCGATCGTGCACTGATGCACCGCTTCCTCTGGCGCAGCATCCGCCTGAACCTCGGGCTCGCGCGCCGGTGGAAGAAGCTCTCGACCGATTACGCGGTCGGCACGCCGAAGGTCACGTCGCCCGAGCAGTGGCGGAAGACCTTCGAGAGCGTCCAGCAGGGCTGAATCCCGTCCGCGGGCGGGACGCGCGGTCTGAAAACAGGAGTCACATGAGCGGTTCGACGGTCGGGGAGCCCGGCACGCCCCGGCGGTATGCGCACTCGCTGTGGTTGCTGTCGGCGCGCGACCTGAAGGTGCGCTACGCGACGAGCCTCCTGGGCTACCTGTGGTCGGTACTCGACCCGCTGGTGATGAGCGCGATCTACTGGTTCGTGTTCACGCAGGTGTTCCAGCGCAGCGTCGGCGAGGATCCGTACATCGTGTTCCTCATCGTCGCGCTGCTGCCGTGGGTGTGGTTCAACTCCTCGGTGGGCGACTTCACACGCGCGTTCCGCAAGGACTCGCGTCTGGTGAAGTCCACCTCGATCCCGCGGTCGATCTGGGTCAACCGCATCGTCCTCAGCAAGGGGATCGAGTTCCTGTTCTCCTTGCCCGTGCTCGTGCTGTTCGCGGTGTTCAGCGGAGCCACCGTGAACTGGGGGCTGCTGTGGTTCCCGGTCGCGATGGTGATGCAGGTGGTCCTCCTCGTGGGTCTGGGACTCCTGGTCGCGCCGCTGTGCGTGCTCTACACCGACCTGGAGCGCACGACGGCGCTGGTGCTGCGCGCGCTGTTCTACGCATCCCCGGTCATCTACAGCTTCCGCGACCTCCCGGCGCCGTTCCACACGATCGGCGCGTTAAATCCGCTGGCCGGCATCTTCACGCTGTACCGCGTCGGGTTCTTCCCGGATCTGTGGGATCCCGTGCCCGTGCTGATCAGCGCCATCATGTGCGTCCTGATCCTGGCGCTCGGCATGTGGACCTTCCGCGCCCTCGAGCGCCCCGTACTGAAGGAGCTGTGATGCCGGCTGCAATCGAGGCGTCAGGACTCGGCGTCCGCTTCCGCCGCAATCGCCGGGGGCGTCGCAGCTTCAAGGACCTCTTCGCGGGAGCATCGCGACGGTCGCGTCCGGGGGAGTTCTGGGCGCTGAGAGACGTGAGCTTCTCGGTGCAGCAGGGCGAGTCGATCGGAGTGGTCGGACGCAACGGCCAGGGCAAGTCCACGCTGTTGCGCCTCGTCGCCGGAGTGCTCCTCGCCGACGAGGGCACAGTTTCGGTCAACGGGGGAGTCGCCCCGCTGATCGAGATCACGGGAGGATTCGTGGGTGACCTGACGGTGCGCGAGAACGTGCGCCTGACGGCGGGCCTGCACGGGATGGGCCGAGCGGAGATCGCGCGACGCTACGACGGGATCATCGCGTTCGCCGAGCTCGCCGGATTCGAGGACACGCCCTACAAGCACCTCTCGAACGGCATGAAGGTGCGCCTCGCGTTCTCGGTGGTGTCACAGCTCGACGAGCCGATCCTGCTGGTCGACGAGGTGCTGGCGGTGGGCGACAAGGCCTTCCGTGACAAGTGCTACAAGCGCATCGACGAACTGCTCGCCGAAGGCCGCACGCTCTTCTTCGTCAGTCACAACGAACGCGACCTGCGCCGTTTCTGCACCCGTGGCCTGTACCTCGACAAGGGGTCGCTCGTGCTGGATGCACCGATCGCCGACGTGCTCGATCGCTACAACGACGACTACAACTCCTGAGCGAGCGCTTCGCCGTGCTCAGAGCCCGACGAGGCTCCGCACGGTGCCGACGGCGGACTGGGCGGACGACGCTGCGCCCGACGAGTCGCCACCGGATGCGACTGCCGCCCTGAGATCGCTGAGCGCCTGGGCGTAGTCCGCCACCGCCGCGTGCCAGTCGGACTCGATCGAGGCCGGGGGTGCCGACTCCGAGAGCCGCTGTGCATCGTTCTGCAGCGTGTCGACGACATCGACGGCTTCCTGCCCGCTGCTCTCGCTCACGATGTCCAGACCTGTCAGCGCGTCGTCCAGCCAGCCCTGCACCGTGTCGCGGAAGACCCCGATGCTCGGGTCCGGCGGCGGCGGGGGAGTCGTGATCGGCGTCTGGGTCGGCTCAGGCGCAGGTGTCGCCGACGCGGTGTCGGACGGTGTGGGAGACGGCGTCGAGCTCGGAGTGTCCGTCGGAGTCGGGGTCCGGGTGGATGAGGCCGTGGGTGACGGTGTGCCGCTCGCCGACGGATCGGGGGACTCGCCGCGCGGCAGGAGGAACAGCAGCAGTACCCCGGCGACCATGAGCGCGGCCACGACCAGACCGACGATCAGCCAGATCCGGCCACGGTTGCTCGGCTTCGGGGGCAGTGGTGCCCAGCGCAGTTCCGGCTGCTGCTCGTCAGTCATGCGTCTCAGCCCTCCAAAGGCGCCATCGGCTGCCAGGTGCGGTCGCGACTGATCCGACCGCCTTCCTTCAGCCCGCGGAACAGGTTGCTCGTACCTCGCACGGTCCGCTCGACGAACACGAGGCGGATGAGCTCCTTGGCGAAGGTCATCGCGGTGCCGAGGCCGAACAGGACCGGGTTGTACACATGGTGCACGCGATAGTAGTTCTTGATGTACGCACGGTTGCGCATGATGTAGAAGCGGTACGCGTTGCTGGAGGCGTTCATGTGGCGGATGCCCATGTCCCACTGCTTGATCTCGCGCGTGCGACGGAGCACGAACTCGTCGACGATGACGGCGGTCGTCCTGCGCGACGCGAGCCAGCCGTACATCTGGTCATCCCAGTAGATGAAGAAGCGAGGGTCGGGGAGACCGATCTGCCGCACGATCGATCGGTGGATGAACATCCCCTCGAAGCATCCGCTGTTCATCTCCTTGTATCCCGAGGCGTCGAACCCGGATGGGGCGAACGGGATGGGGATGCCCATGCGCTCCGCGATGCGGTACTGCCAGTAGAACTCGCTGCCGTCGTAGTCGTAGCGGCGTCCCTGGATGCTCTTGAAGCGCGGAGCCCACTTGCCCATCTTCGCGAGCCCGTCGGGCACGACCTCGACGTCGTCGTCCATCATCCAGATCCATTCGGATCCGAGCTCGTAGGCGGTGCGCATGCCCTCGCTGAATCCACCCGAACCGCCAGTGTTCGTCTCGAGGCGGCGGTAGACGAGTTCAGTGGCCAGTCGCGGACGGAACGACTCGACGACCTCGGTGGTGTCGTCTGACGAGGCGTTGTCGATGATCACGACGTGTCCCGGCGCGGGATCCATGGCCGCGATGCTCTCGAGGAGTCCGGTCAGGAGATGCGAACGGTTGTAGGTGACGATGACGATCGTCGCGGACGCCGGGTCGAAGGGGACGTGTGTCACGAGGTGGGATCTCCGGAAGCTGTGGGCCCCGCGGGTCGCCGCGAGATAGCACCAGCCTACCTGGCGCAGTTCGGAATCCTCCGAGGGCGCGAGGGGCGGGTTCAGTGCTCCGAGCGCAGCGTGGGGATCGCGCCGGTGTTCGCCGCATCGATGTTCTCGCGCCAGGACCGTGCCTGTCCCGCTCGAAGCGCGCACAGCACGAGCATGAACCATCCCGCGCCCACGATCGTGAAGCTCTCGAACATCGACTCGACGGCCAGGGTCACCAGCATCAGGGGCGTCCAGGCGTACACCACGGAACGTCGCACGCTGGCGACGAGCCAGGAGCGCACGAGGGCGATTCCGCCCAGGAGGAGGAACAGCACCAGTCCTGCGGTGCCGAGTTGCAGCAGCACGTCGAAGTAGGCGTTCAGGGCGCTCTGGTGCCGGTCGCCCAGCTGGAAGTTGATGAACGTGAAGGGGTACTCGCCCCGCGCCCACGACCCGAACCACCCCCATCCCTCGATCGGCTTCAGCGCGACGAAGTCGAGGATCTTGTTCCAGAGCGTCGCGCGTATCGAGAAGTCGGAGCCCGCGTTCATCAGCGCGATGATCGAGTGCCTGAGCAGGAATGCCGCGGACAGCGCGAGCGTGACCAGGACTCCGAGAACCCACTGCACCACCGATCGACGCTCCGGGGGAGCATGCCGCACGATCATGAGCGCGACGGCGCCGGTGCCGACGGCGGCTGCGAGCACGAGCACGGTCGGCGAGGCCGACAGGAACGCGAGCAGCAGGGCGAGACCCATGGAGGGGACGGCGACACGCGCGCTCAGAGACTGCGACCGCCACTCGACGAAGAACGTGATGAGTGCGATGACCGTGACGAAGCCGAGCATGTTGCGACTGCCGAAGATCCCCTGGATGGGACCGCCGACAGCCAGATCCCCTTGGATGCCGAGGAAGACGAAGGGGATGTCGAGCAGCACCCCCGAGAGGATCTCCAGTGCGAGGGAGAGCGCGAGCAGAGCGCGCAGCGTGTCGCCGAGTGCACGCACGGTCTGCAGCGTGTCACGGATATGGCCGACGGTGATCGCGAGCAGTGCGAAGCACAGGAGCTCGAGCCAGCCGAGGAAGGAGTCGCTCTTGTCCGTCGTCCATACGAGGCTCACGAGCGCCCATGCGAGGAACGCGAGCAGGGAGGAGGGGGCGATCCGCAGGGCCGACAGCTCTGCGCGGCGCACCCACAGGATGCCGAGGCCGAGCAGGCAGAGACCGCCGATGATCGTCGCGAGCGTGACGCGCGATGTCATCCGCTCGATGAGGTACGACCCGAAGACCGCTGCCAGGACGGCGATGGTGAAGGCGCGCGCGAACTCCGCAGAGCCGAGTAGCCGCCCGAGACGTCGTCCCGGCGTCACGGAACCCGCCGCGCTCTCTCGCCGTGCTCGATCACCCGTTCGCGCTCACCGACGCCGACGAGCGGCACCGCCTTGATCTTGAACGACAGCAGGATGAGGAGCATCCACCCCCACAGCATGATCGGCGTCGACTCGGAGAACCCCTGCACCAGCAGCACCACGGTGAACAGGCTGGGCAGCAGAGTCAGGGGAGAGTATGTCCTGTCCGCCTGCAGGTCCCATCGCGGACGGTCGACGGCGAAGAACCATGACCGCCACAGCAGGCTCAGATAGGCGATCGCCATGAGCGCGACGCCGGCCGCTCCGAGCTGCATGAGCACGTCCAGCCACATGTTGTGCGCATGGAAGACGGTGATGCCGTGATCCTCGATCCATCCGGCGAAAGCGGGGTCGAAGGGCACCCAGGGGCTCGAGAACCCGTTGCCGAAGAGCGGGTGCTCGGCGGCGCGCTCGAGCACCTTCTCCCAGATCTTGTCGGAGCGTCCGGTGAGATCGGCGCTGCGGCCGAGCATGCGAAGCAGCGGCTCCTGCAGGAACCATGCAGCGGCGCCGATGACCGCGGCGCCTCCGATCGAGATCACGTAGAGCCGGGTCCGCGCACCCGGAGTGGTCGTGCGCCGCATGAGCAGGGCGACGACGAGAACCACGAGGGCGGCTGCCGCGCACGCGAAAGCGGTCGCCGATCCCGCCCGGATGAAGAAGAAGGCGGCGAGGAGCGACCACAGCGCCAGAGTCGTGCGCCAGCGCACGCGAGAGGCGAAGAGCACTCCGAACGTGATCAGCGCGAACAGGCTGATGATCGCGAGCAGATTCGAATTGCCGACGATGCCCTGGATGCGGTCGCCGTCGAACAGGTTTCCCCTGACCCAGTACCAGTGCGGATCGATGTCGCCGTCGGGGCGCTCGAAGAAGTTCGGCAGGATCGGTCCGTGGACGACCAGTGCGACCCACAGTTCGAGCGCGAGCGACAGGCCGAGGATCCATTTGAATGCCGATGCGAGCGCCCTCACGATCTCGTGCCAGGTGAGAACGTGCGCGATGAACAGGGCGGTGAGGGTGACTGCCGCGAGGAGCGTCCAGGTGAGCACGGTCGCGCCCCGCCACTGCGACCAGGCGACGGACACGAGGGCGAGCACCGTGTAGGCGATCGCAGCCCAGGGGAGTCGGCGCCAGGCGAATCGCTGCGGTCGACCGCGCGAGACCATCGGGATGCCGATGGCCAGAGTGGCGAGCAGGAAGACGGCGAGCGTGACGACAGCGCCGATCTCGCCGACCAGGTTGTACACCGCCGAGTGCGCGAACGTCGTGACCAGCACCAGGATGATGTAGCCGCGCAGCAGCAGATGCCCCGTCGACTCGCGTTCGGGAGCGCGAGGAGGGGCTGAGACAGGGTGCTTCGTGTACTGCGCCATCGCGTTCAGGCTACCGCGCGCCGCGGCCGGTACGCCTGACCGCGGGCGATCCCAGCGCGGCGTCGTGTGCCAATACGCTGGAGGCATGCTCCTCAGCCTCTCGAATGTGCCCCGTGACTACGCCTGGGGGTCGCAGACCCTCCTCGCCGAGCTCGAAGGTCGCGCGCCTGCCGCGGCTCCGGAGGCCGAGGTGTGGTTCGGGGATCATCCCGGCGACCCCGCCGACGTGCGGGGCGGCAGCACACTCGACGCGGTGACCGGCGGAACGCTTCCGTATCTGCTCAAGCTCCTCGCAGCGGCCTCTCCGCTGTCGATCCAGGTCCACCCGACGATCGAGCAGGCGCGTGCGGGCTGGGCGCGTGAGGCGGGACTCGCCGCGGACGACCCTGCGCGCAACTATCGCGATGACAACCACAAGCCGGAGCTCATCGTGGCGCTGAGCGACCGCTTCGAGTCCTTGAGCGGGCTCCGGCCGGTCCGGGACACTCTGCGGCTGCTCGGATCTCTGGACGTCAACCCGGGGGTCACGGCTCTCTCCGAGCGGCTGGGCAGCGGTGACGACGCGCTGCGCGACACGCTCGGATGGCTCCTCTCCGGCGACGCTCAGCCTGCGGTCGACGACATCATCTGCGCGGTGAGCGCGGCGGAGGGTGCCCGGGAGTGGCAGACGACGCTCGGTGCCGTCTCCGCGATCGCAGACGTCTACCCAGGGGATCCCGGAGTCGTGGTCGCTCTGCTGATGAACCACGTGGTGCTGCGCCGAGGAGAGGGCATCTTCCTCCGGGCGGGCCTCCTCCACGCGTACATCGCAGGGCTCGGCGTCGAGATCATGGCCGCGAGCGACAACGTGCTCCGCGGCGGTCTCACCCCGAAGCGCATCGATGTGGACGAACTGCTGTCGATCGTCGACGCGACCCCCGGTGAGGTTCCGGTGCTGCGCCCCGAGCAGGCGGGGCCGGTCATCGACTACGAGGTGCCCATCGACGACTTCTCGCTGCGTCGTGTCGTCCTCACCGGCGCGGATGTCGCGATCCCCGTGACCGGACCCACGATGATCCTCGCGACGGAGGGCCGGGTGAGCGTGCGCGGCGGTGCGGACGAGGCGATCGCCATCGCGGTCGGGGCTGCCGTGTTCGCGAGCGACGACGAGGACGAGATCATCCTGACAGGGATCGGCGAGGTCTTCGTCGCGGCTCCCGGTGTGCCGCGCGGCGCCTGAGAGACCGCGCGACACGCCGTGATGCGGTCAAGAACCTTCAAGATCGGATTGAGGGTTTACGATCCGCGACTTGACCGGAGCGAATGACACGGGTGTAATTAGTCATGCACGGCCCGCCGAGGGGGCGGAACAAGGGGTTGGAGATCGAGATGACGGGTTACCGTTCCGAAGTGCCAGAGAACTGGTTCGTCGATCCGATCAACCTCGGAGTTCCGGGAGTCCGGAAGCCGGAGTCGGATGATGACAACGCTCTCGCCTGGCAGACCGACGCTCTGTGCTCGCAGACGGATCCCGAGGCCTTCTTCCCCGAGAAGGGCGGGTCGACCCGAGACGCCAAGCGCATCTGCACATCGTGCGACGTGCGGGGCGAGTGCCTGGAGTACGCGCTCAACAACGACGAGCGGTTCGGGATCTGGGGCGGCCTCTCCGAGCGCGAGCGTCGCAAGCTCAAGCGCCGCGCGAGCTGACGGGCGATCGCACCGCTTCGGGGCCACGCCGGGTCCACTGCTCCGGCGTCCGTCACACCCCGCATAGGCTGACCAGGTCATGCCAGCCCGAGTTCATGCCATCGTCGTGGCGCGCCCCGGTTCTTCCGCTCGCGCGCAGCTCTTGCGCACTCTGGATGCTCTGCGCACCCAGAGCACGCCCCCGTCCGCCATCACCCTGGTGATGTGCGGTGATGCGACGACCGCGAGAGACAGCGAAGCGGTCGCAGCGGCCGTCGAGGGCATCATCGAAGCCCGGGGCGCCACGTCGTTCGCGGATGCCGTGAGACTCGCCGCTCCTCGGGTGGCGCAGGGGAGCGCGGTGTGGCTGCTCGCCCATGACACCGCGCCGCACCGGCGAGCCCTCGAGCGTCTCGTCGGGACGCTCGAGCGTTCGCCCTCGGCCGCGATCGTCGCGCCCAAGCTCGTCCACACCGACGACGATCGCGAGATCGTGTCCCTCGGGGTGAGCATGACGACTCTGGGACGCTCGGTCGAGCTCGCGGCCGGTGAGCTCGATCAGGGTCAGCACGACGGCAGTGACGATGCCCTCGCGGCCGACGTGCGCGGACTCCTGATCCGCGGTGAAGTCCGCGACCACCTGCAACCCGACGCGGCGCTCGCCGGCGCCGACGAAGGCCTCGACCTCGGCGTGCGCGCGCGCCTCGGCGGCGGTCGCGTCGTCCTGGTCCCGTCCGCGCGTGTCTCGGTGTCGCCGGACGGTCCGGCCGCGCTCCCGGCCGGCCGTGGCCGCCGCGCGTACGTCACCCGCGTGGCGCAGCTGCACCGTCGCCTCGCCTATGCCCCCGCGGTCGCGCTGCCCCTTCACTGGATCGCTCTGCTTCCGCTGGCCCTGTGGCGATCGATCACGGATCTCGTCGGCAAACGTCCGGAAGCGGTCGTGCCCGAATGGGCGGCTGCCGTCACGGTGATGCTCCGAGTGGGAGCGATCGCGCGGTCGCGCAGCGCCATCGCATCGTTCCGCTCGTCGAGCTGGTCGAGCATCGCGCCGCTGCGCGTGGGCCACCACGACCTGCGCCGTCGACTGGACGACGGCCACGGAAGCGAGCGCGGCGCGGCCGGCGAACTGCACTTCTTCTCGGGCGGCGGCGCCTGGGTCGTGCTGGGGGCGCTCGTCGTGAGCGTGGCGGCGTTCACGAGCCTGCTGGCGTGGCCGGTGATCGGAGGCGGGGGACTCCTGCCGCTGCGCACCACGGTCGCCGGGCTGTGGAGCGACGCCGCGTGGGGGCTCCGTGGGCTCGGCGTGGGCGTCGTCGGCCCGGCCGACCCATTCTCGGCCGTGCTCGCCGTGCTCGGATCGCTGTGGCCCGCGGGCCCGTCGTTCGCGCTCGTCCTGCTCTGGATCCTCGCTCTTCCGCTCGCGGTTCTGGGCGCGTGGTTCGCGGCCACGCGGGTGACCGATCGAGCGGGCCTGCGCATCTTCGCCGGGATCGTGTGGGCGCTCGCGCCGACGTTCCTGACCGCGCTCGTGGACGGTCGTCCCGCCGGTGTGCTCGTGCACCTGCTGCTGCCCTGGTTGTTCCATGCCGCTGTGGTCGCCCACCGGTCCTGGGGTGCCGCGGGCACCGCATCCCTGCTCTTCGCCGCAGTGACCGCGTGCTCGCCCTCCCTCGCACCCGCACTGCTCCTGCTGTGGATCGTCGCGCTCGGCATCACGCTCGGTGGCGCACGCTTCCGAGGAGCGGTCCGACTGCTGTGGGTGCCGGTGCCCGCGGTCGTCCTCTTCGCGCCGCTCGTCGTCTGGCAGATCTCGCGGGGCAGCCTCATCGCGGTTCTCGCCGATCCCGGACTCATCTGGGCCGGCCCGCAGGCCGCCGCCGACGCCGCCGGTCGACTCGCGCTCGCCTCCGGCTTCCCCGCGAGCGACTTCGCCGGGTGGGACGCCGTCGTCGGCCCTGCTGTCGCACCGTGGGCGGGTGTGCTGCTCGCCCCGCTCGCGATCCTCGCGCTGCTCGCCGCTGTGGCTCCGCGATGGAAGGCAGGTGTCACGCTCCTCATCGTCACGGTGAGCGGCCTCGCGACAGCGTTCCTCGCGGTCGGAGTGACCGTGTCCTTCGCTCAGGGCGCGGGCGTGGCGATCTGGCCCGGCGCGGGGCTGAGCCTCGCCTGGATCGGTCTGACGGGAGCGGCGCTGGTCACTCTCGACACCGCCCTGACCATGCCTCGGGCCCGACTCGTCAGTGCGGCGATCGCCGGTCTGGCGGTGGCGGCATGCGCTGTTCCCGCTCTCGCCGCGTTCCACCTCGATCGCACGGTCCTGACAGAGGGCCCCGAATCCTCGCTGCCCGCGTATATCGCGGCGCAGGCCGTCGACGACCGTCCGATCGGAACGCTCGTCCTGACGCCGCAGAACGACGGCGGACTCTCCGCAGAGGTCGCGTGGGGTGCGAGCGAGACGCTCAGCGCACAGGCGACCATCCTCTCCACCGCCACAGAGATTCACGGCACCGACATCACGACCCTCGCAGTCGACCTGCTCTCCGCTCGTGACTTCGACGCGGCGGACGCTCTGGGTGAGCTCGGTGTGGGGTATGTGCTCCTGGCGCAGCTCTCGGGCGACGAGTCGGATCGTGCGCGCACGCTGCACACCGCCTCCGTCACCGCGCTGGATCAGCGGGCCGGGTTCGTTCAGGCGGGCTCGACCGACAGGGGAGTGCTGTACCGGCTCGAAGCGGAGCCGGCGGACCGCGCGACGCTGTCCGCGGGGGAGCAGGCCACCGCGCGGCTCGTCGTGACGGTGCAGCTGGTGCTCGTGTTCGCTGCGCTGCTGCTGTCATTGCCGACCAGGGCATCGCGTCGGGCATCGCGGTCGCGGTCGCGGATCGTCGGGCGGGCTCCGGACGAGCCGCTCGTGCTGCCGCGACACATCGACGAACGCGACGACGATCACACGGGGGCCACCGCGGTCGCCTCGCCGCAGATCGCGCCCGATTCACCGCCCGAGCAGCAGCAGAGGCGCGACGACCCCGATGTCCAGGACGAGGCCACGGGAGTTCCGGTCTCCGCCTCGGCCCGGACGGAGAGCGACAGCGAGGAGGAGAGCCGATGACTGAGACCCGCACGTTCCGAGTCGTCGCGACGAGCGCGCGTCTGCTCACCGGGGCCGTCGTGGCGGCGGCCTGCGTCGTGGGCGTCGTGGCGGCCATCCCCGCGCCGTGGCCGACGGTCACTCATCAGGCAGCGCGGGCGGACATCGCTCCGCTGCCGGGAGACACCGTGCTGGTGTGCAACGGCGACTTCCGCGCGATTGGCAGGAATGTCACCGATTCCCTGCAGATGGAGCCCGCGGCATCTCCGCAGCTCACGGTGGACGGTTCCACGGGAGCGCCGAAGTCGTCCCTGTTGAGCGTCGACGACCTTCAGGGCAGCGGCGGAGTGCAGAAGCTGACGGGCGAGGTCGAGGGACGCATCGCCCCGCTCGTCGGTGCGACCGAGTCGGTGAGCCTCGCCGAAGCCGACCTCTCCGGATTTGCCGCAGCTCCGTGCCGGCCAGCGGCGACCGAGTCGTGGCTGGTGGGCGGGACCGTCGAGACAGGTGCCGAGGATCTGATCGTGCTGACCAACCCCGGCGCGGTCCCCTCCACCGTGTCACTGGTCGCGTTCGGCTCCGTGCGGGGAACGGCCTCGGTGATTGTGCCGGCGGAGTCCCAGCTCGCGCTGCCTCTGACATCGCTCGCGTCCGGCTCCGACCTTCCCGTCGTGCGCGTCACCGCGACAGGGTCGCCCGTGCGTGCGGTGCTGCAGTCCTCGCAGACGCGTGTCCTCGATCCCGTCGGCGTCGATCTGCAGGATGCTGTCGCAGCGCCTCAGCAGCGACCCGTGATTCCCGGGGTCGAGGTCTTCGAGAGCGATGGCGACAGCTCGAGGATGGCCGTTCTCCGGATGCTCTCGCCCGAGGCGGACGCGCAGGCGACCGTGACGGTGCGCGCGGTGGGAGGCACAGCCGCGGCCAGCGAGTTCACGGTCGCGCTGACCGCCGAGCAGCCGCTCGAGTTGTCCCTGTCCGACCTCGATCCTGGCGTGTACAGCGTCGAGGTGGATTCGGATGAGCCGCTGCTGGCAGGCGTTCGCGTGCAGGACGGCGGCGGGCCGCAGTCAGACTTCTCCTGGGTGACGCCGGCACCCGAGTTCGACGATGCGGTGCTGGTCGCGGTGCCGGCCGGGCCTGCTGCCTCGGTGATCCTCGTGAACGACGAGGACACCGACACGACCGTCCAGCTCGAGCCGACCGATGGCGGCAACCCGGTGCAGTCGGTGGTTCCCGCCGGTTCCTCGGTCGCGGTCGACCTCGACACGCAGGCCGTGTACACGCTGACCCCGTCGGGACCGGTGCACGCGCAGGTCGCCATGACCGCCCCCGGTGCGCTCGCGGCGTGGCCCGTGTGGCCGGCCGCAGGGGCCCAGCAGAGCATCACCGTCTACCCCTGACTCCGCGGGCGGCGGTCGTCCGGCGGAGCCGGTTCAGTGGTCGTGCCCGCCGCCTTCCCACGGCTCGCGACCGACGTACTCCGCAGCGGCTCGGAACACGGCGCTCTCGATCGCCATCCGACGGTGCGCTCCGTCGTCGTGTCCGGGTGGGAGCAGCCGCTCGATGGGCAGGCGGAAGAGGACGATCCTGCGGCGCTCGCGGTCCAGATACCAGCGCGGCACTTCGTCCGCGGTGTCGAACGCGGGCATCGCCCCGATCTCGAACCGCACGTCCTGCAGTTCGGGCCAGGTCCCGCGCAGGAACTCGACAGCGGTGCCCACGGTGAGGTCGAATCGATCGATGCGGCCGTCCAGCGGGGCGAGCGGCGGTCGCACGACTTCGCTGCGCCCGATGCGCCCATGGCGCCCGTGGCGCGCGCCCCGACGAGGTGCGGGGGCGGGGGAGCGGCGAGGCATAGCGAAAGTCTAGGCGCTGTCCCCGAGACGGGTCGGCGCGGCGTGCGGAATCGACGCGGTCGTGGCCGTAGCCTTGCGTGGATGGATGGAAGACTCTGCTCGAAGGTGGGCTGCGCCCGCGAGGCGGTGGCGACGCTCACGTACGACTACGGCGATCAGATGGCGGCCCTCGGCCCGCTCGGCAGCGCGAACCATCCGAACGCGCACGATCTCTGCGCCCCGCACTCGGATCGTCTCTCAGTCCCGGCGGGCTGGATGGTGATCAGGCACGAGGCCCTTCGGGCGTGACTCCGATGCGGCGACCTGTCAGCTTCTCGGCACGCCGATCCGCGAGATCCAGCGCGCGCCTCTCCCGCTCCCGACGCAGCACCGTGATGCCGACGAGGATCTGCTCCGGCGGGGCCGCGGGAATGGGGGCCACGAAGGCTGCCGATTCTTCCCACAGGGCGCGTGCGACCCGGTCGCGCGCCGCGGGCACCATCCGCGGCGCGCTCTGCAGGAACTGCGAGATCCGGCGGGCGAGTCGGTCGGGAAGCCGTGCCACATCAGCGATCTCGGCCCACCCCGCGAGCATCGGCGGCATCACCGGCACGCTCGGAGCGAGTCGCGGCGTGCGCACTCGCTGACTGTACGTGCCTGCGACCATGTCGCCCAGCCGTTGCGATCGCGCGGTGAACGCTCCCGCGAGCACCGCCACGCTGCCCAGGGTCATGTAGATCTCGAGAACGCCGAGCAGCGCTCGGATGAAGGCGTGGCGGAAGCCGGTGGCACCGCCGTCGAGCCGCACGATGCGTCCGCCGACCGCGAGCTTGCCGAGGCTGCGGCCCTTGAGCGCCACCTCCATCGTGATCGGCAGGACCACGAAGCTGACCACGATCGACACGACCAGCGCGATCCGATCCGTCGTCTCGTCCAACACCCCGATGTCCGCCAGCCAGACGCGCAGGAAGAGAGTGAGAAGGAACACCCCGAGTCCGACGAGCAGATCGATGATCGCTCCCGCGGCCCGGAGCACGAAGCCGATCGGCTGCACATCGATGGCGACGGCTTCACCGGACAGCACCTCGTCGGACGTATCGAGCGGCGCAGACATGAGTACAGTAAATCAGGTGGATGCCGATGCGCTGAGCGATGCACGCCGGGCCGAGTGGGAGCGGCTGGATGAGCTCAGCCGCGCCCGTCTCGACGGCGCAGGTGTCGACGAGCTGATCGTGCGGTACAGGGCCGCTTCGGCGGATCTCGCGGAGATCAAGACGTCCGTGGGGGACTCGCCGCAGGGCGCCTACCTCTCGACGATCCTGGTACGAGCCCGGCTCCGCCTCACCGGCGCATCGGACAGCATCCTCACTCAGACCGCTCGGTTCTTCTCGCAGCAGCTTCCCGCGGCGCTCTACCGCCTGCGATGGACGACGCTCGTGATCGCCGTGTCATTCATCGCCGTCGCCGTGGGCACCGCGGCGTGGATATCGTCCGATCCCGCCCTCGTCGCCACACTGGGTCCTGCTGACGCGCTCGCGCAGTACGCCGACGAGAGCTTCACGAGCTACTACACCGAGAACCCGGCAGCGGTGTTCATGGGCATGGTCTGGACGAACAACGCGTGGATCGCACTGCAGTGCGTGCTCTTCGGCATCACCGGGATCTGGCCCATCAACGCCCTGGTGCAGAACGCCATCGGGCTCGGGACCTCCGGCGCCGTGATGGCCGCGCACGACAAGGCGGATGTCATGCTCCTCTACATCCTGCCGCACGGCATGCTCGAGATGACGTGCATCTTCGTCGCGGCCGCGGGCGGTCTGCACCTCTTCTGGTCATGGGTCGCGCCGGGCGAGCGCTCCCGCGGCGACTCGCTCGCCGCGGAGGGACGTTCTCTCGCCACCGTCGCGATCGGGCTCGTCTTCGCGCTGTTCCTCGCGGGTCTCGTCGAGGGGTTCGTGACCGGTTGGGCGCTCCCGTGGCCGATCAAGATCGGCATCGGAGCCGCAGCCCTCGCGGCCTTCCTGATCTACATGCTGGTCGTCGGTGGCCGAGCGTATCGGCGCGGCGAGACCGGCGACCTGACGGAGTACGAGGCCGGTACGCCACGCCTCGTCGCAGGCTGACCGCACGCGCCTCAGAGCCGGCCGGCGGCCTTGAGCTCGAGGTACCGATCGGCGATGCGGGGCGGCAGCGACTCCGGGTCGGCTGCGATGGCCTCTCCGCCGGCGCGACGGATCGCATCTGCGACGTTCTCCGCATCGCGCATGGTCCGTTCCGCCGCGGCCGCCAGATAGACGTCCTCGCGCGACCCCCGCTGACGAGCGAGCGTCGCGATCCCGTCGTCGGTGACCGAGCCGACGAGGATCGACGTGGCCCTCGTCGCGTCGGGGAAGGCGCCGAGGAAGCCGCGTGCGGATTCGGCGGCGTCCTGGGCCGTGAGCACGACGATCAGGGCGGGGCGGGTGGTGAGAGTGCGCACCGCCGCGAACGCGCTCGGCCAGTCCGTGTCGACGAGACGCGCATGCACGGGAGCCATCGCGTCGGTGAGCGCGGGCAGCAGCGCGGCGCCGTCGACCCCGGTGACCCGCGCGCGCACGACGCGGTCGAACATCAGAAGGTGCACATGATCACCGGCCCGGGCGGCGAGGGCGGCCAGAAGCAGGGCGGCCTCCAGTGCGGCGTCGACCCGCGTGCCGTCGCCGACGCGCGCGGCGGCGGTGCGTCCGGTGTCGATCATGATCACCACGTGACGATCGCGTTCGGGACGCCACGTGCGCAGCATCGTGGTTCCGGCTCGTGCGGTGGCGCGCCAGTCGATCGAGCGGACATCGTCGCCGCGGACGTATTCGCGCAGCGAGTCGAACTCCGTCCCCTGTCCGCGTACCTGGATGCTCGTGTTCCCGTCGAGTTCCCGCAGGCGGGCGAGGCGCGACGGCAGATGCTTGCGCGAGGAGAATGCCGGGAGGACGCGGATCGCGCCGCGTACACGATGACGTGCCTGACGGCCGGCCACGCCGAGCGGGCCGCGCGAGCGGATCACGACGAACTCGCTGACGAGCTCTCCCCGTCGCCGGGGCTGCAGGGCGAACACCACGCGCCGACGCTCCCCGGGCGGCACGGTGACGCGCTGGCGGGCACTGCCGACGCCTGCGGTGGGCTGCCAGGCATCGCGGATCACCGCATGCAGGGTCCGCGCGCCGAGATTGTGCACCGCGAGGCTCGTCGACACGGCTTCTCCCAGACGCACCCGCGCGGGCACACCGCGGCTGACCGTGACCGCGCGCGGGCTCGGCGCCAACAGGATGTCGAGGACGACGAGCGCGATGCACAGACCCACCCATCCGCCGAGCACGGGGTAGGTCGGGTACCCCGCGAGTCCCGTGAGGACCAGCGGGACGACACCGACGGCGAGGGCGACGGCGAGACGGCCGGTGACGAACACCTAGATCGGCACCCTGGTCTGCTGCACCACGGAGGTGAGCACGGCGTCGGCTGACACGCCCTCCATCTGCGCGTCGGGGCGCAGCTGCAGTCGATGCCGCCACACCGGAACGAGCATGGTCTGGATGTGATCGGGCGTCACGGCGGACGAGGCGTTCAACCACGCCCAGGCCTTCGCCGCCGCGAGAAGCCCCGTGGAAGCACGCGGGCTCGCACCCAGCTCGACCGAGGGCGACTGCCGCGTGGCGCGCGCGAGGTCCACGACATAGCCCAACACGTCATCCGTGACCTCGACCCGTGCGGCCGCCTCCTGCGCAGCGCGGATCTCGTCGGCGCTCACCGCGGCCTCCACTCCGGTGAGCTCGCGGGGTGAGAACCCCGAGGCGTGTCTGCGCAGCACGGCGACCTCGGCCTCGCGTTCCGGCATCCCGACGACCAGCTTCATCAGGAACCGGTCGAGCTGTGCTTCCGGGAGCGAGTACGTGCCCTCGTGCTCGATCGGGTTCTGGGTCGCCGCGACGAGGAACGGGTCGGGCAGCGCTCGACTCTCACCGTCCGCCGAGACCTGACGCTCCTCCATCGCCTCGAGCAGCGCGGCCTGGGTCTTGGGGGGCGTCCGGTTGATCTCGTCGGCGAGCAGGATGTTCGTGAACACCGGACCCGCTCGGAAGTCGAACTCGCCGGTGCGCGCGTCGTACACGAGCGAACCGGTGACGTCACCGGGCATCAGGTCGGGCGTGAACTGCACGCGCTTGGTGTCCAGGCCCAGGGCGCGGGCGAACGATCGCACGACGAGCGTCTTGGCGACGCCCGGAACGCCCTCGAGGAGCACGTGGCCGCGTGCGAGGAGTGAGACGAGCAGTCCTGTCACGGTGCCGGCTTGGCCGACGACGGCCTTGTCGACCTCGGTGCGTACTCGATGCATCGCCTGGCGCAGGTCGGCGTCGGTGTGGTTCTCAGTTGTCACGCGATGTCCTCGGTTTCCGTTCTGACGTGCACGTCGGCGGTCATTCTCGCCCCTTCGTATCGTGGGCCGCGGCGTCGACCGCGTGTTCGAGTTCGCTCAGGCGGCGCGCGAAGTCGACGAGCGCCGCATCGTCGGCGGGCAGGTGTCCCGCGAGCAGCTCGTGCAGCGAACCGCGGGGGATGCGCAGGCGATCCGAGGCCGCGTCAGCGACCTCGGCGGGTTCGGCGCGTTCGGCCAGGCCGAGTCGACGGGCGAGGCGTCGAAGGCTGCCGTCCCTGAGTGCCGCCCCCGCGTGCGCGGCGTCGCCGGCCTTGGCGGTGAGGCGCGCGCGCCCGAGCATGGTCTCCGAGGCGCGCACGGTGACGGGGAGTGTCTCCTCGACGAGCGGTCCGAATCGCTGCCCGCGCCACAGCGCCGCGGCGAGGCCCGTCAGAATCAGCAGGACGATCGCCGGCGTGACCCACGGCGGTGTGAGCGAGCCGAGGGTCTCGGGCATCTCGCCCTCGATGTCGGAGTCCGCGTAGCTCGGCACGTACCAGACCACTCGTTCCGACTGTCCGAGCAGAGCGAGCCCCAGAGCAGCGTTGCCGTCTTCCGCGAGATAGGCGTTGCTGAACAGTCGAGCGCCCTCGACGACCGTCCGCGTGGTGCCGTCATGCTCGTCGACCAGCACTGCGGCGGCCTCATCGTCGCCGAAGCACGCCTCGACGCCGTCGGACGGGGTGAACAGGCGGTCCGGCCGGATCGACCCGACTTCGGCGAATTCTGCGACGTCGCACGCGGCGGAGACCGGTGAGGAGTCGGGCGCTGCGTTCGTTCCGATGCCGAGGAGCGCGAGCAGGTGGGTGCTCGAGGAGAGGAACACCACGCGGTCCGCCGGCTCGATCAGATCCGTCACGGCCTCGTCGCTCAGCGCGAACGGATTCGCCATCACGAGGGTCGTGTCGTCGTCGATCGCTGCGAGTGCATCCGACCGCGATCTGTGCACCTCGACGTCGATGCCCTGATCGTCGAGTATCTCCGCGAGGGCCATCGTGCCCGAATCTCCGACGCCCTCCGGGTCGAGCGCGCCTCTTCTGTCGGGCATCTGCACGCCGACCTGCGTGGCCACGAACACCCCGACGAGCACCAGCGCGCCGACGATGGCCCATCCGCCGAGGGCCTTCAGACGTCGGGCGCGTGTGGTCTGCTCCGCGGTGGACGACGAGGACGCGTTCTCGGTCGCGATCGTCACGAGCCCACCAGCTCGGGTCTTGCGGCCGCGAGTCGGTCGTCGGTCGCCGCGAGCGCCGCATAGCTCTCTCCGCTCGCCGGGTGACGGAGGTAGCGGACATCGTCGAAGGATGCGGCAGAAGCCTGTGCGGCCGTCGCCTCGGCGGGGAACACCCTCGAGACCTCCCGGGCGATCGACTGCGCGGTGGCGCCAGGAGCCGGATCGATGAGATCGCGTTCGAGCAGACCGCGAGCGAGTGCTCGGAAGCGGAGCACCGTGGCCTCATCCCAGTCACCCGCACGCGCGCTCCGCTCCGCGTCGGCCCGGAGCTGAGCGGCCGTGCGGTCGTCTTCTGCGCCCAGCAGGGATCCGACCGATCGCCCCAGCGCCCGGGAACGCCGCGGACGTCCCCAGATGATCAGGGCCGTGACGAGAGCCGCGACGATGATGATGCACACCACGATGAGCGCGGACGGACCCACACCGGCGCTGTTGTCGCTGCTGAAGAGGTCGGCGATGAATCGTCCGATGTCACGAGCCGCCAGATCGAACCAGGTGGGCTTCGCGTCTGCGTACCGGGCGTGGGAGAGTTCCTCCTCGGCCCACCGGCGCGCCTCGTCGCCATCCGGGATCAGTCCGTCGTCGAGACGAGGGATCATGCCGAACCGTCACGGTGCGGTGCGGACTCCTCCCGCTCCGTCGCGGGTGGCGGAGCGAGTGGGGATGACGGCGCGACGGGCGGCGGCGCGACGGGGTCCGCACTCGGGGTGAACGGGCCCGCGGAGGGGAGAGGCGCGGCCGGGTATGGAGGCGGCGCGGCGTGCGTCGGCGATGCGACGTTCGGCGGTGCGGGATACGGCGGTGCGGGATACGACGGTGCGGGATACGACGCCGCGGGATAGGGCGGTGCCGGGTATGTCTGGGTGGGCTGCTCCGTGGCTGCGTAGGGCTGCGGAGGGAGGTACGGTGCGGGGTACCCGTGCGCCGGGACATTTCCGGCCTGCGTCATGAGCGCCCACTCCGGCACCTGCGCAGGCGGGGGAGCGCTGCTGACGGCCCGCTCGGGGTCGACGGCGAAGGGATCGCCGAGCTGCGCATCGGTCCAGCCGAGATCGCGGCGCTCGACGTGACTGATGAGGGCCTGATCCAGTCCTTCGTACCTCATACGACTGTCGAGATAGACCAGGGTCCCCGCGGTGCTCTGCACCACGATCGTGATCGCCTGGAGCACGAGCAGCAGGATCTGCGGGGCCAACAGCGCGAACAGGAATCCGATGATCTCCGACGAGTCCATCGACCCGGTCGGGGCGAGGACATTGCCGAGCATGGCACCGATGATCGACGCCGGCAGATTGACGAGCTGCATCGCGATGCCCATGATCGCGCCGATCAGGAACGTGACTCCCCACGCGACCCAGAACCGGCCGCGAGTCAGCCGCCACGAGCGCACGAGCGCACCGCGGAGCGTCGCTCGCTCGAGAACCAGGATCGACGGGACGAGCAGGAGCTTCGTCGTCAGCCATACGACGAGCGGGATCGTGGCGATCACGATCAGCGCGATGAGGATGACGACGCCCACGATCGCCTCGCCGGATCCGCCGAGGCCGCCCGCGACGAACCCCGCGATCACGAGGAAGACGATCACGATCACACCGAAGATGAAGACGACGGACAGCGAGGCGAACCCGGCCAGCCTCCAGAACGAGGGGATCATCTTCCGCCAGAGCACACCGAGCGAGGCCTTCACCCCGATCGAGGCGAATCCGATCTCCGCAGCGACCACTCCCTGCATGAGTGCGGTGAACGCGATCGACGCGAGGCCGACGGCGAGTCCCGCCACGATGTTCATCGCGATCGTGCCGGCGAAGACCGCCTCGAAGTCGGCGGACGCAGGGGAGAGCGAATCGAGTCTCGTGAAGGTCGTGACGAAGACGAATCCCATGACGGCCGCGCTCAGCACGACGACCGCCAGCTGGATCACGACGCCGAACCCGAAGAGCACCTTCGGATTGTGGCGCAACGCGGCGAAGGATCTGCTCAACAGCATCCCGAAGGTCAGAGGATGCAGGGGGATGATGCCCTTCTTCGGGGCAGGGGTCCACGTCTGGCCGGTCACCGGCACTCCCTCCGTCGTGCGCTCCCATCGTGTCACAACACTCGGGCGGAGCGCAGACATGAGGCTCGTGGTACTGAGTGCCATAAGGTAACAGTTATGACCTCACGTATTCTTGTGGTCGACGACGACATCGCGCTCGCCGAGATGATCGGCATCGTTCTCCGCACAGAGGGTTTCGAGCCGGTGTTCTGCGCTGACGGTGCGCGGGCGGTCGAGGAATGGCGCACCCAGCGGCCCGACCTCGTGCTGCTCGATCTCATGCTCCCGGGTATGGACGGCATCGAGATCTGCACGAGGATCCGTGCGGAGTCGGGCGTCCCCGTGATCATGCTCACCGCCCGCAGCGACACCGCGGACGTCGTGAGAGGCCTCGAGGTCGGCGCCGACGACTACATCGTCAAGCCGTTCAACCCCAAGGAACTCGTCGCGCGGATCCGCACCCGGCTTCGGCCGACGCCGCAGACGGTCGGTGAGCAGCTGCGTGTCGGCGACCTCACGGTCGACGTGGATGCGCACGAGGTGCGCCGTGACGGCTCGCCCATCGCGCTGACGCCGCTGGAGTTCCAGCTGCTGGTCGCGCTCGCATCCAAGCCGCAGCAGGTCTTCTCCCGCGAGATGCTGCTCGAGCAGGTGTGGGGCTATCACTACAAGGCCGACACGCGGCTCGTGAACGTGCACGTGCAGCGACTGCGCGCGAAGGTCGAGCTCGACCCCGACAACCCGAAGATCGTGATGACGGTGCGCGGCGTCGGCTATCGCGCCGGCAGCGCCGGCTAGGCGCATCATGGCCGCGACGACAGCGACCACCACGGCGGTCGCGGTGCTTCGCGACTGGCGCGGCTGGCCGACGGTCCTCGGCGCTCTGTGGCGGCGATCGCTGCGATTCCGCACGCTCAGCATCACTCTTCTGCTCACGGCGACCGCCATCCTCATCACGTGCGTGACGATGGCTCTCGTCATCCAGAACGACCTCTTCGAGTCCCGCAAGAACGAAGCGCTCGAAGACGGCGTGCGCTCGGTGAACCTGGCGCAGATGACGCTCGACTCCGCTGCGCTGAGCGACGATCCCGTCGCGCTGCAGGAGCTCTGGGACAGCGTGCAGGCGGACCTGCGTCGCTACTCGACGGCCGAAGGCTTCGCGGGGATACGGGTCGAGGACGCCGATGCGGATGCCGTCTCGCTGAACGGCTTCACGGCCGGGCTCAGCCTGAACACCATCAGCCCCGCGCTGCGCAACCGGGTGGTCCAGTTCGACGACCGGCAGTCCTGGCAGTCCGTCTCCCTCGACATCGGCGGACGTGCGGTGCCCGGCATCATCGTGGGGCAGCAGCTGCAGGTCCCGGAGGCCGGACCCTTCGAGGTGTACTTCGCCTACGACCTCGCCGATGCCGACAACACGCTCACGTTCGTGCAGCGCACCCTCTGGATCGCCGGGATCGGTCTCGTCGCGATCGTCTCGATCATCTCCTTCATCGTGGTGCGCTCGGTCTCGACGCCGATCGTCGAGGCCGCGGAGACCAGCGCCAGGCTCGCGTCCGGAGATCTGGGCGTGCGCATCGACGTGCACGGCGAAGACGAGATCGCGACGCTCGGGCGATCGTTCAACGCGATGGCCGACAGCATCGAGGCGCAGATCAAGGAGCTCGGGGAGCTGTCGCTCGTGCAGCAGCGCTTCGTCTCCGACGTCTCGCATGAGCTGCGCACACCGCTCACGACCATCCGCCTCGCCGCCGACATGCTCAATGATCAGCGCGACGAGTTCGATCCGACCACGGCGCGCACGACAGAGCTCCTGCACACCCAGGTGCAGCGGTTCGAGACGCTCCTCTCGGACCTGCTGGAGATCAGTCGCTACGACGCCGGATCGGTGCAGCTGGAGCTGGAGGCGACGAGCCTCGCCCACGTCGCGGAGGACATCATCGAGCAGATGAAGCCCCTCGCCGACGAACGCGGCAGCGAACTGCGCCTCGTCGCCCCGGGGGGATACTCGCCCGTCGACATGGATCCGCGGCGCGTGCGCCGTGTCCTGCGCAATCTCGTCGGCAACGCGATCGAGCACGGCGAGGGGCGGCCGATCGTCGTCACGATCGACAGCAATCAGCATGCGGTCGCGGCGGGCGTGCACGACTTCGGTCTCGGCATGGATCCGGCCGATGTGGAACGGGTCTTCGATCGCTTCTGGCGCGCCGACCCCTCCCGGCAGCGCACCATCGGCGGCACCGGTCTCGGGCTGTCGATCGCGCTCGGAGACGCGATGCTGCACGGCGGGACTCTCGCCGTGTGGTCCGAGCTCGGCGTGGGGACCAATTTCGTGCTGACCCTTCCTCGTCGCGACGGTGCGATCGACGGACCCTCGCCCATCCCGCTGGAGCCGAAGGAGCCGCTGGACGAACTCGGCGATGCGACTCAGCCGATCCGGCTCGCGGACGTGCCCGCGGAGCTGTTCGACGAACGGAGCCTGGAATGACCTTCCGCGTTCGACGTGTGCTCGGAGCGATCGCCGCGGCGGCATCTCTGCTGATCGTGACAGCCTGCACGGGACTGCCGACGACCGGTGACGTGCAGTCGGGATTGGCGCTCGGCGCATCCCCGGAGGATCCGGACCTCCTGCCGCTCGCGTCCGGGCCGATCGACGGAGCGGGTCCTGCGGCGATCGTCGAAGGATTCATGGAGGCCGCCATCACGCCGGCGGACAACTGGGAGACGGCACGGGAGTTCCTCACGCCGGAGATGGCCGCGACCTGGCGCCCCAACACGGGGGTGTCGATCGATGTGAGCGCCGACACCCGCTCGTTCACCTCGGATCTGGATGAGGACGCGGAGACCGCCGACGGTGATGTCGCGTCTGTACGGGTGCAGTTCGATCAGGTCGCGAGCGTCGACGGGACGGGCCTGTTCTCGCAGGCCGTCAGCGCCTCGAACTCCGCGTTCGTCGTCACCCTCGCCGAGGGGCAGTGGCGGATCTCCGAAGCGCCCGACGGGATCGTCATCGACGAATCGCGATTCCCACGCGTGTACGGCGACTACGCACTGCAGTACTACGACCAGGCGTGGGAACGCCTGGTTCCCGATGTGCGCTGGTTCCCACGGCGGGTCACGATCGCGACGACGATCACCCAGTCGTTGATCGGCGGCGCCCCCAGCCCGTGGCTCGACCCGGCCGTGCAGAGCGCATTCCCCCCGGACGTTCAGATGGCGCGGGACGCGGTTCCGATCGACGCCGAACAGGTCGCCGACGTGGCGCTGAACCGCGAGGCGCTCAGTCTCGATGCGACGACTCTCGCGCGCATGCGCACTCAGCTGCAGGAGACGCTCGCACAGGCCGGTGTCCAGATCAATCAGGTGCGGTTCACGGTCGACGGCCGCGCGCTCGAGGCAGGAATCGTCGAGGTCGTCGACACTCCGTCCGACAGCGGCGGCATCGTGTTGAAGGACGGCGAATTCGGCACGATCGTCGGCAACCAGATCGCTCCGATCCCGGGGATATCCGAAGAGATCCTCGGGATATCCCAGCCCATCCTCGCCATCGACGTCGCGGGTGACGATTCGCATGCGGCGATGCAGCTGGGCAACGGTCACGTCTACATCGCCGGCGATGGGCGCGTCGATGAGCTGGACGCGCGTGCGCTTCTGGTGCGCCCGTCTCTCGACCCCTACGACTACACATGGTCGGTCCCCGCCGACGCGCCCTCGGCGCTGCTCGCGATCGGGGACGACGTGGTGTCGCATCCCATAGCGGACGCCTGGCCGGAGGCGTCGGAGGTGTCTGCCGTGCGGGTGTCGTCGGACGGCGCGAGAGTCGCCGCCGTCGTCGTGATCGGCGGCCAGAGATGGGTCACGGTGTCGGCGGTCGTCCGCGATGATTCCGGCGTGCCGATCAGGCTGGGGGAGACCGAGCGCGTGGCGCAGCTCGACGGACCCTCCGCGGGGCTGGTGTGGCTCGGAGCCGACCGCCTGGGACTCCTCGTCGACAGAGAGGACAGGGTCGTCCTGACGCAGCTCGTGGGCGGGACCGGGACGACCGAGTCCGCCCCGAGCGGAGCAGTGTCGATCGCGGGCTCTCGGTCGGCTGCGGGCATCCGTGTGCTCGGAGCCGAGGGATCGCTCTACGCGCGAAGCGGATCCGCCTGGAGCGAGTTCACGGACGGGGTGATCATCCTCGCCACCCGCGCCGGTCGCTGACAGCGCTTCTGCACACGTGGCGCTGCGATCGGGAAGTGCGTCTTCCCCGTGGACATCGCAGCGGGCGCAGGACGCATCGTCAGTCGGCGACGCAGAATCTGAGCATGCTGCATCCCTCGAGACTGCGCACTCTGTCTTCAGAGCTGCTCGCCCTGCTGCTCGCCGCCTCGTGCCCGGGGTGCGGCGAGGCCGAGACCGTGCTGTGCGACAGCTGCCGCGCCGATCTGCAGCCGAGCGTGATCGCGCGGACGACGCCGGCCGGGCTGCCCGTGTTCGCCGCGATGACGTTCGAGTCCACGGCGGCGAACTGCATCCGCCGTCTCAAGGACGGCGGCGAGACGCTGCTCGCGACTCCGCTCGGTCTTGCGCTCGACGCAGCCGTCGACGCCGCGCTCCTCGCCGGGGCCCATTCGCGTCGGGAGGTCGCGATCGTGCCGGTGCCGACCTCCTCCTCCGCCTTCCGGCGCAGGGGCTTCCGCGTTCCCGAGCTGTTGCTCGAGCGCTCGGGATCGGTCGTGACTCGAGCCCTGGTGCAGCGGGGAGCCCGAGGCGATCAGCGGGGACTCGATGCTGCGGCGCGCGTGTCCAACGTGCGAGGGACCATGCGTCCGCGTCGGAGCGGTCACGACAGAAAGGCGCTGATCGTCGATGACGTCATGACGACCGGCGCCACTCTCGACGAGGCGGCTGCCGCGTCCGTGCGAGCCGGATACCACGTGATCGCCGCCGCCGTGCTGGCGGTCACACCACGTCACAGTGAACGCATCGCGAACGCATCGGGGACACGGAGCAAATGACCCGTGACATCCGCACTCGGGCCGACTACGGTGGGGGATCTAAGGCGACCACGGTCCGCCCTTGGCCGGGAGGACCGGGACAAGGAGGCAGCAATGGAAACAAGCATCGTTGGCGTCGGAGTGGGTATCACCGATCGCTTCCGAACCGTTGTCGAGGAGAAGATCGCCAGGGTCCAGACGCTCGCGTCTCGAGCGCAACGGCTCGACGTGAAGGTGACTCACCGGGTGTACCGCAATGGCAGGGTGCCCGATGAGACCGTCGAGCTGACACTCATCGGCAAGGGACCGGTGGTCAGGGCTGAAGCCACGGACGGCGACAAGTTCGTGGCCCTCGACCTCGCGGTCGACAAGATGTCGGAGCAGTTGAGACGAGCCAAGGAGAAGCGTGTCGACGGACGACAGCATCCTCGTGGCGCGCACTTCGAGAAGGGCAGCGGTGCTATCGAGGGCATCGACGTCGAGCCTGCCTCGGCTGACGTGCTGCACGCGGTGGCGACAGGCAGCGTGCCGGTGCAGAACGACGAGGATGAGGCATACTCTCCCGTCGTGATCCGTACGAAGAGCTTCGATGCGGAATGGATGACCGTCGAAGAGGCGGTCGACAGGATGGAACTCGTCGGGCACGACTTCTTCCTGTTCGTCGACGTCCGCTCCGATCACCCGAGCGTCGTCTACCGACGCAAGGGATGGGACTACGGCGTGATCGCCTTGAGCACGCAGGCCCCGCCTGCCGAGGCCCTCGCGTCCTGAGACCGGAACACACCGACGGCCCGGCCCCTGAGAGGGGCCGGGCCGTCGGCATGTGCGCTCGTCCTCAGTCGAACATCCCGTCGAGAAGACTGCCGATCACGAGGCCGCCGAGAATTCCGGAGGCGATGTCGCCGCCGCCGCCTCCGCGGCGACCGCCGCCCCATCCGCCGCCGCCCCATCCGTTGCCGCCGCCGCCCCAGCCGTCGTCCTGCGGGCGGGCGGAGTCGATGTCGCGCTGGGCCAGCTGCAGGGCCTCCGAGGCGAGATGCGCCACGCGGCGCGCGCTCACGAGGGCCTGCTCACGCGTGTCCTCCGCGGGGAGGAGGTCGGACAGATCGACTCGCAGGCGCTCCGCCTCGGCCAGACGCGTCCGCGCGTCTGCTCCGATCCACCCGCGATGCCCCGCGATCAGGCCACGGGCGACACCGAGCTGCCGATCCGCGTCATCGATCGCGTGCTGGACCTGCTGGATGCTGGGCAGCGGATTCTCAGCCCGGTGCCGTGCCTTCGCGATGGCGTCGTCGAGGGCGCTGTTCGCCGTGCGCAGCTGGGAGAGCTCGGCGAACGGATCGCCGGGGGTCCCCGCCGGCGTCAGTGCGGCGAGAGCCTGCTGCAGCGCCGCCACGGCCGAGGTGACTGCCGGAGTCTGCGGCGCGGTCCTCGCGGCGACGAGGTCGCTGCGAGAGTCGGCGACGACCTCTGCCAGGGTCGACTCGGCACGAAGGGACTCGATCTCGAAGTCTTCGACGGCGTCGAGCAGAGACGAGGCGCGCCGTGTGGCCTCGGTCGCCGTCTCGAGCGCCAGATTGGCCTCTTCGTTCTGCTTCGCGGCCCGGCGGCGCTCCGAGACGTCCGCGCCGTGCGTGGCGAACGCAATGAGCTGTTCGGCCTCGGCGGCGCTCGCCGTGATCTGATGCATCGCCGAGTCGGAGTATCGCTCGGAGAGGCGCGCCACGGTCTCGTTGGTGTGCGGGATGCGCTGGCTCAGCGCGGCGGCGTCGGCTCTGACCTGCGCGATGATCTCGGGTGCGCGTCGCACCTTGGCGATGGACTCGGCGAGTTCGGAGGTCTTCTCGTCGAGCAGATCCTGGGCCCACTCGCAGAGCTGGATGATGCGCGCGTTCCTCGTCCGGAGCTCCTCCGGCGTGTCCGGGATCTCGTCGTGGTTGAGCTGGTGCAGCTGGAAGGCTTCACGCAGATGCGTGCGCACGGCGCTGAGCGCCGTGCGGAGGTCTCCGGTGAGTGACTCGCCCAGCTCCGCCTCGGCGAAGACGAGTTCGTCGGACGTCGACCGGATCCGCTCATCGGCGGCGACCAGGGACTGCTCCGCTCGGCGTGCCAGATCGGCGTCCTGTGCCGCCAGTGCTTCCTGTTCGCGCTTGCGTCTGCCCCATATGCCTGCCATAGGTCGATCCTAGTTTCCCGGGCGCGGCGACTGGCTGTGCATCCGCTCCAGGCGAACGGATCAGGCGGATGCGGCGCTGCCCACTCCCGCGGGGCGACCGCGCTTGGGGCGATCGACGGCGAGTCCGAGCGTGAGCGCGTGCTGAGGGTGCTCTCCCAGCCGGGTCTCGACGTGATCGAGCCAGCGGAGCTCGGATTCGGTGGCGAGGATCATCGAGTCCATCACGAGCGACCACGCGAGGCCCTCCGGACTGCTGTCGTCTCGCGACGAGCGCACGCCGCGGAGCGATGCGAGATGCGCCACGGAGGCGTCGCGCTGTGCGGCGATGACGGCGGAGGCATCCGATCCGGGGAGGGTCGCGGCGATGGCCACCTTGATCGCGAGTTCGTCACGCGTCGTCTGGGTCCGCGTCACGGGGGAGGACATCCATCGGTCCGCATCCGCTCGACCGGCGTCGGTGATCTCCCAGTAGACGTGCCCGAGCTCGTCGGCCCCACTGCGGACGACGAGCCCATCGCGTTCGAGTCGTTCGAGCGTGTTGTAGATCTGCCCGACGTTCAGCGGCCAGACCGAGCCTGTGCGGCGGTCGAACTCGTGGCGCAGCTGGTATCCGTAGCAGGGGCCCTGCGCGAGGATCGCGAGCAGACTCTGGCGCACTGACATGTCGACCTCCTGTGTCGACGATCAATATATACATACCCGGAAAACTTCGGCGCGACCGCCATGCAGGCGACGTGCAGGTCACGGGCCGGTAACATGACAAGGTATGCCTGGTGCGCGCCCGAACGGTGGCGCTGCCGGAACCATCGACAGGGAGATGACATCTGTGGCCAATCCTCTTGAGAAGCTGCTGCGCGCCGGCGAGGGGCGGGTCATCCGTCGCCTGAACCAGGTGGTGAAGGCCGTCAACGCCCTGGAAGAGGACATCTCCAAGCTCACTGACGATGAGCTGCGCAACGAGACCGTCGAGCTGCGTGCCCGCTACGCCGCAGGTGAGACCCTCGACCAGCTCATGCCCGAGGCGTTCGCCGCCGTGCGGGAGGCAGCCAAGCGCACTCTCGGCATGCGTGCGTACGACGTGCAGATCATGGGCGGAGCGGCCCTCCACCTCGGGAACATCGCGGAGATGAAGACCGGTGAGGGCAAGACCCTCGTGGCGACGTTCCCCGCGTACCTCAACGCGATCGCCGGCGAGGGCGTGCACGTCATCACGGTCAACGACTTCCTCGCGAGCTACCAGGCCGAGCTGATGGGGCGCGTGTACCGCGCTCTGGGGATGACGACCGGCATCATCGTCTCGGGCCAGACCCCCGCTGTGCGTCGCGAGCAGTACGCCGCCGACATCACCTACGGCACGAACAACGAGTTCGGATTCGACTACCTCCGCGACAACATGGCGTGGCGCAAGGAGGACCTGGTCCAGCGCGAGCACTTCTTCGCGATCGTCGACGAGGTCGACTCGATCCTGATCGATGAGGCCCGCACACCGCTGATCATCTCCGGACCGTCGTCGGGCGAGGCCAACCGCTGGTTCGCCGAGTTCGCGAAGATCGCGCGCACGCTCGAGGCGGGCGTCGACTACGAGGTCGACGAGAAGAAGCGCACTGTGGGTGTGCTCGAGCCCGGCATCGAGAAGGTCGAGGACT
>NZ_CAUQVQ010000004.1:0-97515 GCF_963521645.1 uncultured Microbacterium sp. | reverse complement strand
AGGTCCGGAAAACCTCTTCCGGCCCTGCATCCGTCACTTCGGCATGCATCTGCACCTCGGCGCGCACGAACGAGGCGCGGATGCCGGCACGCACCGGCATCCCCGCCGCACACCCGCACCCACCTGCATGTCCATTTCACGGATGCAGGTCCGGAAAACCTCTTCCGGCCCTGCATCCGTCACTTCGGCATGCATCTGCACGTGGGCGCACACGAAGAAGGGGCGGATGCCGGCATGCATCTGCACGTGGGCGCGCACGAACGAGGCGCGGATGCCGGCATGCGCGTCGGCGCGCACGAAGAAGGGGCGGATGCCGTGCAGCATCCGCCCCTTCCGTCATGTCGCGCTCAGCCGATGCGGATGAGCTTCTTGTTGACGAACTCGTCTGCGGCGAGGTGCCCCAGCTCGCGCGAGGTGCCGCTGCGCTTGATGCCGCCGAAGGGCAGCTCGGGGCTGTCGGCGAGCACGAGGTTCACGTAGACCATGCCCGCCTCGATGCCGTCGGCGACGCGCTCGGCCTGCTCGGGATCGGTCGTGTACACGTACGAGCCGAGGCCGAAGGTCGTGTCGTTCGCGAGCGCCACGGCGGCGTCCTCGTCGGCGACCCGGTAGACGACGGCCGCGGGGCCGAAGAGCTCCTCGCGGTAGACGTTCATCTCCGGAGTCACGTCGGCCAGCACCGTGGGTGCGAAGAACGCGCCGTCGCGTGTGCCGCCGGTCAGCAGCGTGGCGCCCTGCTCGACCGCCTGATCGATCTGCTTCTGCAGGTTCTCGGCCGCCGTCTCCGACGAGACGGGTCCCAGCACGGTGTCGTCGAGCATCGGATCGGCGGGCTGCACCGCGGCCATCGCGGCCGTGAACTTCTCGACGAATGCGTCGTACAGCTCGTCGACGATGATGAAGCGCTTCGCGCCGTTGCACGCCTGGCCGTTGTTGTCGAGCCGCGCGTCGACGCCCGCCTGCACGGTGGCGTCGAGGTCGGAGGTGCTCAGCACGATGAACGGGTCGGATCCGCCGAGCTCGAGCGCGACCTTCTTGAGGTTGCGCCCGGCGATCTCCGCCACCGCCGCGCCGGCCCGCTCGGAGCCGGTGAGCGAGACGCCCTGCACGCGGGGATCGGCGATCATGTCGGCGATCTGCTCGTTGGTCGCGAGGATGTTCTGATACGCGCCCTTCGGGAAACCGGCGTCGTGATAGATCGCCTCGATCGCGGTCGACGACTCGGGGCACTGCGGCGCGGGCTTGAGCAGGATCGTGTTGCCGACGATCAGGTTGGGCGCCGCGAAGCGCACGATCTGGTACGCCGGGAAGTTCCACGGCATGATCCCGACGAGCGGCCCGAGAGACGAGCGGCGGATGATCGCCGATCCCTCGCCCAGGATCGCGATCGGCTGGTCGGCCATGATCGCCTCAGCCTGGTCGGCGTAGTACTCGGCGATGTCGGCGGCGAAGTCGACCTCGCCCAGCGCAGCCTCGCGCGGCTTGCCCATCTCGCGCACGAACACGTCGGCGAGCTCCTCGCGGCGCTCCCGGTGCAGCTCGGCGGCTCGACGGAGCAGCGCCGCGCGCTCGGCCACGGTCGTGGACCGCGACCACTCGCGGTGCGCCTCGTCGGCGGCCGCGACGGCCTGTTCGATCTGCGCATCCGTGAACGTGTCGAAGGACGCCAGCGTCTGTCCGGTGGCGGGGTTGATGACGGCGTAATCGGTCATGTTCTCTCCTCCTCTGGCCGACCGGTCAGGAGACCGGGATCAGCGTGTACTTGGTGGACAGGTACTCGTGGATGCCCTCGAGTCCGCCCTCGCGGCCGACGCCCGACTGCTTGACGCCGCCGAAGGGGGCCGCGGCGTTCGAGACGACGCCCACGTTGAGACCCATCATGCCGGTCTCGAGGCGATCGATCATCCGCTGGCCGCGCTGCAGGTTCTCGGTGAAGACGTACGAGACGAGCCCGTACTCGGTGTCGTTCGCGAGGCGCACCGCGTCGTCCTCGGTGTCGAAGGTCGCGATCGCGAGCACCGGCCCGAAGATCTCCTCGCGCAGGATCGCCGATCCGGGCACGACGTCGGTGAGCACGGTGGGCTCGTAGAAGGTGCCGGTGCCCTCGAGCGCCTTGCCGCCGGCGAGCAGGGTCGCACCGCGCTCGACGGCGTCGTCGACCAGCTCGCCCGCCTTGGCGACGGCATCCTCGTCGATGAGCGGCCCGATGGCCACGCCCTCTTCCGTGCCGCGGCCGATCTTCATGGCGTTGACGCGCTCGGTGACCTTGCGGGCGAACTCCTCCGCGACGTCCTTGTGCACGATGAACCGGTTGGCGGCGGTGCACGCCTGGCCGATGTTGCGGAACTTCGCGGCCAGCGCGCCGTCGACCGCCTTGTCGAGGTCGGCGTCGTCGAAGACCACGAACGGCGCGTTGCCGCCGAGCTCCATCGACACGCGCAGCACGCCCTCGGCGGCCTGCGCGATGAGCTTGCGTCCCACCTCGGTCGACCCCGTGAACGACAGCTTGCGCAGACGGGGGTCGGCGATGATCGGGGCCGACAGCGCCGACGACTTCGAGGTCTGCACGACGTTGACGACGCCCTTGGGGAGTCCCGCCTTCTCGAGCAGCGACGTGAAGAAGATCGTCGTGAGGGGCGTGAGTGCCGGGGGCTTGATCACCACGGTGCATCCGGCGGCCAGGGCAGGGGCGATCTTGCGCGTCGCCATCGCGAACGGGAAGTTCCACGGCGTCACGAAGAACGAGGGACCCACGGGGCGCTGCGAGACGACCATGTGGCCGGTGCCTTCGGGGTTGATGCCGTAGCGGCCGCTGATGCGCACCGCCTCCTCGCTGAACCAGCGCAGGAACTCGCCGCCGTAGACGACCTCTCCCCGCGCCTCGGCGAGCGGCTTGCCCATCTCGAGCGTCATGAGCAGAGCAAGGTCCTCCTTGTGCTCCTGCACGAGGTCGAACGCCCGCCGCAGGATGTCGCTGCGGGTGCGCGGTGCGGTCGCGGCCCACGCGTCCTGCGCGGCGACGGCGGCATCAAGCGCGCGGATGCCGTCGGCCGGCGTCGCGTCGGCGATCGTGCGGATGACGTCGCCCGTCGAGGGGTCCTTGACGTCGAACGTGCCGCCCGTCTCCGCGTCGATCCACTCGCCGCCGATGAAGAGGCCGGTGGGGATGCTGTCGAGCAGCGCCTGCTCGGTCTGAGTGCTCATGGATTCTCTTTCTGTGGGGACGGGGAAGGTGGTCAGCGGCGACGGGCGCTCACGGGAGCGTCCATGCTGAGCGTCTCGCCGCGGAAGAACGCCGGGCGCTTGATGGACTGCCAGATCATGATCACGATGCCGACGCCGATGATGCCGACGCCGAGCACGAACACCAGTCCGACGCCGCCGATGTTGGATCCGCTGCCGTAGGCGGGGTCCATCGAGTCGATCAGCGTCGTGACGAACAGCACCGCGAGGATCGCGCCGCCGACGAGCGGGAACAGGAACGTGAAGAAGAAGCTCCGCGCGGAGTCGAACCACTGCTTGCGGAAGTACCAAACGCACGCGAACGCGGTGAGTCCGTAGTAGAAGCAGATCATCATGCCGAGCGACAGGATCGTGTCGGTGAGCACGTTCTCGCTCACCAGACGCATGACGGCGTAGAACGCGGACGCGACGACCGCCGACACGATGGTCGAGTACCCGGGGGTGAAGAAGCGCGGGCTGACCCGTGCGAACTTCTTGGGCAGAGCGCCGTAGTGTCCCATCGCCAGCAGGGTGCGGGCGGGGCCGACCGCGGTCGACTGCAGCGACGCCGCCGAACTCGACAGCACCGCGAGCGAGACGAGGAAGGCCAACGGCCCGAGGATCGGATCGGACAGTGCGAAGAACACGTTCGCGGAGATGTCCTCGTTCGCGAGACCGTACTCGCCCGAGCCCACGCCGGCGAACATGATCAGACCGATCGCGAGGAGCAGATACAGGGCGACGACCACGACGACCGTGACCATCGCGGCACGACCGGGGGTCTTCTCGGGGTCCTTCGTCTCCTCGTTCATGGTGAGGACCACGTCCCAGCCCCAGAAGATGAAGATCGACAGCGAGAGACCCGCGGCGAAGGCGCTGAAGGACGGCACCTCGAACGGATTGAACCACGACCACGAGAAGGCGGTGGGCTCGGGGGCGTCTCCCGAGACGGCCTTGACGATCGCGACCGTCGCGAAGACCACGAGCACCAGCACCTGGAAGCCCACGAGGACGTACTGGAACTTCTGCGTGGTCTGCATGTCGCGGTAGGACACGAGTGTCGCACCGAGCATGAAGAGGAGACAGACCACGACGTTGATGATCGGGTTGAACGCGAGGTCGGCGATCTCGGGATTCCGGCTGACCTGAGCGATGAGCAGGAACAGGAACTCGACCGCGATGCCGGCGAGGTTCGACAGCACGATGACGGTGGCGGCGATCAGGCCCCATCCGGTCATCCAGCCGATCCACGGACCGAACGCCCGCACACCCCACGTGAACGAGGTGCCGGAGTCGGGCATCATGCGGTTGAGCTCGCGGTAGCCGAAGGCGGTCAGGAGCATCGGGATGAAGCCGACGAGCATGATCGCGGGCACCTGCGTGCCGACGACCGCGACGGTCGGTCCGAGCGATGCGGTGAGCGTGTAGGCCGGTGCGATGGTGGAGACGCCGATGACGACGGCACCGAGCACGCCGACGGCGCCCGCGCTGAGTCCCTTCTGCGAGATGCCGGTCGTCACGCCGGATTCGGGCCCCGTCGCCCGGTTCATGCTGCTCATCGGCGGACTCCTGCTTCGGCGCGGGTGCGCGGGACGACGATCATGGGGACGGGCAGTTCGTGCAGCATCTTCGCTGCGGTCGAGCCCAGGAACAGACGGCGCGGCTGCGCCAGGCGGCTGGATCCCACGAGGACGACCTCGCCGGGCAGCCAGGAGAGGTTCGCGACCGCCTCCTCGACCGTCTCTCCGGGGGCCTGTTCGGCCTCGGCCTTGAGCTCGGCGGGCAGCAGACTCTTCGCGACCTCGAGCACGTCGTTCGCGTGCTCGTCGCCGACCACGCGGATGGCTCCGGTGTCGAGCCCCGGGGGCACGTCGAAGGGCACGAGAGAGACAAGGCGCAGTCCGACGCGCGCCTCGGTGGCGATCGCGGCGGCCTCGTCGAGCAGGTTGTCGGCACCGGCGCGGTTGCCGACTGCCGCCGTCACCCGCGGGAGCACGTGGTCGTCCTGCTCGGCCGTGCCGGCCGGGGCCAGCGCGACGGGGACGGTCGACGAGTGCAGCAGCTCGGAGGCGACGCTGCCGAGGCGATGGCGGCCGAGGATGCTGCCGCCTGCCGTTCCGATGACGATCAGCCGGGCGTCGAACTCCTCGGCGGCGGCGATGAGTCCCTCGGCGAACGACTCGCCGAACCGGACATGCCCCGTACGGGTGAGCTCCTGCGGCAGCCGGACGACGGCATCCTCGAGCCACTCCGTCGCCTGGCGACGGATGTAGTCCTCGTACGCGCGCTCGGGAGGTACGGCCGCATTGCGTGTGCCCTCCGAGGGCAGCACGATCACGAGGTGCAGCACCGCGCCGATGCTGCGTGCGAGCCGGGCTCCGAGCGCCGCGGCATCCGCTCCCGCATCCGTCGCCGTGTACCCGACGACGACCGCCCCGGTCATCAGCCGACCTCGACGGTGTCACCCGCGGCGCGAGCGGCCTCGACGATGTTCGAGGCGGCGAGGCGCCCCATTCTGATCGCGCCGTCGACGTGCTGGTATCCGGCGCCGGCCATGTCGCTGCACGCGAAGTGGATCGGACCGACGGCCTCTCGCAGGTCGGCGCCGTAGCGGTGCAGACCGCCCATGTCGAAGCTCGCGGCGTACGCGCCACGGGTCCACTCCTCGGTGCCCCAGTCGCTCTCGTAGTAGACGACCGGGTTCTTCGCCTCGGGACCGTAGTAGTGCGAGAGGGACTCGAGGATGCGCTCCTTACGCTCCTCGGCCGTCAGCGCGAACAGGTCGTCGGCGTTCTGGTCGCTGACGAAGCCGACCAGCGTGCCGCGCTCATCGCCGTGGTTGGTGTTGTCGTACGCCTCGTGCGAGAGCTCGTAGGGGCTGAACGCGGTGCCGCTGAGGCCCTGCTCGCGCCAGAACGGGCGGTCGTAGACCGCGTGGACCTTGATCACGAACCCCATCGAGATGTGCTGGTGCATCTGGTGCTGGCGACGGGGCAGCGGCGGGACGAACGAGATGCGGCTGTAGAGCACCGGAGCGTGCGCGAGGATCGCGTAGCGGGCGCGCACGGTGGTGTCGTCGGTCGTCGCGGTCACACCGTCGGCGCCCCACTCGAGCGAGCGCACCGGCTGATTCAGCAGGACGTCGTCGCCCAGCCGCTCCGCCAGGAGCAGGGGCACCTGCTGCAGACCGCCGACGACGCGCTTGTCGAGGATGAAGTCTGCGTCGACGAGGTTCGAGTACGAGCCGGCGGACGCCGCCATGAGCAAGGACTGCAGCAGCGAGAACGAATGCGTCGGCTTGGTGAGCATCGCGGATCCGGTGGCGAAGGCCAGGTTGCGCACGGCCTCGTCATCATCGGTCTGCGCCCGCAGCCAGGCGTCCCACGTGACCGAGTCCCACTCCTTCGCCGAGGGGTGCTCCCACGGGCGGTCGGGGTCGATCTCGGCGACCATCGCGTCCAGGCGCTCGGTGATCTCGGCGATGACCGCCTCGGTCTCGGCGGAGACCGGGAACATCTCGCCCGTGAAGCGGTGCACCTGGCCGTCGGGCCCGACGTAGACGCTGTCGCCCTCGCGATAGCGGCTGTAGGTCTCGAGCCCCAGCTCCTCGATCGTGTCCTTCAACGCGTCCTGATCGGGCGAGACCCACTGACCGCCGATCTCGAGCATGGCGCCGTCGATGACGTCGGTCCACAGACGGCCGCCGACGCGGTCCCGTGCTTCGAGGACCGCCACCGACAGTCCGGCCTTTCGCAGGTCGTTCGCCGCCGTGAGCCCTGCGGCTCCGGCTCCGACGATCAGCACGTCGCGAGTGATCTCAGCCATCTGCTTCTCCTTCATTGGAAATGTATGTGCCGGCCGCGACTCGAAATCCCCCGATCCTCGTCGCGGCCGGACGTGTGGTGGCGGTCGCGGCGAACCGGGACCGCTGGTCTGTCAGGCCGGGTTCGCGGCGAGCGCGGCCGCGACGACGTCGAGGCCCTCGTTCAGCAGGTCGTCGCCGATCGCGAGCGGCGGCAGGAACCGGATGACGTTGCCGTAGGTGCCGCACGTGAGCACGATCACTCCCTGCGCGATGGCGGCCTTGGCGACGGCGGCGGTGAGGGCGGCGTCGGGCGCCTGGGTCTCGGGGTCGACGAACTCGGCCGCGATCATCGCGCCGTGTCCGCGGATGTCGCCGATGCGGGCGTCCTTCTCCTGCATCGCTCCCAGGCGCGTCGTGAGGATCTCGCCGATCTCGCGCGCACGCTCGATCACGCCGTCGTTCTCGAACACGTCGATCGCCGCGAGCGCTGCGGCGCACGCGATCGGGTTGCCGCCGTAGGTGCCGCCGAGCCCGCCCGCGTGGGAGGCGTCCATGGTCTCGGAGCGGCCGGTGACCGCCGCCAGGGGCAGGCCGCCGGCGATGCCCTTGGCGGTCGTGATGAGGTCGGGCTCGATGCCGAAGATCTCGCTCGCGAACATGTGGCCGGTGCGCGCGAAGCCGGTCTGCACCTCGTCGGCGATGAAGACGACGCCGTTCGCGCGGCACCACTCGAGGATCGCGGGCAGGAAGCCCTCGGCCGGCACGATGAAGCCGCCCTCACCCTGGATGGGCTCGATGATGACGGCGGCCAGGTTGTCGGCGCCGATCTGCTTCTCGAGCTGCAGGATCGTGCGCGCGGCCGCCTCGGCGCCGTCGAGTCCGTCCCGGAACGGGTAGGACATCGGCGCGCGGTAGACCTCGGGCGCGAACGGACCGAAGCCGCTCTTGTACGGCATCGACTTGGCGGTCAGCGCCATCGTGAGGTTCGTGCGGCCGTGGTAGCCGTGGTCGAACGCCACGACCGCCTGGCGGCCGGTGTGCTTGCGGGCGATCTTGATCGCGTTCTCCACGGCCTCGGCGCCCGAGTTGAACAGTGCCGTCTTCTTCTCGAAGTCACCGGGGGTGATGCGGTTGAGGGCCTCGGCCACCTCGATGTACGACTCGTACGGCGAGATCATGAAGCACGTGTGCGTGAACTGCGCGGCCTGAGCGGCGACGGCGGCGGCGACCTTGGGGTGCGCGTTGCCGACGGTGGTCACGGCGATGCCCGAGCCGAGGTCGATCAGCGAGTTCCCGTCTGCGTCGACGACGACTCCCCCGCCCGCGGCGACGGTCGCGACGGGCACGGTGTGTCCGACACCCGCGGGAACCGCTGCGGCCTTGCGGGCGAGGATCTCCGCCGATCGGGGACCGGGGAGCTCGGTGACGAGGCGTCGCTCCTGGGGGAGCTCGGGTCCGCCGAGAGGGACTGCAACAGCTGCGGTGTCGAGGAGTGCCATGTCCGCGAGCGTACGACCGCATCCACTGCCCCTGCATTCGCCGGACTGTACAATCTGCAAGTGGCAGTCGCCATCCGGTACAACCGAGTGGGCGCCGCAGCAGACAGGAGCGCCGAGCATGGATGACACCGAGCAGCCCACGCTGCGTGCCCTGCTCCGGCGCCGCGACCTCGCGCTCAGTCTGATCTCGTCGGAGCACGCGCTCCCCGACGGTGCACTCGACCGCCCCCTGCGCTGGGTGCACAGCTCCGACCTCGCCGACCCCACGCCGTTCCTCGCGGAGGACCTCGCGCTGCTGACCACCGGAACGCAGTTCGACGCCGACACCGCCGTCGACGTGTACGTGGGTCGCCTCGCGGATCGCGGGGTCCTCGGCCTCGGCTTCGGCACCGACGTGCACCGCGCCGCGATTCCCGACGAGCTGATCGCCGAATGCGCGCGCCGCGGCATACCCCTGTTCGAAGTGCCCTACCGCACGCCGTTCATCGCCGTCGCCCGCGCGCACTCCGAGGCGATCGCGGCCCAGGCCTACGCCCGCAGGTCCTGGGCGCTCGACACGCAGCGCGCCCTCGCGCTCGCCGCACTCCGCCCGCACGGACTCGATGCGACACTCGCGGAACTCGGCCGACGCCTGAGCGCGTGGGTGGGCATGTACGACGCGTCCGGCGCCCTGCAGGTGTCGCACCCTCGATCGGGGATGACGGCGCACCTGCTGACCGAGCTCGGTGACCGCGCCACCGAGATCCTCACGCGCGGACTCGAGGCCGGTCAGTCGCTCACGATCGACGATCAGACGTTCATACTGTTCACGGTCGGCCGCGGCGGTCACCTGCGCGGCGTGATCGCTCTGGCCGCCGATGCGCTGGACGCAGAGGCCCGCACGGTCGTGACCTCGGTGATCGCCATGGCCGGACTCGCGCTCGAACAGAGCGATCAGCTGGCCCGCAGCAAGCGTCGACTGAACTCGCAGCTGCTGAGGTCGCTGCAGGACGACGACCCCTCGCTGGCCAGGCGCGTGCTCGGGGGGATGCCTTCTGCGCCGGTCGTCGTGGCGATCGCCGCAGACGCCCCGACGGGACCGTTCGTCGACTGGTGGGACAGGCGCCGCGCCGAGCACGGCACCGCGAGCTTCCTCGCCGAGTCGCCGGACGGCGTCGTGCTGTGCCTGTCGGTGACCGATGAGGCGCTGCTCGACGAGGCCGCCGCCCGCTTCGGCATCCGCATCGGGGCGTCGAGCTCGGAATCGTACGACGCATTCTCCCGCGCACACGCGCAGGCCCTCGCGGCGCTGCGGCAGCAACCCGATGCGGGGGTCTTCCACTTCACCGACGCCGCAGGGTCCAGCATCCTCAGCGCGCTCGCGACCGACGAAGCCCGCCTGGTCGCGGAGTCGCGTCTCGCTCCCCTCCGCGACCACGATGCACGGACCCGAGCCGACCTGGAGGGCTCGCTGCGCGTCTGGCTCGAGCATGACGCGAAGGCCGATCCGGCGGCGGCGGCTCTCGGCGTGCACCGCCACACGCTGCGGTCGCGCATCGCTCAGGCCGGCGCCCTGCTCGGCAGCGACCTGTCGACCTTCCCCGCCCGCGCAGAGCTGTGGGCGCTGCTGCAGACCGCGCAGGACTAGCTGCTCCCGACGCGGACGGCGGGTGGAAGACCGCTCGGTATATTGCAATCGGGTGACTGTCGTCATAGTTTTGAGACAGCGGTCTGATCGACCGATCCATCGACGCACTGTCGCGTCACCGCGAAGGAGACGACGTTGTCTGCCACTTCATCGACCACATCCCCCGAGACCGTCTGGCCCGTGCCCCCGGCGGTCACCCGCATCGTCCTGTTCAGCTGTTGGCTCGCGATCCTCGCCGACGGCTACGACATCGGCGTGATCGGCGCCGTGCTGCCCGCCCTCGCCGAGGACTCGGCCTGGGCACTCTCCCCCGTCGAGCTCGGGGGCCTCGCCTCCTGGGCCCTGGTCGGCATGCTCATCGGAGCCCTCTTCATCGGCACGCTGAGCGATCGTGTCGGCCGCAAGCGGATGCTGCTGGTGTCGATGTCGATCTTCACGCTGATGCAGCTCGGCGCCGCACTCGCGCCCACGCCCGAGATGTTCGGCCTCTTCCGCTTCCTCGGCGGACTCGGGATGGGCGGCGTGATCCCGGTGGCCGCGGCGCTCACGATCGAGTTCTCGGCACCGAGACGCCGCGCGCTCAACTACGGCATCATGTACTCCGGCTACTCGCTCGGAATCGTCGTCTCCGCCCTGGTCGCGATGCTGCTGCTGCCTCACCTCGGCTGGCGCTGGGTGATCGCCGTCGGCGCGTTCCCGATCCTCCTGATCCCGATCATCGCGAAGATGCTGCCCGAGTCGCTCGAATCGCTCGAGAACCGGGGTCGACACGGCACCGCGGCGGCGCTGGCCCGGCGGATCGGCATCGACCCGTACATCCCCACCCCGCGGCCCGAAGCGAAGCCCGGAGAGCGGATGCCGTGGCACAGCATCCTTCAGCAGCTGTTCTCCCGTCGCTACCTGCGCTCGACGGTGTTCCTGTGGATCTCGCTGTTCGCCGGCCTGCTGCTCGTCTACGGGCTGAACTCCTGGCTGCCGTCGATCATGCGCGCCGCGGGATACGACCTCGGGCCGGCACTCACGTTCCTGATGGTGTTCAGTCTCGCCTCGGCCGTCGGCGGACTCGTGCTCGGGCACCTCGCCGACCGCTTCGGGTCGAAGCCCGTCCTGGTCATCTTCTACACCCTGGGCGGGGTCGCCTGCCTGCTCATGATGTTCCCGAATTCGATGCTGCTGAACCTCGTGTTCGTCGCGATCTCGGGCGTCGGATCGATCTCCACATCGCTCGTGCTCACGGCGTACATCACCGACTACTACCCGGCCTCCGTGCGTGCCACCGCCGCCGGGTGGGCGCTGAGCTTCGCGCGCATCGGAGCGATCATGGGTCCGATGGTCGGCGGATGGCTGGCCTCGATGGCGATCGGCGTCGAGTGGAATTTCGTCGCCTTCGCGCTGGTGGCGCTGCTCGCCGCCGTCGCGGTGTCGCTCGTGCCGAAGAAACCCGCGACTCTGACCTGAGGTCGCTCAGCGGGGCGCGTGGGCGTCGAGGAACTCGTAGACGTCCGTCGTGTCCACGCCGGGGAAAGAACCGGTCGGCAAGGTCGCCAGCAGGGTGCGCGGGGTCTTCACGTTCGGCCAGGAGTTCTCCCGCCACCGCTCCTCGAGGCCTGCCGGCGCCCTGCGGCAGCAGACCTCGACGGAGTGCTTCGAGACGCCGCGATGCGGGGTGTCGCGCCCGACGAACCACCTGGTGTCGTCGAAGCGCACGCCCACGCTCACCGAGTGCAGCCCTTCGCTCGACGCCTCGACCCGCGCCGTGCACCAGTACGTGCCGTTGCCCGTGTCGGTGTACTGGTAATACGGATTGAAGCGGTCGTCCTCGTCGAACACCACCCGGCTCGTCCATCGACGGCAGCACATCTGCCCTTCGATCGCGCCGAGGCGGTCGGTCGGGAAGTTCACGTCGTCGTTCTCATAGGCCTTCGTGATGGTGCCCGATTCGTGCACCTTGAGGAAGTGCACGGGGATGTCGAGGTGACGCGTGGCGAGGTTCGTGAACCGGTGCGCGGCCGTCTCGTACGAGACCGAATAGGCGTCACGGAGGTCTTCGATCGAGATCGCCCGCCGCGCCTTCGCGTCCCTGAGCGCGGGCACCACATGCGCCTCGGGGATCAGCAGCGCGCCGGTGAGGTAGTTCGTCTCGACGCGCTGGCGCAGGAACTCGGCGTAGCTGCGCGGTTCGGCATGGCCCAGGATGCGACTCGACAGGGCCTGCAGCACGGCCGTTCGCGCATCGCCTTTGGCCGGCACACTGCTCGACAGGTAGAGCCGCCCGTTCGCGAGGTCGGCGACACTGCGCGTGGTCTGCGGCAGATCGGGCGCGTAATGCAGTGTGAAGCCGAGGTAGGCGGCGATCTCGGATGCCGTGCGCTGCGTGAGCGGTCCACCCGGGTGTCCGACCGCCGAGAGGATCTCGGCGGCCTTGCTCTCGAGATCTGCGAAGTGGTTGTCCTGACGTCGCATCAGGTGACGCAACTCGACGTTCGCTCGCCGAGCCTCCTCCGGAGTCGCCGCCCGTTCGTCCTTCAGCCGGTCGATCTCACCGTGCAGAGCGAGCAGCGCCTTGAGCGCATCCGTCGGCATGCTCTTGGCGATGCGGAACGGCTCGATCCCGAGCGCCTGGAACGTCTGCCCCTTCATGGCCCGCTCGAGCGCGATCTCGATCGCACTGCGCTCGTCGAGCGGCTCGCCCTCGAGCAGCGCGTCGATCGTGACACCGAGAGCGCGCGCGATCGCCTGCAGCTGTGTGAGCTTCGGTTCGCGCTTGCCGGTCTCGATCATCGACATCTGGCTGGGGGCTCGATCGACGGCCGCTGCGAGGTCGTCGAGGGTCATCCCGCGCGCGGTGCGCAGCTGGCGGATGCGCCGCCCGATCGTGAGGGCGTCGGCGTCTTCATCGACCACGGAGGTGCTCATGGTGCCGATTCTGTCACAGAAACAGAATTTCCGTCGAACTTCACACCGGAATCGATCGTTCGACGTCGTGATCTTCACGCACAGTGGAACCACGCCACCCGGCTTCACGGTCCGGGCATCCAACGGAGGAGACACCATGACGAACACCGCTCAGAACCACACCCCTCGCCCTGCAGGTCTGCGCGCCGGCGATCAGGTTCAGACGGCCGCCGAGCTCCAGGAGATCTGGGACACGGATCCCCGCTGGGACGGCGTCGAGCGCACCTACACCGCAGAGGACGTCATCCGCATCCGCGGCTCGGTGCGGGAGGACGCCACCCTCGCGCACCGCGGCGCCGAGAACCTCTGGAACCTGTTGCACACCGAGGACTACGTGCGGGCGCTCGGCGCGTACACGGGCGGCCAGGCCGTGCAGCAGGTGCGTGCAGGCCTCAAGGCCATCTACCTCTCGGGATGGCAGGTCGCGGCCGACGGCAACCTCGCCGGCCAGACCTACCCCGACCAGTCGCTCTACCCCGCGAACTCGGTGCCGGCAGTCGTGCGTCGCATCAACAACGCGCTGATCCGCCAGGACCAGCTCGAGCACGCCGAGGGCGAGGTCACGCAGGACTGGCTCGCGCCGATCGTGGCCGACGCCGAGGCCGGCTTCGGCGGACCGCTCAACGCCTATGAGCTCGCGCAGTCGCTGATCCAGGCGGGTGCCGCCGCGATCCACTGGGAGGACCAGCTCGCCAGCGAGAAGAAGTGCGGTCACCTGGGCGGCAAGGTTCTGGTGCCCACGCAGCAGCACATCCGCACGCTGAACGCCGCCCGCCTCGCGGCAGACGTCTCGGGTGTGCCCACGGTCATCATCGCCAGGACGGATGCTCTCGCCGCCGACCTGCTCACGAGCGACGTCGACGAGCGCGATCAGCAGTTCACCACCGGTGAGCGCACCACCGAGGGCTTCTACCGCATCCGCCCCGGCATCGAGTCGGTCATCAGCCGCGGACTCGCCTTCGCCCCCTATGCCGACCTGCTGTGGGTCGAGACCGGTGAGCCCGACATCGAGCTGGCCCGCGAGTTCGCCGCGGCGATCCACGCGCAGTACCCGGGCAAGCTGCTCGCCTACAACTGCTCCCCCAGCTTCAACTGGAAGCGCCACCTGTCGGACGCCGAGATCGCGACGTTCCAGCAGGAGCTGGCCGACCTGGGCTACAAGTTCCAGTTCATCACGCTCGCCGGCTTCCACGCCCTGAACCACTCGATGTTCGACCTCGCCCGCGGGTACGCCGAGCGCGCCATGAGCGCGTACGTCGAGCTGCAGGAGGCCGAGTTCGCCGCCGAGGCGAACGGCTACACCGCCACCAAGCACCAGCGCGAGGCGGGCACCGGCTACTTCGACGTGATCTCGACCGCGCTCAACCCCGACAGCGCGACCCTCGCCCTCGCCGGCTCCACCGAAGCCGCGCAGTTCCACTGATCCGCACCGCGTGTCGTCTCGGCGCTCCGCTCCTCCCGGTCGTTGAGCGAGGACGGCGCAGCCGACCGAGCCGACACGCACGCACCCACACACGTAAAGGACTCCGATCATGACCACTCCCACCGCACCCCCGACCAAGGCTCCGATCCAGACGACGCAGCAGGGTCCGGCGATCTCCGTCACCGGCCCGCTGCGCGACCGCTACGACGAGATCCTCACGCCCGATGCGATCGCGTTCCTCACCGAGCTGCACCACCGCTTCGCCTCGCGTCGCCATGACCGTCTCGCCGACCGCATGCGTCGCCGTTTCGAGATCGGCAACGGGCACGACCCGCGGTTCCGCGACGACACCGCCCACATCCGCGAGGATGCCGAGTGGCGGGTCGCGGGTGCCGGCCCCGGTCTCGAGGACCGCCGCGTGGAGATCACCGGACCCACCGACCCCAAGATGACCATCAACGCCCTCAACTCCGGCGCGCGGGTCTGGCTCGCCGACCAGGAGGACGCCACGAGCCCCACCTGGACGAACGTCATCGAAGGACAGCTGTCGCTGCGTGACGCGATCCGCGGCGAGCTGACGTTCACGGGCCCGGCGACCGAGTCGGGACCGGGCAAGGAGTACCGCGTCACCGCGGAGCGCACGCCCACGATCGTGATGCGTCCTCGCGGCTGGCACCTGCCCGAGAAGCACCTGCAGTTCATCGACCGCGCCGGTCGCCGCACGGCGGCATCCGGTTCGCTGGTCGACTTCGGGCTCTACTTCTTCCACAACGCCCAGCAGCTGATCGCGAACGGTCGCGGCCCCTACTTCTACATCGCGAAGATCGAGTCGAGCGAGGAGGCGAAGCTGTGGGACGACGTCTTCTCGTTCAGCGAGGAGTACATCGGCATCCCCCACGGCACGATCCGTGCGACGGTGCTCATCGAGACGCTCCCCGCCGCCTTCGAGATGGACGAGATCCTCTACGAGCTGCGCGACCACTGCGCGGGACTCAACGCCGGACGCTGGGACTACATCTTCTCGATCATCAAGAACTACCGCGGGCGCGGTGCGCGCTTCGTGCTCCCCGACCGCAGCGAGGTCACGATGACGGTGCCTTTCATGCGGGCCTACACCGAGCTGCTCGTGCAGACCTGCCACAAGCGGGGGGCGTACGCGATCGGCGGCATGAGCGCCTTCATCCCGAACCGCCGCGACCCCGAGGTGACTGCACGGGCGATCGAGAAGGTCTCCGCCGACAAGAAGCGCGAGGCGGGCGACGGCTTCGACGGCACCTGGGTGGCCCACCCCGACCTGATCCCCACCGCGCAGGCCGAGTTCGACGCGGTGCTCGGCGACCGCCCGAACCAGGTCGACCGGCAGCGTCCGGAGGTGACCGTGCGCGCATCGCAGCTGCTCGATCTGCACATCGGACGCCCCATCACCGCCCGGGGCGTGCGCGACAACGTCTCGGTCGCGATCCGCTACCTCGAGGCGTGGCTGCGCGGTCTCGGTGCGGTCGCGATCGACAACCTGATGGAGGATGCCGCGACGGCCGAGATCAGCCGGTCGCAGGTGTGGCAGTGGATCCACCAGGACCGCACCACGGAAGACGGCACTCCGATCACCCCGGAGTACGTCGAAGGGCTGATCGCCGAGGTGCTCGCCGAGGCGGAGCGGCACGCCGGCGACCGCTTCGACGACGCCGCATCGGTGTTCCGCGAGGTCGCCCTGCAGGAGGAGTTCCCGGCGTTCCTCACGCTCGGCGCCTACAGCCGGTTCCTGGTCGAAGAGGCCTGACCGGCGCGACCACGAGCCCCTCGGATGCCGTGATCCGGCGCCGAGGGGCTCGGCCGCGCCACGCGGCGTACCCTGGAGGCATGAGCGACGTCTGGACCGACATCTCTTCCGAGTTCCTCCACCTCTACCCGCGCGGTCGCCGGCTTCTGGTGGTGGCAGGAGCGGATGCCGAGCGGTCCCGACGAGCAGCCGACGACCTCGCGTCGGCGCTGAGCGCCGCCGGTCAGCAGGTCGAACGCGCGCACAGCGCCGACGGCGCGGAGCAGCAGCTGCGCGACGAGATCATCTCGCCGTTCCGCCAGCGCGACGACTCGGGGACGGTGCTGCTCGTCTCCGGCCCTGCGGCCCTGCTGAGCGAATCGACCAGAGGCATCTGGAACCACATCGTGTGGCAGCTCGCGGGAGATGAGCAGCCGCACTCGATCGCCTCCGCCATCGTCGACGTCTCGGATCCCGACAACCCGACACGTCGCTTCGCCGACTACTGCGCGCTGCCGGCGTCCTTCGGAGCCTGACGGCCGCGGCTCCGCGGCCGACCACACGCTCGCGATTCGCGGGTGTCCCGACCGTCCCCCCGATCGGGACACCCGCAGGTCCGCCGCGCTCTGCGCCTGCGATCCGCTATGCCCGACGCTCATCGCGTCTGCCCCCGAACTTCCGGACGGGCGTCTCCGCCACGCCCGGAAGCCGTGACGGGAGACTGTGAAAGGGGCCGCGGCGCCTCTCTCCTCCCCCGTCATGGCCCGCCTGGGGGCACGGGCAGGTTCAGGTTATGCACCCGCCGGGCCCCACGGAACGGGGCGAGCGGTTCCTGTCACCGGATCCGCGCACGAGGTCACTCACCGGCATGATTGGCACGGCTATCGCGCTCGCATGTCACCGTGCACGACACCGCCGAGGCGCGCGTCTGTCGCCACCCGGGTCACGATGCAGAGCCCTCCTGCTCGTCGGAGAGCAGCATCGCCTCGGCGAGGCGCGGCGGAGAGGCCGCCGCGAGACGGAAGGCGCTGGGACTGAGACCGACGTGGCGCGCGAACTGCGCACGCAGCGCGCCGGCATCCAGAAACCCCGACCGTGCGGCCACGGTCGTGAGGTCCTGCGGCGGCACGGCCAGCAGCTCCTCCCGCGCCGTGTCGAGACGTCGACGCAGCAGCCGCTCGGCCAGAGTCTCATCGGTGCCTGAGAACAGGCGGAACAGCTGCCTGCGGCTCACGTGCAGCTCGGCGGCGAGCATGTCTATCCCGAACTCCGCGTCGCGGTGACGTGCGTCGATGACTCGCGTGGCCTCAGCCCGCAGCTCGCTGGCCCTGTCGGTCTCTCCGTCGCCGGGAAACTGTCTGAACAGCCCGCGGACCAGCGCCACCAGGGCGGTCTCCGTGCCGGCGACCGCTCCGACGCCCTGGTCGGGGTCGCGCATCCACTCGTAGAGCATGCGGGCGAACGCCACGCCGGCCGCCCGGGTCAGCGGAGTGTCGGGGAAGACCTCCGCTCCTCTCGCCAGCACCTGGCGATGCCCGGGGAGGGCCGTGATCGGCACGACGACACCGGTCGTCTCGCTCGCGCCGAAATGCTCGACCGCCGACGTGCCCAGACTCGACATGAAACCCATCCGACCGACGCCCATCATCTGCAGGCCGGTCGCGGTGCGCAGTCGCTGCCCGCCGTGATTCGACATGCCGATGATCACGATGTCCTCGCCACCCGGCGCACCGCGGTGGTAGCTCACGGTGTGCGGAGTCTCGAGCGTGCTGTAGAGCATCGTCGCGCCGATCGATCGACGCAGCAGCACCGCCTCGAAGGACGACGGATCGTGGGCGTGCATGGTGCCGAAATTCGACAGCTGCATCATCCCCATCTGCCCGTCGAGCCTGATCATGTTCGACCTCAGCCACTCGGGCACCGCACCCGGGGGCGCGTCGTCGCGATCGTTCTCCACCCCGCCCGCGAGCCGTCGAGCCCACGCGGTCAACTGCCCATCGTCAAGCATGCGCACCATGGCGTCCCCCACAACTCTGCGCGCCGCTCCCAGACGCCGCAACCGATCCCCGGCCTCACCCTAGGCACCGCCGCGACCCGCGTGCAATATGCTGCAGGCGGCCATCCGACCGCGTGACGCCGGCCGTCAGCGGAAGGACGCCGCCACGGAGTTGCGGTGGTAGTCGAACACGATGCTCGTGCGGGTCGAGGCGACGCTGCTCTGCGCCGAGAGGTGCTCGAGCACGAACTCCCGCATCTCCGAGGAGTCGGCGACGGCGATGTGCAACAGGAAGTCGTCGTCGCCCCCGAGGAAGAACACCTGGATCACCTGGGGAAGAGCCCGCACCCGATCGGCGAACTCGACGATGCTCTCGCGGCGAGCGCTGGGGCGCAGACTGACGCCGATGATCGCCTGCAGGCCGGCGCCGAGCATCCGCTCATCGACGCTCGCGTGGAACCCGCTGATGACTCCGCGTTCGACGAGCGCGCGCAGTCGTGCGTGAGCGGTGGAGGGAGCGACACCGAGGTGCCCGGCGAGCTCGGCGTTGGTCATGCGGCCGTCCGCGCTGAGCAGTTGCACGATCCTCGCATCGACGGCGTCGAGCGCGGGCGCCCGAAGAGTGTTCGACTGGGGGGTCTCCGACGACGTCTCCATGCGAACGATTATGCAGGATCTGCTGGACGAGCGAATGTTCTTCAGGCATTCTGTCGATGAACCGACGTTTCTGCGATTCTGAGATGCACTCCCGCAACCGCAATTTGGAGGATCGATGAAGATCGGCGTGCCGACCGAGGTCAAGAACAACGAGAACCGCACCGCGCTGACCCCTGCGGGGGCCGACCGCCTGGTGCACGAGGGCCACCGCGTGCTCGTGCAGGCGGGAGCGGGCGTCGGTTCGGGCATCTCCGACGACGCCTATCGCGCGGCCGGTGCCGAGATCGTCGCCACCGCCGAGGAGACGTGGGGCGAAGCCGACCTCCTGATAAAGGTGAAGGAGCCGATCGCGCAGGAGTACGGGTTCCTGCGATCCGACCTCATCCTCTTCACGTACCTGCACCTCGCGGCCGACCGCGCTCTCACCAGCGCGCTCGTCGAGGCCGGCACCACCGCGATCGCCTACGAGACGGTGCAGCTTCCCGACCGCAGCCTGCCACTGCTCATCCCCATGAGCGAGATCGCCGGGCGACTGTCGGTCACGATGGGCTCGCACTCGCTGATGCGCTCGGCCGGCGGCCGTGGTGTGCTGCTCGGCGGCATCGCCGGCACGCCGCGCGCCGAGGTCGTCGTGATCGGCGGCGGCGTGGCCGGTGAGCACGCGGCGGCCAACGCCCTCGGACTCGGCGCCAAAGTGACGGTCGTCGACATCTCGCTGCCCCGGCTGCGCGAGCTCGAGCACCGCTACGGCGGCGCGCTCGAGACCCGAGCGTCGAGCCGGTATGACATCGCGCACGAGCTGCTCACGGCCGACCTCGTGATCGGTTCGGTGCTGATTCCCGGAGCGGCCGCGCCCAAGCTGGTCACGGACGACATGGTCGCCGCCATGAAACCAGGCTCGGTGCTCGTCGACATCGCGATCGACCAGGGCGGATGCTTCGAGGGATCGCGCCCGACCACCCACGACGATCCCACCTTCGCGGTGCACGATTCGATCTATTACTGCGTCGCGAACATGCCCGGCGCTGTGCCCGAGACGGCGACCCGCGCACTCACGAACGCGACGCTGCCGTATGTGTCCGCGATCGCCGGAAAGGGCTGGGAGGCCGCTTCTGCGGACGACCCCGCCCTGGCTCGGGGACTGAACGTCGACGGCGGACGCATCACACTGGATGCGGTGGCCAGAGCGCACGGCTTCGCGACCGCCTGACGCGCCGAGGGCGCACGCTAGACAGCATCCGCCCTCGCGCCGACGTCGTATCGGATGGTGTTGCGCAATGCGCCGATGCCGTCGATCTCCGTCGTGACCACGTCGCCGTCGCGCAGCCATCGCGGCTCGGGCATGCCGAGTGCGACACCGCCCGGGGTGCCGGTCAGCACGATGTCCCCCGGACGCAGCACGGTGATCTGCGAGACGTAGGCGACGAGGTCTGCCGCGTCGAAGACCAGCTCGGCTGTGTCTCCGCGCTGCATCTCCTCGTGGTTGACCGCGCAGCTGATGCGCAGGCCGCGTCGGGGATCGATCTCGTCGGCCGTGACGATCCAGGGTCCCACGGGGGTCGTGGCGTCGAACGCCTTGCCCTGCAGCCACTGCAGAGTGCGCTGCTGCCAGTCGCGCATCGAGATGTCGTTCGACACCGTGTACCCGAGGATCGCCGCGCCCGCCTGATCCCGATCGGCGCGGTACACCTCGGCCCCGACCACGACCGCGAGTTCGGCCTCCCAGTCGACACGATCCGAGTCCCGCACCACGATGTCGTCGGTCGGACCGGTGAGGGTGTCGGCGAACTTCGCGAACAGCGTCGGGAACTCGGGCACCGGTCGACCGGTCTCCACGATGTGATCCCGGTAGTTCAGGCCGCAGCAGAACACCTTGGCGGGGCGGGGCACGGGGGTCGCGAAGTCCGCAGGTTCCAGATCGACGCGAGCGGGATGCCGCAGCGCGGCGTCCGCCCGATCGCGCCACCCCGGCGAGACGAACAGCTCCTGCGCGTCCGTCTCGTCGAACACCACCCAGCCGGCCTCGTCGCCGACCGCGGCGCGGGTGCCGCCGTCTCGGCGCACCGTCGCGAGCCGCATCAGGCGTCCTGCGGGGCGACGATGTGAGCCACACCCTGGATCTCGATCATCGCCTCCGGCTGCCACAGCCGTGTCACGCCGATGCCCGCCATCGCCGGGTACTCGGTGCCGGCGAGCTCACGCCAGCGACGCCCGATCTCGCGACCGTTGCGCTGGTAGTCGTCCACGTCGGTGAGGTAGATCGTCACGTCGACGAGATCGCTCGGCTCGCCGCCCGCGGCGGCGAGAGTGGTGAGGACGTTGGAGAACGCCTGCACGAACTGCTCGACGATGCCTCCGGCGACTATCCGCCCCTCGGCGTCCATGGCCGTCTGCCCGCCGAGGTAGACGAATTCACCGGCGCGCACGCCGTGGGCGAAACCGATCGGCTTCACGAGCGAGTCGGGGTTGATGATCTGCCGCGTCATGAGCGGCCTCCTTCATGTCGGTGCGGAAAGGAATGCGGATAGGGATGAGGTGAGGGATCAGGTCAGCGCGCGAGAGCGCCGGGTGCCGGTTCGGGGCTCCAGCGACGATGGCCCGCCGCGAGGGCGTCGAGCGGATCGCGCACGAGCGCGAGACGCGGCCGCACGGCATCCGTCCGCGAAGACGGGGGCTTGCGTGAACCGGCGCGCAGCTGCGGCACCCAGTCGGCGCCGGCTCCGCGATACCCCTGATCCGCGGCCGCGTGCAGCGTCCACTGCGGGTTCCACAGGTGCGTGCGCCCGAGCGCGACGAGATCCGCGCGTCCCGCCAGCAGGATCGAGTTGACGTCGTCGTGGCTCGAGATCGCGCCGACCGCGATCACGCTGACTCCTGCAGCCGCCGCGACTCGGTTGCGGATCGCATCGGCGAAAGGCGTCTGGTAGCTGCGGCCGAACTGCGGACGTTCGTGCTTCGCGATCTGTCCCGACGACACGTCGATCGCATCGGCTCCGTGAGCGATGAACGCCCGCGCGATCTCGACGGCATCGTCGACCCTGTTGCCCCCGTCGATCCAGTCGTCGGCCGAGAGGCGCACCGCGAGCGGTCGGTCCTCGGGCCACGCCGCGCGCATCGCGTCGAACACCTCGAGCGGATACCGCAGCCGGTTCTCGAGCGAGCCCCCGTACTCGTCGGTCCGCTGATTCGAGATCGGCGAGAGGAACGACGAGATCAGGTAGCCGTGCGCGGCGTGGAGCTCGGCGAGATCGAACCCCGCCTCCGCGGCCCGCCGCGTGGCCGCCACGAACTCCTCGAGCACTCGCGTCATGGTCTCGCGATCGATCTCCTTCGGCGCACGGTTCTCCGGGCCGTACGGGAGCGCCGACGGAGCGAGCGTGTCCCAGTTGCCGGTGTCGAGGGGCTGGTCGATGCCCTCCCACATGCGGCGCGTCGAGCCCTTCCGCCCGGAATGACCGATCTGCACGCCGATGCGCGCGGTCGAGTGCCGATGCACGTACGCCACGATCCGCGCCCATGCATCCCGTTGCTCGTCGGAATAGAGTCCGCCGCATCCGGGGGTGATCCGCCCCTCGTCCGACACGCAGACCATCTCGGTCATGACGAGTCCGGCGCCGCCCATCGCCTTGGATCCGAGGTGCACCAGGTGGAAGTCGCCCGGCACGCCCTCGAACGAGGAGTACATGTCCATCGGAGACACCACGATGCGGTTCTTGAGCTCGAGACGACCGATGCGATGCGGGCGGAACATCGCGGGCTCGTCGGGTGTGCGCGACGTGAGCGGCGCGCCCCGCACGACCTCCGCGGCGAACTCGGCGTCACGCACGGCGAGGTTGTCGAGCGTGATGCGCCGGCTGCGCGTCAGGAGGTTGAACGAGAACTGCAGCGGGTCCTGGTCGGCGTACTGCCCGATGCGCTCGAACCACTCGAGCGAGGCCTGCGCGGCGCGCTGCGTCGAAGCGACGACCGGGCGGCGCTCGGTCTCGTACGCCGCGAGCGCGGCATCCGTCGAGTCGTGCTCGTGCAGGCATGCGGCGAGCGCGAGGGCGTCTTCCATGGCGAGCTTCGTGCCCGAGCCGATCGAGAAGTGCGCGGTGTGCGCCGCGTCGCCCAGGATCACCAGGTTCTCGTGGTGCCACCGCTCGTTCGTGACCGTCGTGAAGTTCAGCCACTTCGAGTTGTTGGTCAGCACGTCGTGGCCGTCGAGCACCTCGGAGAAGAGATCGCGCAGCCTGTCGACCGAGTACTGATCGCTCACGCCGGGAGGGAAGACCTCGTTCTCGGTCGCGTCGAGACCGGCGGCGCGCCAGACGTCTTCGTGCATCTCGATCAGGAACGTGCTGCCCTGATCGGAGTACGGGTAGCCGTGCAGCTGCATGATGCCGTGCGGGGTGTGCACGACCGCGAACGTGAACGCCTCGAACACCCGATCCGTGCCGAGCCACATGTACTTCGACACACGCCGATCGAGATTCGGCCCGAACCGATCGGCGAACTGACCGCGCACCTGCGAGTTCACGCCGTCTGCCGCCAGCACGAGATCGTACTGCGCCATGAGCTCCTCGGCATCCGGGGCCGGCGTGCGGAAGTGGATCGTGACTCCCAGCTCCCGACAGCGCTGCTGCAGCAGCTGCAGCAGCTCCTTCCTGCCCATCGCGGCGAACCCCTGCCCGCCGATGGTGTGCGTGGTGCCGCGGAACACGATGTCGATGTCGGTCCAGCGTGCGAACTGCTCCCCCATGCGCTGCGCGATGACGGGATCGGCGTTCTCGATGCCCCCGAGCGTCTCGTCGCTGAACACCACGCCGAAGCCGAAGGTGTCGTCGGGAGCGTTGCGCTCCCACACCGTGATGTCGTGGGCGGGATCGAGCTGCTTCATGAGAGCGGCGAAGTAGAGCCCTCCCGGGCCTCCGCCGATGACGGCTACGCGCATGTCAGGCTCCTTGAGTCTGGGTCTGGGTCTGGATCTGGGTGGGCGCGGCGGCCCGTGCGGCGGCCTGTTCGCGCAGGATGAAGTGCTGCACCTTGCCACTCGGGTTGCGGGGCAGCGCGTCCACGTACTCGATGCGTCTCGGGCACTTGTAGACAGCGATGCGCGACTTGACGTGCTCGAGGATGCGGGAGGTGAGTTCCGCCGAGGCCTCGACGCCGTCGCGCGCCACGACGAAGGCGACGACGATCATGCCCCGCTCGTCGTCGGGGCACCCCACGACCGCGCACTCGAGCACGCCCGGGTGATCGAGCACCGCCTCCTCCACCTCGGGCGCTCCGACGTTGTAGCCGGCGGTCACGATCATCGAGTCGTTGCGCGCCTGGAAGGTGAGGTAGCCGTCGGCATCCTGGACGAATGTGTCGCCGGTCACGTTCCACCCGCCCTGCACGTAGACCCGCTGACGCTCGTCGTCGAGATATCGGCACCCGGTCGGTCCGATCACCGCCAGACGGCCCGGCTCGCCCGGGGGGACCTCTGCGCCGTCGTCGTCGAGCACGGCCGCGCGATATCCGGGCACTGCGCGGCCCGTCGATCCCGGGCGGATGTCGTCACCGGACGCCGAGACGAACACGTGCAGCATCTCGGTCGAGCCGATGCCGTTGATGAGCCGGAGCCCGCTGGCCGCTTCGACGGCCTCGAAAGTCGCGAGCGTGAGGTGCTCGCCCGCGGCGATGCCGATGCGGAGTCGCCGCAGCTCGCCGGCCAGTCCCTCCTTGATGATGCTCCGGTACCCGGTCGGCGCCGTGTAGAGCACCGTGATGCCCAGCGGCTCGATGAGCTTGGCGAGTTCGACGGGGGTCGCGCGTTCGACCAGCACCATCGTTCCCCCGCTGCGCAGCGGGAACACGACGTTGCCGCCGAGCCCGAACGTGAACGCGAGCGGCGCCGTGCTCGCACTGACGTCGTCGGGACCGAGGTGCAGCACGTGGCGCCCGAACGTGTCGGCGTTCGCCAGGATGTCGCGGTGGAAGTGCATCGTGATCTTCGGCACACCCGTCGTGCCGCTCGTCGCGCCCAGCAGCGCCACGTCGTCGGCGGAGGTGTCGACCGCGGTGAAGCCGGCGCTCTGAGCGTCGCACGCCTCGATCAGTCCGTCCCGTTCCCCGCCTGACACGATGACCGCGGGTGGGACGTCGAGTCGGCCGAGTGCGACGTGGGCGTCGTCGAGACCGCGATGGTCCACGACGGCCACCCGCGGCTGCACCCGAGCGGCGATCGGGTGCAGCTCCTGTGCGCGCCACGCGACCATCGTGGTCACCACGACCATCCCCGCCTTGAGGGCGCCGAGCCAGCAGACCACCGTCCACGGGCCGTTGAGCATGCGCAGAAGCACGCGGTTCCCCGGGACGAGTCCGTGGTCCTCGGTGAGCACGGCCGCGAACTGATCGACCCGCCGCTGCAGTTCGCCGTATGACCACGACGAGCCGTCGGCGAGCAGGATCGCCGGCCGGTCGGCGCCGTACCGTTCGATCGTGCGGTCGAGGAGCTCGACCGCGGCGTTCAGTCGCTCGGGATACTGCACGTCGGGGATGGTGAACTCGAGCGTCGGCCAGAGATCGGTCGGCGGAAGCGACTCGCGCGTGAACGTGTCGACGTGCGCGGAGGGGGAGAGCGTCATTGCATTCCCTTCGGAGAGGATGGAGGTGGAGTCAGAGCGGACGACCCGGACGGATCATCCCTTCCTGGGCGACGGTCGCGACGAGCCGTCCGTCGTGCGTGTAGAACCGACCGAGGCCGAGTCCTCGGCCGTCGGCGACGCCGGCGCACTCCTGCGCGTACAGCAGCCACTGATCGGCGCGTGCGGGCGAATGGAACCACATCGCGTGGTCGAGACTTGCCGTGACGAGTCCTTCCGCACGCCACGGCAGACCGAGGACGCGCAGCACCGGCTCGAGGATCGTGTAGTCGCAGACGTACGCGAGCGCCACCTGGTGCGTGCGCGGATCGTCGTCGAGGCGCTCGAACGAACGCACCCACACGGCCTGATGAGCGGTGCGCTCACCCTCGACCTCGAGGTAGAGGGTGCCGGGGACGTGACGCATGTCGAAGCTGCGGCCGTGCGACCAGTAGTCGATGTCGGCGCCCTCGTGCCCTTCGAGGGCCTCGGCCGAGGAGCGCAGGCTCTCGGGTGCCGGCACCGAGGGCATCGCCGGGCCGTGCTGAGGGAAGGCCTCGGGCACATGGAACGAGGCCGTCGCCATGAAGGCGAGCCTGCCGTGCTGGTGCCCTCGCACATGCCGGGTCGAGAATCCCCGCCCATCGCGGATGATCTCGACGTCGTAGTGCATCGGCTCCGCGACGTCGACGCCCCGCAGGAACGTGCTGTGCACGGAGTGCAGCGCGCGGTCGTCGTCGACGGTGCGCAGCGCCGCCGCCACGCTCTGCGCCACGGTGTCGCCGCCGTAGGCCTTGGGCCAGGGCACCGGCTGAGGCTGCGCTTCGAACGCCCTGCCGCCGAAAGCGGTGTGCACCTCGGTGAGGTCGATCGCGCGGAGGAAGGCCTCGGACGTGCTCATACCCGGCGGAATCCGTCGAGCGTCGAGTCATCGACGTCGTCGAGATTCACGACGATGTTGTCCGGCGTGCGGGTGGTCAGCCAGATCAGCTCTTCGGTCACCGACATGTTCGCCTCGACGTGCGGCATGAAGGGCGGCACGAAGACCCAGTCACCGGCGCTCATGTCGAGATACTCGCGGTACCCCTCGCCGAAGTAGATGCGGGCCGAGCCCCTGAGCACGTACCCGCCCGTCTCGGCCTCGCCGTGGTGGTGAGGAAGCGATCGATATCCGGGATCGTTGGAGACCTGCCCAAACCAGATCTTCGTCGCCTCGGTGTGCTGCGGGCCGACGCCCGAGACGCGGATGCATCCGCCCGACGACATGGTCTGCGTGTCTTCCTCGCCGGCGCGGGTCACCTGCGGCACCCGATCCCCGCGCAGTTCGACGTGCGTGTCCCGTTCGTTCTCGGTCATGAAAGCTCCTTCGCTTGCGTGTCGAAGAAGTGTCACATACGTGACGATCGTCACGCAAGTGCGATAGCAATATGAAGCGTCAGCGCATCACGGCGCTCACGAAGCGCTCGGCATGCGGTTCGAGCCGCTGGTGCAGGTCGGCGAAGAGGCGCCCGGCTTCGACGCCGACCCAGCCGGAGGGGAGGAGGTCGGCGGGGATCCCGGGATCCAGGTACACGAGGCGACGCCACTGCGTGATCGCGCGCACGTGTGCGGCGAAGGCCGCCCTCTCGTCGCGCTCGTCGACGGCGACGCCGAAGGCATCGACGAACCCGCGATACAGGGGCTCCATCGCCGGCAGGTCCCACCACTCGCGCACCGCATCCTGCAGCGGCTCGGATGACAGCCTCGAGCCCAGGAACATCTCGACGTAACCGTCGAGTCCTGCGCTGCGCAGCGCCGCGCCGGTCTCCTCGGCGATCTGCCCCGGTGCGACCCACAGTCCGCCGCTCACCTGGCCGAACCCCAACCGCTGCAGGAGCGTGCGCAGCTGATGCCGCACGGGTCTCTCGCTCTCGGGCACGCTGAACGAGGCGAGCAGCCACGGCTCGTCGATCGCCGCGCGACGCGGCTCGAAGATGCGGCGATCCCCGGCCGCGAAGACCTCATCCAGCGACGCGGACAGACGATAGGCGCCGCCACCCTCGGACACCAGGATGCCGCGCTGCTTGAGACGGGACACCGATGACCGGACGACGCCTGCGTCGACCCCGAGCGCTCCCATCATCTCGATGAGAGCGGCGATGCGGATCTCGCCACCATGGGCGCGCACGTACCGTCCGAAGATCGTCACGATGAGGTGCTGAGGACGAACCCCCGCCTCGGGCGTCAACTCGTCGGCATCCACGACTTCCCCGTCCGTCTTCACGTCCACTCAGCGTAGCGGCGAGTGCGCGGCTCTCACGCTGACGCCTCCCCCGCCGCATGCTCGAAGATCAGCTGCGTCTGGGACTGGCCCAGGTCGGGGTGCGAGCCGATGTGCACCCGGATGAACTCGCGCAGCGACGCCACATCGGCCGCAGAGACATGGATGACGATGTCGCGGTCGCCACCGAGGAGGAAGACCTGCTGCACTCCGGCGGCCCTGCGGAGCACGGGCACCAGCGCCGTCACCTGACTGCGGGCGTGATCGAGCACCGCCACCGAGATCAGCGCACTGATCGCCGCGCCCGCCGCCACGGGATCGATCACGGCGCGGTAGCCCCGGATGACCCCTGCGTCCTCGAGCGCGCGCACCCTTCCGTGGCACGTCGACGGGGCGAGTCCGACGCGGTCGGCCAGCTCCTTGTTCGACAGCCTGCCGTCGGCGGCGAGTTCGCGGAGGATCACCCGATCGCTCTCCGTCACCGTGATCGTCATCGCACACCCCTTCGGTTGCATCCGAATCCTGTTCAGTGATTCGGCGATCTCCTGAATCCTGTCCGAAACAGTGCCATGCGACTCGAATCCTTGCAAGACTCTGCCTCCGTGCCGGACTCGAGTCCGGATCCCGCCCGCTCGTGTCGCACTGCCGCGATGCGCATCCCGGCGACGACGCATGGAAGGACGACGATGGCCGAATTCTCCGACATCCAGACCCGAGAGATCGGGTTGCACAAGGCGCTCACCGCACGACAGCTGAGCATGATCGCGCTCGGCGGAGCCATCGGCACCGGGCTGTTCCTCGGCAGCAGGTTCGCGATCGGATTCGCGGGTCCGAGCGTCGTGCTGAACTACCTGATCGGCGGGATGATCGCGCTCATGCTCATGGCGGGTCTCGCCGAGATGACGGTGCAGCATCCGACATCCGGCTCTTTCGGCGCGTACGCCGAGCACTACCTCGGCCCGCTCGCGGGATTCCTCGTGCGCTACATGTACTGGGGGTGCATCGTGCTCGCGGTCGGCACCGAGGTCACCGCGGTCGGCGAGTACATGGGGCTGTGGTTCCCTGGCATCCCGCCGTGGATCTGGGTGGTGCTGTTCGGCGGCGCCCTGATCCTGGTCAACGCGATGAACGTGAAGAGCTTCGGCACGCTCGAGTACTGGTTCTCGGCGATCAAGGTGTTCGCGATCCTCGCCTTCATCATCGTCGCGGGGTGGCTGGTCTTCTTCTCGGGAGACCGGGATCGCGGCCTGCACAACTGGGGCGCCGAGGGCGGGTTCATGCCGAACGGTGCGAGCGGAATGTGGTTCGCCGTGATCGTCTCGATCTTCAGCTACCTCAGCATCGAGATGATCGCGGTCGCGGCGGGCGAGGCCGCCGAACCCGAGAAGGCCGTCAAGAAGGCGTTCAAGGTCACCGCGTTCCGGCTGCTGATCTTCTACATCCTCACGCTCTCGCTGATCGTCTCGATCGCGCCGGTGTCCGAGATCCTGTCGGGTGCGAGTCCCTTCGTGACCGTCATGCAGGTGGTCGGCATCCCCTTCGCCGATTCCGTGCTCAACGTCGTCGTGATCATCGCCGCGCTGTCCGCCATGAACAGCCAGCTCTACATCTCGACCCGCATGATGTTCTCGCTGTCCCGTGCCGGCGAGGCGCCCAGGGCGTTCGGCGAGGTCGCCCGCAACGGCACGCCGCTGAAGGCCCTTCTGCTGTCGACCGGCGGCATCGTCGTGGCCACCGTGATCTACGTGCTGAATCCCGCGCAGGCTTTCACCATGATGTTCGCGATCTCGATGTTCGGAGCCCTGTTCACGTGGTTCATGATCTTCGTCACGCACGTCGCCTTCCGCCGCACGCTGGCCGCGCGCGGCGAGAAGCCGGTCTACGCGGTGCGGGGTTCGCGCATCGGAGCGATCATCGGGGCACTGCTGATGGTGGCGATCGCGGTGTCGACGGCGCTGACCGAGGAGTTCCGCGCGACGCTGCCGTTCGGCATCCCCTGCCTGCTGATCGCGGTGATCGCGTTCCTCGGCCTGCGGAGCCGCCGCAGACGCACGGCTGCGGTGCCCGACGTGGCGGAGGCGGCGACGCCCGACGGAAAGAACCGCGATTCTTGAACGCCTGCGAACCGTCATCCGCGTGGACGAGCCGAGTACGCTCGTAGTCGTGACCGAACGCGCTCCTCTCTCTCGCAAACTGTCCGCCATCGCCGAGTCGGCGACCCTGAAGGTCGACGCGAAGGCGAAGGCCCTCAAGGCCGAAGGCAAGCCCGTGATCTCGTATGCGGCCGGCGAGCCCGATTTCGCGACGCCGCAGTTCATCGTGGATGCCGCGGCCGAGGCGCTCGCGGACCCCGCCAACTACCGGTACACCCCGGCGCCGGGCCTACCCGCACTGCGCGAGGCGATCGCCGCGAAGACGCTGCGCGACTCGGGCCTCGAGGTCTCCCCCAGCCAGGTCATCGTGACCAACGGGGGGAAGCAGTCGGTGTACCAGGCCTTCCAGACAGTGGTGAACCCGGGCGACGAGGTGCTGCTGCCGGCCCCGTACTGGACCACCTACCCCGAGGCGATCCGCCTCGCCGACGGCACCCCCGTCGAGGTGTTCGCCGGCGCCGACCAGGACTACAAGGTGACGGTCGAACAGCTCGAGGCCGCCCGCACCGAACGCACCACGGTGCTCGTGTTCGTCTCTCCGTCGAACCCCACCGGCTCGGTCTACACGGCCGAGGAGACGAAGGCCATCGGCGAGTGGGCTCTCGAGCACGGCATCTGGGTGATCTCCGACGAGATCTACCAGAACCTCACGTACGAGGGCGTGACGGCGACGTCGATCGTCCAGGCCGTGCCGGAGGTCGCCGGACAGACGATCCTCGTCAACGGCGTCGCGAAGACCTATGCGATGACCGGATGGCGGGTGGGCTGGATGGTCGGACCGGCCGACGCCATCAAGGTCGCGGGGAACCTGCAGTCGCACCTGACGAGCAACGTGAACAACGTCGCGCAGAAGGCGGCGATCGCTGCGCTGACGGGCCCGCAGACCGAGGCCGAGCAGTTCCGCGAGGCGTTCGACCGCCGCCGGCGCCTGATCGTGTCGGAGCTGTCGAAGATCGACGGCCTCGTGGTGCCCAACCCGCTCGGGGCCTTCTACGTCTACCCCGACGTGCAGGGGCTGCTCGGCCGCACCTGGGGCGGAGTGACGCCGACGACCTCGCTCGAACTCGCCGATCTGATCCTCGAGCAGGCGGAGGTCGCCGTGGTTCCGGGCGAGGCGTTCGGCCCGTCGGGATACATCCGCATGTCCTATGCGCTCGGCGACGACCAGCTCCTCGAAGGCGTGCAGCGGATGCAGCGGCTGTTCAGCTGACCGCGTTTCGACTCGGGCGCTTCGCGGCCTCGCTCAACGACCGAGGCGATGCGGCGCTTCGCGGCCTCGCTCAACGACCGAGGCGATGCGGCGCTGCGCGGCCTCGCTCGACGACCGAGGCGATGCGGCGCTTCGCGGCCTCGCTCGACGACCGAACCACTCGCGTGCTCAGTCCTCGTCGTGGAAGCCGATGAGCCAGCGGATGCCGTAACGGTCGACGAGGGTGCCGTCGTAGTCGCCCCACGGGCGTTTCTGCAGAGGGTCGATGACCCGGCCTCCGCCCGACAGCCGATCGAACCAGCTGGTCAGCGTCGTGGCGTCGGCCGTGCCCAGCAGAGACAGGAACATGCCGCTCATCTGCACGGCGTCGTCGTCGGCTCCCGCATCGGCGCCTGCGAGTTCGACCGGCCCCGTCAGCTGCCCGTGGGCGATCGCGTCGCCGGGCCCGTCGTGACGGCCCGCGGCGGCGTAGTCGAGGGTCTGCAGCTCACCGCCGAAGACGGATCGGTAGTGCTCGAGCGCCTCTGCGGCGTTGCCCGGGAACAGCAGGTAGGGGATCAGTCCGCTCATGCCGCGAGTGTACGGCGAACCGGCGACCCTGTCAGTCGGTGACCGCGCTCCGATACCTCCGGGGCTTGCCCTCACCGAGGTCGACGACCCTCTGCACCTACAGTTCGACGCCGAGCAGCACCGGCTCAGGCTGCAGCACCAGACCGAACTCGGCGTGCACCCTGCTCTGGATGAAGCGCGCGAGCTCCGCGACCTCGGCCGCCGTCGCGCCGCCACGGTTGGTGAGTGCGAGGGCGTGCTTGGTCGACACCGAGGCGCGCGAACGCGGCAGCTTGAAACCCTTGCGGATGCCGGCGTGCTCGATAAGCCAGGCTGCGCTCACCTTGACGTCGGCCGCCTCGACGGCCTTCGATGACGGTACCAGACCGTCGTAGGAGGAGAGCGGGATCACGGTGACGGCGTCGAGGTCGGGGGCCACCGGCCAGCGTGGGCACTCGGGCGGCAGCGCGCGAGCGACAGTCTCGGGGACGATCGCGTTCTGGAAGAACGACCCCACGCTGTGCGTGTCGGGATCGTCGTCGTCGAGCAGCATCCCCTTGGATGCGCGCGTGGCGAGGATGCGCTCGCGCACCCACGACAGCGACACGGGCGCATCGGAGTCGAGGCCGAGCGCCCGCCGCAGCTGCTCGCCGCGCACGATGCGGTCACCGGCCACGAGCAGGTCGACCGTGACCGAGAGGATCACGGCGCGGCGCTCGGGGACGCTGCCATAGTGGTGCTTCAGCACCGAGGTGCGGAACCCGAGACCCAGCTCGGAGGCCGGCACGACCGAGACCTCTCCCGTGGCCTCGTCGATGAGCTCGACCTCGACCAGGGTCTCCTGGATCTCCTGTCCGTAGGCTCCGATGTTCTGCACGGGTGAGGCGCCGACGGTGCCGGGGATCCCGCTCATGGCCTCGAGTCCGGCGTAACCGCGCTCGACTGCGTAGGCGACCAGATCGTCCCAGCCGTGCCCGGCCTGCACGCGCAGGCGGATGCGGCCGGCGTGCGGAGACGGCAGCTCTTCGACGCCACGGGTGAGCACGCGGATGACCGTGCCCTCGAACGCCTCGTCACCGATGAACAGGTTCGAACCGCCGCCGAGCACGAACCACTCGTCGCCACGGGCCCATACGTCGCGGAGGGCCGCGACGAGCTCGTCGGACGTGGTGGCGTCGACCATGCGCTCGGGGGCGGCGCCGGTGCGCAGGGTCGTGAGGGTCGCGAGCCGCAGCGGCTCGATCTCGTGCACCACGGTGTCGCCCATCAGACGGCGACGCGCAGCTGCGCCTTGACGAGCACCGTCGTCTCATCGGACGTGACCTTGAGATCGATGCGCGCGGCGGTGTCGTCGACGGCTCCGACGGTCGCGACGACGTGCAGGTCGGCACCGTGCTCGGGGTCGACCACGACGGGCTTGGTGAACCGCACGCCGTAGTCGAGGATGCGCGCACCGGGCTCGAGCGCGGCGACGACCACAGACGACGCGATGCCCATCGTGAGCATGCCGTGCGCGAGCACGCCGGGGAGGCCCACCGCGGCGGCGACATCGTCGCGGTAATGAATCGGGTTGAAATCCCCCGAGGCACCGGCATAGCGCACCAGAGACTCGCGGGTGAGGTGGACGGTGCGCTCGGCGATCACGTCTCCGACGGCGTACGACATCACTCGGCTCCCTCTTCTGCGCTGTCGTCGGCGCCTACCAGCAGCACGCTGGTGGCCGTGACGACGTGCTCGCCCGCGGCATCCGTGATCTCGGCCGCACTCGTGAGCATGGCGTTGCCGCCCATCATGCGGATGCCGGTGACGCGAAGCAGGCCTGTCAGCTCATCGCCGGCGACGATCGGCCGTGTGTACGAGAACTTCTGCTCGGCATGGATCGTGCGCGCGAGCACGATTCCCGAGTCGGGTTCGGCGAGGAGCTGCTGCAGCGTGTGGTCCTGGATCACCATCGCGAAGGTCGGTGGCGCCACGACGTCGGCGAAGCCCGCCGCACGAGCGGCCCCGACGTCGGTGTGCTGCGGGGCATCGGCGAAGACGGCGCGCGCGAACTCGCGCACCTTCTCACGGCCGACGAGGTAGGGGGTCGTCGGCGGGAACTCCCGGCCGACCAGATCTTGGTTCACTGCCACCCTTCGATCCTACGTTCTCGGTCGAGGAGCGCGGTGCCGGGCGGCCCGATCGCGGGCCCTTCAGTCCTTCTTCGCGCGGCCCCTGATCGCCTTCATGGCCATCTGCACCGCGATCACCACCAGGTATGCCGCGAAGAGCATGTTGCCCACGAGTGGATCGATGAGGGTGGCGAGCCACGCGCCGAGCGCGGTCGTCGCACATGCCGAGATCCCCACGATCGCGGCGGCGACCAGATCGACGTTGCGGTTGCGCAGGTTGCCGATCGTCCCCGAGATCGCCGTCGGGATCATCATCAGGAGCGAGGTCCCCTTGGCCACCAGATCGCTCGTACCGAAGGCCAGCATGAGCACGGGCACGACGATCACTCCCCCACCCACGCCGATGAGACCTGCGAGGATGCCCGTGCCGACGCCGACCACGAGCAACGCGAGCCCGGTCAGCAGCTGCAGCTCGAACTCGGCATCGCGCGAAGGCACCACCAGGAACAGGCTCACGATCACGATCACGAGGAAGCCGACGAAGAACCAGCGCAGCACCGTCTGCGAGATCCTGGGCAGCAGACGCGTGCCGATCTGCGCTCCGACCACCGCGCCGGCCGCGAGGATGAGGGCAGGGATCCATGCCACGGCCCCGTTGACCGCGTAGGAGACCACGCCCACAGTCGCCGTCGGCACGATCGCCGCGAGCGAGGTGCCCGCTCCGAGACGCTGGTTGAAGTGCAGGAACAGCACGAGCAGCGGAACGATGACCGTGCCCCCGCCGACTCCGAAGAGTCCGGAGAGAAGGCCCGCGAGCAGGCCGATGCCGATGAAGGCCGTATAGGCGCGAGGCCCTCTGTTCAGGGTCTCTGCGTCAGTCACCGGATCAGCCTACTCCTCGCAGCACCCTCGCCTCTGGGACGCAGTCCCCTCGTGTGCGACACTGGATCGCACCGACGACGACGAGGTCGCCCGGATCGAAGGAGATCTCCATGGTGCGCAGTTCCTATCCCGACGTCGAGATCCCCGCGGTCTCGATCCACGAGTTCCTGTTCGGCGATGTCGACGAAGATCGCCTCGACGCCGTCGCACTGATCGACGGAGTCTCGGGCGCGACCACCACCTACCGGCAGCTGATCGGCCAGATCGACCTGTTCGCCGGCGCTCTGGCGGCCCGCGGTGTCGGAGTCGGCACCACGATCGGGGTGCTCTGCCCGAACGTCCCGGCATTCGCGACGGTGTTCCACGGCATCCTGCGGGCAGGGGCCACCGCGACCACCATCAACTCGCTCTACACGCCCGAGGAGATCGCGAACCAGCTGACGGATGCCGAAGCGACGTGGCTCATCACCGTCTCCCCTCTGCTGCCCGCCGCGAAGGAGGCAGCGGAGTCGCTCGGCCTCGACGCAGATCACCTCATCGTCCTCGACGGAGCCGACGGGCATCCGTCTCTCCCCGCGCTGCTGGGCGAGGGTCGTGCCGCACCCGACGTGTCGTTCGACCCCGCGACGCATCTCGCCGTACTCCCCTACTCGTCGGGCACGACGGGACGCCCGAAAGGGGTCATGCTCACACACCGGAATCTCATCGCCAACGTGAGCCAGTGCCGTTCGACCATCTCGCTCGGCGACGACGACCGGGTGCTCGCGGTGCTGCCGTTCTTCCACATCTACGGCATGACCGTGCTGCTGAACTTCGCACTGCGTCAGCGGGCCGCACTCGTGACGATGCCGAGGTTCGACCTCACCGAGTTCCTCCGTGTCGTGCAGGAGCACCGCACGAGCTGGGTGTTCATCGCGCCGCCGATCGCGGTCGCGCTGGCGAAGCACCCCCTCGTCGACCAGTACGACATGTCGTCGGTCAAGGTCATCTTCTCCGGGGCGGCTCCGCTGGACGGCGCGCTCGCCTCGGCGGTGGAGACCAGACTCGGCTGCACGGTGTGTCAGGGATACGGCATGACCGAGACGAGCCCCGTGACACATGCGATCCCGTACGATCGCTCCGACATCGACCGCTCCTCGGTCGGCATGCTGCTCGCGAACACCGAGGCGCGGCTCGTGGCCGAAGACGGCAGCGACATCGAGGCGCCGGCGGACGGCGCGAGCTCCCCCGGCGAACTGCTCATCCGAGGGCCACAGGTGATGAAGGGCTACCTGAACCGTCCCGATGCGACGAATGAGATGCTCGACGCCGAGGGGTGGCTGCACACCGGAGACGTGGCGACCGTCACGCACGACGGCGTCTTCCGCATCGTCGACCGACTCAAGGAGCTCATCAAGTACAAGGGTTATCAGGTCGCACCGGCCGTGCTCGAGGCTGTGCTGCTCGAGCATCCGTCGATCGCGGATGCCGCCGTCATCGGCGTCCTCGATGACGACGGACAGGAGGTGCCCAAAGCCTTCGTGGTGCGGCAGTCCGGGGCGACGCTCGAGGAGGAGGCTGTGATCGCGCATGTCGCGGCGAATGTCGCGCCCCACGAGAAGGTGCGGCAGGTCGAGTTCATCGACGCGATCCCCAAGTCGGCCTCCGGGAAGATCCTGCGGAAGGACCTGCGCACCCGGGTGTGACATCAGCGCGCCGATCGAAGAGACGACGAAGCCCGCCACCCCGAGAGGGGCGGCGGGCTTCGTCGTGAGCGAGGTCCTTACTCGGACTTCTTCTCCACAGCGTCTTCGGCAGCGGCCTCAGCGGCTTCGCCCTCGGCCTGCGACTCGGCGCCGGCCTCGGCTGCGGGAGCCTCGTCGGCAGCGGTCTCCTCGGCAGCGGTCTCCTCGGCGGGAGCCTCCTCGACGACCTCGGCGGGCGTCTCAGCCTTGGCGGCCTTCTTGGTCGACTTCGCCTTGGGGGTGACGGGCTCGAGGACGAGCTCGATCACGGCCATGGGAGCGTTGTCGCCCTTGCGGTTGCCGACCTTGGTGATGCGCGTGTAGCCACCGTCGCGGTCTGCGACGAGCGGGGCGATCTCGGCGAACAGGGTGTGCACGACATCCTTGTCACCGATGACCGAGAGAACGCGGCGACGAGCGTGAAGGTCTCCGCGCTTGGCGAAGGTGATCAGGCGCTCGGCGAGCGGACGCAGGCGCTTGGCCTTGGTCTCGGTCGTCTTGATCGACTTGTGGGTGTACAGCGCAGCCGCGAGGTTGGCAAGCAGCAGGCGCTCGTGGGCGGGGCCGCCTCCGAGGCGGGGACCCTTAGTGGGCTTGGGCATAATCGTCTAACTCCTGGTCAGAAAGGTCGGGTATCAGAAGGACTCGTCTTCGCTGCCGCTGTAGAAGTGGGCGCCGTCGAAACCGGGCACCGAATCCTTGAGCGACAGACCGAGCGAGATGAGCTTGTCGCGCACCTCGTCGACCGACTTCTGGCCGAAATTGCGGATGTTCATGAGCTGCGTCTCCGACAGGGCGACGAGCTCAGAAACGGTGTTGATGCCCTCACGCTTCAGGCAGTTGTAAGAGCGGACCGACAGGTCGAGGTCTTCGATCGGCATCGACAGCTCGCTGGAGTTCACAGCCTCCACCGGCGCCGGGCCGATCTCGATGCCCTCGGCCTCGACGTTCAGCTCGCGTGCGAGGCCGAACAGCTCGGTGAGCGTCTTGGCAGCCGAAGCGACGGCGTCGCGGGGGCTGATCGCCGACTTGGTCTCGACGTCGAGGACGAGCTTGTCGAAGTCGGTGCGCTCACCCGCACGGGTGGCGTCGACGCGGTAGCTGACCTTGAGGACCGGCGAGTAGATCGAGTCGATCGGGATCTGACCGGCCTCGGCGTACTCGTTGCGGTTCTGGGTCGCCGACACGTAGCCGCGGCCACGCTCGATCGTGAGCTCGAGCTCGAACTTCGCGGTCTCGTTGAGAGTCGCGATGACGAGCTCGGGGTTGTGCACCTCGACACCGGCCGGAGCCGAGATGTCAGCGGCGGTCACTTCGCCCGAACCGGTCTTGCGCAGGTACGCCGTGATGGGCTCGTCGCGCTCCGACGAGACCACGAGCTGCTTGATGTTGAGGATGATCTCGGTGACATCCTCCTTCACGCCGGGGATGGTGCTGAACTCGTGCAGCACTCCGTCGATGCGAACGCTGGTGACCGCGGCACCGGGGATCGACGACAGCAGGCTGCGACGAAGCGCGTTGCCGATCGTGTATCCGAAGCCGGGCTCCAGAGGCTCGATGATGAACCGGCTCCGGTTCTCGACGATCTTTTCCTCGGTCAGTGTGGGACGCTGTGCAATAAGCACTCTGTGTTCCTTTCGATCACATGCCCGCTATATGACATGTGGTGGGGTGAGGTCTTGAGTTGTGGAAGTCGATGCCCGCTGGCGGGCGTCGAGCCGCTCGCACCCTCAGGCACGAGCGGCTCAACAAGCCGTGTCAGACGCGGCGACGCTTCGGCGGGCGGCAGCCGTTGTGCGCCTGCGGGGTGACGTCCTGGATCGAGCCGACCTCGAGGCCTGCGGCCTGGAGCGAACGGATCGCGGTCTCGCGGCCGGAGCCCGGACCCTTCACGAGGACGTCGACCTTCTTGACGCCGTGCTCCGCAGCCTGGCGGGCTGCGGACTCGGCTGCCATGCCGGCGGCGTACGGGGTCGACTTGCGGGAGCCCTTGAAGCCCACGCCACCCGACGATGCCCACGCGATGACAGCGCCGGACGGGTCGGTGATCGAGACGATCGTGTTGTTGAACGTCGACTTGATGTGGGCCTGGCCCAGCGCGATGTTCTTCTTTTCCTTGCGGCGCGGCTTGCGCGCGGCGGCCTTGGGTGCAGCCATGAAAGTGTTCTCCTAGTCCCTGGGGCCGCGCTTAGCGGGCCTTCTTCTTGCCTGCGACGGTGCGCTTCGGGCCCTTGCGGGTACGGGCGTTGGTCTTGGTGCGCTGACCACGGACCGGGAGACCACGACGGTGGCGGATGCCCTCGTAGGAGCCGATCTCGACCTTGCGGCGGATGTCTGCGGCGACCTCGCGGCGCAGGTCACCCTCCACCTTGTAGTTGCCTTCGATGTGGTCGCGGAGGGCGATCAGCTGGTCGTCGCTGAGGTCCTTCACGCGGATGCTCTCGTCGATCTCGGTCGCCTTGAGGATCTCGACCGAGCGGGTACGGCCGACGCCGTAGATGTAGGTAAGGGCGATCACCACGCGCTTGTCACGCGGGATGTCAACGCCGGCAAGACGTGCCATGCGGTTCTCCTGAGTTTGGTGGAGGTGTGGAGCAGGATCGGTGCTCGGGCCTCCGCCCCGAGGTGTCCCCCACTCGCGTGGGATCTGATCCTGCCGTCGTGTATTGAGTTGTGAGTCAGTCCGTAAGAGCGGCCCGACGCCGGGGCTCAGCCCTGGCGCTGCTTGTGGCGCGGGTTGCTCTTGCAGATCACCATGACGCGGCCGTGGCGGCGGATCACCTTGCAGTGATCGCAGATGGGCTTGACGCTGGGGTTGACCTTCATGATGTTTCCTGTTCGCTGTCTTCGTACCGCCCCGAGGTGGGGCAGGCCGTTACTTCTCGACCGATCAGCGGTAGCGGTAGACGATGCGACCGCGGGTCAGGTCGTAGGGGCTGAGCTCCACGACCACGCGGTCCTCGGGGATGATGCGGATGTAGTTCTGCCGCATCTTTCCTGAGATCGTTGCCAGGACCTTGTGCCCGTTGGTGAGCTCAACACGGAACATCGCGTTGGGCAGAGCCTCGGAGATCACACCTTCGATCTCGATGACACCGTCTTTCTTAGCCATAGCCTCGCTGACGCTTCTGCAGACCGGTCGATCTGCGGTGGGTGATTGGGATTGCGGTGCCGCACCGATTCAGACACGCCGAATCAGGGCGCAAAGCACCAAAGATCTATGTTAGACGACGAAAGGAGTTCCGGCAACCTGAGCAGGATGCCGGAACTCCCGTCGCATGTCGGGGTCAGCCGAGGATCTTGGCGAACTCGGTGGCGATCTCCGAGTTGTCGATGCGGTCGCCGTTGATGGCGACGGTCGGGGTGCCGAAGTTGCCCGTGGCCGGGTCGACGGGGGTCTCGGTCGTGCGGTTCGCCACGAAGCGCGAGTACGTGCCGTCCGTGATGCAGTCTGCAGCGGAATCCGCGCCTGCCTGCGTCGCGAGTTCGATGAGCTGGTCATCGCTCAGACCCGCGGTGTTCTCCTCGGGCTGGTTGGCGAAGAGGAGGTTGAAGTAGTCGAGCGCCGCGTCGGGCGCCTCCGTCGCGACGCAGTACATCGAGTTCGCCGCGCGCGTCGAGAACTGGGTGTTCTGCGACGCACGGTCGAGGATCGAGATCGGGTGGATGTTGAGCGTGATGGTGCCGTCCGCAGCAGCCGCCTGCAGCTGCTCGCCGTACGCATCCTCGAACTGGCCGCAGATCGGGCACATGAAGTCGATGTACGTGTCGATCGTCTGATCGCCGTCACCGAACGAGATCGCGCCGGTCTCCTGATTCACGATCTCACTGTCGGGAGCGACCCCCGGCGCCGTCGCCTGGTTGTTGAGCACCACCACGACGGTGGCGAGCACGGCCAGCACGACCACGACCGCCGCGGACACTCCGATCACGAACCAGTTGGTGTTGCTCTTCGCGGCTGCCATGGGTTTCCGTTTCTGTCGGGGCCCGCGAGACGGCGGGCCCGGCGTGAAGTCAGCGGGTGCGCACGCACCCGCACCTATTCTGCCCGGAGAATCCTATGTACGCGTTGTGATCCGGACCCGCGACCACGACGGACCTGCATCAGCGGACCAGCGCGCCCGCCAGGCGCCCCGGGTCAGGCGATGGGCGTCGGTGCCACGCCGAACGGCGCAAGACCCGCTGCTCCCCCGTCAGGGGCCGTGAGCACCCATATGCCGCCCGCGTGCACGGCGACGCTGTGCTCCCAGTGCGAACCGTCACTGCCGTCGACCGTCGAGACCGTCCAGTCGTCGTCCTCGAGGAACGTCTCTTCGCCGCCCGCGGTGACCATCGGCTCGATCGCGAGCACGAGTCCGGGCTTGATCTCTGCTCCGGGATCGGGCGTGCGGTAGTTGAAGACGCTCGGCGCCTCGTGCATCTTGCGTCCGATCCCGTGACCGACGTATTCGCGGAGGATCCCGTAGGTCTGCCCCGACACGGCCGACGGACCCTGAGCCTCGATGTACCCCTGGATCGCCGCCCCGATGTCGCCGAGGTGAGATGCGGACGCCATCGCCGCGATGCCCGCCCACATCGATCCTTCGGTCACACGCGACAGCTCCAGTCGCTGAGCGACGAGCTCGGGTCGACTGTCATCGGGGACGACGACGGTGATCGCGCTGTCGCCGTTCCATCCCTGGTACTGGGCACCGCAGTCGATCGAGACGATGTCGCCGGCCTGCAGCACACGCTCGCCGGGGATGCCGTGCACGACCTCCTCGTTCACCGAGATGCAGGTGGTGTGCCGGTAGCCGCGCACGAGCTGGAAGTTCGACTCCGCGCCCCGTCCGACGATCACGCGGTTGGCCTCGGCGTCGAGCTCGAGCGTCGTGACACCGGGCCGGATCAGCGGACGGACGGCGTCCAGTGCGGCGGCGGTGATGAGACCCGGCTCGACCATCGCCCGCAGTTGGGCGGGCGACTTGTAGATCGACTTTCGGAACATCGACAGCGATCAGGCTGCGAGGCGCAGACCACGCGCCGTCAGTGCCGCGAACACGCGTTCGGTGATCTCGTCGAGCGAGCCGACGCCGTCGATGCGGTCGACGATTCCACGGGTGCCGTAGACGTCGAGGATAGGAGCGGTCTCCTTCTCGTAGATGTCCAGACGGTGCGCGATGGCCTCTTCCGTGTCATCCGAGCGCCCCTGCTCGGCGGCACGCAGTGCGAGTCGCTCGATGCTCTCCTCGCGGGGGACGTCGAGAAGGATGACGGCATCCAGCGACTCTCCGCGACTCGCGAGGAACTCCTCGAGGTGCGCGACCTGTGCCGTGTTGCGCGGGTATCCGTCGAGGAGGAAGCCGTGGGCGGCGTCATCCTGCGTCAGGCGATCGCGCACGATCTCGCTCGTGAGCTCGTCGGGAACCAGGTCTCCCCTGTCGAGGATCGCCGTGACCTTCTGACCGAGGTCCGTACCCTCTTTGATGTTCGCGCGGAAGATGTCGCCCGTCGAGACGACGGGGATCCCGTAGGACTCGGCGATCCGGACACCCTGGGTGCCCTTGCCCGAGCCCTGCGGGCCGACGATGAGGAGACGAGCTGATCGAGTCATCGGAGGAGCCCTTCGTAGTGACGCTGCTGCAGCTGCGCGTCGATCTGCTTGACCGTCTCGAGACCGACACCCACGATGATGAGGATCGACGCGCCACCGAACGGGAAGTTCTGGTTGGCGCCGACGGTGGCGAGAGCGATGAGCGGGATCAGCGCGATCAGGCCGAGGTAGATGGACCCTGGCAGCGTGATGCGGGTGAGCACGTAGTCGAGGTACTCGGCGGTCGGACGACCGGCACGGATGCCGGGGATGAAGCCGCCGTACTTCTTCATGTTGTCGGCGACCTCGACGGGGTTGAACGTGATCGCGACGTAGAAGTAGGTGAAGCCGATGATCAGCAGGAAGTACGCCAGCATGTAGATCGGCTGGTCGCCCGTCGTGAAGTACGTGGAGATCCACGTGACCCACGCGGCGGGCTCGGAGCCGTCCTGCGGGGTGTTGAACTGCGCGATCAGGGCCGGGATGTACAGCAGCGACGATGCGAAGATCACGGGGATCACACCGGCCATGTTGACCTTGATCGGGATGTAGGTGTTGGTGCCGCCGTATGTGCGACGACCCACCATGCGCTTGGCGTACTGCACGGGGATGCGTCGCTGGGACTGCTCGACGAACACGACGAGGCCCATCACGATCACACCGACAGCGAGAACCATGAGGAACACCTCGAAACCGCGGCTCTCCCAGATGAGCCACATGGCGCCGGGGAAGGTCGCGGCGATGGAGGTGAAGATCAGGAGCGACATTCCGTTGCCGATGCCGCGCTCGGTGACGAGCTCGGCGAACCACATGATGAGTCCGGTTCCTGCCGTCATCGCCATGATGATGAGCAGCTGCGCCCACCACACGTCGTTGGTGAGAAGGTTCTGGCATGCGGCGATCTCGGTCGTGCCGAAGAGCTGACCGCTGCGTGCCACCGTGACCAGGGTCGTGGACTGGAGAAGTGCAAGCGCGATCGTGAGGTAGCGCGTGTACTGGGTCAGCTTGGCCTGACCGGCCTGACCCTCTTTGTGCAGCGCCTCGAAGTGCGGGATGACCACGCGCAGGAGCTGGGTGATGATCGTCGCGGTGATGTACGGCATGACGCCGAGGGCGAAGATCGAGAGCTGGAGGAGCGCGCCGCCCGAGAAGAGGTTGACGAGTCCGAGGAGTCCGTCGGTGCCCGCGTTGAGAGCGAGGCACTGCTCGACGTTCGGGAAGTTCACGAACGGAGCCGGGACGTTGGAGCCCAGTCGGTAGATCGCGATGATCGCGAGCGTGAAGCCGATCTTCCGACGCAGGTCTGGCGTGCGGAAGATCCGCGCGATGGCGCTAAACAAGGACGTGCCTCCTGAAAAGGTTGCCGATCCTGAGGGACGGCTGAAAGAACAGGCTAACCCATAAGAGGGGCCGGAGAATCTCCGACCCCTCTCATGAAGTGGTTACTTGACGGATCCGCCGGCCGCCACGATCTTCTGCTCGGCGGAACCCGAGACCTTGTCGACCGCGACGGTGAGCTTGACGGCGATGTCGCCGTCTCCGAGAACCTTGACCTTCTCGTTCTTGCGAACGGCACCCTTGGCGACCAGGTCGCTGATGGTGACATCGCCACCCGTGGGGTACAGCTCCGCGAGCTTGTCCAGGTTCACGACCTGGTACTCGACGCGGAACGGGTTCTTGAACCCGCGCAGCTTCGGGGTGCGCATGTGCAGCGGCATCTGCCCACCCTCGAAGCCGACGCGAACGGTGTTGCGGGCCTTGGTGCCCTTGGTACCGCGACCCGCGGTCTTTCCCTTGGAGCCCTCACCGCGACCGACACGGGTCTTGGCGGTGTTGGATCCGGGGACCGGACGCAGGTGGTGCACCTTGAGCACGCCGGGGCGGGATGCCGGAGCATCCTTCTTCGGCGCAGACTTCTTCGAAGCGGCAGCCTCCGTCTTGGTGCCTGCAGCAGCTGCGGGCGCCTTCTTGGCGGCGGGCTTCTTCTCGGCGGCTGCCTTGGGAGCAGCGGCCTTCTTCGGGGCCTTCTCGGCGCCCGCGGCTTCGTTCTTCTCAGCCATTAGTCGATCTCCTCAACCTTGACGAGGTGTGCGACGGTCTTGACGTAGCCGCGCGTCTGCGCGTCGTCGGGGCGAACGGTGCTGTCACCGATGCGCTTGAGACCGAGCGAACGCAGCGTGTCGCGCTGGTTCTGCTTCTCACTCACCTTGGACTTGATCTGCGTGACCTTGAGCCGGGCGGCCATCAGGCACCTACCTTCTGTGCGGCGATGGCGTCAGCCTCGGCGCGGACAAGACGCGCGGGGGCGACCTGGTCGAACTCGAGGCCACGACGCGCGGCGACCGCACGGGGCTCCTCGAGCTGCTTCAGTGCCTCCACCGTCGCGTGCACGATGTTGATCGTGTTCGACGAACCGAGCGACTTCGACAGCACGTCGTGGATACCGGCGCACTCGAGCACGGCGCGGACCGGACCACCGGCGATGACACCGGTACCGGCAGCGGCCGGACGAAGCAGCACCACACCGGCGGCTGCCTCACCCTGCACGGGGTGCGGGATGGTGCTCGCGACGCGCGGAACGCGGAAGAAGTTGCGCTTGGCCTCTTCGACACCCTTCGAGATGGCCAGGGGCACCTCGCGGGCCTTGCCGTAGCCGACGCCCACCAGACCGTTGCCGTCGCCGACGACCACGAGAGCGGTGAAGCTGAAGCGACGACCACCCTTCACGACCTTCGAGACGCGGTTGATGGTGACGACGCGCTCGAGGAACTGGTTGTCCCCACGGTCGCGCGAGTTGCGGTCACGGCCACCCTGGTTGCGGTCACCACGGCCACCGCCGCGACGGTTGTCGCGCTGAGTCGGCTCTGCCTGCGTGGTGCCGGTGGCAGTCTCGGAAGTGGCAGCTGCCGCTTCGGTCACTTCGTTCTCCTTGTTGTCACTCACAGTGCCAGACCCCCTTCGCGGGCGCCGTCGGCGATGGCGGCGACACGACCTGCGTAGCGGTTGCCGCCACGGTCGAACACTGCCTCGGAAACGCCGGCAGCCTTCGCGCGCTCGGCGAGAAGCTCGCCGACCTTGCGTGCCTTGGCGGTCTTGTCACCCTCGAGCGAGCGCAGGTCGGTCTCGAGCGTCGAAGCCGACGCGACGGTGTGACCCTTGCTGTCGTCGACAAGCTGCACGAAGACGTGGCGAGCCGAACGGTTGACGACGAGGCGCGGACGCACCTCGGTGCCGACGACCTTCTTGCGAAGGCGGGCATGACGACGCGCGCGGGCGTCAGACTTTGACTTGAGAGCCATGGTTACTTACCACTCTTTCCGGCCTTGCGACGCACGTTCTCGCCGGCGTAGCGCACGCCCTTGCCCTTGTACGGCTCGGGCTTGCGGATCTTGCGGATGTTGGCAGCTGCCTCGCCGACAGCCTGCTTGTCGATCCCGCTGACGGTGAGCTTGTTGGTGCCCTCGACCGTGAGCGTGATGCCGGCGGGCGGGTCGATCAGGACCGGGTGCGAGAAGCCCAGGGCGAACTCGACCGAGCTGCCCTTCTGAGCCACGCGGTAACCGGTGCCGACGACCTCGAGACCCTTGGTGTAGCCCTGGGTCACGCCGATGATGTTGTTGCTGATGAGCGTGCGGGTCAGGCCGTGAAGCGACCGCGACTCGCGCTCGTCGTCGGGGCGAGTGACGAGAACCTGGTTCTCCTCGACCGCGACCTCGATGGGGCTGGCGACCGTCAGGGTGAGTTCACCCTTGGGGCCCTTCACCGCGACCTCACGGCCGTCGACCGAAACGGTCACGCCCGCGGGAACGTCGATGGGAAGTCGTCCGATACGCGACATTTTCGATTACCACACGTAGGCGAGAACTTCTCCGCCCACGCCCTTCTGCTCTGCCTGACGGTCGGTGAGAAGACCGGAGGAGGTGGACAGGATGGCCACGCCGAGGCCGCCGAGGACCTTGGGGAGCTCGGTGGACTTCGCGTAGACGCGGAGGCCGGGCTTCGACACGCGCTTGATGCCCGCGATCGAACGCTCGCGGTTGGGGCCGTACTTCAGCTGCAGCGTGAGGTTCTTGCCCACGCGAGCGTCAGTGGTCTCCCAGCCGGCGATGTAGCCCTCCTGCTGGAGGATGTCGGCGATGTGCGTCTTCAGCTTGCTCGACGGCAGCGTCACGGAATCGTGGTGCGCCGAGTTCGCGTTGCGCAGACGGGTCAGCAGATCTGCGACCGGGTCTGTCATTGTCATTGGTGTTTTCCTTTGTTCATACGGTTCCGGCTGCCGTTACACGACAGACGGCCTGCGATGAGCACGCAATCTTCGAGTCTACGTGCAATTCGACGGGCTCAGTGACCACTGGCCCCTGAGCCCGTCGAAGTGACTACGCCTGAGCGTCTTCCGACCGGAACGGGAAGCCGAGGTGACGCAGCAGGGCGCGACCCTCGTCATCCGTCTTCGCGGTGGTGACGACGGTGATGTCGAAACCGCGAACCCGGTCGATCTTGTCCTGATCGATCTCGTGGAACACGCTCTGCTCCTGGAGACCGAAGGTGTAGTTGCCGTTGCCGTCGAACTGCTTGGCCGACAGACCGCGGAAGTCGCGGATGCGGGGCAGTGCGAGCGAGACCAGGCGGTCCACGAACTCCCACGCACGGTCACCACGAAGGGTGACGTGTGCGCCGATGGCCTGACCCTCACGCAGCTTGAACTGCGCGATGGACTTGCGGGCCTTCGTGACGATCGGCTTCTGACCGGTGATCTTGGTGAGGTCGTCGACCGCACCATCGATCACCTTGCTGTCGCGAGCTGCCTCGCCGACACCGGTGTTCACGACGACCTTGACCAGGCCGGGGATCTGCATGACGTTGGCGTAGCCGAACTCTTCCTGCAGAGCCTTCTTGATCTCGGTGTTGTACTTCGCCTTCAGGCGGGGCTGCACCTTGACAGCCTCCGCAGCGTCAGTAGCTGCCATCAGAGGTCCTTACCGCTCTTCTTCGCGTAGCGCACGCGGACGGTGCGCTTGACGCCGTCCTTGGTCTGCTCCTCGACCCGGTGGCCGACCTTGGTCGGCTTCTTGGTCGAGGGGTCGACGAGTGCGACGTTCGAGATGTGGATGGACGCCTCGACGGTCTCGAGGCCTCCCGTCTTGGTGCCACGCTGCGTCTGACCGACACGCGTGTGCTTGGTGACGTAGTTCACGCCTTCGACGATGACGCGGTTCTTGTCGGACAGGATCTCGAGGACCTTGCCCTGCTTGCCGCGGTCGCCGCCACGCTCCTGCGTGGCTCCGGTGATGACCTGAACCAGGTCACCCTTCTTGATCTTCGCCATGACTTAAATAACCTCCGGCGCGAGCGAGACGATCTTCATGAACTTCTTGTCGCGAAGCTCACGACCGACCGGTCCGAAGATACGGGTGCCGCGGGGCTCCCCGTCGTTCTTCAGGATGACGGCGGCGTTCTCGTCGAACTTGATGTACGAGCCGTCGGGACGACGCGTGGACTTGACCGTGCGGACGATGACGGCCTTGACCACATCGCCCTTCTTGACGTTTCCGCCGGGGATCGCGTCCTTGACGGTCGCGACGATCGTGTCACCCAGACCGGCGTAACGACGACGCGAGCCGCCGAGAACACGGATGGTGAGCAGCTCCTTCGCGCCGGTGTTGTCGGCGACCTTGAGGCGAGACTCCTGCTGAATCACTTGGCCTTCTCCAGAATCTCCACCAGACGCCAGCGCTTGGTGGCGCTGAGCGGGCGGGTCTCGTTGATCAGGACGAGGTCGCCGATGCCGGCGGTGTTCGCCTCATCGTGCGCCTTGACCTTCGAGGTGCGGCGGATGACCTTGCCGTAAAGCGGGTGCTTCACGCGGTCCTCGACCTCGACCACGATGGTCTTGTCCATCTTGTCGCTGACGACGTAGCCACGACGCGACTTGCGGTAACCGCGAGCGTCTTCGTCGCGGACGTCGTGTGCGGCGTGCTCAGCCTCGACTGCGGCTTCCTTCTTGGTGGCCATCACTCAGCCTCTTCCTTCACGGCGTCGTCAGCGGCATCCGCCTTCTTCGCCTTCGACTTGGACGCCTTCTTGGCCGGAACCTCGACCGGAGCGGGCGTCGCACGGATGCCCAGCTCGCGCTCACGGATCACGGTGTAGAGACGCGCGATGTCGCGCTTCACGGCGCGGATGCGGCCGTGGCTCTCCAGCTGGCCGGTGGCCGACTGGAAACGGAGGTTGAACAGCTCCTCCTTGGCCTTACGCAGCTCCTCAACGAGGCGCTGGTCTTCGAACGTGTCGAGCTCTGCCGGAGCGAGCTCCTTGGTGCCGATCGCCATTACGCGTCGCCCTCCTCGCGCTTGATGATGCGTGCCTTGAGAGGCAGCTTGTGAATGGCACGGGTCAGTGCCTCGCGAGCGAGTTCCTCGCTCACGCCGGAGACCTCGAAGAGGACGCGACCCGGCTTGACGTTGGCGACCCACCACTCGGGGGAACCCTTACCGGAACCCATGCGGGTCTCGGCAGGCTTCTTGGTGAGGGGACGGTCGGGGTAGATGTTGATCCACACCTTGCCGCCACGCTTGATGTGACGCGTGACCGCGATACGAGCGGACTCGATCTGACGGTTCGTCACATATGCAGGCGTGAGCGCCTGGATTCCGTACTCGCCGAAGGAGACCTTCGTGCCACCGGTCGCCTGGCCGCTACGGCCGGGGTGGTGCTGCTTGCGGAACTTGACCTTACGGGGAATAAGCATCAGGCAGACGCTCCTTCTGCGACGGGTGCCTCGTTGCGCGGTGCACGACGACGGTCGCCACCACGGTCATCACGACGAGCCTTCGGGGCGTTGGCCTGCTCGCGAGCGAGCTCCTTCGCCGTCAGGTCGCCCTTGTAGATCCAGACCTTCACGCCGATGCGGCCGAAGGTGGTCTTCGCCTCGTAGAAGCCGTAGTCGATGTTCGCGCGCAGCGTGTGCAGCGGCACACGACCCTCGCGGTAGAACTCCGAGCGGCTCATCTCGGCGCCGCCGAGGCGGCCGGAGACCTGGATGCGGATGCCCTTGGCGCCAGCGCGCTGCGCGCCCTGGAGACCCTTGCGCATCGCACGGCGGAACGCCACACGAGCAGAGAGCTGCTCGGCGATGCCCTGTGCGACGAGCTGAGCGTCGGCCTCGGGGTTCTTGACCTCGAGGATGTTCAGCTGGATCTGCTTGCCCGAGAGCTTCTCGAGGTCGCCACGGATACGCTCGGCCTCGGCTCCACGACGACCGATCACGATGCCCGGACGGGCGGTGTGGATGTCGACGCGGACGCGGTCACGGGTGCGCTCGATCTCGATGTTCGAGACACCGGCGCGGTCGAGCTGCGTCTTCAGCAGGTTGCGGATCTTGATGTCCTCGGCCACGTAGTCGGCGTAACGCTGACCCGGCTTCGTCGAGTCCGAGAACCAGCGCGACACGTGGTCCGTGGTGATGCCGAGACGGAAGCCGTACGGGTTTACCTTCTGTCCCATTACTTGCTCGCCTTCTTGTTGCTGTCGCTCGCGGCAGCCGGAGCTGCAGCAGGCGTCGAGAGCACGACCGTGATGTGGCTCGTGCGCTTCTTGATCTGGAAAGCGCGACCCTGTGCACGGGGCTGGAAACGCTTGAGCGTCGTGCCCTCGTCGACGTAGGCGTTAGCCACGTACAGGTCCTGCTCGTCGAGGTACTCGCCGTCACGATCCGCCTTGACCTGCGCGTTGGCCATGGCCGACGCGACAAGCTTGTAGATCGGCTCACTGGCGCTCTGCTGTGCGAACTTCAGGATCGCCAGAGCCTCCTGGGCCTGCTTGCCCTTGATGAGCGCGACGACACGACGAGCCTTCTGAGGGGTCACGCGGATGTGTCGCACGCGTGCGATGGACTCCACCATTTCTCTCTCCTCTACGCCCGCGCCTTAGCGCCGGCGACCCTTCTTGTCGTCCTTCTCGTGGCCGCGGAAGGTGCGGGTGGGCGCGAACTCGCCCAGCTTGTGGCCGACCATGGTCTCGGAGACAAACACGGGGATGTGCTTGCGACCGTCGTGGACCGCGATCGTGTGACCCAGCATGGCCGGGATGATCATGGACCGGCGAGACCAGGTCTTGATGACGTTCTTCGTGCCGGCTTCGTTCTGCACGACCACCTTGCGAAGCAGGTGCTCGTCGACGAAGGGGCCCTTCTTAAGACTGCGAGGCATCTTCTCTTACTCCTACTTGCGCTTCTTGCCGGCGTTACGACGACGCACGATGTACTTGTCGCTTTCCTTGTTGGCGTGGCGGGTGCGACCCTCAGCCTGGCCCCAAGGAGAGACGGGGTGACGTCCACCGGACGTCTTGCCCTCTCCACCACCGTGCGGGTGGTCGACCGGGTTCATGGCGACACCACGCACGGTCGGGCGGACGCCCTTCCAGCGCATGCGGCCGGCCTTGCCCCAGTTGATGTTCGACTGCTCGGCGTTGCCGACCTCGCCGATGGTGGCGCGGCAGCGCGCATCGACGTTGCGGATCTCGCCCGAGGGCAGACGCAGCTGGGCGAAGTTGCCATCCTTGGCGACGAGACGGACGGATGCACCGGCCGAACGTGCCATCTTCGCGCCGCCACCGGGACGGAGCTCGATCGCGTGGATGACGGTACCCGTCGGGATGTTCTTCAGCGGGAGGTTGTTTCCCGGCTTGATGTCAGCGCCGGCGCCGGACTCGACGACGTCGCCCTGCTTCAGCTTCGCCGGTGCGAGGATGTAGCGCTTCTCACCGTCGAAGTAGTGCAGCAGCGCGATGCGCGCGGTGCGGTTGGGGTCGTACTCGATGTGAGCGACCTTGGCGTCCACGCCGTCCTTGTCATTGCGACGGAAGTCGATGACGCGGTACTGGCGCTTGTGGCCACCACCGATGTGACGGGTCGTGATGCGTCCCTGGTTGTTGCGACCACCGGTCTTCGAGAGCGGGCGCAGCAGCGACTTCTCCGGCGTCGATCGGGTGATCTCGGCGAAGTCAGCCACCGACGAGCCGCGACGGCCCGGGGTCGTGGGCTTGTACTTGCGAATAGCCATTATTGTCCTTATCCCCCGGATCAGCCGATTGCCGTGAAGATGTCGATGGTGCCCGACTTCAGGGTCACGATGGCGCGCTTGGTGTCCTTGCGCTTGCCCGTGCCGAAGCGGGTGCGACGAGCCTTGCCGACGCGGTTGAGGGTGTTGACCCCTGCGACCTTGACGCCGAAGATCTTCTCGATGGCGAGCTTGATCTCGGTCTTCGAAGCGCGCGGGTCCACGAGGAAGGTGTACTTACCCTCGTCGATGAGACCGTAGCTCTTCTCGGACACGACCGGCTTCAGGATGATGTCGCGCGGGTCCTTGTTCAGGGCCGTCTGGAGAACAGATGCCTGCTCGCTCATGCGGAGACCTCCTGGTTGGCGCCGGACTTCGAGGCGATGAAGCCCTCGAGCGCGGCCTGGGTGAAGACGATGTCGTCGGAGACGAGCACGTCGTATGCGTTGAGCTGGTCGAACGTCAGCACGTGCAGGTTCGACAGGTTGCGGATGCTCTTCAGCGTCACGTCGTCGCCCCGCTCGATGACGACGAGCACGTTCTTCGACGAGACGACGTTGGTGAGGAAGTTCACCGCGGTCTTGGTCGAAGGCGTTCCGTCGATGCCGAAGGACTCGATGGCGTGGATGCGGTCACCGCGGAAGCGGTCGCTCAGTGCGCCCAGCAGGGCGGCGGCGATCATCTTCTTGGGGGTGCGCTGCGAGTAGTCGCGCGGCTTCGGGCCGTGCACGATGCCACCGCCGGTCATGTGCGGCGCGCGGATGGAGCCCTGACGAGCGTTACCCGTGCCCTTCTGCTTGAAGGGCTTGCGACCTGCACCCGAGACCTCACCGCGACGCTTGGTCGAGTGGGTTCCCTGGCGAGCCGCCGCGAGCTGCGCGACGACGACCTGGTGGATCAGCGGAATGTTCGTCTTGGCGTCGAACAGCGCGGCGGGAAGCTCGATCGAGCCAGCCTTCTTGCCGTCTGCCTTGAGGACGTCAAGCGCGAGAGTGGAGTCAGCCATGATCAGGCACCCTTCACTGCGTTGCGGACGTAGACGATGCGGCCACGAGCACCGGGGACGGCGCCCTTGACGAGCAGCAGACCCTTCTCGATGTCGACGGCGTGCACCGTGAGGTTGAGGACGGTCACGCGCTCGCCACCCATACGGCCGGCCATGCGCATGCCCTTGAAGACGCGGCTCGGGGTCGACGATGCGCCGATCGAGCCGGGCTTGCGGTGGTTGCGGTGCGAACCGTGCGAAGCCGAGACGCCCTTGAAGTTGTGACGCTTCATGACACCGGCGAAGCCCTTGCCCTTGCTCGTGCCGACGACGTCGACGAGCTGGCCCGCCTCGAAGGTGCCGTCGACCGTGAGCTCCTGGCCCAGCGAGTAGTCGCCTGCATCCGCGGTGCGGATCTCGGTGACGTGACGACGCGGCGTGACGCCTGCAGCCTCGAAGTGAGCGGTCAGCGGCTTGTTCACCTTGCGCGGGTCGATCTGGCCGTACGCGATCTGCACGGCGTTGTAGCCGTCCTTCTCGGGGGTACGGATCTGAGTGACCACGTTCGAGGCGAGCTCGATGACGGTGACGGGAACGAGCTTGCCGCTCTCGTTCCAGACCTGGGTCATGCCGAGCTTCGTGCCGAGCATGCCCTTGGAAATCTTGGAGTTGATGTCAACCATGGCGGACCTCAGAGCTTGATCTCGATGTTGACATCGGCGGGCAGGTCGAGACGCATCAGCGAGTCGACAGCCTTGGGCGTCGGGTCGACGATGTCGATCAGACGCTTGTGGGTGCGCATCTCGAAGTGCTCGCGGCTGTCCTTGTACTTGTGCGGCGACCGGATGACGCACACGACGTTCTTCTCGGTCGGAAGGGGCACGGGACCGACGACAGTTGCGCCCGCACGGGTCACGGTGTCGACGATCTTGCGTGCGGACGTGTCGATGACCTCGTGGTCATACGACTTCAGGCGAATGCGGATCTTCTGTCCCGCCATTGTCTGCTCTCTCTCTTTAGGCGTCTTACCGTCCGGGGCCGGGTGACCCTGGGGCATTGGACGCACGTCGGCGCTGTTCGCGCCTCGGCACTCGAACGACTCTCGCGAGTCGATCTGCTGCACCACTGTTCTGCTGTCATCCCGCTCGCCTCTCAGCGAGCGGATGTCCGACCTCCGCCGCGCACGGCGAAGTCCTCGTGATGAAGATGTCGGGATCGTCCTGCCACCCGCGGCCTAGGTCCCTGCGCGTCTGCGCCGCCTATGCACTGTCGTGATGGTGATCCGGCCCACGCTGAGCGCGCCGGAATGTCGAACCTGTCTATTCTGCCATGCGGGATTTCGCTTGTGCAAACCCGGGCGTGTCGCGTTTGCTGAGCATCGGGGGGGCCGCCCCCCGCCGCCCGGGGGTGTGCGCCCCGTACCCCCGCCCCGGGCGGTCAGCGACGGGGTGAGCGGGGGGCGCGGCACCCCCCTGCCTCGCCCCGCTTGGGGAGGGCGTTCGGTGCGAGGGGGCACACCGAACGCGAGGAGTCCGGCGTGAAGGGACGCCGTCTTCCTCGTTCGAGAGCGCGGCGAAGAGACCGCCGCGCGGGCGGGAAGACGCTCAGGCACACAGAGTGCGCGCGTCGCAAGATGATCCCCAAAATCATTTCCCCAGTTTGTCGCGGCGAACCGCGTGAATCGGGAGGTCGAACCCCTTCGACGTCCCTGACCGCTTGTTCCCCAGGCGATCGTTCTCATCCTAGGGGATGGTCGATCGGGAACGCGATACCGCCGGCCCGAATACCGGGTCTCGGATGCAGAAGAGCGGCGGCTCCCCTCAGGAAGCCGCCGCTCGCCGCGTGCGTGTCGCGTTACTCGTTGCCGACCGCCTTGTCGGCCTGCTCGCGAATCTCGTCGATCTTGTCTGCCGCGCCCGGTGCGACCTTCTTCGCGAAGTCGGCGACGCCGTCGAGGACCTTGTCGCTGATGTCCTCGGCCTGTTCGCTCTTCACGGCCTCGGCGATCTTGTCCTTGTTCTGCTCGTACAGGTCCTTGCCCTTGTTGACCGTTTCCTCGATACCCATGACGGGCCCCCTTCGATGCGAACGAACGCGCCGGATGTGCGGCGCACGTTCATTCTGCATGGAACCGAGGTGCAGGGGAAGGTGTGGGAGAGGCGTCTCCGTTATGAAAGCCAGTAGTTCTTCTTGACGATCACGCGCTGCACCTTGATCCCGGCGTTGAGGGCGCGGATCTGCGCGAACAGACGCAGTCTTCCCGAGAGGAGATACGGCAGAGTGTATTGCCCGAATGTCGGGGTGTTGGGCGAAGTGTCGGCGGTTGCCGGAATCTCGAGTGACGGCTGCACGGATGTGTCGACCACTCTGCCGGAGGAGTCGAGCGTCTCCGCCACGACCCGGACCTGGAACCCTTTGGTGACTCCAGCCGCATGGAGATAGATGACGAGATCGCCGGTCTCCTTGGCGATGTGACTGCTTTCGGCCAGGTAGTAGAAATTAGGGCTGACAGGAATGGGTGTCCACGTGGCGAGAGGGAGCACACCGTTCCACGCGTATGTCGTCGACTGATGAGTGGGCACTGGATCCTCCGGCTGGACGTAGTTCTCGAAATCGACTGAGTTGGTGAACCCCATCTGCAGCGGAGTTCCGCCGATCCAGAGGGAGACGTGGACGTGGGATCCGTACCCGGTTTCACTGCCGAAACCGGACGCTCCGGATTCGGCGATGACCTGGCCGCGGGAGACTCGGGTTCCGGGCAGAACAGCGCTCGAGCGCAGGTGGAGGTAGCGGATGTAGTTTCCGTCGTCTGTGCGGAGCGCCAAGTACCGGCCCGTCGCAGTGGTGGTGGTGTCCTTGCGATCGACGATGACCCCGTCCGCAGCAGCTCGGACGGCTGTGCCGATCGGGACCGCGTAGTCCGTCCCGGGCTCTCCCGAGGGCGGATTCCGGTCTCGGTGCCCCTGCCACGTGCTCGAGATGCGCACGTCACCGCATGGTCGGAGGTACGTTCCTGCGGCGGTGGCGGAGAGGCTCGGAGAGACGAGATCCCATCCGATCGCGGCGACACCGAGCGCAGCTCCTGCTCCGATCAGCATCGTGCGACGCGAGAAGGAGGGCTGAGCGCCGTCTTTCGCCGAGGGCTCGAAGTCCCCCGCGCCGCACACTAGCGATCGCCCCCCTCGTTCTCGCCGCGGATCAGCCGCTGGATCTGCTCTTCAGGCAGCTGCTCGATCGATCCGGATCCGAGCTCCATCTGGGGCTCAGCCGGGGTGCCGCCGATCGTGCAGACGGACTGCCCCTGGTACCCCATGGTCGCGGCGGGCACGATGACGAGCCACTCAGGCGTGACGGTGCGCTGCTCGATCCTCGTGCCGGGCATGTCGAAGACGACGTCAGGGGCGTAGGCCGTGACCGTCGCGTCGATGCAGATCTGAGCCAACTGCTCGAATGAGAAGGCTCCGAACTCCGAGGCGGGTGGCTCTGTCGGCTCAGCGGTCGGCGACGGCTCAGCGGACGGCGTCTCGGTCGGCGTGGACGTCGGCTCAGGGGTCGACGTGGCCGTGGACGTGGGGACAGGGTTCGCCGCACCTGGGTCTGCAGCACAACCGGCTGCTCCGCCGAGTACGACGATGGCCAGAGCACTCGCAGCGATTCTCGTCGCAAGGGGGGATCTCATGTTCTTGAATGTACCCAGCGCTTCGCGTGGATCCGTGTTGCCCCTCGGACAGTCGCGCGGATCGTTACCGAGACGATTCAGTGCGCGCTCGCGCCGGGCGCCACGACGGCACGTATCGTGCGGAAGAGGATCACGACGTCCTGCGTGAGCGACCAGTTCTCGACGTAGTAGAGGTCGAGACGGATCGTCTCCTCCCATGAGAGAGTCGAGCGCCCGCTGACCTGCCACAGACCGCTCATTCCTGGCTTGACCGCCAGACGGCGCAGGGCGATGTCGTCGTAGAGCGCGACCTCGGCCGCTCGTTGCGGCCGCGGCCCGACGAGGCTCATCTCACCCCGCAGCACGTTGATCAGCTGCGGCAGTTCGTCGATCGAGTGCTTGCGCAGGAAACGACCGATCCTGGTGATGCGCGGATCGTCCGAGACCTTGAAGAGCGGAGTCTCGCTGGAGCCCTGGAGATCGAGCAGGCTGGCAAGCTGATCGTCGGCGTTCTGCACCATCGACCGGAACTTGCGCATACCGAACGTGCGGCCGCCACGCCCGATTCGTTCCTGGTGGTAGAACACCTTGCCGGGGCCGTCGATCTTGATGGCGATCGCCGTGACGAGGAAGACCGGCGAGAAGAGCAGCAGCAACCCGGCGGACCCGATCAAATCGAACACCCGCTTCAGGAACCGGCTGGATCCCTCCATGCGCGGGAAGTCGACGTGCACGAGCGGAAGACCGGCGACGGGGCGCGAGTGCAGACGAGGACCGGCGATGTCGGTGAGCGCCGGCGCCATGATCATCTGGATGTCTCGGTCGGCCACGGCGTAGCCGAGTCGGCGCATGGTCTCAGGATCCATGTCATCGGACCCCACGATGATGAGCGCATCGATGTTCGCCGCATCCAGCGCCTTGTCGGCGCTGCGGATGTCTCCGAGCACCTCGAGCTGCGGCATTCCCTCAGACGGGACGCCGTCGGTGATGACGCCGACGATCGTGTACCCGCTGTCCTTGCTGCGACGGATCTGCTGCGCGACGTGCTTGACCTTGCTCCGCTCGCCGATGATGACGGCGCGATGCGTGTAGTCGCCCTTCCGCTGGCGCCTGCGCAGCCACTGGCGCCAGAGCCACCGTGACGCGAGGAGAAGAACGAGGCCGACGGGGAAGATCACCGCGAGCAACAGCCGCGAGATCTCCATCCCGAGGAAGAAGGCGACGGCGACCGTGAATGCGAAGACCGCGATGGTCGCGTCCGCGATCCTCCGGTACTCGAGGATCCCGTGGCCCACGATGTGATGATCGCGCGTATCGATCGCATCCAGGCCGATCAGCCACGCCACACCGATGATCGCGAGAACGAGGACATAGCTGATCCTGGGGCCGTTCGGCCACGACACGTCGTCTGTCATGCTCTGGCTCGACACGAGCCAGGCGGAGACGATGGTCAACGCCAACACCAGCACGTCGCTGTAGAAGAGTCGGCTCGCGTACCGGCGCGGCCACTCTCCGCGCCTGCGCTTGTGCGGCTGCTGGCGAGAGACCAGAGACTTCTGGTCTTTCGCCTGCCTTGGTACCGCGTCCACAGCTATGCCGACCACCCCTGTCCCTCCGACATGAATCGCTGTACTCCCAGCGAATTCACTGAATCGGCAGTCAGTTTACTCCAGTCGCTGTGACTTCGCCGCCAACCGGCATATCAGTTGCAGGAATCTGTGATTCCCGGCTCTACGGCGTTGATCATCGGGTTGGTCTGAACCGCCACCGGACCAAAAGCACCGGTGCCGGTGAATGCAGCCGTGACGTCCACTCGCTGGCCCGGTTCGAACCACGCTTCGAAACGCGCGGTCGGTCGACCCAGGTCGTCGACTCCCTGCGACAGGATGTCGACGCGTTCGCCATTGACTGCGATGTTGGAGAGCGTGGTTCCCGGCGGTCCGTAGATGTAGATCCAGTCACGGAACGTCGTTCCGAACGTCATGCTCTGCACGTATCGCGGGAGAGCCTCAGCCTCGTCCTGCGTGATCGGGAGCGCCAGCGCAGCATTGACCGTGAAGGTCGTGGAATCCGCTTCACAGACGGAATCGACGGTGATCGCGGTGCGCGTGTAGTAGTCGATCTTCGACCCGTTGCTGTTGTTGAAGTACACCCCGAGGGTCGTGGAGTCCTCGTTGTCGGTCGGCAGGACACCGCTGACGCGCTCCCCATCGATTGCCTCCGTGACCTTCGGGTCCTCGCTCCAGACCAGGATGTTGCCTCGCGCCGCACTTTCAGACAGAGCCACTGCCATGTCCTTCAGGTTGAACTGTCCCGAAGCGACCTGGTTGAAGACCGCTCCGGCAGCCGCTGCGAAGAAGCCGTCCACGAGTTCGGGGTACTTGTAGCTGTCCCAGCGTTTGTACACCTCATTGAGGAGGAGCGACACGGCGTTGTCGGAGCTCAAGACATCGCCCGTCGCCAGCGTGATGGGCCCTGTGGCGACAAGGATCCTGGAGAGCGCGATCGGGTCGATGGAGATGACGCCGTCGATCTGGTCGGGCGAGATGTCCCTCTGCCACCAGGCGCGCATGATCTGAGCCGCGGTCGGGAAGTCCGGGCGGCTCATGCTCGTGTTCACATGGTCGACCAGGTAGCTCGAGTAGAGATCGATCGCGCTCTGGTCCACCGGCACGTCGACGGCCACGCCGTTCTGATAGCTGCCGCTGTTGCCCTGGCTCCCCATGGCGATGACTCCGTTGTCCACATGCACGAGAGTCTGAGAGGCCGCGCTGCCGCCGAGAGCGAGCGATTCGGCGTTGTTCTGGAAGACGAGCAGATAGTTCCGGGGGCCGTCTGCGCCCAGAAGGGTCGGGAGCAGGTCTACAGCGGGAGCCGCGCCCTGCATCACCTCGGCGACCTGATCGACACCGCTGCGCACGGGACCGATCAAGGCGGTCGACTTCTCGACCTCAGCGATCTCGTCGGCCAGCTGCCCGATTCGCGGAGCCTGAGCCTTTGCGACATCGAGCACCTGCGTGATGAGCGATCCGCTCGCGGCATCGGCCGAGAGTACGGGCATCCCCACATCGTTCACGAGCACGTCGAGAGACTGCGCGGCGAGGCGCACGCCGTGGAGGTTCTCGCCGACGACCGGGATCCATTCCAGCGCACCCCAGACGGGGTCGGATGCCGCGTCCGACGCGCTTCGCGCCGGCTCGGACATCTTCTGGACGGTCTCCTTCGGGTCTGCGCCGTTCTGCAGCTCGCCGATGAGCTGCTGACTTTCCTCGAGACCGTTCTTCACGGTGAGCGCTTTGAACGCGACCCAGCAGGCGATGCCGAGCAGGACGATGACGATGGCGGCGATGACGAATCCGATGGTGCGGCCAGGCTTGCGGCGGCTTGGGTTGCCGGCGGGCTTTTCGTTCGGCCGCGCCGCTGCTCCGCGTTCGGACTGCTGCTTCTGCGCAGCTTCGCGCGCTGCTCGTCGAGACGTATGTGACACGCTCGGATCCTACCGGCGAACGCCTGATACACCCCTGAGCGCCCCGGGCACAGTCATCACCACGCTGAACGCGTCCGCCTGTGAATCAGCGCCGATTTGCACTGCATGCCCGCTCGGGACGACCCGCGCCCCCATCCTCATCGCGGCGACGAGTCCCGCTGTCATCAGTGTGAATAATGCCTGTTCTCACGACAGCTGCCCGCGGAGCAGGCAGTTGCAGTTACTGCTGTCCAAACGGTCGCGTCAGCTCGTCCCTGAGCCAGCCCTCGCCGAACGAACGCGTAAAGGTTTCGGTGAGGTGGTTGCTGTCGTAATACGCGGGGATTCCACCGACGACGGGGTAGCAGACGTCGTCGCAGAACACGTCGGAGAAGTCGACAACGCTGAAGTTCACGTTGTCGATCATCGCCGCGGCGCGCGTCAGCCCCGACTCAGCGTCAAGGCTCTCGACGGGTACGGTGCAAGATTCGATGATGCAGTCCACAACGTCGACGGGCAGCACCGGAGGCTCAGCCATCAGGATGACGCGCTTACCCGAGTCGAGCCACCGGTTCCACGCGTCGGCGTAACCGGTGCCGGGGTCAGGTTCGCCGTTGACGGTGTATCTGTCTGCCCACGCCGTGGTGATGATGACGTCGATGTCGGGGTCGTCGACCAGCATGTCGATCATGTCCGTGCGCCAGGCGTGGCACTCGGCGATATAGGCGGGGTCCGTGCTGATCGTTCCCACCGCGGGGTCGGCGGTCGCCGTACAGCCACCCTTGAGGAACGTGTGGATTCGCGCGTTGTGCACGGGTGCCACGGTGTCGAGCGAGCCCGACCACATCTCGGCGTGTGAGTCTCCGACGACCGCGATGTCAAGATCCTGCGTCCCCTCTGGCACTCCGAACGAGCATGTCTTGACGAACCCGTTGGCGGTGGTCACGTCTTCACAGACGGTGCCGCCAGTCGTGCTGGAGATGAGGTTGAACTGGCCGTTCGCGAGCAGGTAGGCCTGGTCGCCGAGCTCGCGGGAGTCGGAGCAGTCCCCAGCACCGAGCTCGGCTTGGGCGCCGAAGCACTCCCCCGGGTCTTTCGACGCAGCGACGAGTTCGGCGGTCGCTGAGACACCGCGATCGCGCAGCCCGAGCACACCGACGGCAGACGGGACGAGGACCAGGGCCATCGCGGCCGCGGTCATGACCAGGATCCAGCGCGGGCGGATGCGGGCGAGCGGGCCGAGGCGCACCGGGTCTTCGACGAAACGCTTGGTGAGCAGCGCGAGAACCAGGGTGATGGCCAAGAGAACGATCTTGTCCAGTGTGCCGATCGGCCGCGACAGTATGACGGGGGCGGCGACGATGAGCGGCCAGTGCCAGAGATATGCCGAGTAGCTCACGTCGCCGATGATCTGCACGGGGCGGAACGAGGTGATCGGCCGCGGCGACCAGGCGTGCTCGGCCTCACCGATCGCGATGACGAGAACGACACCGAGGACAGGGATGAGGGCTGCGGGCCCGGGGACGCCGGATTGCGAGTCGAAGAGCACGGCACTGCCGAGGATGAGCACCCAGCCGAGCCAGACGAACGCGCTGAGCCGGCGGCGGATCGTCTCGCTGAGGACGGGGAGCAGAGCGACGAGACCGCCTGCGGCGAACTCCCATGCACGGCCAGTGGTCTGGAAGTACGCGGCCGACGGTGTCTGGGCGGTGGAGTACACAGCCCACGCGAGAGAGACGAGCGCGATGCCCGCGAAGACGACAGCGGTGATGACGACCTGCGTGCGCTTGGCGCGACGGAAGGTGAGCCAGACAACGGCCAAGAGGATGATCGGCCAGATGATGTAGAACTGCTCTTCGACCGAGAGCGACCAGTAGTGGGTGACCAGCGTCTGGGCATCGCCCTGGGCGAAGTAGTCGAGCGAGTTCGAGGCGAGCAACCAGTTGAGCACGTAGACCGCGGCGGCGCCGATCTGGTAGAGCTCGTTCTCCCACTGGGGAAGGGGCATCTTCACGACGGTGAAGATGGCGCACACCGCGAGCACGAGCAGTGCGGCGGGCAACAGACGGCGGGCGCGTCGCGCCCAGAACGCGCCCAGCCGGATTTTGCCGGTGCTCCGCGACTCGCGGAGCAGATGGGACGTGATGAGGAATCCACTGATCACGAAGAAGACGTCGACGCCGATGTAGCCGCCGGGAAGGACCTCGGGCCACATGTGATTGACGATCACAGCGAGTACGGCCACCGCGCGGAGCGCTTGCAGATCAGTGCGGAAATCCCGCTTTGGTCCAGTCATCGTTCCCTTATCTCGGCCATGACTTGGACACCCAAGTTGGACGCATGCGTTCTGACATTCGTTCCGCTGACACGAGTCGAGCCGACACCGGTTCCCGCGGAGACGTCTGTGAAGCGACGGTCATCTTCGGGCACTGCAATATTCTAGTTATCGGATTACTTCACCTCGGAACTGGCGCGGCGCAGAAACGACGCGCAGACAGCGCCGCCGGTCGAAGGTCGAAGCTGGACTACCCACGTGAGGCGTCAGTGCTACCCCTGCACGCTCTCTCCTCGACGTCGGAACGGCGACGTCGACTGGTTGCCTCGGCCGGCGTCGCAGTGCGCGTCGATGCGAGCCTGCTGCGCTTCCCTCCGCTCGCGGACGAGCGGTAGGCCGGAACCACGAAAAGTCCCCCGCCCGGCCCGAAGGCTAGGTAGGGGGTTCTCTTATTTCGCCAGCGCGCTGAGGAAGTCGTCAGAGAGGGCAAGCGCTAGCTGCGGAGTGATGTGATTAGCGTCGCGGAAGATCGGGAGGCCGTCGCGGATGATCGGGCAGTCGTTGCCCGCACAGATATCGTCGGTGAGGTCGAGTACGGTCGCTCCGTGTGCGCTCGACTCCGTCTCAATCATGTCCCAGACGGGTTGCTGGCGATCGCGCTTGTCGCTGAGTGAGGTGTCCATCGTCGAGTTGCACGCGCCGAGGAGTAGCGCCATGTTCGCGCAGGTGTCTGGTCCCTTCCAGTTGGCTTGAGTCGCCTCGACATCCTCGAGCCAGTAGTTCGGGATCGGATTGATCACAACCACCTGGTGTCCGCCAGCCTCGAGGCGATCGATCACGTTGCCGAGCGCATTCGCGTACCACTCGATCTTGACTGCGGTGTCATTCGTGACGGTCGCCGTGGAGGTGGGGACACTTATCTCCGTGGTGCGGAGGTAATAGTCGGAGGCGCCGAGGAAGACCGTTCCAGGAGCGGCTGTGTCGAGCCAGCTGAGGGCTCTGGTCTGATAGTCCAGGCATCCGGGACGGATGGCAGTGTGAGTGATCGAACCCACGAGCTCGTCTCCAAGAACAGGACACGAGCTGAAGGTGTAAGACGCGAACGGCGCATCTACTTCGAGGGCCGCGGCTCGAACCCCGGGTGCGAACATCACGGCGTTTGAGTCTCCGAGAAGATAGACCGGATCGGCGGCACCCTCCGCGTTCTGGATGCAATCAGCTGGCTGCTTGATTGTGGACGGCTGATCGGCAAAGCACCCAGGGGTCGCACCGCCGACGGTCTGTGCTACCTGGAGGTTGCGAATGCTGTCGCTACCCCAGCTTGCGTTCGCTCCCAGGCCCAAGGCCAGAGCGACGACAAGCGGCACTGCGGTGACGGTCACCATCCGTCGAGCGAGTCGAGCCCAACCGATCGCCGGGATCCGTCGTAGCGGCTGTTCGACATAACGATACGAGGCGATGGCCGGGAGGATGGATAGCAGGCATGCTGCCACTCCGACCCACATGGAATGGGTGTCGAGGATCGCGAACGCGAACACGATGAAGGGCCAGTGCCATAGATACAGCGAGTAGGACCAGTCGCCGATGCGCACAGCGATCTTGCTGGAGATGGCACGTGAAACGACGGACTGCGCACTCGATCCGGCGAGGATAACGAGCATCGTGCCGGCGACAGGCAAGACGGTCCATTTTCCGGGGAACGCAGTCTCTGCATCGATGAGCCACAGCGACGAGATGAGCATCGTGGCACCGGCAATCCCTACGATGTTCGCAACGATGCGTCCTCGGGTTGCAACGACCGTCCCGACGAGCGCAAGGATTGCCCCGGCACCGAATTCCCACGCGCGTGTGAGCGGGCTGTAGAACCCCGAGAGCCAGTTACCTTCTCCAAAGATATGCAGGTTGGGGCCGTACATCGCCAGCAGGAAGGACGGGACGCTGATGAGCACGACAACGGCGGTCGGGCCGATGCTTCGCCATCCGAGCTTGCGGGCGATGAGCCAGCCGCAGAGCATCAGGATCGGGAACACCAGGTAGAACTGCTCCTCGACAGACAGTGACCAGGTGTGTAGCAGCGGGTTGCTCTCCGCAGGCCCGTCAAAGTATCCCCCCGAGATGTGCGCGATGACGCCGTTCGCCGCGAGGAGCAACGCCCCTATGCCCGTCGCGCTTGTCGCTTGCTGTGCGCCCAGCGGGGACTGTAGCAGCGATGAAACGAGCACTGTGAAGAGAACCACGGCGGCGAGCGCCGGGGTGAGGCGCCAATAGCGACGAAGGGCAAAGCGGCCGACTCGGATTCCGCCAGTGGATTCCCACTCGCGCATGAGAGCGCCAGTTATGACGAAGCCGGAGATGACGAAAAACACGTCGACACCGATGAATCCACCAGGAACAGGGAGACCAGCGTGATACGCGAGGACTGTGAGCACGGCAAATGCGCGGAGTCCCTGGATGTCGAGTCGAGGTACGAAGTTCTTCTTCGTGACCCGTGCGTCTACGTGAGGCGCTGCTGACAATGTGATTCCCCCTGTGTGCTGGACCCGTCCGATAATCTCACAGCGCACCGGCCTCTCCCGGCACCCTGATGCCCCGGGATACGACAGACCACGCCGCGCCCAGCGGAATGCTGAGCTGTGTCGACCGCCACGCTTCGGCTTTCCGCCGCTGAACGACAAGTTGCGCGCCGCAGCGCGGTCGTTCGCCTTTCAGCGGCAGGAGACCCCCCAACGCTGCCTAAGAGGGACTCACGGCGACGCCGGTCAACCTATTGCGCCAGTGAAATCGGGCCACCCCGGCTCCACCGAGTTCCGCTGGACGCGTTCGACGATGACGTTGTCGTAGTCTTCGACGTCTTCGAAGTCGGCCAGGGAGCCGAAGGTGACGTCGGTGAAGAACGGGGCTAGCTGCGTGATCGCGTGTGTGTGAAGGAACGAGTCACCGAGAACCAGTGTCTTGCCTTCGATCAGGGCGGCGTCGGTCGACGACGACAGCATGTGCGGGAGTTCCGCGCCTTCAGAGGTCGTGACGGTGCCCTCTTTCGTCGACACGCCGTCGCGGTCGTAGACCATCTCCACGCGCTCGACGGTCTCGGTGAGTCCCATGTTGCGGAAGAGATCCGGGATGACCACCTCGCCCGGCGCGGTCCCGGTCTCATCGAGGTCGTCGAGAATCGATGGCGGCGCGACCCCATCGTCGACAAGACGCTCGAGAAGCGTCCTCGTCCACACCGCCGCGCCGTCCGCGTTCCAGTGGCTGTCGCCGAAGTAGTAGACGCCGTCGTCTCGTCCCTCACGAGAGGCGTCCGCATCCGCGAGCTCATCCCAGAGCGTGATCAGGGGGAAATCCTGCCCCTCCTCCCATTCCACGAAGGATGCCCGCACGCGATCAGCGCAGTTGAGCAGGGAATCGCGCAGACCGCCGAGCCGTTCGTCCCGAATGGACGACTTGTCCGGCGCCACCGTGTAGACGACGTACTTGCCGCTCGACTCCAGTGCCGCGGCGTCTGCCTGAAGCTGTTGATGGACCGCATACATGCGGGCGGAGTTCCCTCGGCAGGGGTAGATGAAGTCGACGGCGAAGAACGGCTCGTTCTCCTCGCCCAGCCACGTCGTGCTGTTGGGACTCATTCCGATGTCGTTGGAGATGGCGCCGGCGGCATGAACGACCGGGACCTGCGCGCCCAGGCGATCCCTCAACGCACGATCGACGTGCGCGAACGTCTCGGCTTCTGTCAGCGACTGAGCCGAGACGGACGGGAAGTCGACCTCGGCGCGGTTCTGGCTCTCGGCCACGTCACCGGGCACGAGCCAGAGCGCGAGCAGAGCGAGGCTGCCGCCGACCGCTGCGATCGTGACGGCCCGGCGTCGCACCCATGACTTGAGCATTCGAGCTCTCCTTAGAACTGGAAGTAGAGGAACGGGCTGAAATCGCTGAGAAGCACCATGGCGATCGTGGCGACGAACAGCGGCGCGGCGATCACCCAGCCACGCACCGGCGACACCGTCTGATCCTTCAGCGAGGGACGGAACAGGATCTCGAACGTCGTGTTCTTCGACGTGGTGAAGAACGCGAGGAGGCCGAGCACGAGGGCGCCGAGTGTGAAGGGGGTCATGGCGGTGACCATCTGCGGAGCGATGAAGTCGGTCGGACCGACGAACATCGCGTGCCAGATGCGCATGGAGGCGTCGAGCTCCGTCGTTCTGAACGGGACCCAGGCGAGCACGACGAAAAGAGCCGTGAGGACGCGACGCACGATCAGGAATCGCCGAGAGTCTCGCAATCCCGTCGAGCGCTCGAACAGCATCGCTGCGGCCTGCAGACCGCCCCACAGCAGGAATCCGGCGAGCGCACCATGCCAGATCGACGTCAACGCGAAGACGGTCAGCAGCGCCCCATACTCGACGAGCCGGCCTCGACGGTTGCCCCCCATCGGGATGTAGACATAGTCGCGGAACCACCGGGTGAGAGTGATGTGCCATCGTCGCCAGAACTCGCTGACAGAATGCGACGTGTAGGGGCTGCGGAAGTTCTCAGGGAAGTGGAACCCGAACATCGCCGCGAGCCCGATCGCCATGTCGGAGTACCCGCTGAAGTCGAAATAGATCTGCACAGCGTACGCGAGCGCGCCGATCCATGCGGTCGACATCGACAGCTGGCCCGAGTATGCGGCACTGTCGAACATCGCGTTGGCGAGCTGACCCGCGCTGTCCGCGATGATGACCTTTTTGGCCAGCCCCCACGCGAACCTCGTGGCTCCGTAGCCGAATCGCCGGGCGGTGATCGTCCGCGAGGACTCGACCTCGTCCTTGATCTCCGCATACCTCACGATGGGACCGGCGATCTGGTGCGGAAAGACGAAGAGGTACAGAAGGTACGACGGGAACGACCGCGTCAGCGGGGCCCCGTTTCGGTAGGAATCGATGACGTACGAAATTCCGTGGAAGGTGAAGAACGACACGCCGAGAGGGAGGATCCACGACTCTGCACCGGTGAGAGCTGCGATGTGCACCGCACCCGGCACACCCTGGATCGCCAACTGCGGCAGGTACTTGAACAGCACGAGAGGAACGAGCACGATCGCGAGCGCAACGGCCAGGGGAATCCGCGTGAGCGGCGCCTTTCCGTTCTGGTGGCGGCTCTTCGCATACCGCCACATCGCCCATGCGGCACCGAAGCTGAAGATCGACACCCAGAGGATCGCGCCGATCGCACTGCCCGCACCCCAGTAGTAGAACAGGACGCTCATGATGAGCAACCACCAGTTGCGCAGGCGTCCGCGCACCGGGAGCAGGTGGTACCCCAGCATCGTTATGGGGAGGAACAGGAAGAGGAACGTCGGGCTCGAAAAGACCATGAGTGTCGCTACCGCCTATCGCCCGCGAAATGCGAGCAGCAGGTCGTCGAGTGTGCTGTCCGCAGTCGCGACGGCGGCAGACAGCGCCGCAGCGTCGGCCATCCCCGGCCGCACGTCTGCCATCCCGCTCGTGTCATCCACACGCGGAATCACGAAGTCCTCCGCGAAGGTGACGACCTTGGGAAGCTCCGAGAGAGCGACCATCGGCACCCCGCTCAGCATCGCGGCATAGAGGGCATGCATCCTGGAGCCCCACACGGACTCCGCCGACCTGATGAGTCGGAACGCCTCGTCCCAGTCCAGCGGCCCTGTCACCTCATCGAACGCTGCGCGCGCCTGCTTCGAGAGCGCGCTCGCGTCCATGAACGATCCGCCCTGCGACATGTTCAGGAACACCAGACGCCGCCCTGAGCGCTTGAGCTCGTCAAGGTGTTCCACTTTCAGATGGCGTGCGTGCTCCCCGTTGAGCGCGACGACGATGGGGGCGTCATCTGCGGCCTCGCCCCGAGGGTCGAAGCCCATCAGGAGACTGGCGTCCGCTCCGACGATGGCATTCCCCTTGAGCGTATGCGACACCCTGGAGGCGCTCTTCGCATCCCGCACCCAGACGGGAACGCCCTTGACCGCAAGCCGCAGCAGGGCTCGCGCGCCGAACCGCTCTACAGGGTCGCATCCGACCCCGTAGAAGGCCACGCGGGTCCTCGTCGCACGCGCGATGACAGTGCTGGCAGCGCACAACCGCGGAAGCCCGCCCCATCCGCCGGGGACATCGCGGGCATCGTCCTGAAGCAGGGTGCCGCCGCCGATCACGATTCCGTCGAAGTCACGCATGGCGCGCAGCAGCGCACCGGGCCCTGACAGCTGCAGTCGATCCTCTCCCCCGCCATGCCTCGGCTCGCCGAAGTCGGCAGCGATGGCCTGGTTCCCTCTCGCGCGCAGCGCGGCGACCAGCGCGTCGGTCAACATGGCGTCGCCCAGATTGATGGGGCGGTTCAGCTCCGACGTGCGGTCTGAACTGATCACGAGAATCCTCACTCGGATCCCTTTCGGCGAAGTGGTCGCAGCGGTGTGCGAAGGACGATGATGACGGTCGTGAGGAACACGACCTCGATGATGGGCGCTGAGAAGGCGAGTCCCTGTGCTCCGGCGAAGATGATCATCGAAGGCACGAGTATCACCGCGCAGACTCCCGTGGCCACAGTGACGATCAACCGCTGCCGGATCTTCTCCGTCCCCAGCAGGTATGCCACCAAGGAGTAGTTTCCACACTTGAGCGCGAACGCAAGGGCGATCGGCACCAGGTAGTTCAGCGGCACGATCACGGTGAACAGCCACGTGACGATCGGCCATGCGAGCACCAGAACGCCTGCGAGAAGGACCCCGACGCCAGTGAAGAGCAACCAGACCCTGCGAACGTCCAACGACCGGAAGCGAGGTATCAGCTGGGTCGTGGCCGTCGCGGGAAGGAGTTCGAGCGCCTGCACGATGCGATAGGCCACTGCGAACACGGCGGACACCTCGAGCGGGAGCATCCACGCTGCGAACAACATCGGCGTCTGTGAATACGCGCTGCTCAGCATCCCCGTGACGCCGATCTCAAGCGTGCGACTGACGAGCTTGGGTTCTCGATCGGGACTTCCGGGCAAACCTCGGAGCACGACGAAGAACGTGGCGACGAAAGCGACCAGTGACACCACCACAACCGCTGCCACAAGGTCGACGTTCCCTACGACGAGCGCAAGCCCGACGATCGCCATCTTGACGAGGCCGTTGAGAATGTCGGGAAACGCGAAGAGATGATCGCGGCGCTGCACCAGCCACGGAGACTTGGCCGTTCTGACCATGGTGTCGAAGGCCTGAGCCACGGAGAGGGCCACCAGCACGAAGAAGTGTGGAGTCGAGATCCCATCCGGCGCAATTCCCAGTGCGAACAGGAAGAACACCACGGGCCCGAACAGCGCGAACCCTCCCTGGAGCGCGATGACTCGCCGGAAGGTCTGGGCGCTGTGCCGCTCGGGGCGCAAGCTCAACAGAAATGGGGCACCCCCAGCGTCACTGATGATCGCGAACGAAGCGAGAACACCGAACCCTGTGACGAGGAAGTTCTGTGTCTCTCCTTCTGTCAGCCGCGCGAAGGCGAGCAGCACGATGAGCTGGGCAAGGCGCAGCGTGATCGTGCCTACGGTCGGCGCACCGAGCCTGAGAAGCCGTTTCATGCCGCAGACTGCTCCGCCGAACGGTGCCGGAAGCTTCCGCGACGCCATGGCACGAGGAGCAGGAGGACGACGAGGAGAGCGAGAACGGAGAGGTAGCTCAGTCGGTAGAAGACAGGGAAGACATCGATCGCGGCGACGTAGACCAGCATCAGCATCGCTGCCTGCTCGAGGTCCAGCTCGCGGATCACCCGGGCGGTGATCAATGACATCACTCCGAGGATCACACCTGAGATGAGTGGCACGAGCGCGGCGCCGACCCAGTCGAAGCTCACATAGCCCCACACCGACGGCGGCAGTCGCAGACCACCCGAACGGATGTCCTCGATCGGCGTGGTCGGGTTCAACGTCTGCAGCGCCCACACCGAGGGGTTCCACGGATAGTTGCCAGGAAGGAGCCCCCCGAAGAAGGTCCGCCCATACGTGAGCTCGTGTCCGGGAAGCCACGCGTTGAGGAAGGCCAGCTGATCTTTGATGTCGGGCGCTCCGGATGCGATACCCGTGAGCAGGCTCTCGGGTGATCGCACCATCGACTGATACTGCTCTACACCCAGCAATGCGAGTACCGCGTACATGGCGCTTCCCGCGACATATGCGGCGACGAGAACGATGGCGTAAACGACCTGGAACCGACGGTAGAAGGCGACCAGGATTCCCACAGCGAGCAGCAGCCCGCTGACTGCCGGCTCTCGGAGAAGCGACAGCAGCATGACGCCGACGGAGACAGCGAGCAGCACGATCCAGTAGATGCTCTTGCGGCGCTTCCATGCGTAGACGGCTACGAGGGGCATCAGCAGAGGGATCACCGTCGTTGTGAGGCGATACGGGATCGACACCGCCTGATACGGCTCGTGATACACCCCCTTGAAGAACTTCGCTGCGTTCGGGTCAGCAGCAAGCGCAGGCGTGAATCCCATGATCAGGAAACAGACGAGAAGAATCCCCACGGATGCCGTGACCGCGACGAGCACACGTCGCCTCACTTGGCTCTCGGTGCTGAGCAGAACTCGCTGAATGCCTGCTACGACACGGCCTCCACGCGTGAGTCGTGATGCCAGAAGCCTGCCGGCAAGCACGCCCGCCGCGATGGCGACGAAACCCACCGACACGAGCCGGACGTACAGCGCCGAGACTCCCTGCGAGGGCAGTTCGAGCCAATCGAGACCGAAGACGGGGACGAGGTAAGCGGGGATGGAGAAGGCGAGCTGGAGATGAGCGGGGATGTTCCAGCGGCTCGGCCAGGCGATGTAGGTCGCGGTCGCGGTGCCGACCAACGAGACGAACAGCACCGCGTTGCGAAGACCCTCGATCCATGGTCCGTGTCCCTCGGCTACGACGGGAAAAGCTAGGGAAACGAGCACCAGAGCGGCGAGGACAAGCATCGTCGTCGGCACCCACCCGAGTTCCCGGACGAATACCCGGAATCGCAGCGACGCCGAACCTGAAGCGGCCACTTCCCCCCTCGAAGCCATCACTCGCTCTTTTCCTCCGGCTCGCGTTGCTCGCGCATCGAATTGCGTACAGTCCGGACCGTATCCGCCCAGGTATGAGCAGTCGTCCGTTCCGCGACGGCATTCTGAGCGGCGAGAATCGCAGTGGCGATCGACTCTCCGGTTGCAGCGGCCGACACCACACGGTCGCCGTGAATCTCGACGAGACCGCTGTCGTCTGTGACGACCGTCGGGACGCCGAAGTAGCCGCCCTCGACGACAGGCATGCCGTACCCCTCGTCGCTCGAGACGAGCGCAAGCACGGACGCCGAGCTGACCGATCGATGAAGCTCTTCATCGGTGACGAAACCAGGAAGCTCGACGAGGTCGGAGACCGAATCGGATGCGGCCCGCGCTCGCAACTCCTCTCGATAGTCGCCCTTGGCCCCCAGGACCACCAGTCTGTGATCATGTCCGCGCTGCCGAAGATTCGAGACCGCGTCGATGGCGAGCTCCGGACGCTTGCTGGCGAAATGCCCGAAGGTCAGAACGGTCGGGAGCCCTGCACTGACGACACGCGCCACGCCCCATCGTCTGGCGTGATCGTCACCGTTCTCAGCAACGACCAGACGCTTCGGGTGGGCGAAACGCTCTGTCTCCCTGCGCGTTTTCTCAGAGATCGCGAACGTCGTTCCCGCACGACGGATCGACATCTCCCACAACCGCCGGTAAACCCTCTGCGCCAGTCCGAACTCAGACGGATTCAGTTTGTGGCGCCAGTCGTGGATGAAGCATGCGCTGTTCGCCGACGGGACGAAGGGGCTGACGATCGTCGAGAGGGACAGAAGCGCGTCCGCGCGACGACGTCGGTAGACCTGTGCACTCCAGAGCAGTTGGCCCGTATACCGCGCCGCCTTGCTCGTCGCGGGGACCACCTCGACACTCTCCACGTCTCGGAATGAGTCCGCGAGCCAGCTGTACCCCAGCACGATGAGCTCGTCACCGGGAAACTCCTCGGTCCAGGTACGAATGAACTCCTCGGCGTGGACTCGCATCCCACCTGACTCCGCAGGCGCGCCGAGAGCGTCGATGACGATCTTCACCGGTTCCTCCCTGCGTCGACATCGCGGAGGAAGTCGTCTATCCAGGAGTCGATCCTGTACTGATCGAAGCCCTCGAACGACCAGTCGTCGTCCAGCGCCGCCACCCACTCGCGCACAGCCTCACCATCGATCGAAGCCGCATCTCTCGGGACGACCAGGATCCGGGAGGGATCGTAGAACTCCTCGGCCAGAATCGATTGATTCGCGGTGATCAGTGCCGCGCCGCTGCCCAGTGCTTCGAACGTACGCATCGTGAGGCCGTCCTGTCCGGGACGCTGGTAGTCGACGACCGCTCGCGATGCTCCGAAGACCTCGGCGACCCGAGCCCGGGACATCTTGTCGAAGCTGACTTCTCCCGGCGCGACCTTGCGCATACGCCGATCGAAGACACGCTGCAGAGCGAAGAACCACCGCGCCTGCGAGTAGAAGAATGCGAAGCAACGCTCCGGCGAAAGCTTGCTGACGACTCCGTGAAAGAAGTTGTATCGGTCGGAATGCAGTGTGCCGACGAACGAAGCGTCGAACTCGCGTGCGCGTCCCCGTGCCTCAGCGAATTCGCGGGCGAAGAAGAGGGACTTGTACGTCAGGTCCCCCCGCGCCGCCACGTCGCCGCGATCGAACGAGTAGCGCACATCGGTGTCGGGGAACAGGTCGACGCATCGCCCGCTGTTCGCGAGCGAATCGAAAGTGTAGAAGATCCGCACGGCTTCGGGGTTCTGTTCGGAGAACTCCCGCAGGACAGAGGGCGGAAGGTTCTCTCCCTTGATGATGAGGAGCGCGTCGTAGCGACGCCCTCTCATCTGCTGCAGCATCCTGTCGAAGTGCCCTCGCAGGCGCCGCGCCGCGAACTGAGGCATCACCCGAAGCACAGCGCGCGAGATGGCCGAGTTGCTCGGGCGCTCGTCGAACCTGTCGACGTCGATCCCTCGGTCTCGGAACGCCTGTGCGATCGCCTCCTCGTACCCGAAGAAGGACGGCGTGATGAACGCGATCCTCACGGGGCCACTGTACGGAGAAGACCGCGATCCTGAAGCTCGGTCAGCGAGCTCTTGTAGGAGTCCGCGTCCGTCGTCTCCCCCTGCGCCCACTCGGCGAAGCGACGGATGCCTTCGTCGACCGACAGTCGCGGGGTGAACCCGAGCAGTTCCCTGGCCTTCGTGAGGTCGGCATAGTTGTGGCGGATGTCGCCGAGGCGATAGTCACCGCTCACGAAGTAGTCGGGCTCGATGCCATATGCGGCGCCCAGGAGCTCCAGCACGCGAAGGACCGTCGTCGGTTCGCCCGAGCCGACGTTGATCGCGTGGCCTGAGGCGGTCTCGCTGTCGATGGCGGCCACTGTCGCTGCGACGACATCGTCGATGAACACGAAGTCGCGGGATTCCTCGCCGTCTTCGAACACGTTGATCTGTCGTCCCGCCTGCAGGAGCGAGGTGAATATGGACAGGATCCCCGTATACGGGTTCGTCAGAGACTGCCCGGGCCCGTATACGTTCTGGAATCGCAGCGAGACGGCATCGATGCCCTGCGACCTGGCCGCCGTCAGGACGAGCTGCTCCTGAACCTGCTTCGTGATGCCGTAGATCGACGACGGATGCAGAACCGACGATTCATCCGTCGCGATGCACTTCAGCGGGACTCCGTCTGCGCCGACGACGTCGAACACGCCGCCAGCCAGTTGGGCGTCGGGGCGGTGCTCGGGGTACAGCACGGACCCGGAGGCATCTTCATAGGCGCCCTCGCCGTACACGGATCGCGAAGAGGCCACCACCACGCGGCGAACGTCGTTCTTCGTCGTCGCGATCGCCTCGAGAAGCACAGCCGTGCCTTGGATGTTCGCTTCGACGTAGCGCTCGATCTCGTACATCGACTGTCCCGTGCCTGTCTCGGCGGCGAAATGGACCACGACATCCACACCTTCGAGTGCACGCTCCACGGCCGATCGGTCCGTCACCGATCCGCGGATCACCGTCGACACCTTCGCGGCGACGGGGTAGGTCACAGACGTCGTATCCGGGTCAGATCCATGGACCTGCTCGCTCAAGGTGTCGAGCACGACCACGTCGTCGCCGCGGCCATGAAGGCTGACGGCTAGTCGCGAACCGATGAATCCGGCACCGCCGGTGATGAGAATCCGCGACATTCCAATACTTCCGTGAGAAGGAGACAAAGACGTCGCCCATCGTACCAGCGGCATGGGAGCGCTCTTTGCTGGGGCTCGACGCTCAGTCCTCGTGCACGAGGTACAGCGGTTCTTCCCGAACCTCCAGAGAATCGTCGTCGTCGACCTGACGCCCGTTCATATCGACCAGCTCTCCGTCGGGCAGGCTCTCCCGTGACACCGTCACCGGCGCGTCGGGTGCCCACGCTGCTGTGACAGTGCGTCCGTCGGCAGCGGTGAAGGTGTAAGCCTTCACTCCCTCGGCCCAGTTCTCCTCGGCGACGAAGGTCGCGCCCCCCAGCATCCGCTGGCTCACGGCGAGCGCGATGGCAGACGGCTTGGGCTGGTACGTGTTCGGTGTGAATGTGCTCGCCGTGTCGAAGAACCCGAAGCTGGCCTCATAGTTCGAGCGATCGGTGCCCGTGTCTGCGAGGGTGAACCAGTAGATGCTGTCGACTCCGGCCTTCAACGCGATCGGCGCGGTCTGCGCTGTGTACGCTGCCTGCTCCTCTCGGCTGACCCATCCGTCGACAGTGGCCCAGCCCATCTCGGTGAAAGAGACCGGCACGTCCACACCGGGCTTGGCAGCGGCGATCATTCCGTTCAACTCCTGCAGTTGCGGGTCGAGCATCGTGGGCCCTTCCGGCTGCGTGTAGGGGTGGAAGGTCAGGACATCGACATGATCGAGTCCTCCCTGAGCGATGAAAGGCTGCAGCCAGTCGAACCGCACCTGCATTCCTGCGGTCGATGGGCCGTACACCGTAGCCGAGGGGTTGACCGCCTTCGCCTGCGCAGCGGCCGGAATCAGCATCCGCATGTAGCAGTCGGGCGACGTGCCGCAGGAGCCAGTGTTGAACGTGTGGTCGTACTCGTTGTAGATCTCGGTGAGACCGCCCGCGGCCGGGTACTTCGCGAGCAACTGTCCGGTGTATGCGGCATACGCGCCCAACCCACGATCCGTGGATGGCGTCTTTCCCTGGTCGTAGTTCGGGTTGTAGTAGGCCGGCACCGTCAAGACAGACATTCCGGCTGCCTCATACGCACCCATCACCTGATCGATGTACTGCGGGTAGGCGTAAACGCCCGGCTCCTTCTCGATTCGCTGCCAGGGCACTTCGAAGCGCACACTGTCCGCCCCGAGCATCGCGAGAGTAGCCGGCGCATTCGTCATCCGGGCCACCCCACCTTGGAAGTGAGCGGCGATTCCAATCCCCGACGGGACGCCGTTGCGCGGCGGGACGACTCCGAAAGTCGCGGAGCGCTCGATGAGTTGGCCCGCATGATGCATCGAGATCTTCACCGAGTACAGCCCCGGGGCGTCGTATTCGACCGGCACCTGGACCAGGCCACCTTCGAACGTCGAGACTCCTCCGTACTCGAAGTCTCCGCCCGACACGCACCATGCGATCGTGGACTCTGCGGCGACACGCGAACGCACATTGAGGTCTCGCGAATCAGGCGCTCCGTCGAAGAGCAACGTGGCATTGTCGATACTCAGGACCGCAGAGTTGTCTTCGAAGCCGCCGTTGACGAGGAGTTCGGCGCCACCTCGTTGGACGGTCAGTCCATCGATCAGGACCTCCCCCTGGATCGACGTGATCTCGATGGCGACGCTCAGTGATGCCATCCCCTTCGGCACCGTGTAGTTGATCGAGGTGTCGACCCATTCGGCACTGTCGGGGATCGCAAGTCGCTTGGCTACGGCATTCGGACCGAGGACGATCTCCACCTGGCTGCCGGGGGTAACGGCTTTGCTGGAGAACGCTACGGTCAGAGTCTCACCCGTGCTCACGGGCACATACTGCTCGAACCTCTCAGGCACCGGCGGCTGACCGCCCGTGCTGCTGGTCAGCGCCAGAGATGTGAGGCCTTCGCGAACGTCCTCGGACGCGGCGAAACGGGTCGTCGCAGCCATATCGTTCAGACGCAGCTCCCATCCACCGAACGCGTCATCAGCCACGGCGGGCGCCAGCCCCGGTGACGACCCATCGCCCTCCGGCGGTGCCTCGCACTTGCCGAGCGACGCCTCGACACCGGACTGATTCTTCGGGATGGGGCTCGCTGTCGGCTCCGCAGCCGTCTCATCCGCCTGCGCCCAGGGCCGGAGCACGAACAGCGCGATCGCGACGGCGACGATCGCGACGATGGCGACCGCGATGATGATCACCCGCCGGCGCGCGGACGTGCGCGGCGCGGCATGCGCAGCAACGGGGGCTGGGTCTTCGGGAAGCGTCGGCTCAGTCATCATGCCCAGCCTAAGGTGTCGAGCCGCCGCTACCGACCTCCGCGGTCACATCACACGGGTATCCGCACCGTCGGAGCATCGCCCGTCTCCCAGAAGTCGGCATCCAGCACTCGCGTGACGGGATCGGGTTCTTCGACCCGGGCATATGCGGGGGCTCCCTGCGGAGAGCGAGCGGCGGCACGCGCGGCGTTCTGGCGCTGCAGCTCGGCGGCGGCGGCGCGGCGCTCCCACAGCTCGCGTTCGATCTTGGTGCGGTCCCTGACGTGGATCATCGCCCGCAGGATCATGGCGAGCAGAAGGCCTGCGTATCCGCCGATCGTGTTCGCCAGCACGTCGAGCACCGTCGAGACCCGCTCGTCGAGCGCGATGCCCTGGGTGAACTCGATGGCTCCCGAGAACGCGGGCAGCAGGAAGATCGCGAGCCACCACGCCTTGCGGGCGAGGGCGAGTCCGAGCAGGAACCCGAGCGGCACGAACATGCCGATGTTGGCGACGAACTCGATCTCGTTGTAGTCGAACCACTCCGGTACGCCGAGGTTGTGCAGCGCACGGAGCACGCGCGAGGCGATGCTGCCGAACTCGAGCTGCTCGGGCTGGGGCCACATCGTCACGACCAGCACGAATCCCGTGTACACGATGAGCAGCAGCGTCGAGACCCACAGCCGCGCATAGCTGCGCGGCGGCGGCGGACCCACATGGATCTGTGACATGGTCGCGTTCCTCTCCTGCCCGAGGTCGGGCGACGGCTGGCTCCGGGGTGCGAGCTCGAGCCATGCTATCGAGCGCACATCACGGATCGCCGCGAAGACGCCCAGAGCGGATGCCGGTCGCGGCCCGTTCCTCGCCCGCGAACCCTCCCCCGCATCCGCCACACACCTCGCATCCGCCACGAGAGCCACGGTCCGGGTACGACAAAGGGGCCGGACCCGAAGGTCCGACCCCTGTGCCAGAAAGCAGATGCTTACTTGATGATCTTCGTGACCGTACCGGCGCCGACGGTGCGTCCACCCTCACGGATGGCGAAGCCGAGGCCCTCCTCCATGGCGATCGGCTGGATCAGCTCGACCGTCACGTCGGTGGTGTCGCCGGGCATGACCATCTCGGTGCCCTCGGGCAGCGTGATGACGCCGGTGACGTCGGTGGTGCGGAAGTAGAACTGCGGGCGGTAGTTCGTGTAGAACGGGTTGTGACGCCCACCCTCATCCTTCGACAGGATGTACGCGGTACCGGCGAAGTCGGTGTGCGGCGTGACCGAACCCGGCTTGACGATGACCTGACCGCGCTCGACGTCCTCACGCTTCGTGCCACGGAGCAGGAGACCGCAGTTCTCGCCGGCCCATGCCTCGTCGAGCTGCTTGTGGAACATCTCGATACCCGTGACCGTGGTCTTGACGGTCGGACGGAGTCCGACGATCTCGACCTCGGAGTTGATGGCCAGCGTGCCACGCTCGGCGCGGCCGGTGACGACGGTTCCACGACCGGTGATCGTGAAGACGTCCTCGACGGGCATCAGGAACGGCTTGTCCTTGTCGCGCACGGGGTCGGGAACGTTGTTGTCGACGGCCTCCATGAGGTCGAGGATGGACTGGGTCCACTTCTCGTCACCCTCGAGTGCCTTCAGAGCGGAGACGCGGACGACAGGAGCGTCCTCGGCGAAGCCCTGCGAGGCGAGCAGCTCGGAGACCTCGAGCTCGACGAGCTCCAGGATCTCCTCGTCGTCGACCATGTCGCTCTTGTTCAGCGCGACCAGCAGGTACGGCACGCCGACCTGCTTGGCGAGCAGCACGTGCTCACGCGTCTGAGCCATCGGGCCGTCGGTGGCGGCGACCACGAGGATCGCGCCGTCCATCTGAGCAGCACCGGTGATCATGTTCTTGACGTAGTCGGCGTGGCCGGGGGCGTCAACGTGCGCGTAGTGGCGCTTCGGGGTCTCGTACTCGATGTGCGAGATGTTGATGGTGATACCACGCTGGCGCTCTTCCGGCGCCGAGTCGATGGAAGCGAAGTCGCGCTGCACGTTGGTGTCAGACGGGAACTTGTCAGCAAGCACCTTCGAGATCGCTGCGGAGAGCGTGGTCTTGCCGTGGTCAACGTGACCGATGGTTCCGATGTTGACGTGCGGCTTGGTCCGCTCGAACTTGGCCTTAGCCACTGGGTCCTCCTCAGGACGTCATGTAGAGGGTGCCGGGCACTGGATTGCGACCGGTTCTCTACGGGTGTGAATCTCAGTTTAGTAGAGAGGGAATGTGAAGTTGTAGGTGACCTGGGAGCCGAGCCGGAACCCGGCTCCCAGGAAAGTGTTACTCGCCGCCCTGGTGCTTCTGGACGATCTCGTCGGCCACGTTGCGGGGAACCTCAGCGTAGCTGTTGAACTCCATCGAGTAGACCGCGCGACCCGAGGTCTTCGAGCGCAGGTCGCCGATGTAGCCGAACATCTCGGACAGCGGGACGTGCGCACGGACGACCTTGACGCCGGCGGCGTCCTCCATCGACTGGATCTGGCCGCGACGCGAGTTCAGGTCGCCGATGACGTCGCCCATGTACTCCTCGGGCGTACGCACCTCGACGGCCATGAGCGGCTCGAGGAGCACGGGGTTCGCCCGACGCAGAGCCTCCTTGAAGCCCATGGAACCTGCGATCTTGAACGCCATCTCCGAGGAGTCGACGTCGTGGGCAGCACCATCGACGATCGTCGCCTTGACGCCGACGATCGGGTAGCCGGCGAGCACGCCGACGTTCATGGCGTCCTGGAAACCGGCGTCGATCGAGCCGATGTACTCACGCGGGATGCGACCACCGGTGACGGCGTTGACGAATTCGTACGTCTTCTCGTCGTCGAGGTCGAGCGGCTCGATGTTGAACTGGATCTTCGCGAACTGACCCGAACCACCGGTCTGCTTCTTGTGCGTGTAGTCGTGCTTCTCGACGGCCTTGCGGATCGTCTCGCGGTACGCGACCTGCGGCTTTCCGACGTTGGCCTCGACGTTGAACTCGCGCTTCATGCGGTCGACGAGGATGTCGAGGTGCAGCTCGCCCATGCCCTTGATGGTCGTCTGACCGGTCTCGGGGTTGAGCTCGGTGCGGAAGGTCGGGTCCTCTTCAGCGAGCTTCTGGATGGCGACACCCAGCTTCTCCTGGTCGGCCTTGGTCTTCGGCTCGATGGCGACCTCGATGACGGGCTCGGGGAACGTCATCGACTCGAGGACGACCGGCGAGGTCGGGTCGGTCAGGGTGTCACCGGTGGTGGTGTCCTTCAGACCGATGACGGCGTAGATGTTGCCAGCCGTGACCGCGGGGACCGGGATCTCCTTGTTGGCGTGCATCTGGAAGATCTTTCCGATGCGCTCCTTCTTGCCCTTGGTCGAGTTGATGACCTGAGCGCCGGAGTCGAGCTGTCCCGAGTAGACGCGCACGTAGGTGAGGCGTCCGAAGAACGGGTGCACCGCGACCTTGAACGCGAGGGCTGCGAACGGGTCCTTCGCGTCGGGGTGACGCTCGATGATCGTGTCGTAGTCCTTGGGGTCGTGCGCCTGGATCGAGCCCACGTCGAGCGGGTTCGGCAGGTAGTCCACGACGGCGTCGAGCATCGGCTGGACGCCGCGGTTCTTGAACGCCGAGCCGCAGAGCACGGGGTAGATCTCGGAAGCCACGGTGAGCTTGCGGATCGCGCCCTTGATCTCGGCGACGGTCAGCTCCTCGCCACCGAAGAACTTCTCGAGCAGAGCGTCGTCGGTCTCGGCGACGGTCTCGAGGAGCTGCTGACGGTACTCGTCGGCCTTCTCCTTGAGGTCGGCCGGGATCTCCTGGATCTCGTACGACGCACCCATGGTGACGTCACCCTTGGAGTCACCGGCCCAGACGAGGGCACGCATCTCGACGAGGTCGACGACGCCGATGAAGTCGTTCTCCGCGCCGATGGGCAGCTGGATGACGAGCGGCTTGGCGCCGAGACGGTTGATGATGGTGTCGACGGTGAAGTAGAAGTCCGCGCCCAGCTTGTCCATCTTGTTGACGAAGCAGATGCGGGGGACGTTGTACTTGTCGGCCTGACGCCACACGGTCTCGGACTGGGGCTCGACGCCCTCCTTGCCGTCGAACACGGCGACGGCACCGTCGAGGACGCGGAGCGAGCGCTCCACCTCGACCGTGAAGTCCACGTGACCGGGGGTGTCGATGATGTTGATCTGGTTCTTGTTCCAGTAGCAGGTCACGGCGGCAGACGTGATCGTGATGCCGCGCTCCTTCTCCTGCTCCATCCAGTCGGTGGTCGATGCACCGTCGTGGGTCTCGCCGAGCTTGTGGTTGACGCCCGTGTAGAACAGGATGCGCTCGGTCGTGGTGGTCTTGCCAGCATCGATGTGAGCCATGATGCCGATGTTCCGAACCTTGCTCAGGTCGGTGAGCACGTCTTGTGCCACAGGAGTGTCCTTATCTTTTTGGCAGTCGTACTGCGAAGAGGGGGGTGCCCGCCCCCGGCGGGTGGCCGGGGGCGGGCGAAGCTGTTACCAGCGGTAGTGAGCGAACGCGCGGTTCGACTCGGCCATCTTGTGAGTGTCCTCACGGCGCTTGACCGCGGCACCCAGGCCGTTCGACGCGTCGAGGATCTCGTTCTGGAGACGCTCGGTCATCGTCTTCTCACGACGACCCTTGGCGTAGCTGACGAGCCAGCGCAGCGCGAGGGTGTTCGCGCGGTGCGGCTTGACCTCGACCGGAACCTGGTAGGTCGAGCCACCGACGCGGCGGCTCTTGACCTCGAGAGTCGGGCGCACGTTGTCGAGCGCCTTCTTCAGGGTGGCGACGGCGTCCTGACCGTTCTTCGCCTCGACGCCACGGAGGGCGTTGTAGACGATCGACTCGGCCAGCGACTTCTTGCCGTCGACCAGGATCTTGTTGACCAGCTGGCTGACGATCGGAGCGCCGTATACCGGGTCGTTGACGACGGGACGCTTCGGGGCGGGACCCTTACGAGGCATTGGACTCAGCCCTTCTTCGCGCCGTAGCGGCTGCGAGCCTGCTTACGGTTCTTGACGGCCTGGGTGTCCAGGGCGCCACGGACGATCTTGTAACGGACACCGGGGAGGTCCTTGACACGGCCTCCACGCACGAGCACGAGCGAGTGCTCCTGCAGGTTGTGGCCCTCACCGGGGATGTACGCGGTGACCTCGGTGCCGTTGCGGAGCTTCACACGAGCGACCTTGCGCATCGCCGAGTTCGGCTTCTTCGGGGTGGTGGTGTAGACGCGGGTGCAGACCCCGGCCTGCTGCGGGTTCGACTTGAGTGCGGGCGCCTTGGTCTTGGTGACCTTGGGCGAGCGACCCTTGCGAACCAACTGCTGAATGGTTGGCACGTTCTCTCCTCATAGTGCTGCACGGTGACAGCGTGATGGGTTTCACATCAGACCCACCGGCACGCCGGAACCGGCGAGCTTTTGTGTGGTGGTGGGTATGCCGTGGGGGCGGACCGGCATGGTGCCGACGCCCAGCGCACACGTCGAGACGTGCACACACCTGATCAAGTGTAATGCCGCGTAACCTGAGCGGTCAAATGGGGCACGGACTCACCTCAGGTCTCTGACGCGCGCCGCCACCGAACCGCTCTCCCCCGTGCGCCTCTCGGCCGTGACCGCGATGATCAGCAGCACGGCGCCCATGACGGCGAGCGTGATCCACCACGGCATCGATTCGATCCCCCCGGCCGATCTGCACCGAGAACACGAACACGTTCTCGATCGGCAGCACGACGAGCCCGATCAGGAACGGAGCGGCCAGTCGTCGTCGTGACCCGACGAGGATCGCCGCGAGAGCGAGCACCATCACGAGGATCGCGCGCCACGTGAGCGGATCGGTGAACGTCGACACGATCGACGCGCTCATCATCGTGACGAGACCCGGCGCCAGCAGCGCCCACGATCCGCTCCACCGCGCGGGCCAGCTGTCGAGAGTCCCGCGACCGTCGGCAGTGTCGATCTCGTCGTGCGCACCAGCCCCGCGCATCGCGACGATGCCCGCGAGCAGGAGGAACGCCCCCAGCGGGAGCGAGAACCACTCCACCCGCAGGTCGCGCGGGCTCCACGCGACGACCGCCGTCACGAACGCGATCCCGAACAGGAACCAGACCGGCGGCAGCGTGGTCGACCCGCGATGCACACGCACGGCCGTCACCACCACCGTCACGAGGTACGCGAGCATGAGCGCCCACATCGCCCAGATCGAGAACCGGTCGCGCTCGATCGCGAACCACCCGCCGAGTGCGAGGGCGAGCGCCGCCGGGGCGCCGAGCCACCGGTTCCGACGGAGGGCGGAGTCGGCGGGAGCCGCACGACGGATGCCGTGGGCGGCCAGTGCGAGCACCGCCGCACCGACCGCGCTCACGCCCAGGCACGCGAGGAACAGCCCGGTGCCGTGCAGGCTCGGGTGGTCCGCGCCGAGGCCGAGTCGGATGCCCTGCACCGCCCCGACGGTCGATGCCGTCGCCGCGGCGATCAGGGTGGGGATGCGCAGCGCCCGCAGTCGCCGCATCCTGCCGCCCGCTCGTCGGACGACGAACTCCAGCGCCAGAAGGATCCAGGCCGCCGCCAGCAGCGCGACCACACGCCACGTGACGGCACCCTGCTCGTCGGCCCCCGGCCCGCGGAGATCGGCCCCGAGGGAGCGGGCTCGATCACGGCGACGAGAGCGACGATCGGCCCGATCGCGACGAGCAGCCCGGCAGCGTACAGCGCGGTGGCCCGGCGTCCGCTCAGAGTGAGCAGCACGGCCACGAGAGCGGCCCCGAGTGTGGGCGGCAGCAGATAGGCCTCGAGCACATCGACCCCCGCCATGCCCCAGACGCACCAGAGCGCGCCGGTGAACGCGGCACCGGCCACCGCCCACGCGTAGCGGCGCCCCGCGAAGAACGCGTGTGCGGCAGCTCCCAGGCCGAGGATCAGCAGCACGAGGAACGTGGTCCCGAGACCCGCGGCGTCGCGCGCCACGGCGAGCGCGGTCGCGATGGCTCCGGTCAGCAGCGCCGAGGCCTCGATCGCGACGCGCGCAGCATCCGCTGTCACCGCGGAGTGGCCGCGCAATCGCAGCGCCTCGCGGATCACCGTGGTCGACGGCAGCACCAGCGCGACGAGCACCGCGATGATCGGAAGGACCACGGGCGACCCGCTCGACGCGAGCAGCTGCGCCCCGAGACACACGATCGTCACCGCGAGCGTCGGCACGAGCGTCGCGGCGGCAGCGGTGCGCACCGCGAGCGTCAGCCCCGGGCGACGGGTGAGCAGCAGAGACAGCGCCAGCGCGAACATGAGTCCCGTCGACAGGGCCGTCCACCCGCTTCGCTCCGCGACGACCTGCAGCACGCCGATGCCGAAGGGCACCGCCGAGACCACGAGCACCGCCTGCCACGCGCGGGCGCCGACCGAGGGCAGGTACGTCGCCACGATCGCGACGACGAGCCCCGTCGACGCCGTCAGCGACAGCTGCGCCACGCCCTCGACACCGACCAGTCCGAGCGCCGTGGCGACGAGCACCAGTGCGTAGCCGAAGCCCGCCCCCACGTAGAGGAAGCGCCGGGACGTCGGCAGCACGGCCACGAGCGCGGCCAGCGCCAGGAGCGTGCCCGCACCCGCGAGCGGCACGACGACCGGCTCGCGCCAGGCGATCATCGCCGCCGCCACGAGGGCGATGTGTGCGGCGATCAGCGCGACCAGGCGCAGGCCCCGCCCCTCGAGCAGGGTCGGCAGGACCCACAGCGCGGCGGCGAGCACGACCACCGGCACCGTGAGCACCGCGATCGCCGCGGGCAGCACCAGCAGCGGACCGCATCCGACGACCAGCACCGCGATCGCTCCGAAGCCCATGCCGAGCAGAGCGGTCGCGTTCGCGAACCCGCGGATGCCGTCACGACGCCGTGCGATGACGCTGAACGCAGTGAGGCCCGCGCACATCGCCAGCAGACCGATCGGAAGCCCCCATCCCGGCATCCCGACCGGGCCGACCTCGTCGGAGACCCGCAGGAACTCGCGCACGGTCGAGAGTCCGGTGAGAGCCGCCGGTGCGAGCACGAGCAGCGCCGGCACCGTGAGCACCACGAGCGACCCGGCCGCGACCGCTCCGCGCGGCACGGCCTTCGGCACCGGCGCGAGGGCGCCGATCAGCACGAGTGCGAGGGCTGCGGATGCGGGGATCACGGCGAACGACACGAATCCCTCGAGCGGCCCCTCGCCCCCGAACGGCTGGGGGCCTGCGACGGCGCTGCTGCCGGTCACCGCGTTCACGGCGATGACGAGTGCCGCCGAGGCGACAGCACCCGCACCGAAGGCCCAGAGCCGGGCGAGCATCCGCCGCGCGGCCACGACCGCGTGCACCGCGACCAGCACCAGCATCGCGCTGATCGTCAGCAGTGCCGAGAGGGCGTCGTCCGTCCCCGGGGCCCACACCAGCACGAGCGCCGAGAGGCTGGCGACCAGCTGCACCGCGGTGAGGGTCACGACCTCGACGCGCGGAAGACGCAGCCACTCGACGAGCGCCGCTCCCGCGTACGCCACGCCGATCGCACCGAGCACCTCTGCCGTGGGCGCGTCGACTCCGGCGCCGAGCATGGCCGGCACGAGAGCGATCGCCACCACGGCCGTCCACTGCCAGACGCGGATGCCGCGTCTGGTCCCCGCGGCGAGCATCACGGCACCGGCGGCGGCCGTCGCGACCGCAGCGGTCAGCCACGGATCGACCCCCGGCGCTGCGAGCTGGGCGACGGCGTGGATGTCGAGCCCGGCGAACACGAGCCCCAGTCCGCCGACGGCCTCGGCCGAGAACCTCAGCCCTCGACGAGACAGCAGCCACGCGCCACCGAGGAAGAGCAGCGTGATGAGTCCGACGATCACACTGCGCAGGACGCGGTCGGCGAGATCCGGGTTGAAGTAGGTGAACACGATCGCGGCGACGGCGAAGAGCCCGGCTCCTGCTGTGGCGAGCACCGACTGCAGCGTGGCGCTGCCCTGCGGGTCCGCCTCGGCATCCTGCACGCGAGTGCGCGGCGGCGGGCCCTCGGGCGGGCCGGCGTCGGGCGGCGCGGGTCGCAGGGATGAGGGAGCGGTCGACGGCCTCCGGCCCGGTTCCTCGCCGTGGCTCGGCGCGGGACCGGCGACGGGGATCCGCCGAAGCAGCTCCTCGCGGGCACGTATCGCCGACGCCGCGGCGAGCGACGACTCCCAGACGGCGACACCGACCGTGCCGCGCAGATCCGACCCGCAGCGCGCGCAGCATCCGCCCTGCAGGAGGGCGTGGCAGACGGGGCAGGCGCGCTCGTCGAGCAGGTGGCGGGCGACCGATTCGCCCCAGGTGAGCCGGAGCGTGGCCGAAGGAGCACTCTGAGACCGCGGCATCGACGCGGTCATGATGCCTCTTCGGAGTCGGGGACCCAGCGCAGGATGTCTCCCGGCTGGCATTCGAGAACGCGGCAGATCGCCTCGAGGGTCGTGAAGCGCACCGCCTTGGCGCGACCGTTCTTGAGCACCGCGACGTTCGCGGGCGTGATGCCGATCGCGTCGGCGAAGTCCTGCACGCTCATCTTCTTGCGCGCGAGCTGCACGTCGAGGTCGATCACGATGGGCATCAGACGACCTCGGACAGGTCCTGCTCGAGTTCGAGCGCCTTGCGCAGCAGACCGCGCAGCACGACGACCAGCAGAGCGAGGGCGGCGCTGACGACGATCCCGAGGATCGCGAGCAGCGACAGCGTGAGCGACACCGCCCGGTTCGCCACGATCACGAGGTACGCGGCCAGGATCAGCACGCCCGCCGCGACCAGCGCACCCAGGATGATGTCGACGTAGCGGAAGGCCTCGACCCGGAAGATCCGATCGGTCTGCACGAGAGACAGCAGGAACCACACGCACACCAGAGTGACCTCGACCAGACCGATGAACAGCACCGCGCCGATGATGCCCGGAACCTCGAGCTGCACGACGTCGGGGTTGCGCAGCGCGGTGATGCGGGCCACCTCGGGGATCACGAGGATCTGACTCGCGAGCAACAGGGCGAGCAGGACGACGATGAGCGCCTTGAGCGCGCGTGAGACACGGGGGTGCATGACGTACCTATCGATGAGCAATGGATATCTATCGAAAAACGATACCCATGGCACGCGGCGGTCGCCACCGGCATCCGCCGTCTCTCAGCGGATACGCAGTCTTGCGCGGATCAGGCCGCGTCGGGGTCGAACGGCGAATCGAGCGACTGCGTGAGTTCGGCGAGCATCGCCTCGATCTGCGGTTCGACGTGCTGCGAGATCGCCGCCTGGATGTGCAGACGGTGGCGCAGCAGGATGCCGCAGATCTCGCGGCCCACGAGATTGGCGTACTCGTCGGCGAGCCCGACCTCCTGCCGCAGCGCGCTCTTCTCCTCGTCGCTCAGCGGAGGCAGCGGCGGCAGCTCGGCGGCGGCATCGTCGGCGAGTCCGGCGATCGTGAACAGGAAAGGCGCCCCCGGCACCGGATCCGGGTCGAGCGGCAGACCGTCGAACTCGGGATCGAGATCTTCCGACGGTCGGTACGCACGCGCGCGGTTGCGGGCCGCCTGCTGGTCGAGCTCGCGCTGCAGCACCGGCAGATTCCGCTCGGTGTACTCGGCGACCGCGTGATCGACGATCGTCTTGATCCGCGTCGACAGGCCATGCTGCACCCCGTGCGGGGTGTTGCCCGCGATGCCGGCGGCTGACAGGATCGGCGAACCGAGGCAGCGGCGGCAGGGCGCGACACGTCCCCGATGGGTGGCCGGCTCCCAGCGCGGCACCCAGCGCAGCCAGGCCTGAACGGCCTGGTCGACCTGCGTCTCCAGAGAGCGCTCCACACGTAGAGCGTACGACGATCGTGCCCGCTGCACCGCGATTGGCGGGGCAGAATTCTCCGGACTACTCGTCGTCGTCCTTCTCCCACGGCCACCGCGGGTGGCTCGCGCGCGTGCGGCGCAGCGCGATGCCGCTCCACGCGGCCACCGCCGCCACGAGAAGGATCACGAGGCTCGGACCGCGGCTCACGAGCTCGCCGGCGACCACCGTCGCGATCACGACGTCACCGCTGCCCACCAGCACGCCGATCCACACGGCCACCAGGTGCGCGAGCCCGACGCCCACCGCGATGCCGGGCACGGAGAGGAACGACGGGTGCGAGCGACGGAGCGCGATCCACAGCCCGACGGCGAAGGTCAGAACCGCGACGAGCATCCCGCCCGCCCCCGGAAGCGGGCCGAGTCCCTCGACGGCGATGATGTCGGTGTCGGTCGCGACGGTCAGCGCACCGAGACCGAAGACCGCCAGCGCGAAGAAGCCGATCGTCGCGAGCACCACCGCCAGGACAGCCGAAACCCCCGCGGACTCGGGCCCGCGGGGGTTCGGCGATGACATGTTCGTGACTACCTCGACAGCGTCGGGCCGGCTTCGAGCGTGCGCTCGTACTCGCGCTGCGCTTCGGCGTTGAGCTCCGTCTTGCGAGCGCCGCTGCGTGCGACCCAGGCTCCGAACCAGATCGTGAGCTCGCGGGCGAAGATGAACGCCGCGATGGCCAGCGGCGCGAGCAGCTGGGATCCGACGAGCTCGTTGCCCTCGCGAGCGCTGAGCTGCCAGAACGGGGCCTGGAACAGCTGGCCGAGGATGTGACCGCCGTAGGCGAACGCACCCACGATGATCCCGAAGACCACCCACAGTCCCCAGCGACCGCGGTTGATGAACGCGCCGAGAAGCCAGAAACCGAGGAAGAACACGACGACCGGAACCCAGAACGCCCAGGTCGTCAGCGGGGCGAGGGCGGCATCCGCGATGTTCGCGCCGGTCACGTCGCCCTCGAAGGCGCCGACACCGAGGTTCGCGGCGAGGTAGAGCACCGCGAACGCGAGGGTGGCCAGAAGACCGATCACGCCGGCCGTGCCGCGGTTGCCGCGCTCGCGCGGCGGCTCGGGAGCCTGCACGAAGATGGGCTGCTGCACCGGAGCGATGACCGTGTCGGCCGGAGCGGACTCCGACGGCACGGGCTCGGACGGGACGATGCGAGTGTCGGCACGCGTGTCTGCGGCGGATGCACCGGCATAGGCGGCGCCGGCCATGGCCGACTCCTCGTGCACGGTGCTGCGCGCCGCGGGCGGCTCGGGCGCCGTGAACGCGCTCGTCGAGGCCGCATCCGTCGTGCGGGGATCGTGAGCGGCGTCGGCCTTCGCGGCATCCGGGTCCGCGTCCAGGAACGCGGGGTCGTTCAGCTCCGGCGTCGCGAACGTGCCGGGGTGATCGCGCTCCGCAGCCTCGAAGGCTGCGAGATCGGGGTCGACCGCAGGGTCGGCGGGCGTGGTCGCGGCGTCGGCCGCGGTGGTCTCGTCCGGCGTGGCGGCGACGTCTGCACGCGCGGCCTCAGCGGCTTCGAGGCCAGCGTTCGCGCTGACGACGACGTCATCGACGTCCTTCGGCCGCTCGGGCTGGGGAACCTCGGGGTCACTCATGGGGTGCGCCTCTCATCGGGTGTGTGCTCTGCGAGATTACCGCCGCGCACCCGTGGCCGAACGCAGGCATGCCGACGTGTCGCCATACCGCGTGATCACGCGGGAGGCGCCCCGGTGACGATCAGGGGAACAGCGTGCGCAGAGTGTCGCCGACGAATGCCTCGAGCGTCGGGAACATCGGGATGGCGAACCAGACGAGTGCCACGACGACCCCCGTGCAGAACACACCGGCGATCCAGCTCATCGCCGCGTTCCGTCCGCCGATCCGTGCCATGACACAACCGTAGATCCGAGCTCTCGCGAAGACCGCTCGAAACGCCGTGACGGCGCGCCGGCTCAGCCCTTCGTGGCGCCGGCCGTGAGCCCGCCGACGATGTAGCGCTGGAGGAACAGGAACAGGATCATCACGGGGATCGCCGCCATGACGGCTCCGGCCGAGAACGCCGACCAGTCCGCGTACCGCGGGTTCGCGACGAGCTTGGTGAGCCCCACCACCAGGGTCTGCTGCTCGACGTCGACGAGCATGACGCTCGCGATCACGTACTCGTTCACCGTGCCGATGAACGACAGCAGGGCGACGACGGCGAGGATCGGCGCGACCAGAGGGAGGATCATCGTGAAGAAGATGCGGGCGTGTCCCGCCCCGTCGATGCGGGCCGCCTCGTCGAGCTCCATCGGGAGCGTGTTGAAGAAGCCGTACATGAGGTAGGTGTTCACGCCGAGCGCGCCGCCGAGGTACACCAGGATGAGGCCTGTGTGGGTGTTGAGGCCGATCGCCGGGAACCAGTCCCCCAGCGTGGTCATCAGGAGGAAGATCGCGACGACCGCGAGCAGCTGCGGGAACATCTGCACCACGACGATCGTGACGAGCCCGATGCGGCGTCCGGCGAAGCGCATGCGCGAGAAGGCATATGCCGCGAGGGCGCCGATGAAGACGGTCACGGCGCCGGTCACCACCGCGATCAGCAGCGTGTTGAGGAACCAGAGTCCGTAGGGGTTCTGGGGGTCGCTGAGGATGCGCGCATAGCTGTCGAAGCCGAAAGCGGAGAACAGCTGGTTGGATCCGGTCAGCGTGCCGTTCGGGTTGAGCGACGCCGACACGACGTAGAGCAGGGGGAACAGCGCGAAGGCGCTCACGACGATGGCCACGACGTGACGCCATCCGGTGTCGGCGAACCAGGCTCCGAAGCCACGGCGTCGACCACGCGGCACGCGGCCGGGTGCGATCGTGACGGATGCGGCGGTGCTGAGGTCGGTGGTGCTCATGTCAGTTCAGCTCCTCGAGGGCCTTGGTCTTGCGGAAGCTGATGATCGAGATCGTCGCCACCACGATGAAGATCAGGATCGTGAAGGCGGATGCCAGGCCGTAGTCGCGGGACTGGCCCGTGAACGCGACCTTGTAGACCATCGAGATCAGGATGTCGGTGTGCCCGACCGGGATGCTCACGTCGTCGAAGCGCGGTCCGCCCTTGGTGAGCATGTAGATCAGGTTGAAGTTGTTGAAGTTGAACGCGAACGACGAGATCAGCAGCGGGGCGACCGTCACGAGCAGCAACGGGAGCTTGATGCGGCGGAAGATCTGCCAGGGATTCGCGCCGTCCATCACGGCCGCCTCGTTCACATCCTCCGGGATGCCCTGCAGCGCCCCCATGCAGACGAGGAACATGTAGGGGAATCCGAGCCACAGGTTCACCAGCAGCACCGAGACCTTGGCGAGCGTCGGATCCGTCAGCCACGGGATGTCCGCTCCCCCGAAGATCACCTGGTTGATGAAGCCGAAGCTCTCGTTCATCATTCCGGCCCACACGAGGGCTGACAGGAAGGCCGGGAACGCGTAGGGCAGGATCAGGATGATCCGATAGCCGTTGCGGAAGCGCATCCGGGTGTTGTTGAAGACCAGCGCGAGCAGGAGTCCGAGGAAGAACGTCGTCGCGACGGAGAGCAGGGCGAAGACGAAGGTCCAGATCGTCACCGAGATGAGCGGACCGCGGATGTTCTCGTCGCTCACGGCGCGGATGAAGTTGTCGAAGCCGACGGTCGTCTGCCACCCCGGCATCAGGGTCGCGCCGTCGTCTGCGGTGAACGCCCCTTCTCCCGTGTCGGAGTAGACGGTGCCTGTCGTCGTGTCGGTGATGGTGTCGGCGTCCGCGTCGTACTCGAGAGTCGACACGTACAGGTAGCCGCTCTGGCCGTCGGGCGCGCGGAGGCTGCCGTCGTTGGGGTCGTCGCTGAAGGGCACCGAGAGCGCCTCGAGCTCTTCCGAGAGCGTGAACACGGTGGCGAGAGGGAGCGTGGTCCAGCCGTCGACGCCGACCGCTCTGCCGCCCTCGAAGTCCGCGTCGACCTCCTGCAGCGGCTGCTCGCTCGTGCCGAGCAGCGCGTCGCCCGAGTCGGGGTCGGTCACGAGGAGGCCGTAGGTGCCGAACTGCTCGACCACCGTGACGGGGTAGGTGGCGGAGTCCTCGACGCGCTGCTGCGCCGAGGCCAGCAGCGAGGAGATCGCCTGGTCCTTCGTGCCGTTGTGCCCTGTGCCGTAGTTCGTGAAGCCGATGTAGCCGGTGTACAGGAGCGTGAAGACCTGGAAGATCACCAGGAAGATGATGCCGGGAGTCAGGTACTTCGCCGGGATGCGCTTGCGTGAGAAGTAGATGTAGTTGACGAGGACGGTGACGGCGACGACGAGCCCGAGGATCAGCCACTCCTGCTGACCGAACAGGACGAACGCCGCGTAGAGCGCGATCGCGTCGACGACGGCGAGCAGCAGGATCTTCAGGAGCATCCAGCCGATCGGTCCCGAGGCCGCTTCTGCGATCCTCGCCGCCTGACGCTGGCGCTTGTTCAGTGGAGCCGTGGGCTCAGCAGTTTCGGTCATGTCGTCCCCGTCGTGGATCTGCCGGGGCGGACCTGGTCCGCCCCGGCAGGGATCGTGCTGGCGTTACTTGATGGCGGCGGTCACGTCGTCGACGAGCTTCTGCCACGTCGTCGTCGGGTCGGAGCCGTTGATGACCGCGGCCTCGGCCACGCCCCAGAACTCCCAGACCGAACCCATCGCCGGGATCGCGGGCATCGGAACCGCATCCGCACCGACGGCCTGGAAGCCGGCGATGATCTCGTCGGAGGCCGCGGTGTCGGCGGCGGCCGTCAGAGCGGGGAGGACGTTGCCCGCCTCGAACAGCGCGAGCTGCACCTCTTCGGTGCCGATGTAGTTGACGAGGAAGTCGTTCGCGGCGACCTTGTTCTTCGACTCCGAGCTCACGAAGAAGCCCTTGACGCCGGCGAACGGCGACGCGGTCTCGCCCGTGGGGCTGGGGATCGGGTCGATCGCGACGTTGATGCCGGCGTCGGTGGCCGCGCCGACGTTCCACGGGCCGGTCAGCCAGAAGGCCGCGGTGCCGTCGAGGAACTGCTGCTTGGCGATCTCGCCGTCGATGTCGGTGTTCAGCGTGCCCGCGGCGCCCTGGGCGGCGAGCCAGTCGGCGAACGCGAACCCGCCCTCGCTGCCGAGCTGCAGGTCGGAGGAGTCATAGCTGCCGGACTCGTCGGTGCCGAAGACCGGGGCGCCGAACGCCGTCTGGAACGGGTACAGGTGGTACGGGTTGCCCTCCGTGCCCTGCTCGACCACGAACGTGCCCTTCGAGACCATGTCGTCGAAGCTCGTGGGAGCCGCCGGCACCAGATCGGCGTTGCGCAGCACGGCGATGTTCTCGACCGCGTAGGGGAGCATGTAGACCGTGCCGTCGTAGGTCGCAGCCTGGAGCGCGACGGGCAGATAGTCGGTCGAGGAGTCGCCGAGCTCGAGCGGGGCGACGACGCCGTTGGTCGACAGCTCGCCGAGCCAGTCGTGCGCGCCCATCACGACATCCGGGCCCTTGCCGGTCGGAACCTGCTGGATGAAGTCGTCCTTCATGTCGTCGACCGACTTGCCGACGAGCTCGACGGCCACGCCGGTCTTCTCCTCGTACGAATCGGCCGCACCCCGCAGCGCGTCCACGCGCTCCGCGTCGACCCAGACCGTCAGCGTGCTGCCGCTGTCGCTCTCTACCGCCTCGTCGCCTGCACCGCCGGTCGAGCAACCGGCAAGCGTAAGAGTCGAAACGATGGCGATGGCGCCGGCGGCGACGATGCCCCTCTTGTTCACCTTCATTGGTGTGTGCCTCTCTGAGTGCTGATGACCTGCACGAAACTGCAAGCGCTTACAGTATGCACAATTTTCGATTCGATTCGCAATGAATCCGGGCGTCGATACCAATCCGTGACCGGGTCGAAGAGGTCGGCGAGTCATGGAAACGCTTCCACATCAGCGCGGAATCACCCATGTCGATAGAATTTCGCCATGGCTGACAGTTCCTTTGACATCGTCTCGAAAGTGGATCACCAGGAGGCCGAGAACGCCCTCAACCAGGCCCGCAAGGAGATCGAGCAGCGCTACGACTTCAAGGGCACCGGCGCCTCGATCGCGTGGAGCGGCGAGTCCATCCTGATCATCGCCGGCACGGAAGAGCGTGCGAAGGCGGTGCTCGACGTGTTCCAGAGCAAGCTGATCAAGCGCGGCATCTCGCTGAAGAGCCTCGAGTCGGGCGAGCCGTTCGCGAGCGGCAAGGAGTTCCGCATCGTCTCGACGCTCAAGGACGGCATCTCCTCGGAGAACGCGAAGAAGATCAACAAGATCATCCGCGACGAGGGGCCGAAGGGCGTGAAGAGCCAGATCCAGGGCGACGAGCTGCGTGTGCAGTCCAAGAGCCGTGACGACCTGCAGTCGGTCATCGCCCTCCTCAAGGGCGCCGACCTCGACCTCGACCTGCAGTTCATCAACTACCGCTGACCCGTGCGCGACGAAGGGGGCGGATGCGCGGCATCCGCCCCCTTCGTCGTCTTCAGTATCGCGGCGCGCGATCATCACGCGCGGGGTTGTGGGTCTTGCCGACGCTCTCCCCAGAATCTCACCAGCAAGACCCGCAAGTAGGCCGTCACCCCAGAGACGTGCGATCGGTCACCCGCACCGGATGCGCACCGACAACCTACTTGTATTCCAGTATACAAGTGAGGTCTCAGCCGTCGTCAAGAGGTATCACTCACGAGCCCGAACTCGATCGCGGGCTACTGATCACGGGTCGACGTGATCCTCGTCGGTGACGAGCCGGAAGTCGGCCGCGGCGTGAACGGCCGCTTTCGCCGCGTCGAGATCCCGCGCGCGCAGCGCATCCACGAGTGCGACCTGCGCCTCGCCGAGCAGGTTCGCATCCACCCACCGGGGCATGGACAGGCCTCCCAGCCGGATCATGTGCACCGTGCGCGCGATGCTCCTCACGAGGATTGGATTGGTCGATCTGGTGACGAGGACTGCGAACAGGTCGTAGTTCGCCTGCGCCGCACTGTCCGCGTCTCCGCGCCGCGCCGCCTCTCGGAACTCCTCGATACTCGCGTGCATGAGCTCCAGGTCGGCGGCGTCGATGAGACCGACCGTCTCGTCGACTGCGACCATCATGAGCGCCTCCCACACGACGAGGGCGTGCCGGATCGTCTGCTCGGAGACCAGCACGACCCGAGAGGTCCGACCGGCGGACGCCTCGACCAACCCGAGCTCCCTGAGCCGCTGGATCGCTTCTCGCGCCGGGGTGCGGGAGACGCCGTACTTCTGGGCGATGTCGTTCTCGCTGACCGGGTCACCGGGCGCGATCTCTCCCGCATAGATCGAGGCGAGCACGTCTTCGAACACCTGGAACGCGGAACTGTTCGCGAGTTCGCCGGACGGCAGTGCCAAGAGAGCTCTTCGCCTTTTGTCCACGAGCCCACGCTAGCGGACACGAGACTTCTCCAGCACGAAGGCGGACCCGACAGGCGGAGCGGGTCGGCGCGGGAGCGTCGAGACGATGGAACCCCTCCCCCGGCGGATCCCATTCCGATATATGAGCGCGCGTGGCAGAGACTGGAGACTGCCGCATCCCGATGCGGCACACGATGCGTCGGTGCATGACGCGCTGCCGAACCACGGTCCGCGTGTGCGGCTCGAGGTTCCCGCCTTGTGGGGACTGGGCGCGGTGCAGCTCCGTGCACGACATCGTCTGTGGCCGGCGGACGTCCCACGCCCGCCGGCCACAGAATCCCCGTCACCGAGATCCCACGAGGACGCACCTCGGGCGGGCCTCCGGACGTCGACGGAAATGCACCTGTGGATTATTGGCATCGCGACCGAGTTCGTGATGTAGTGAGCGTCCGAGCACATCATGGGGGGCTCGGATATGGGAATGCAACTGGGGGCAATCCATGGTCAGCAACAGCTCGATGACGAGTATCCGAGAGAGCAAGCAACTACTGGCGGAGGAGGTCTTCCAGCACATAGGCGCGAAGATCGTGGACGGAGCTCTGGAACCCGGGCACCGCATCCGCGATGTCGATGTCGCCGAAGAACTGCACGTGTCGCGCACGCCCGTGCGCGAGGCGCTGCAGCGGCTCGAGCGTCTCGGACTCGTCACGATGTACCCGAGCAGATACACCGAGGTCACCACCGTCACACCCGAGGTGGTCGAGCAGACGCTGGAGTTCGCCGGGTACCAGGCGGGTGTCGCCGCCCGCATGGGCATCGCCCGCATGTCGCCGCACGAGCGCGAAGAGCTGGCCGACCTCGTCGACGGCATGTGCGCCGCGATAGACGACGCGGAGCAGCTGTCGGAGGCGCGCTGGGCGGTCTTCTCGTACCTCAGCGACCGCAGCCGCAACATCCAGCACCAGGTGCTGATCAACGACGCGAGCATGGCGCTCTTCCGCAACCTGCGATCGTGGACGCTTCCCGAGGGCGATCGGGAGCGGATGCTGCGGATCTACCGCGACTTCCGCGAGGCCGCGCTGCGCGGAGACGCCGACGACTCCGAACGCCTCGCTCGCGCCATGTACTACGTGTGACGCGACTCAGCCCGCGGCCGACCATCCTCTGACCCACCGGTCGAGGCGACGATACGCTTCCTCTCTCGCCTCGTGGCGAGAGAGGAAGACGTCGTGCAGGGCGCCGTCGATCCGCTCGACCGTCACGGAGGCACCGAGCTTCAGCGCGGCGCGCGCGATGTCGTCGACGACGAGGACCGAGTCGGCGCGGGTGAGGTCCTCCGACCACCGTGTGGGAGTCGCCGACCGTGCCGAGAGCAGCACGCACACCGGTGCATCGATCGCGAGCCCCGCCGCCACGGCCGCGTGCCCTGTCAGCACGGCATGGAACCACCCCGCGTGCACGGCCATGGTCTGCGCGGGACGCCACGCGAGGTTGATGTCGACCGGATCGTCGGGGTCCGCCACCTCCTGCTGCGCTCGGGTGTAGAAACCGAGATCGACCTGCGGCGCCACCTCTCGCGGGGCCCATCTCGCCTGAAGCTCTGCGACCGGTGCGATCAGCGGCCTCGCCGACGCGACCTGGAACTCCAGCCACGGACTGTTCAGGATCACCGCGTCCGCAGTGCCGGGGTGTCTCGAGGCCCACAGGCTCAGCGTCAGACCGCCCGTCGAGTGACCGAGAAGCACCAGACGGCGTGTCGACGCGATCCCCTCCGTCCCGCGCCCCATGGCCTCCAGCGCCGCTGCGATGTCCTCGTCATAGGTCGTGAGGGACGTGACGTAGCCCGGCGTCTGAGCGTCGCGCAGACTGCGGCCGTACTTGCGCAGATCGAGCGCGAAGAACCGCGCGCCCCGCGCCGTCCAGAACCGTGCCAGGCGCTTCTGGAAGAAGTAGTCGGACCACCCGTGCACGTAGAGCACGTCCACATCGTCGAGCGGGCCACGACGTGCGCGCAGGACATCCCACCAGCTCTGCTCGTGGGGCAGCGCGCGTACGAGTGTGGCGAAGACCGGGCCCTCGTCATCCTCGCCGAGGTCGAGTGTCAGCTGCTCGAACTCATCCGCGAGGACATCGGGTTTCCAGTCAGCCATGCCGCCAGGCTAGCCCACGCGGTTCGCGCTACTGCGGGGCGGGCTGCCCCACCGTGAGAGCGCGCGCCACCGACTCCGCCATCGGCGTGGGGTCCGGAGCACCGGAGCCGTCGTCGAACGTGACGAGCCGCACCCAGTCCGCTCCGATCCGCACGTCGAGGATGCTCTCCCCGTATGGACCGACGCTCGTCTTCGCCGCATCCGCCCCCTCGACCGTCGCCTCAGCCCCCGCCTGCTCCTCGAACGCCCACGCACCGCCGGGAAGGGCGGTCATCTGGAGGTATGTGGGTCCTTCGTACTCGCTCGCCGAGGTTCGGAACAGGCAGATCCGGGCGCCGTTGGCGACCTCGTAGACCTCTGCCGGAATGCCCCACCCGCCGAAGTCGGTGTAGAGCAGCGCATCCGACACGCCGAGCTGCTCGTTCACCTGGTCGACGGTGATGAGCCGCTCGCACGGCGCTCCGACGATGTCGCTGTCGATGCGCTCCGCATCGCGCACGGTCGCTGCCGCGTCGGAGGCCAGCCTGCGCATGGCCGCCTCCATCGCGGCCGTCGCATCCGGCCCGATGCCGGGTTCGAACACCGTGGCCGAGAGCAGCACGTCGCCCTCGGGCACCTCGAACGTGCACATGCCGTCGGCGCAGTCGGCCTGCTCTCCCCAGTACCCCTGACGCTCGGTCGCGCCGTCGATGACGCTCAGGGCGTCGGGCACGATCGTGACCTCCCACCTACGGTCGATGCCGGACTCGGCGGAGCAGGCGATGCCACCCACCTGCTGGAACATGTGCTGCGCGGGCCCCGGGATCCACCCCATGGTCGACACCGTGGACAGCACGGGCTCCACCGGTGTCGACGGCTCGCCGACGAGCTGCGCCATCTCCGCCGCGACATCGTCGCACGTCACGTCGAACGCCGGCTCGGGTGTCGCGATCGGCTCGGGCGTCGGAGACGAGGTGGGCGTGGGCGTTGCGGTGGCCGACACGGACGGGCTCGGTGACGGCGTAGGGGCCGCTGAGCATCCGGACACCAGCAGAAGGGCGACGATGCCTGTCACCGTCAGAGAACGCAGACGCATGCGCTCAGCCTAAAGACGTGGGCCCCCCCCCCAAAGGGGGGGGCCCCACCAAACAGGGAAGGTGACACCGCACCCGAGAACCCCCCCCAAACCAAGCGGGGCA
>NZ_CAUQVQ010000003.1:0-98705 GCF_963521645.1 uncultured Microbacterium sp. | reverse complement strand
CCCCCCCCGGCGCCTCCCAGCCCGCGCCGGCGCGCGCCCCCGCCGCCCCGGGCGCCCCCCCCGGCGGGGCGCGCGGTGGGGGCCCCCCCCCCCCCACTTCTCTGTCACATCGAGGTCACTGACCTCGACGCTCGCGCAGCTGGGTCAGAGCGTCTTCGAGGAGCTGGACGGCTTCCTCATCGGTACGGCGCTCTTTCACATATGCCAGGTGGGTCTTGTACGGCTCGGTCTTCGCGAGTGCAGGAGGATTCTCCTTGTCGCGACCGGCCGGGAGCCCCGACTGCGGGTGGTCGATCGTCTCGGGGATCTCCTCTTCGGGCAGCCCCGCCGCGAAGTAGCGCACGGTCTCGTTGCCGAGTCCATCCCAGTAGGAGACCGCGATGCGTTCTGCGTGGTAGCCGTGGTCCTGCTCGCCCATGGGGCCGGAACCCACTCGGGTCCCTCGGATCGCGTTGCCGCCGGTAGCCATCAGATCACCTCGAACTTCGTGATGAGACCGAGCGCGACGATCGACACGAACCACGCGAGTGCGAGGATCACCGTGAAGCGATTGAGGTTGCGCTCAGCGAGGCCCGACGAGCCGACAGCCGACGTCATGCCTCCACCGAACATGTCGGACAGGCCGCCGCCGCGACCCTTGTGGAGGAGGATGAGGAGAGTCAGCAGGACGCTGGTGATACCCAGCACCACCTGCAGGACGAACTCGAGAATTTCCACGAGGAAGAGCCTTTCGCTGGGGCAGGATTGCCCCGGTAACGGTCAAGTATACGGTGCGGCGGGGCCGGAGCCCCGCCGCACACTCATACGCCGACGTGCTTCTCGAAGCGGATGATGGCAGCGAACTCATCGACCACGAGGCTCGCGCCTCCGACGAGTGCGCCGTCGACATCGGGTTCACGCATGAAGCTGGCGATGTTCGCCGCCTTGACCGATCCGCCGTACAGGATCCGAGTGCGCGCCGCAGCATCGTCACCGAGGACCTTCGCGACCACCGTGCGCAGCACGGCGCAGACGTCCTGCGCCTGCTGAGGGGTCGCGGCCTGTCCCGAGCCGATGGCCCAGACCGGCTCGTACGCCACGACGATGTCCGCATCCTTCGAGAGGCCCTGGAGTGCCACCTCGAGCTGACCGACGGGAACGGCGCTCGCGCCGAACTTCTCGAGATCCTCGGCCGTCTCGCCCACGCAGATCACCGGGGTCAGGCCGTGCTTCAGCGCGGCCTTCGTCTTGGCCGCCACGACCTCGTCGGATTCCGCGTGGTATTCGCGGCGCTCGGAGTGACCGATGATGACGTACTTCGCGTCGAGCTTCGCCAGGAACGCCCCCGACACCTCGCCCGTGTAGGCACCGGAGTCGTGAGCCGAGAGGTCCTGCGCGCCCAGCGCGAACGGGATCTTGTCCGCGTCGATCAGCGTCTGTACGCTGCGGATGTCGGTGAAGGGCGGGAACACCGCGACCTCGACCGAGCCGTCCTCGTGCTTGGCATCCTTGAGAGTCCAGTGCAGCTTCTGCACGAACGCGACCGCCTGCAGGTGGTCGAGGTTCATCTTCCAGTTTCCCGCGATCAGCGGGGTGCGGGTGTTCATGCCCATCCGAGCACCTCCAGTCCGGGTAGTTTCTTGCCCTCGAGGAATTCGAGGCTGGCGCCGCCGCCGGTCGAGATGTGACCGAACTGGTCATCGTCGAATCCGAGTTGACGCACGGCCGCGGCCGAGTCGCCGCCGCCGACGACGCTGAGGCCGTCGACCTCAGTGAGCGCCTGCGCGACGGCCTTGGTGCCGCCGGCGAACGCGGGGAACTCGAACACGCCCATCGGGCCGTTCCAGAACACGGTCGCAGAGGAGCGGATGACCTCGGCGAACCGCGCCGCCGTCTCGGGGCCGATGTCCAGACCGATTCCCGACGAACCGAAAGCGGTGCTTTCGATCGCGTCGGCGGCCGTCGTCTCGTGGTCGGCATCGGCCGAGAACGAGGAGGCGACGATCACATCGGTCGGGAGCACGAGCTCGACGCCGCGCTTCTCGGCCTCGGCGATGTAGCCGCGCACCGTCTCCAGCTGGTCCTCTTCGAGCAGGCTCGATGCCACCGCGTGCCCCTGAGCCTTCAGGAAGGTGAAGAGCATCCCGCCGCCGACGAGGATGCGATCCACGCGCGGCAGCAGGTGCGAGATCACGCCGAGCTTGTCGCTGACCTTCGAGCCGCCGAGGACGACCGCGTACGGACGCTCGGGATTCTCGGTGAGGCGATCGAGCACGTCGAGCTCTGTGGCGATGAGCAGGCCGGCAGCCGACGGCAGCAGCTGGGCGAGGTCGTAGACGCTCGCCTGCTTGCGGTGCACGACGCCGAATCCGTCGGAGACGAGGACGTCTCCGAGCTCTGCGAGCTGAGCCGCGAAGGCGCCGCGCTCCGCGTCGTCCTTCGAGGTCTCCCCCGGGTTGAATCGCAGGTTCTCGATGACGACGACGCCGCCGTCCTCGAGCGAGGCGACAGCCTCCTGCGCCGACTCGCCGACGGTGTCGCGCGCGAACGCGACCGGCGTGCCGAGCAGCTCCGACAGTCGCTGGGCGACCGGGGCGAGGCTGTACTGCGGGTCGGGCGCCCCATCGGGGCGTCCGAGGTGCGAGCACACGACGACGCGGGCTCCCGCGTTGATCAGTGCGTTGAGGGTAGGCAGCGAGGCGCGCACACGGCCATCGTCCGTTATGACCCCGTCCCGCAGGGGGACGTTGAGATCACAACGGACGATGACGCGCTTGCCCTCGAGCGAACCCAGTGAGTCCAGGGTGCGCAGAGTCATGGGCGGAGTCTCAGAGACGCTCTGCCACGTACTCGGTCAGGTCGACGAGACGGTTCGAGTAGCCCCACTCGTTGTCGTACCAGCTCGAGACCTTGACCAGGTTGCCGCTGACGTTGGTCAGCGTCGCGTCGAAGATCGACGAGTGCGGGTTGTGCACGATGTCGCTCGAGACGATCTGGTCCTCGTTGTACTGCAGGAAGCCTGCGAGGCGTCCGTCGGCGGCGGCCTTCTTGTAGGCCTCGTTCACCTCGTCGACCGTGAGGTTCTCGCGGTCGGTGATGAGCGTGAGGTCGACGATCGAGCCGGTGGGAACCGGCACGCGGTACGACGAGCCGCTGAGCTTGCCCTGCAGCTCCGGCAGGACCTCGCCGATGGCCTTCGCGGCACCGGTCGACGCCGGGGTGATGTTGATCGCCGCCGCGCGAGCACGACGCAGGTCGCTGTGCGGGCCGTCCTGCAGGTTCTGGTCTGCGGTGTAGGCGTGCGCGGTCATCATGAAGCCGCGGTCGATGCCGAACGCGTCGTTGAAGACCTGTGCCAGCGGTGCGAGGCAGTTGGTGGTGCACGAGGCGTTGGAGATGATGTGATCGGTCTCCGGGTTGTAGGTGTCCTCGTTCACGCCCATGACGAACGTGCCGTCGACGCCGGTGCCCGGAGCCGAGATCAGCACCTTCTTGGCGCCGGCCTCGATGTGCTTCTTCGCGAGCTCGGCCTTGGTGAAGAAGCCGGTCGACTCGATGACGATGTCCACTCCCAGCTCACCCCACGGGAGGCCGGCGGGGTCGCGCTCCGCGAACGCCTTGATCGCCTTGCCGTTGACCGTGATGCTCTCGTCGTCGTAGCTGATGTCAGCGTCGAGGACGCCACCCACGGAGTCGTACTTCAGAAGGTGGGCAAGGGTCTTGTTGTCGGTGAGGTCGTTGACCGCGACGATCTCGATGTCCGCTCCCTGCGCGAGAGCCGCGCGGAAGTAGTTGCGTCCGATACGGCCGAAGCCGTTGATACCGATCTTGACAGACACTCAGGTCTCCCTGTTTCTCGTGCGCTGTGCGCAGCAATCGTGCGTACGCGATGCGCGGGGGTTTTTGGCTGAGATGGCGTCCCGACGAGACTGGGCCCGTCGGGACGCGACCCGATTACGACAGTACCAGCAGGCCGTTCGTCTTCTCGCGGGCGACCTCGAAGCGCTGGGCGACGTTCTCCCAGTTGGCGATGTTCCAGGCGGCCTTGACGTAGTCGGCCTTCACGTTGAGGTAGTCGAGGTAGAAGGCGTGCTCCCACATGTCGAGCTGGAACAGCGGCACGGTGCCCTGTGCCGTGTTCGACTGCTGGTCGAACAGCTGCTGGATGATCAGGCGCTGGCCGATCGAGTCCCAGCTGAGCACCGACCAGCCGGAGCCCTGGATGCCGAGGGCGTTCGCGGTGAAGTGCGCCTGGAACTTCTCGAACGAGCCGAAGAACTCGTCGATCGCCGCCTTGAGCTCGCCCTCGGGCTGTCCGCCACCGGTGGGCGAGAGGTTCGTCCAGAAGATGGAGTGGTTGACGTGGCCGCCGAGGTTGAACGCGAGGTCCTTCTCGAGCTTGTTCACGTTCGCGAGGTTGCCGCTCTCGCGAGCCTCGGCGAGCTGCTCGAGTGCGGTGTTGGCTCCGGCGACGTAGGTCGCGTGGTGCTTGTCATGGTGCAGCTCCATGATCTTGCCGCTGATGTGCGGCTCGAGGGCTGCGAAGTCGTAGGGAAGGTCGGGGAGCGTATAGGTCGCCATGTCGCTTTCATCCAATCCGCGCCGCGCCGCGGCGCTTGCCGATCCTCTGCGCCGCCGAGGTGCGGCGTAGAGCGGACTTTTCTCATCCTAGTGACGACAACACGTCGCCGACTTCGATCCTTCCCCGATATGACGAAGCGAGGCGACCCCTTGACAGGGGTCGCCTCGCTCGGTCATCAGGAGTGATCAGACGTCGAGGCCCGCGGGGACCGCAGCCTCGGTTCCGGGGATCCCCTCCTGCTGAGCGCGCTTGTCCGCCATCGCCAGAAGTCGGCGGATGCGTCCGGCGACAGCATCCTTCGTCATGGGGGGATCCGCGTGATGCCCCAGCTCGTCGAGGCTCGCGTCGCGGTGCGCGAGACGCAGTTCACCCGCGACCTTGAGGTGATCGGGCACATCGTCGGCGAGGATCTCGAGGGCGCGCTCGACGCGCGCGCACGCGGCGACCGCGGCCTGCGCCGAACGGCGGAGGTTCGCATCGTCGAAGTTCACGAGACGGTTGACGCCGGCGCGCACCTCGCGACGCTGGCGCATCTCCTCCCACGCGACGGCGGTCTTCTGCGCCCCCATCTCACTCAGGACCGTGCGGATCGCCTCTCCCTCGCGCACGACGACTCGCGGCATGCCACGCACCTCGCGGGCCTTGGCTGCCACCCCCAGTCGGTGTGCTGCACCGACGAGGGCCATCGCCGCCTCCGATGTCGGGCATGACACCTCGAGCATCGCCGAGCGCCCCGGCTCGCTCAGAGTGCCCGCCGCGAGGAACGCGCCGCGCCACAGTCCCGCGATCTCGGCACGCGAACCCGTCGTGAGGCGGTTGGGAAGACCTCGGACCGGCCGGCGACGCTGGTCGAGCAGCCCCGTCTGACGGGCGAGGGTCTCCCCCGCCGCGATCACCCGGACGGCCCACCGGGCACCGTCGTTCGCGCTGCTCGACTGCACCTGGGCGATCTCGGGACGGACTCCGTAGATCTCCGCCAGATCGCGCGCGACGCGTTGCGCGAGCACCTCGGCATCCACCTCGGCCTCGACGGCGACCCGTCCGGCGATCGAGTGCAGACCACCGGCGAATCGGAGGATCGATGTGACCTCGGCGACGCGCACCGTCGGGGGTGCATTGCGGATGCTGACAAGCTCAGCCTTGACGTCGGTGGTTAGTGCCACGACACTCCTTCACGCTCACGCGCCGGATCGCGACGCAAACCTCCAGCTTACTCGGAACGGCGCGGGTCTTACTCCCGACCGAGGTCCCGGTGACGCACGTTGACGGCCACTCCGGGCACCGCTGCCACGCGCCGCGCCAGTTCCTCGGCCATCGCGACGGAGCGGTGCTTGCCGCCCGTGCACCCGATCGCGATCGTCGAGTGGCTCTTGTTCTCGCGCTGGTATCCCTCCAGCACAGGCGTGAGCGCCGCCGTGTAGGCGTCGAGGAACTCGGCCGCGCCCTCGCGGGACAGCACGTACTCTCTGACCGGCTCGTCCTTCCCGGTGAGTCCGCGGAGCTGCTCGTTCCAGAACGGGTTGGGAAGGAAGCGCATGTCGGCGACGAGATCGACGTCGGTCGGCAGCCCGTACTTGAACCCGAAGCTCATCAGGGTCACCCGATGCCGTGCGGCCCCCGCCTCGGAGAACAGCTCGGAGACCTGGGTCGCCAGTTGGTGGATGTTGAGCGCCGAGGTGTCGATGACGAGGTCGGCGGACTCCCGGATCGGGGCGAGCTTCTGGCGCTCGATGCGGATGCCGTCGAGAAGCGTGCCGTCTCCCTGCAGTGGGTGGGGCCTGCGCACCGATTCGAACCGTCGCACGAGCACATCGTCGGAGGCGTCGAGGAACAGCACTCGCACCGATCCGCGCGACCTCAGGGCGCGCGCCACACCGGGGAAGTCGTCGAACAGGTTGCGACCCCGCACGTCGACCACCGCCGCCACCTTGGGGAGCGCGTTGCCGCCCATATCGGTGAGGTCGAGGAGCGGACGGAGGATCTGCGGCGGCAGGTTGTCGACGACATACCAGCCGAGGTCCTCGAGTGCGTTCGCGACCGTCGTGCGCCCCGCGCCCGACATGCCGGTGACGATGAGGAACTCGCCCTTCTCCCCGTCAGCCATGGTTACTCCTTCTCCCCCGCAGGGACCAGCCTAGCGAGTGGAGAGATGGGTATGGATGTTCTGGGCGAGCACGGGTCCGATCCCCTGCACCTCTTCGATCTCCTCGGGCGCCGCCGCCCGGAGAGCGGTCACGGATCCGAAGTGCTTGAGCAGCACCTTGATGCGCGACGCCCCGAGCCCCGGGACCTCCGAGAGCACCGACGAGATGTCGTTCCGACGACGCTTGCGCTGGTGGGTGATCGCGAAGCGGTGAGCTTCGTCGCGCAGACGCTGCAGGAGGTACAGCGATTCGCTCGTGCGGGGAAGGATCACCGGGAAGTCCTCGCCCGGGAGCCAGATCTCCTCGAGACGCTTGGCGATGCCGCACACCGCGATCTCGGTGTGACCCGCATCGCGCAGCGCGCGAGCGGCGGCTTCGACCTGCGGCTTGCCGCCGTCGACGAGCAGCAGCTGGGGAGGATAGGCGAAACGTGGCTTGCGCTTGACCTCGCCGACGACTCCCTCGGCGAGGGCCTCTTCTGCGACCTGCTCCTCGGGGGTCGTCTCCTCCGGACGGTCGAGATACGCCAGGCGCCGACGCAGCACCTGATACATCGAGTCGGTATCGTCGGTCGTCTCCGCGATGTTGAACGAGCGGTACTGGTCTTTGCGGGGCAGTCCGTCTTCGAACACGACCATCGACGCCACGACGTTGGTGCCGCCGAGGTGCGAGATGTCGAAGCATTCGATCCGCAACGGCGCCTCGCTCATCCCGAGGGCCTCCTGCAGATCGGTCAGCGCCTGGGTCCGCGCGACGTAGTCGCTCGTGCGACGGGTCTTGTGACGGATCAGGGCCTGCTGCGCATTCAGCGTCGCGGTGCGCATGAGGTCTGCACGCTGGCCGCGCTGAGCGACGGCGATCTCGACCTTCTTCCCGCGCCGCTCCCTGAGCCAGAGCTCGAGTTCGGCGGCGTCGTCGGGCAGCGAGGGCACGAGGATGCGTCTCGGCACGTCCTGCGCATCGCCGTAGGCGCGCTGGAGCACCTGGTCGACGAGGTCGGCCGTCGAGATGTCGATCTCCTTCTCGATCGTCAACGCACGGACTCCGCGCACACGCCCGCCGCGGATCACGAAGTGCTGCACGGCTGCTGCGAGTTCGTCTTCGGCGATGCCGAACAGATCGGCGTCTTCGTCGGGCGCCAGCACCAGTGCACTCTTCCCGAGCACGGCCTCGATCGCGCCGAGCTTGTCGCGATACTTCGCCGCGGCCTCGTAGTCCATCGCGGCCGAGGCGGCGAGCATCCGCCTGGTCAGTTCCCGGGTGAAGCGCTCGTCTCCGCCGGCCATGAAGGCGACGAAGTCGTCGACCATCGCCCTGTGCTCCTCGATCGTCACCGTCATCGAGCAGGGGCCGCCGCATTTGCCGATCTGACCCGGGAAGCACGGCCGGCCTGTCGCCATCGCCCGCTTGTAGCTGGCATCGCTGCAGGTCCGGATCGGGAACGCCTTGATCATGAGGTCGATCGTCTCGTGCACCGCCCACACCTTGGGGTACGGACCGAAGTACCTCGCGCCGGGGATCTTGCGATTCCTGGTCACGATCACTCGCGGTGCCTCGTCGGCGAGAGTGACGGCCATGAACGGGTACGACTTGTCATCCTTGTAGCGGACGTTGAACGGCGGATCGAACTCCTTGATCCACATGTACTCGAGCTGCAGGGAGTCGACGTCGGTGGGCACCACGGTCCACTCCACCGACGACGCGGTCGTGACCATGCGACGGGTGCGCTCGTGCAGGGTGCGCAGAGGGGCGAAGTAGTTCGACAGCCGTTGGCGGAGGTTCTTGGCCTTGCCCACGTAGAGCACCCGCCCGTCGGCGTCGCGGAATCTGTACACGCCGGGGTTGGTGGGGATCTCACCCGCCCTCGGTTTGTACGAGAGTGCGTCGGCCATCAGCTGGCCTTCCGCGCAGAGCGCCCCTCATCCAGGATCTCGGCGAGGAACTGCCCGGTGTGGCTCTCCTCGACCCGGGCGATCTGCTCGGGAGTGCCTGTGGCGAGGATCTCACCACCACCCGAGCCGCCCTCGGGACCGAGGTCGATGACCCAGTCCGCCGACTTGATCACATCGAGATTGTGCTCGATCACGATGACCGTGTTGCCCTTGTCGACGAGTCCGTTCAGGACCTCGAGGAGCTTGCGCACGTCTTCGAAATGCAGACCCGTGGTCGGCTCGTCGAGAACATAGATGCTTCGGCCGTTGCTCCGCCGCTGCAACTCGGTCGCAAGCTTGACACGCTGAGCTTCACCGCCGGAGAGCGTCGTGGCGGACTGTCCCAGGCGCACGTATCCGAGGCCGACGTCGACCAGGGTCTTCATGTAGCGGTGGATGGCCTGGATCGGCTCGAAGAACTCCGCAGCCTCGGCGATGGGCATCTCGAGCACCTCGGCGATGTTCTTGCCCTTGTAGTGCACCGCGAGGGTGTCCCGGTTGTACCGCTTTCCGTGGCACACCTCGCAGTCGACGTAGACATCGGGGAGGAAGTTCATCTCGATCTTGATGGTGCCGTCACCCGAACAGGCGTCGCAGCGCCCGCCCTTGACGTTGAAGCTGAAGCGGCCGGGCTGGTACCCCCGGACCTTCGCCTCGGGGGTCTCGCTGAACAGCGAGCGGATCCTGTCGAACACACCCGTGTAGGTCGCCGGGTTGGACCGCGGGGTGCGGCCGATCGGCGCCTGGTCGACGTGCACGACCTTGTCGAGATTGTCGAGACCCGAGACGCGCGTGTGCTTGCCGGGCACCGTGCGCGCTCCGTTGAGCCGCGAGGCCAGCACCTGGTAGAGGATGTCGTTCACGAGCGAGGACTTCCCCGACCCGCTGACGCCCGTGACCGCGGTCAGGACGCCGAGGGGGAAGTCGACGCTCACGTTCTTGAGGTTGTTCTCACGCGCTCCGACGACACTGATCTTGCGCTTCTTGTCGAGCTTGCGGCGCTTCGACGGCGTCGGGATCTCGCGAGCACCCGAGAGGTACTCGCCCGTCATGGAGTCGGGCTCGTTCAACAGGGCCGAATAGGGTCCCGAGTGCACGACCGCGCCGCCGTTCACTCCTGCGCCCGGTCCGATGTCGACGACCCAGTCGGCCGCCTCGATGGTCTCTTCGTCGTGCTCCACGACGATGAGCGTGTTGCCCAGGTCGCGCAGCTTGAGCAGGGTGTCGATCAGTCGCCTGTTGTCGCGCTGGTGCAGACCGATCGAGGGCTCGTCGAGCACGTAGAGCACTCCCGTGAGACCCGACCCGATCTGCGTCGCGAGTCGGATCCGCTGCGCCTCTCCGCCCGACAGCGAGCCGGCGGAGCGGCTGAGGTTGAGATACGAGAGGCCCACCTGGAGCAGGAAGTCGAGCCGGAGCCGGATCTCCCGGAGCACCTGCGCGGCGATCTTGGCCTCTCGGTCGGTGAGCGTCAGCGTCTCCATGAAGGCTCGCGCATCGGCGAGGCTGAGGTGGGACACCTCGGCGATCGAGTGTCCGTGCACCTGCACCGCGAGCACTTCCGGCTTCAGTCTGTTCCCGTCGCACACGGGGCACGGCACTTCGCGCAGGTACTCGCCCCAGCGGGCGCGCTGCGTGTCGGACTCCGCCTGCGCGTACTGACGCTCGATGTACGGAACGACGCCCTCGAAGCCCGAGGCGTACCGCATCTCACGGCCGTAGCGGTTCTTGAACTTCACCGTGACCTTGTAGTTGTCGCCGCGGAGAATCGCGTCCTGCACGTCGACCCTGAGGTCCTGCCAGGGCGTGTCGAGCGAGAACTTCAGATCTGCCGCGAGTCCCTCGAGCAGGCGCTCGTAGTACTGGAACAGCCCCTTGCCCTGAGTCGTCCACGGGATGATCGCGCCCTCGCGGATCGAGAGCTCCTCGTCGCCGAGCATGAGGTCGACGTCGACCGACATGCGGGTTCCGAGTCCCGAGCAGGCCGGGCACGCGCCGAACGGCGCGTTGAACGAGAACGTGCGGGGCTCGATCTCGGTGAGAGTGAGTGCGTGGCCGTTGGGACAGGCGAGCTTCTCGGAGAAGGACTGCCAGGCGTCATCGCCCTCTTCGTCGACGAAGTTGACCTGAACGACTCCCCCCGCGAGTCCGAGAGCCGTCTCGACGGAGTCCGTGACGCGACCGAGGATGTCGTCGGCCGCGACGAGTCGGTCGACTACCACCGCGATGTCGTGCTTGTAGCTCTTCTTCAGCGTCGGCGGCTCGGCGAGCTGGATCAGATCGCCGTCGACGATGGCTCGCGAGTAGCCCTTCGCTCCGAGCTCGCGGAAGAGGTCGACGAACTCGCCCTTCTTCTGGGAGACGATGGGCGCGACGATCTGATACCGCGTGCGCTCGGGGAGACTCATGAGCTGGTCGGCGATCTGCTGCACGGTCTGTCGCTGAATGCGTTCGCCGCACTCGGGGCAGTGAGGGATCCCGATCCGGGCCCACAGCAGACGCATGTAGTCGTAGATCTCGGTGATCGTGCCGACGGTCGAGCGCGGGTTGCGGTTCGTCGACTTCTGATCGATCGACACCGCGGGGCTGAGCCCTTCGATGAAGTCGACGTCGGGTCGATCGACCTGGCCCAGGAACTGTCGCGCATATGCGCTCAGCGACTCGACGTAGCGACGCTGCCCCTCGGCGAAGATCGTGTCGAACGCGAGACTGGACTTTCCGGAACCGGACAGGCCGGTGAACACGACGAGCGAGTCGCGCGGGATGTCGATGTCGACGTTCTTGAGATTGTGCACGCGGGCACCGCGAACACTGAGTTTTCCTGGGGTTGCAACCGGGACGATAGGCACCGATCAAGTCTACGAGGGGCCACGGACATTGGCTCCGTGAGCGCTCACAGGAAGCGCGCGGCGCTCCGACGACGCGTTCGACGCGGTCAGGGCTGAAGCGGGCGACGACCGGCGAAGGCGGACAGCCCGTCGCGCAGAGCAGCGATCTGCGGGAGGTCCATCCCCACGGCCGCCATGACCTGCCGTGGCACGTCGAGGGCGCGCTCGCGCAGCGCCGCACCGGCGTCGGTCAGCGTGATGTCGAGTCGACGCTCATCGTGCGAGCTGCGCTGCCGGGCGACGAGCCCCTCGGCCTCGAGGCGCTTCACCAGCGGCGACGCCGTCGCCGGGTCGAGCGCGAGGTCTGCGGCGAGGTCGTTCAGAGGACGGGGAGAACGCTCCCACAGAGCCAGCATCACCAGATACTGCGGATGGGTCAGGCCGAGCGGTTCGAGGATCGGGCGATAGATCGCCACGACGTTCCGCGCGGCCGTGACCAGGGCGAAGCAGAGCTGGTTGTCCAGCCTGAGGAGATCGTCCGTGTGCGCCACGGCATCGACTATACAACGACCCTAATGGTTAGTACACTAATGAACATGTCGCAATCCGGTGACCGTCCCCCTCTTCGCACCCGCATCCGTGAGGCCGGTGGCCTCTACTCATGGGTCAACGGCAACCTGATTCGTCTCGCGGGTCCCGCCTCGGTGGGCCCTTACGAGAAGACTCCTCCTCCGAGCGCCGCCGAGCGGGCCGAACGCGCATGCCCGCTGTGCGGCGCACCGATGAGTGAGCACGAGATCGACCGTTCAGGCCCGAAGACGCTCGTGCACTGCCCCTGAACTCCGGAGCCCGCGCACGGCGGCCTGCGTCTTCACGCAGACTCGACCGCTGCGCGCCACCGTCGCCGGCGGGGCGTCAGGCGTGCCCCGCCTTCTCCATCGCACGCAACTCCTTCTTCATGTCCTGGACCTCGTCGCGCAGTCGACCCGCGAGTTCGAACTTGAGTTCCGCTGCCGCAGCGAGCATCTGGTCGGAAAGATCCTGGATCACCGCTTCGAGTTGCTGGGCTCCCTCTGCGGCGATCCCGGTTCTGCGGAGGTTCGGCGTGGGCGACTTCCCCTTTCCCGTCGCGCGACCGCGTCCCGAGAGCATCTCGGCCGTGTCGGCTCCCTCGCGAGCGAGCACTTCGGTGATGTCGGCGATGCGTTTGCGCAGCGGCTGCGGATCGATACCGTTCTCGAGGTTGTAGGCGATCTGCTTCTCGCGGCGTCGGTCGGTCTCCTCGATCGCCTTGGCCATCGAGTCGGTGATCTTGTCGGCGTACATATGCACCTCGCCCGACACGTTTCGCGCGGCTCGCCCGATGGTCTGGATGAGCGACGTCCCCGAGCGCAGGAAGCCTTCTTTGTCGGCGTCGAGGATCGCGACCAGCGACACCTCGGGAAGGTCGAGGCCCTCACGCAGGAGGTTGATGCCGACGAGCACGTCGTAGACGCCGGCCCGCAGCTCGCTGAGCAGCTCGACGCGTCGAAGAGTGTCGACGTCGGAGTGCAGGTACCGCACCCGCACGCCGTGCTCTCCCAGGAAGTCGGTGAGCTCCTCGGACATCTTCTTCGTGAGCGTGGTGACGAGGACGCGCTCGTCTCGCCCGACGCGCACCCTGATCTCTTCCAGGAGGTCGTCGATCTGCCCCTTCGAGGGCTTCACGATGATGTGAGGATCGACGAGTCCCGTCGGACGGATGATCTGCTCGACCACCCCATCGGCGATGCCCATCTCGTACTTGCCGGGGGTCGCCGAGAGATACACCGTCTGCCCGATGCGATTCTTGAACTCGTCCCAGCGCAGCGGCCTGTTGTCCATCGCGCTCGGCAGGCGGAACCCGTGGTCGACGAGTGTGCGCTTGCGCGACGCGTCGCCTTCGTACATCGCGCCGATCTGCGGAACGGTGACGTGCGACTCGTCGATCACGAGCAGGAAGTCATCGGGGAAGAAGTCGAGCAGTGTGTGCGGAGGCTCGCCGGGCTGACGGCCGTCCATGTGCCGCGAATAGTTCTCGATCCCCGAGCAGAAACCCAGCTGCTGCAGCATCTCGAGATCGAACGTGGTGCGCATGCGCAGACGCTGGGCCTCGAGCAGCTTGCCCTGTCGCTCGAACTCCTTGAGTCGCTCTTCGAGCTCGTGCTCGATCGTGCCGATCGAACGCTGGATCACGTCGGTCCCCGCCACGTAGTGCGAGGCGGGGAAGATCGGCACCGAATCGAGCTTCTCGATGACCTCTCCGGTGAGCGGGTGCAGAGAGTAGAGGGCCTCGATCTCATCGCCGAACAGCTCGATGCGGATCGCGTGCTCCTCGTACACCGGGATGATCTCGATGGTGTCGCCACGCACCCGGAAGTTGCCGCGCGAGAAGTCGACGTCGTTGCGGTTGTACTGCATCGCGATGAACTGCCTGATGAGAGCGTCCCGGTCGTACCGCTCCCCCACCTGCAGCGCGACCATGGCACGGAGGTACTCCTCCGGGGCACCGAGGCCGTAGATGCAGGAGACCGTGGAGACCACGATCACGTCGCGGCGGCTGAGAAGCGAGTTGGTGGTCGAGTGACGGAGACGTTCGACCTCGGCGTTGATGGACGAGTCCTTCTCGATGAAGGTATCGGTCTGCGGGACGTACGCCTCGGGCTGGTAGTAGTCGTAATACGACACGAAGTACTCGACCGCGTTGTTGGGCATCAACTCGCGGAACTCGTTCGCGAGCTGCGCGGCCAGGGTCTTGTTGTGCGCGAGCACGAGAGTAGGCCGCTGCACCTGCTCGACCAGCCAGGCGGTCGTCGCGGACTTTCCGGTACCCGTCGCCCCGAGCAGGACGACATCGGTCTCACCGGCGTTGATGCGCGACGCGAGCTCGGCGATGGCCTTCGGCTGGTCGCCGGCCGGCGCGTACTCGCTGATGACCTCGAACGGACGGACACTGCGGGTGGGTTGCATACCTCCAGCGTAGGCGCGGCCACCGACATCGGGGTCGTGTCGGACCCCGGGCCTAGAGTGGGCCCGTGATCGAGTTCATCATCGGCACCAGCCTCGCGGCGTCGGCGGGTCTCAACGCCTGGATGCCGCTGTTCGTGCTCGGTCTCGCGGATCGTCTGCTGCCCGCCGTCCACCTGCCTGCCGCATGGGAGTGGCTGTCGAGTGATCTCGCGCTGTGGGTCTCCGGCGCGCTTCTGCTGCTGGAGATCATCGCCGACAAGATCCCCGCTCTCGACTCCGTCAACGACATGGTCCAGAGCATTCTGCGCCCTGCGGCCGGCGGCATCGCCTTCGGTGCGGGATCGGGCGCGCAGACCGTGACCGTCGACGATCCTGCCTCCTTCTTCACCGAGAACGCCTGGGTTCCGGTCGCCGCCGGCATCGGCGTCGCGCTCGTGGTGCACATCGTCAAGGCGACCGCCCGTGTCGCAGCGAATGCGGCGACCGGCGGGCTCGCGGCGCCCGTTCTCAGCGCAGCGGAAGACGGCACCTCCTTCGCCCTCGCGGCGGCCGCGATCATCGTCCCGATCCTGGCCGCGGCCCTCCTTCTCGGACTCGTCGTCGCGCTCGTGGCACTGTGGCGTCGGCGCACTCGCCGACGTGTCGAGCGCACCACCGGCCGAGGCTGACCCCAAGGGAGCGATCCGCTACCTCGGCACGGCTCGGCCCTCCGCCGTATCACCGGCCCCGCCGCGCAGCGCGATGGCGAGCGTCGCCGAGATCGCGCACATCACGACCACCGCGATGATGAACCACGTCCAGTCCGCTCCCCCGTATACGAGTCCGAGTGACCAGCCGAACAGACTCGATCCCGCGTAGTACCCGAAATAGTAGAGCGAGGATGCCTGCGCCCTGTGCTCCGGATCGGCGGAGGCGGGCGCCCACCCCGAAGCGACCGCGTGCGCGCCGAAGAATCCCGCCGTGAAGAGCAGCAGGCCGCCGAGCACGACGCCGGTGACGGGCACGAGCATCGCCACCGCACCCGCCGCCATCACCGCGATCGATCCCCGCAGCACCGGGTAACGCCCGAACCGCGAGGCCAGCGACCCCGCCCAGGGCGACGACACGGTGCCGGCGAGATAGGCGAGGAAGAGCAATGTCACGAGCCAGACCGGGAGGGAGAACGGCGGGTCCGCGAGATGGAAGCCGAGGTAGTTGTAGACCGCGACGAAGGCGCCCATCAGCAGGAAGCCCTGAGCATAGAGGGCGAGTTGCCGCGGCGATCGCAACGGCGTGAGCAACCGGGTGAGCACGCTCGTCGTGCTGCCTTCTCGGTACCGTCCGGGGGTGAACCCGCGGGCTCGGGGAGTGAGCCAGAGGAAGAGCACCGCCGCCAAGGCGCACACGCCGGCGACGGCCCACATGCCCGCGCGCCATCCGACGTGTTCACCCACGACCCCGGACACAATGCGCCCGAGCAGACCACCGACCGTCGTGCCTGCGATGTAGCTGCCCGCCGCGGCCGCTGCGTGTCGTGCACGCACCTCTTCATTCAGGTAGGCGAGCGCGACCGCGGGGAGCGCTCCGAGGGCCATGCCCTCGACGAGACGCAGAGCGAGCAGCATCTCCATCCCGGTGCTGAGCGGCGCCAGGAACCCGGATGCCGTGGCGGCAACCACGCCGATCGCCATGGCCTGCACCCGCCCGATGCGATCGGCGACCATCGACCACGGGATGACCGCCGCCGCCAGGCCCAGTGTCGCCGCCGACACGCTGAGTGCCGCTGTCGCCGGCGGGATGCCGAGATCGGCCGACAGATCGGGCAGGACTGCCTGCGCGGAGTACAGCTGGGCGAACGTGGCGATCCCCGCGAAGAACAGTCCGAGGATCAGCCGTCGGTACGCCTGCGAACCGGGCGCATGCCCCTCGAAGGTCACTTCGCCGAGATCCGCTCCCACAGCTCATCGGTCTGCTCGATGGTCTGCGCGAGCGAACCGGACGTGTCGATGACCACGTCCGCGATCGCCAGCCGCCTGTCGTCGGACACCTGCGCGTCGATTCGTCCCGCCGCTTCCGCCTCGCTCATTCCCCGTAGATCGATGAGGCGGCGGCGACGGACATCGGCGGGAGCATGCGCGACGACGATCGAGTCCCAGGGGTCGTCGACCCGGGCCTCGACCAGCAGCGGCACGTCATAGACGACGACGGATCGCGGATCAGCACGCACGGCTTCGTCGAAACGACGCTGCGACTCGACGCGCACGGCCGGATGGACGATCGCGTTCAACTGCCCGAGACGCTCCTTGTCCGCGAACACGACGGCTCCGAGCGCCGCCCGGTCGAGCGACCCGTCCTCCGCGATCATCTCCTGGCCGAAGGTCTCGGCGATCGCCGACAGCACGGGAGATCCCGGAGCCTGCACGTCGCGGACGATCTGATCGGCATCAACGATGATCGCGCCGCGTTCCGCGAGCCGTCGTGCAATGGTCGACTTCCCCGACGCGATGCCGCCGGTGAGCGCGATGAGAACCATTCGGCCAGTCTAGGGTTCGGTGGGCCGGTGCTCAGCGCCCGAGCAGCTGCCGACGCGAGCTGATGACGCCCGTGTCGAAGCCGGCCAGGTGGAGTCCGCCGTGGAACCGTGCGTGCTCGATCTTGATGCAGCGATCCATCACGACGGACAGCCCGGCGTCTTGGGCGAGGGCCGCCGCGTTCTCGTTCCACGATCCCAGCTGCAGCCACAGGGTCTGCGCACCGATCTCGATCGCCTCGCGGGCGACGCCGGGGAGATCCTCATCGCGGCGGAACACATCGACGATGTCGGGGACGACAGGGAGGTCTGCGAGCGACGCGTAGACCGGCCGGCCGAGGATCGACGACTCCCGAGGATTCACGAGATACACGTCGTACGCGGTGCTGGAGAGCAGGTAGGTCGCGACGAAGTACGACGCGCGGGCGGGGTTGTTCGACGCGCCGACGACCGCGACCGACTTCGCTCGTCGGAGGATGCCGAAGCGCTGCTGCTGGCTCGGCCCCACCCACGTCCGTTCCGCATGCAGGGGCGCGGCCGGGGGCAGAGCGCACGCGGCGGCGTCCTGAGGAGCGGGGAGGGCGCAGGCATCCGTGCCCGTCACGTTCGTGTTGCTCATCGTCGTGCTCCCGTCGCCGCGCTCAGTGCCTGATCCAGGTCCCAGATGATGTCGTCCGCGTCCTCGAGGCCCACCGAGATCCGGATGAGATCCGGACGGACGCCGGCTGCCGCGAGCTGCGCGGCGGTGAGCTGGCGGTGGGTGGTGGATGCCGGATGGATGACGAGCGTGCGCGCGTCGCCGATGTTCGCGAGGTGCGACGCCAGTTGGAGGTTCTCGATCAGCGTCTCCCCCGCTGCGCGACCGTCATCGGCCTTGACTCCGAACGCGAACACCGATCCCGGCCCGAGCGGCAGATACTTCGCGGCGCGCTCATGGTGCGGGTGTCCTTCGAGTCCGGCCCAGGTGACGTACTCCACGCGGGGGTCCGATGCCAGCCAGTCGGCGACGATGCGCGCGTTGGCCAGATGCGCGTCGATGCGCTGCGGAAGCGTCTCGATCCCCTGCAGGAGGTTGAACGCCGACTGGGGGCTCAGCGCAGGTCCGATGTCGCGCAGCTGCTCGGTGCGCAGCTTGGTGAGGAACCCGTACTCGCCGAAGTTGTCCCACCACTTGATCCCGCCGTAGGACTCGACCGGCTCTGTCATCTGCGGGAACCGCCCGTTGCCCCAGTCGAAGGTGCCTTTCTCGATCACGACGCCGCCGAGTGTGGTGCCGTGGCCCCCGAGGAACTTCGTCACCGAGTGGATGACGATGTCGGCGCCGTGCTCGAGCGGACGTGCGAGGTACGGAGTGGCGAGGGTCGCGTCGACGACGAGCGGCACACCGGCGGCATGAGCGACCTCCGCGAGGCCCTCGATATCGGCGATCTCGCCCGAGGGGTTGCCGATCATCTCGACGTAGACGACCTTGGTCTCCGGGCGGATGGCGGCAGCGTAGTCGGCGGGGTCGGTGGACGGGACGAAGGTCGTCTGCACGCCGAATCGACGCAGCGTCACATCCAGCTGGGTCACGGTGCCGCCGTACAGCTGCGCCGAGGCGACCACGTGATCACCGGCTCCGACGAGCGCCGCGAACGTGATGAACTCCGCACTCATGCCGGACGCTGTCGCGACCGCGCCGATCCCGCCCTCGAGCGATGCCAGCCGTTCCTCGAGCGCAGCGACGGTGGGGTTGCCGATGCGCGAGTAGATGTTGCCGTACTTCTGCAGCGCGAACAGGTTGCCGGCATCCGTCGCATCCTCGAAGACGAAGGAGGTCGTCTGGTAGATCGGCACGGCGCGGGCACCCGTCGCGGCGTCGGGAGTGCCGCCGGCGTGGAGAGCCCTCGTGCGAAAGCCGAAGCGGTGTTCTTCCGTCATCATGTCCTCAGTTCAGCGGTCTCGAGCACGGCGGCGATCTCGTCGACGGCCCACGGGTTCTGGAGAGATGTCGTGTCCCCGAGCGGGGCGGGTGCGCGTCCGGCGCGACGATCGTGCTCGGCTTCCCACAGCTGCGCGAGCAGCCGTCGCATGATCTTGCCGGAGCGGGTCTTGGGCAGGTCGGGCACCACGACGATGTGTTTCGGCTTGGCGACGGGTCCGATCGCCGTGGCGACCTGGCCCCGCAGCTGCGAGGTCGAGACCTCCGCGCGTCCTGATGCGGTGACGAACGCGACGACCGCCTGTCCGGTGACCGGATCGGCGACGCCTGCGGTGCCAGCCTCCCCCACCGTGTCGTGCGCGACGAGCGCCGATTCGATCTCGATCGTCGAGAGCCTGTGGCCGGACACGTTCACGACGTCATCGAGGCGGCCGAGGATCCAGATGTGGCCGTCCGCGTCTCGGGTGGCCCCATCGCCGGCGACGTAGTATCCGCCGTGCTCGCCGTGTCCGGCATACGCCGCCCAGTACGCGTCGCGGTAGCGCTGCGGATCGCCCCACACGGTCCGCGCCATGCCGGGCCACGGACGCCGCACCACGAGCGTTCCGGATCGCCCTGGTGTCACCTCGTCGCCGTTCTCGTCGACGACGGTCGCGTCGATCCCGGGCAGTGGCACGGATGCGGAGCCCGGCTTCAGCGTCGTCACTCCCGGGAGCGCCGCGATCATCGCAGCCCCGGTCTCGGACTGCCACCAGGTGTCGACCACGGGGAGCTCGTCGCGCCCGAAGGTGCGGCGGAACCAGATCCAGGCCTCGGGGTTGATCGCTTCCCCGACGGTTCCAAGCAGACGCAGCGTCGAGAGGTCGTGCCCCTGCGGCAGGTCTGCACCGAACCAGGTCATGAAGGTGCGGATGAGCGTCGGCGCCGTGTAGTAGACGGTCACGCCGTAGCGCTCGATGATCTCGAGATGCCGCTCACGATCGGGGGTGTCCGGCGTCCCCTCGTAGATCACCTGCGTCAGCCCGTTCGACAGCGGACCGTAGATCTCGTACGTGTGGGCCGTGACCCAGGCGAGGTCCGCGGTGCACCAGTGCACGTCGTCGGGCTTGGCGTCGAAGTGGGCCCAGTGCGCCCAGCTCGCGTGCGCGAGGTACCCGCCCGATGTGTGGACGAGTCCCTTCGGCTTCCCCGTCGTTCCCGACGTGTAGATGATGAAGAGCGGATGCTCGGAGTCGAACGCCTCGGGCTCATGCCGGGAGGACGCAGTGTCGACCACGTCGTGCCACCACACGTCTCGGCCGTCGGTCCAGGGGATGTCCTGCCCGGTGCGCCGGAGCACGAGGATGTGCTCGAGATCGGAGAGGTCGGCCGCAGCGACGTCCGCCGTGGACTTCACCTCGGTCGCGGTGCCCCGACGAAACTGACCGTCGCTCGTCACGAGGAGCTTGGCTCGCGTGTCGGCGAGTCGGAACCGCACGGCCTCCGCGGAGAACCCGCCGAAGACGAGCGAATGCACCGCTCCGATGCGCGCGCAGGCGAGGGTGATGACGACGGTCTCGATGAGCACCGGCAGGTAGATCACGACGCGGTCGCCCGCCTCGATGCCCAGGGCGAGGAGCGCGTTGGCCGCGCGCGACACTCTCTCCTGGAGGTCTGAGTACGTCACGGCCACGCGGTCACCCGGCTCGCCCTCGAAGTACAGGGCGACCTTGTCGCCGCGCCCCGCCTCGACGTGGCGGTCGACGCAGTTGTACGCGACGTTGAGCCGGCCGCCGACGAACCAGCGCGCTGCGGGTACGGCTTCGCCCACGGGCGGATCCCACTCGTGAGCCGTGTGCCAGGGTTCGGCCCAGTCGAGCCGCTCGGCCGCCTGTTCCCAGAAGAGTGTCGGGTCCGACGCCGCCCGCGCATACGCCTCAGCGGTCACGTTCGCCGTCGCAGCGAACCCCGCAGGCGCCGGATAGGTGCGGGTCTCGTGCAGCCGTGCCTCCGTCACCGTCACACCCATCGCCGGAGCAGGTACTTCTCGACCAGCACGAGAAGCGCGTTCGTGATCGTGCCGAGCAGCGCGAGCAGCACGATCGAGAGGATGATCCGGTCCACGCGTCCGTTGCTCTGCGAGTCCATGAGGAGGAACCCGAGACCCATGGACGACGCGATGAGCTCCGCGGCGACCAGGAACAGCCAGGCCTGGGCGAGAGCGAGTCGGAGACCTGCGACGACCGACGGCACGACAGCGGGCAACTGCACGGTGCGGAACAGCGACCAGCCACTCAGGCTGAACGAGCGCCCGGCCTCGACCAGGAGTGGATCGACGTGACGAAGCGCCGACGCGACCGTGGTGTAGACGGGGAAGAAGGCGCCGATCGCGATCAGCGTCACCTTCGACTCCTCACCGATCTGCATCCAGAGGATGAGCAGCGGCACCCACGCCAGAGACGGGACCGCACGTACCGCCGAGAGCGTCGGGCTGAGCAGCACGTCCCCGATCTTCGAGAGCCCGACGATCCCGGCGATCGCGAGTCCGATCACGGATCCGATCGCGAAGCCGAGCAGCACGCGCTGCACCGAGATCGCGACGTGCGTCCACAGCACCCCGCTCTCGGCCAGCTCGACACCGGCGGTGAGCACGGTGGCCGGCGCCGGCAGGCGATACGGCTCGACCATCCCGGTTGTCGTGACGACCTGCCAGGCGATGATGATGATCGCCGGCAGCAGGAACCCGCCGGCGATGCGGACGGCCGGACGCTCCCACGCGCGCCGCGCCCCCGCTCCGACATCCGTGCGGACACCGCGAGACGCGTCCCGCGCCTCGCGGGTGTCGGCGGGCACCACGACCCGCTGGTCGGGATCAGTCACTCGCCGCCGACCGCCTTCTTCGCGAAGGTGTCGTTGACGATCGAATCCAGCGCCGCATCGACCGAGTCCTTGCCGCCCTGAACATCACCGGATTCGACGAGGACGGGGGCGATCTTCTCGAGCACAGCGAGCTGGTCGTCTCCCGGGATGCCGTCGACGTCGAGGTTCGAGCGCTCCTCGATCACCGTCGTCGCGACCGCGATGTCGATGCCGGCCACCTCCGCCAGCAGCGCGGCCGTCTCTTCAGGGTTCCCGAGGGCCCATTCGCGCGCCTGCTCGTACGCGTCGACGACCGCCTGGGCGAGGTCGGCGTGGTTCTCGATGAAGTCCTCGGTGGCGTTCAGGAATCCGTAGGTGTTGAAGTCGACGTTTCGGTAGATGAGCTGGTCGCCCGACTCGACCTCGGCTGCCGCCATGATCGGGTCGAGTCCGGCCCAGGCATCGACCGACCCGCCGTCGAGCGCTGCACGTCCGTCGGCGTGCTGGAGGTTCTGCACCTCGACGTCGTCGACCGAGAGACCTGCCTCTTCGAGGGACTGCAACAGGAAGAAGTACGGGTCCGTGCCCTTGGTCGCAGCGACCGACTTGCCCGCCAGATCCTCGACCGAGGTGATGTCGCTGTCGGGTCCGACGACGATCGCCGACCACTCGGGCTGCGAGAAGATGTCGATGACCTGGATGGGCGATCCGTTCGCACGGGCGAGGAGCGCGGCGGAACCAGCGGTCGATCCCACATCGATCGACCCGGAGCGCAGCAGCTCGTTCGCCTTGTTCGACCCGGCGGACTGCACCCACTCGATGTCGACGTCGTCGCCGAGGATCTCCTCGAGGATCCCCTGGTCGCGGATCACGAGGCTCAGCGGGTTGTAGGTCGCGAAGTCGATCGACAGCGTGTCGGACGACCATTCGCCGGTCGAGGCCTCGTCCTGCGACGCGTCCGAGGCGGTGGCGTTCTCACCGGCCACGCATCCGGTCGCGACGAGCATGATCGTGCCGGCGACAGCGATCGCAGGGACGATTCGGCGGGTGATGGTGCTCATCGGGTCTCCTCGGTGGCGGTGCGGTGGTGGGTATCGACGCCGAGTCCTTCGAGGAGCTCGGCGCGAAGGTCGGCGAGGCCGCGATCGGCGCGGTCTCGGGGGCGGATGCCGGGAACGCTGATGGTGCGCACGATCGAGTGCTCGTCCGAAGCGGGGTCGGCGTCGAGCGTGCGCAGCAGCAGAACGCGGTCGGCTAAGTAGAGGGCCTCTTCGACGTCGTGCGTGACGAGGAGAACCGTGGTGGGTTCTGCAGCGTGGATCTTGAGCAGCAGATCATGCATCCGCAGGCGAGTGAGGGCGTCGAGCGCGCCGAACGGCTCATCCAGCAGCAGCACTCCCGGGTTGCGAGCGAGGGCGCGCGCGAGCGAGGCGCGCTGCGCCATGCCGCCGGACACTTCGCGCGGGCGCTGCTCGGCGGCCTGTTCAAGCCCGACCAGTTCGAGCAGCTCGCGCACGCGTTCGCGACCGTGGCGGCGTGCCGTGCCACGTGGAAGGCCGAGCTCGACGTTCTGCGAGATCGTGCGCCAGGGCAGCAGTCGTGGCTCCTGGAAGGCGACGGCGGTGCGCTCGTCGACGTCCGCGACACCGGAGTCATCGAGCAGGATGCTGCCGCTGGAGGGCGCATCGAGTCCGCCGATCAGGCGAAGCAGCGTCGACTTGCCACATCCCGAGGGACCGACGACGGCGATGATCTCGCCTGCTGAGACCTCGATGTCGACCCCGCGGAGAACGTCACGGCGTCCTCGTGCGAGCGGGAAGCTCCGCCCCACCTCTCGCAATCGCACGCGCTGCGCCGTGCCGGCGGCTGCCGACTCGTCGACGCGCGGGGTCGAGAGGAGGGATGTCATACCCCCATGCTGGCGGGGCTTGCGCAATGTGACGAATGCCGCCGTAATGTTCGGTCACGGAGCGCCGCGCGCAGCCGGGACGCAGAACGGGCCGCCATCCCGAAGGATGACGGCCCGTTCAGAGCGTGATGCTTAAGCGTTGCCGCCCGACAGCTTCTCGCGCAGAGCCGCAAGAGCCTCGTCGTCAGCGAGCGTGCCCGCGCCTGCGGCCTCGCTCGTGAAGACCTGGCCGCCGAAGTCGTCGCCTGCCGCTGCCTCGGCCTCGGCTGCCTTGGCAACCTGAGCCTTGTGCGCCTCCCAGCGAGCCTGGGCTGCAGCGTACTCCTGCTCCCATGCCTCGCGCTGGGTGTCGAAGCCTTCCTTCCACGCACCGGTCTCGGGGTCGAAGCCCTCCGGGTACTTGTACTCGCCGGCCTCGTCGTACTCGGCGAGCATGCCGTAGAGCGCGGGGTCGAATTCGGTGCCGTTGACGTCGACGGCCTCGTTCGCCTGCTTCAGCGAGAGCGAGATGCGGCGACGCTCGAGGTCGATGTCGATGACCTTGACGAAGACCTCTTCGCCGACCGACACGACCTGCTCGGCCAGCTCGACGTGCTTGCTGGAGAGCTCGGAGATGTGGACGAGGCCCTCGATGCCGTCTGCGACGCGGACGAACGCACCGAACGGAACGAGCTTGGTGACCTTACCCGGCGTGACCTGACCGATCGCGTGGGTGCGGGCGAAGACCTGCCACGGGTCCTCCTGCGTCGCCTTCAGCGACAGGGAGACGCGCTCGCGGTCGAGGTCGACCTCGAGGATCTCGACGGTGACCTCCTGGCCCACCTCGACGACCTCGGAGGCGTGCTCGATGTGCTTCCAGGACAGCTCGGAGACGTGCACGAGGCCGTCCACGCCGCCCAGGTCGACGAATGCACCGAAGTTGACGATCGAGGAGACGACACCCTTGCGGACCTGACCCTTGTGCAGGTTGTTCAGGAACGTGGTGCGCGACTCCGACTGCGTCTGCTCGAGCAGCGCGCGGCGGCTCAGCACGACGTTGTTGCGGTTCTTGTCGAGCTCGAGGATCTTGGCCTCGATCTCCTGGCCGAGGTACGGCGTGAGGTCGCGGACGCGGCGCAGCTCGATGAGCGAGGCCGGCAGGAAGCCACGGAGTCCGATGTCGACGATGAGTCCACCCTTGACGACCTCGATGACCGTTCCGGTGACGACTCCGTCGTTCTCCTTGATCTTCTCGACGTCTCCCCAGGCACGCTCGTACTGAGCACGCTTCTTGGAGAGGATCAGACGGCCTTCCTTGTCCTCCTTCTGGAGAACGAGTGCCTCGACCTCGTCGCCGACCTTGACGACCTCGTTGGGGTCGACGTCGTGCTTGATCGAGAGCTCGCGCGAGGGGATGACGCCCTCGGTCTTGTATCCGACATCGAGGAGGACCTCATCGCGGTCGATCTTGACGATCGTGCCTTCGATGATGTCGCCGTCGTTGAAGAACTTCAGGGTCTTCTCGACCGCGGCCAGGAAGTCCTCAGCAGATCCGATGTCGTTGATGGCGACCTGCTTGGTGGCCGGGGCGGTCGTTGCGGTAGTCATGTAGTGGGTTGTCCTTGTGAATGGAGACTCGGGCTGAGCACTCCGGCCGCGCACGGCCGATCGTGAGCACTTCAGCGATGGATTGGTTTTGTGCCACCGGGCATGCCTAGACACGCCACATGTGACAGTCCAGGTTATCAGATCCCGGGCGGCTGAACGGATCGAATATCGCACGCGAGCGATGCGCTGTCAGACTGTGCGTATGCCTCGCGCCGACAAGCTCCTCCTGCTCGACACCGCCAGCCTGTACTTCCGCGCGTTCTACGGCGTCCCCGACAAGGTCACGGCACCCGACGGCTCCCCCATCAATGCGGCCCGCGGTCTCCTCGACATCATCGCGAAGCTCATCACGCTGTACGAGCCGACGCACGTCGTCGCCTGCTGGGATGACGACTGGCGCCCGCAGTGGCGGGTCGATCTGATCCCGAGCTACAAGTCGCATCGGGTGGTCGAGGTCGTCGCCGCCGGCCCTGACGTCGAAGAGGTGCCGGATCCGCTCGACGCGCAGATCCCGTTGATCCGCCAGACCCTCGACGCTCTGCGCATCCCTGTCATCGGCGTCGCGGAGCACGAGGCGGACGACGTGATCGGCACCCTTGCGACGCACGCGTCGATGCCCGTCGACATCGTGACCGGCGACCGCGATCTCTTCCAGCTCGTCGACGATGCACGCGGCGTACGCGTCATCTACACCGCACGAGGCATGAGCAACCTCGAGATCGTCACGGATGCCGTCGTCGTGGCCAAGTACGGGGTCCTGCCGAGCCAGTACGCCGACTTCGCCACGATGCGCGGCGATGCGTCGGACGGCCTTCCGGGTGTCGCGGGCGTCGGGGAGAAGACCGCCGCCACGCTCCTGCAGGCCCACGGCGACCTCGAGGGCATCCGCGAAGCAGCCGAGGCGGGCGAGGGCATGAGCGCAGGGGTGGGTTCGAAGGTGCTCGCCGCCGCACCCTACCTCGACGTGGCCCCGAAGGTGGTCGCAGTGGCGACCGACCTCGCTGTCACGGCACCGGTCGATGCTCTCCGCCCGCTCGATCCCTCCGAGGTAGATGCCGCGACCGCACTCGCGGAGCGGTGGAACCTCGGCGGATCGATGTCGCGGGCCGTCGCGGCGATCGCGGCTGTGGACGTCTGACTCAGCTCGCCCACGCCAGCAGGCGGTCGAGTCCCCAGGTGGTGACGATCCTCGACGCCGGAACCCCCGCATGCTCCGCGCGTTCGGCGCCATGATCGAGCAGCGAGAGCTGACCCGGCGCGTGCGCGTCCGAGTCGATCGAGAACAGACAGCCCGCCTGCATGGCGATGGCGATCAGCTCGTCCGGCGGATCCTGCCGTTCAGGGCGGGAGTTGATCTCGACCGCGACTCCGTTCGCCGCGCACGCCGCGAACACCGCGGCGGCGTCGAACTGCGACTCCGGTCGCGTGCCGCGCTCCCCCTGCACGAGGCGCCCCGTGCAGTGGCCCAGCACGTTGACCCGCGGATTCGACACGGCCGCGAGCATCCGCGCCGTCATCGCACGCGACTCCATCCTCAGCTTCGAGTGCACGGAGGCCACGACGATGTCGAGCTCGTCGAGGAGCGCGTCCTCCTGATCCAGTGCGCCGTCTTCGAGGATGTCCACCTCGATTCCCGCCAACAGGGTGAAACCGTCACGGGACTCTGCGCGCACCAGGGGGATCTGCTCGCGCAGCCGCTCGGCCGAGAGCCCACGCGCGACCCGCAGTCGAGGCGAGTGGTCCGTGATCGCCTGGTACTCATGCCCGAGCGCGCGTGCCGCCGCAGCCATCACGCCGATCGGCGTCGTCCCGTCGGACCACTCCGTGTGCGCGTGGAGATCGCCACGCAGCTTGGCCCTGAGCGCTGACGTGCGCTCCGGCTCGACCTCGCCTCTCAGTTCGACCAGGTAGTCGGGCACCTCACCGCTCTGCGCCTGCCGGATGACGCCGAAGGTCGACTCGCCGATGCCCTTGGCCGCTCGCAGTCTCGTCGGATCCGAGCGGACGTCCTCGGGAAGCTGCTGCAGCGTCGCCGCCGCCTGACGGAAGGCCTTCGCCCGATAGCGCGATGCACGCTCCCGCTCCAGGAGGGAGGCGATCTCGAGCAGTGCGTCGACGGGGTCCATCACGCGTCCTAGGCGGTGGCGAGTTCCCGGCTGACGCCGATCCACTCGTCGAGCTTCGCGAGGGCGCGCCCGTCATCGACGGCTGCGGCTGCACGGTCGTACCCCTCGCGCAGACGCTCGAGGATCGGACGCTGCACCTGGGTCGCGTCCTGAGACAGCTCGAATGCGACGATCCCGGCCGCCGCATTCAGGAGGACGATGTCCCGCACGGCGCCCTCTTCTCCTTCGAGCGTCCGCCGCAGCACCGCTGCGTTGTGGTCGGGGGTGCCGCCGATCAGATCAGCGAGGTCCGCGAGCGGGATGCCGAGGTCGCGGGGGTCGAGATCATGCTCGTGGATGTCGCCGCGCGTGACCTCCCAGATCCGGCTGTGCCCCGTGGTCGTGAGTTCGTCGAGACCGTCGTCGCCGCGGAAGACGAGAGCCGTCGCACCGCGCGTGCGGAAAACGCCCGTGATCAGCGGCACACGCTCGAGCTGAGCGACGCCGACCGCGTTGGCCTCGGCGCGGGCCGGGTTGCACAGCGGGCCGAGCATGTTGAACACGGTCGGCACGCCGAGCTCTGCGCGCACCGCGCCGGCGTGCTTGAAGCCGGGGTGGAATGCTCCCGCCCACGCGAAGGTGATGCCGGTGCGGTCGAGGATCGTCGCGACGGAAGCGGGATCGAGAGTCAGTTCGAGACCGAGGGCGCTCAGCACGTCGGATGAGCCGGACGAGGAGCTGGCCGCTCTGTTCCCGTGCTTGACGACGGGCACTCCGGTCGCGCCGATGATCACCGCCGCGGTCGTGGAGACGTTCACCGTTCCGACTCGGTCTCCACCGGTTCCGACGATGTCGAGCACATCGGGCGAGACGGGGAGGGGTACCGCCGCCTCGAGGATCGCGTCACGGAATCCGACGATCTCGTCGATGGTCTCGCCCTTCGCGCGGAGCGCCACCAGGAAGCCCGCGAGCTGCGCCTCGGTGACGTCGCCTCGCATGATCCGCCGCATCGCCCACGTCGACTCCCAGACGCTGAGGTCACGACGCTCCAGAAGAGTGGTGAGAACGTCGGACCAGGTCAGGGAATCAGCCATGAGTGCGATCTTATCGGCGCGGGAAAACGTGCAGAGTGTTCCGCACGCGTCCACGCACCCGTCTCACCGCCCGTTTCCCGCGGATTCACCGAGGATTCGCAGCGTTCTCTTAGGGTCGCCTAAGTCGGATCCGAGCTCCTGACGGGCCGTCGGTGCGAGAATCACGCCCGAGGATCGGCCATAATGGAAGGGTGACGACCTCAGCGACGTATGCCCCGGCGGCAAGAACGATCAAGCGCCCCAACCCGGTAGCTGTCGGCACCATTGTGTGGCTCGGCAGTGAGGTGATGTTCTTCGCGGGACTCTTCGCGATCTACTTCACACTCCGCAGCACCTCTCCCGAGCTGTGGGCCGACCGCACCGAACTGCTGAACGTGCCGTTCGCCTTCGTGAACACTGCGATCCTCGTGCTCTCGTCGTTCACGTGCCAGATGGGTGTGTTCGCCGCGGAGGACCTGCAGCCGTACCGCATCGCCAAGGGCCAGAAGAACGGCGCAGGACGCCGACGCCTCTTCGGCTGGGGAATGGTCGAGTGGTTCTTCCTCACGTTCGCTCTCGGCTCGATCTTCGTCGCCGGCCAGGTCTGGGAGTACGCGACTCTCGTCGCTGAGGGCATGCCGATCAGCGCCGACTCCTACGCATCGGCGTTCTACCTGACCACCGGTTTCCACGCACTGCACGTCACCGGCGGACTCATCGCGTTCCTGCTCGTCATCGGACGCGCATACGCCGTCAAGAACTTCCGGCACAAGGAGGCGACCTCCTCGATCGTGGTGTCCTACTACTGGCACTTCGTCGACGTCGTCTGGATCGTGCTGTTCGTCGTTATCTACTTCCTGAAATAAGAGCGGAGCTGATCCCCGAGATGGCACGAGACAAGAAGCGCCGTTCGAACGGTCGCCGCAGCCCCCTGGCCGCGGTCGCCCTCATCGGAGCAGGACTCATGATCACCGGCGCCGTGTATGCGGGCGCTTCGGCCGCGTTCGCCGCGACCGACACCCCGACGGCTGCGGAGAGCACGCTCACGGTGGAGGACGGCGAGAAGCTGTTCCAGGCCAACTGCGCCACGTGTCACGGCCTCGATCTGCAGGGCACCGCCAACGGACCGAGCCTCTACGGTGTGGGCGAGCTCGCGACCGAGTTCCAGCTCTCGACGGGGCGCATGCCCCTCCAGATGCAGGGGCCGCAGGCACCGCAGAAGGAGCCTCAGTTCACCGAGGAGCAGATCCTCGCGATCTCGTCGTTCGTGCAGGAGTCGGCCCCCGGCCCGACCTTCCCGGACGCTCATATCCTCGACGGCGAGGGCGACGTAGCGAACGGAGCCGAGCTGTTCCGCGTCAACTGCGCGATGTGCCACAACGTGGCCGCAGCCGGCGGTGCGCTCACCGAGGGCAAGTACGCTCCCGCACTGACCGAGACCAGCGCGCTGCACATGTACGCCGCAATGGTCACCGGTCCCCAGAACATGCCGGTCTTCGGCGACATGAACCTGTCGGACGAAGACAAGCGCGACATCATCTCGGCGCTGCTCTACCAGCAGCAGTCCGTGCAGATCGGCGGATTCTCGCTCGGTTCGCTCGGCCCGGTGTCCGAGGGCCTGTTCGTCTGGATCTTCGGAATCGGCGCGCTCGTCGCCATCACCGTGTGGATCACGGCGAAGTCCAACTGACGCTTAATCATCGAAGAGGAACGTACGAGGAGCACCATGGCACACGACGACGACTCGCAGGCTCTTGACAGGGCCTACCAGCCCTCTCCTGGGCTGGGTGTCGCAGTCAGCGATCCCGTGCAGAACCCCGGGCTGCCGCCGCACCGCGCGCGGATGACCGACAAGGACCCGCGCGCCGAGAAGGCTGCGGAGCGCACGGTCTACACCCTGTTCTATCTCTCGCTGGCGGGAAGCATCTGGGCGGTCGCCGCCTACATGCTGTTCCCGATCGAGAGCGGCGCGCTCATCGACATCCGTCAGAACAACCTCTTCATCGGTCTCGGGATCTCGCTCGCCCTGCTGGCGATCGGAATCGGTGCGATCCACTGGTCCAAGGCGCTCATGAGCGACAAGGAGCACATCGAGCACCGGCACCCGACCCGCGGCAAGGAGTCGACGCGGGAAGCCGTGATCGAGGCCTTCGCCACGGCCAACGAGGAGTCCGGATTCGGGCGACGCACGATGATCCGCAACTCGCTGTTCGCGGCGATCGTGGCGTCGATCATCCCCGGTGTGACGCTGTTCCGCGGTCTCGCTCCGCACAGCACGCCCGACGACCCGACCGCCGGCGATCCGGTCGCTCTTCTCAAGCACACCATGTGGGAGAAGGGTGCGCGCCTGGTGCGCGACCCCGACGGAACCCCGATCCGCGCGGCTGATGTGACCCTGGGCTCGGCTTTCCACGTGATCCCCGAGGACCTCGCCGATCTCAGCCACCACGACGGCTACCTCGAAGAGAAGGCCAAGGCCATCGTGCTGATGATGCGCCTGCGCCCCGAGCAGCTGATCGAGTCGGAGGACCGCAAGGACTGGTCGTACGACGGCATCGTCGCGTACTCCAAGGTCTGCACGCACGTCGGATGCCCCGTCGCACTGTACGAGCAGCAGACGCACCACCTCCTCTGCCCCTGCCACCAGTCGCAGTTCGACGTCACGGATCACGCCAAGGTCATCTTCGGACCGGCCGCACGTCCGCTGCCGCAGCTGCCCATCACCGTCGACGACGAGGGCTACCTCATCGCACGCAGTGACTTCACCGAGCCCGTCGGCCCGAGCTTCTGGGAGCGCCATTGAGCACCGCAACGCTGTCCAAAGAGGACAAGGACAACAAGGCGCCTCTCGGCGGCCGATTCGTCGGCGCCGCGTCGAACTACATCGACGAGCGCACCAGCATCTCCGGCTTCGTCAAGGAGCTCGGACGCAAGATCTTCCCCGACCACTGGTCGTTCATGCTCGGTGAGATCGCCCTGTGGAGCTTCGTGGTGGTGTTCCTCTCCGGAACCTTCCTGACGTTCTTCTTCCAGGCCTCGATGGTCGAGACGCACTACACGGGCGCCTACGCCCCGATGCGCGGAATCGAGATGTCGGCGGCGCTCGAGTCGTCGCTGCACATCTCCTTCGACCTGCGCGGAGGCCTGCTCGTCCGCCAGATCCACCACTGGGCCGCTCTCGTCTTCGTGGCCGGCATCGGCGTGCACATGCTGCGCGTCTTCTTCACCGGCGCGTTCCGCAAGCCCCGTGAGCTCAACTGGGTGATCGGCTTCGTGCTCTTCATCCTGGCGATGGCGGAGGGCTTCACCGGCTACTCGCTCCCCGACGACCTGCTCTCGGGTAACGGACTCCGCATCATCGACGGCATGATCAAGGGCTTCCCCGTGGTCGGCACCTGGATCTCGTTCCTCCTGTTCGGCGGCGAGTTCCCCGGCACCGACATCGTGGGCCGCCTGTACACGCTCCACATCCTGCTGCTGCCGCTGCTCGTGATCGGCCTGATCGTCGTGCACCTCATGCTGATGATCGTCAACAAGCACACGCAGTTCGCCGGCCCCGGCCGCACGAACGACAACGTCGTCGGCTACCCGATGATGCCCGTGTACATGTCGAAGATGGGCGGCTACCTGTTCATCGTGTTCGGCACGATCGTGCTGATCGCCACGTTCTTCCAGATCAACCCGATCTGGAACTACGGCCCGTACGACCCCTCCCCCGTCTCCGCCGGTACCCAGCCCGACTGGTACATCGGATTCGCGGACGGCGCTCTGCGTCTCGCTCCGTCCAACCTCGACGTGGTCTTCCTCGACCGCACCTGGTCGTTCGGCATCCTGCTCCCCGTCGCGGTTCTGGGTCTGTTCATCGTGCTCGTCGCGATCTACCCCTTCATCGAGGCATGGGTCACCGGAGACAAGCGCGAGCACCACATCGCGCAGCGTCCGCGCAATGCGGCCACCCGCACCGCGATCGGCGTCGCCGGCGTCGTCTTCTACGCCGTGCTGTGGGCTGCCGCATCGTCCGACCTCATCGCGACGCACTTCATGCTCACGATGGAGGGCGTGATCCACACCCTCCAGGCGCTGCTGTTCGTCGGACCGATTCTCGGCTACTTCGTCACGAAGCGCATCGCACTCGCACTGCAGAAGAAGGACCGCGAGATCGTGCTGCACGGCTACGAGTCGGGTCGGATCGTGCGACTCCCGGGCGGAGAGTTCATCGAGGTGCACCAGCCTGTCGACAAGTACGACCGGTGGAAGCTCATCGATGTCGACGGATACGAGCCGCTCGTCGTGCGACCCAATGCGAAGGGACGCATCTCGTGGACCGAGAACCTGCGGTCCTCTGTGTCGCGGTGGTTCTTCGAGGACCGGCTGGCTCCCCTGACGCAGGCCGAGGTCGAGGCAGCGGATGCTCACCAGCACCACGTCACCGCGCAGAACGCGGAGACCGAGGCCGCCGAGATCCAGGGCGCTCACGAGCGCGCAGGCGTTCCGGACGCTCCTCTCGTCGCTAGCGAGACTCATGTCGACGAGACGGCCAACACTCCCAGCACGGTCATCTCGACCGAGCCGGTGAAGAAGCCCCGCAAGAAGGACTCCGAGGACAGCGAGTAACTCTTCGCTCCCCCTCGAAAGTGGCCCTGTCCGATTCTCGGACAGGGCCCCTTTCGCATTCGGAAGTCATCCATGTGGGCGTGACAGGATCGAGCTATGAGCTCTGCAGTCCAACTCATCCGTTCCGCCGACCTCGCCGCGGCTCCCTATGCGTATGCGGCGACCGCTCCCGCCGGCTCCCGCCTCATCTTCCTCGCCGGGGCGTGCCCGCTCGAGGACGACGGCTCCACGACCGCGCCTGGCGACTACGCGGCTCAGGCTGCGCGCTGCATCGAGACGCTGCGCGTGGCTCTGCGTGCCAGTGGGGCCGTGCTGTCTGACGTCATCAGCACACGCGTGCTCGTCGCATCGTCGTCGCAGGCCGATCTCGTCGCGGCGTGGGATGTCGTTCACGAGGCCTTCGGCGACCATGACGCACCGAGCACGCTCATGGGCGTCACCGTGCTCGGATACGGCGATCAGCTGGTGGAGATCGAAGCGATCGCGGCGGTCGCGGAGGACGCACAGTGAGCGAGGTCATCCGCCCCGGCGTCGCGCAGGACGCGGAGGTCCTGCATGCGATCGAGATGCAGTCCGATGCACTCCTGATCGACCGCCTGGGCGCTCCGGAGTGGCCGCCGGCAGGCGATGGCGCTGCGCGACTCGCAGCTCCGGGGTTCGTGCTCGTCGTCGAGGATCCACCCGGCTCCCCCGTCGGGTTCGTGCACGTGCTCGACGCGGACGGCCATGCGCACCTCGAGCAGCTCTCCGTGGTGCCGTCGTCAGGGCGCCGAGGATTCGGGCGCCGTCTCGTGAGAGCCGCTCTCGACGCCGCACGCGAGCGCGGCTACAGCCGGATGACTCTGCGCACGTACGCGGAGATCCCCTGGAATGCGCCGTTCTATACGTCGTGCGGGTTTCTCGAGAGCATCCCCGAGACGTCGTTCCAGCGCGGTCTGGTCGACACCGAGGCCTCTCTCGGCCTCGACAGATACGGACGCCGCGTGCAGATGACGGTCGAGCTCTGACGCTTCGCTCCCCCCGGTGGACGTTGGCAGAATCCGGTCTCCCGCCGTCGGGAATACGGCGGCGACAGCTCGCGCGGCTCCTTAGTCTGAGGAGATGATCGATCGCACTGAGTACTACTCCGCAAAACTCGCTTATGAGACCGACGCCAGTGACGTGCACGCCGCTCTGCAGGCCGACAGCACCCTCATCGTCGTCGATGTACGCTCCGACGAGGCCTGGGCGCAGGGACGCGTTGCCGGGGCTGTGCACATGCCCTACAGCGAGATAGCGGATCGCGCGCCGGCCGAGATCCCGGCCGGCTCCCCTGTGGTGGTCTATTGCTGGAGCCCAGGGTGCAACGCCGGCGCGAAAGGTGCGCTCGAGCTCGCGAAACTCGGATATCCCGCTCGGGAGATGATCGGCGGCTTCGAGTACTGGGTCAGGGAGGGCTATCCCGTGGAGGATGCCGACGGCGTTCACCGCCGCCCCGTCGACCCCCTGACCGGTGTCGCCAGGATCCGCTCTCGCGCCTAGGCGCCAGATGCGAAAAGCCCCTGGGAAGGAATCCCAGGGGCTTTTCGTCTGTCTGTCAGCGGGCGAAGTGACCGCGGTAGTACTCGTAGACCCATCCCACGATCGCGACGACGAAGATCGCGAGCCCGATCGGGAGCAGGAAGTGGCCGACGGCCAGTCCCACCACGAACACTGCGGCCGACCCGGCCAGAACGATCGGCCACCACGACCACGGGCTGAACTCTCCCAGTTCGGGATCGCCGTCGTCGATGTCGCTCGTGAGGATGTCCTCAGGCAGCTCGCCGTTCTGCGCCTTGTGCGTGCGGTCGAGGTAGAACGCGATCATCGCACCCATGAACGCCGCGAAGAACAGCGCGACCGTGCCGACCCACTCGATGCGCTCCGCGAAGAAGTCCGACGGGGTCGCGAGGATGTGCCAGCCGGTGTACACGACACCGACGAGGGCGAAGAAGGCGGTCAGGACCCACCAGAGAATGACGTTGTCGCGCATGGCTCAGTGGCCCTCTCGCTCGCCGGGGGCGGTGGTCGTGAACTCGGCCGCCTCGGGGTGATTCAGGTCGAATGCAGGACGCTCGCTGCGGATCCGCGGGATCGACGTGAAGTTGTGACGCGGCGGCGGGCAGGACGTCGCCCACTCGAGCGACGCACCGTAGCCCCAGGGGTCGTTGACCGTGACCTTGGGCGCCTTCCGCGCGGTGATCCACACGTTGAGGAAGAACGGCAGCATCGAGGCACCGAGGATGATCGCACCGATGGTCGACACCTGGTTTCCCCAGGTCCAGCCGTCGGCTGCGGAGTAGTCCGCGTAGCGACGCACCATCCCGTCGACACCCAGCCAGTGCTGGATGAGGAACGTCATGTGGAAGCCGATGAACAGCATCCAGAAGTGCACGTAGCCGAGACGCTCGTTGAGCATGCGTCCGGTCCACTTCGGCCACCAGAAGTAGAAGCCCGCGAACATCGCGAACACCACGGTTCCGAACACCACGTAGTGGAAGTGCGCCACGACGAAGTACGAGTCGGAGAGCGCGAAGTCGAGCGGCGGTGCCGCGAGGATGACTCCGGTGAGTCCACCGAACACGAACGAGACGAGGAAGCCGAGAGCGAAGACCATCGGAGTCTCGAAGGTCACCGACCCTCGCCACAGCGTGCCGATCCAGTTGAAGATCTTCACACCCGTCGGAACCGCGATGAGCATGGTCATCAGGGCGAAGAACGGCAGCAGCACCGAACCCGTCACGTACATGTGGTGAGCCCACACCGCGACCGAGAGCGCCGCGATCGCGATCGTCGCGTAGACCAGCGTCTTGTATCCGAAGATCGGCTTGCGGCTGAACACCGGGAAGATCTCCGAGACGATGCCGAAGAACGGCAGCGCGATGATGTACACCTCAGGGTGCCCGAAGAACCAGAACAGGTGCTGCCAGAGGAGCACGCCGCCGTTGGCCGGGTCGTAGATGTGCGCACCGAGGACTCGGTCGGCTCCGGCGGCGAAGATCGCAGCCGCGAGCACCGGGAAGGCCATGAGGATCAGAAGGCTCGTGATGAGCGTGTTCCAGGTGAAGATCGGCATGCGCCACATCGTCATACCGGGAGCGCGCATCGTGATGATCGTGGTGATGAAGTTCACCGCGCCGAGGATCGTTCCGAAACCGGAGATCCCGAGCCCCAACATCCAGAGGTTTCCACCGGCACCCGGCGAGAACGATGCGCTTGCCAGCGGCTGGTAGGCGAACCATCCGAACGAGGCGGCACCCTGCGGGGTGAGGAAGCCGGCGACCGCGATGGTCGAGCCGAACAGGAAGAGCCAGAAGGCGAAGGCGTTCAGACGCGGGAAGGCCACATCGGGGGCGCCGATCTGCAGCGGAAGGATCGCGTTGGCGAAACCGGCGAACAGCGGCGTCGCGAACATCAGCAGCATGATCGTGCCGTGCATCGTGAACAGCTGGTTGTACTGCTCCTTGGTCGGGATGATCTGCATCCCGGGAGCGAAGAGCTCCGCACGGATGACCAGGGCCATCACGCCGCCGAGCAGGAAGAACAGCACCGAGGCGATCAGATACATGTACCCGATCGTCTTGTGGTCGGTGGAGGTGATCCACTTGACGACGATGTTGCCCTTCTGCTCGACGCGCGAGGAGCTCATGAGAGCTGCCTGGCGCGCGGGGAGCGCGGAGGGACGGGAGCGAGGTGCCTCGTCGGTACGGGGTGCTTCAGTCGTCGACATGGCTTACTCCTCTCCTTCTTCGGACTCGTTCTGCGCGGTGGTCCCCGGGTAGTTGCCCAGGCGGTCGTACGCGTCGGTGATGTCGCCGGTGTTGCCGGCCTGCTCGAGCGACTCGAGATACGCGTCGTACTCGTCCTGCTCGACGACCTTCACGTTGAAGAGCATCATCGAGTGGTACTCACCGCAGAGCTCTGCGCACTTGCCGGCGTATTCGCCGACTCGGGTGGGGATGAACGACCAGGAGTTGTCCTTCCCGATGTACATGTCCTTCTTGTACAGGAAGTCGATGATCCAGAACGAGTGGATCACGTCGCGCGACTGCAGGTCGATCGTGACCTTCTGATCGACCGGCAGCACCAGCGTGGGCAGCTGCTCCTGATCGATGTTCCCGTCGGCGTCGGGCTGAGCCTGGATCCCCATCGTCCACACGGCGTCGGAGTTGTCCTCCTCGGTGCCGTCGTACTGGAAGTCCCAGGCCCACTGCTTCGCGATGGCGGTGATCTCGACGTCGGGGTCATCCCACTTCGTCTCGATCGCGCTCTGGTCGCGGGCCGTGAAGAAGAACATGCCGAGCACGAGGATCAGCGGCACGATCGTGTAGAAGATCTCGATCGGCATGTTGTACCGCATCTGCACCGGAAGGCCGGTCTGGCCCTTGCGGCGGCGGTACGCGATCGCGGCCCAGGCCATCAGACCCCAGGTGATGACGCCCACCGCGAGGAGGACGATCCAGGAGTTCACCCAGAGCGACGCGACGCGGTCGGTCTGGTTTGTGGCGGCGGTACCGTCCTCTACGAACCCCGGGAGGTAGCCGTGGAGCTCAGTGGGAGTACATCCCGCCAGGGCCACGGCTGCCGCTACTCCCACAGGGAGTGCGGCCCAACGAAGGCGGCGTTTCGAGGGCACGATGCACCTTTCAGATTGCGGACAGGGCACACCCAAGTCTAGGGCAACCTCACACCTGATTCATGCCAACCACGCAGGTTGGCGGGGCCGGTCGGATCAGTGGAAGCTGTCTCCGCAGGCGCAGCTGCCAGCGGCGTTGGGGTTGTCGATCGTGAAGCCCTGCTCCGAGATCGTGTCCTTGAAGTCGATCGATGCGCCGTCCAGATACGGCACGCTCATGTTGTCGATGATGACCTCGACGCCGTCGAAGTCGACGGTCTCGTCGCCCTCGAGGAAGCGCTCGTCGAAGTAGAGCTGGTAGATCAGACCCGAGCAGCCGCCGGGCTGCACGGCGACGCGCAGACGGAGGTCGTCACGCCCCTCCTGCTCGAGGAGGTTCTTCACCTTGGTGGCCGCGGCGTCGGTCAGCTTCACGCCATGCGCCTGGGTGGTCTCTGCGGAAGTCAGTGTGGTGTCGCTCATGTCGCTCCTTGTGACGGGCCGCGCTCGCACGGCAGGTAACTCGATTTTACCCTCAGGCTCGCGGATACGGCTCAGATGATGATGTCGTTCATGCGCGAGAGCAGCAGTGCCTCGGTCGCGACCGCGTGGCGGAACGTGTCGAGGTGCAGAGACTCGTTGGGGCTGTGAGCGCGCGAATGGGGGTCCTCGACTCCCGTGACCAGGATCTGCGCCTCCGGGAACTCCCGCACGAGGTCGGCGATGAACGGGATCGAGCCGCCGACCCCGAGGTCGACGGGCGGCACGCCGTAACCGTCGCGCATGGCATCGCGCGTGAGGGCGACCGCCCACCCGCTGGTGTCCACGAGGAAGCCGTTGCCGAGGTCCACGTCCGAGAAGGTCAGCTCCGAGCCGAAAGGCGCGTTCGTCCGGAGGTGCGCTTCGAGCGCGGCATACGCCTCCTCTCCGGTCTGGCCCGGCGCGACGCGCGCGCTGACGACGACCGTCACCTCGGGCAGCAGAGTGTTCGACGCCGCCGCGACACTGGTGGCGTCGATGCCGATCACGGTGACCGAGGGCTTGTTCCAGATCCGGCTCAGGATGCTGCCGTTCCCGATGGGCGACGTGCCCGCGAGGAGGCCCGCTTCATCGCGCAGCGTCTCCTCGCTGTACTCGGGCGTCGGCGCATCGCGCTCCGTCATCCCCTCGACCGCGACCGAACCGTCATCGTTCCACAGCGTGGAGAGCATCTTGACCGTGGCCATCATGGCGTCGGGCACCGCTCCCCCGAACATCCCCGAGTGCGAGGCATGGTCGAGTGTCCGCACCTTCACCGTGAATCGTGCGTTGCCGCGCAGCGAGACCGTGAGACCAGGAGTCACCGAATCCCAGTTGCCGGAATCCGCCACCACGATCGCGTCGGCGCGGAGCGCTTCCTTGTTGTCGGACAGGAACTGCGCGAAGGATCGGGAGCCGTACTCCTCCTCCCCCTCGATGAACATCGCGATGCCGAGTTCGAGGTCGTCGCCGAGCACCTCCGCCACCGCACGTATCGAGGCGATATGCGCCATGATCCCGGCCTTGTCGTCAGCGGCTCCGCGACCGTAGAGGCGGCCGTCGCGCACCGTCGGCTCGAACGGAGGCGTCTCCCAGAGGGCGTCGTCTCCCGGGGGCTGCACGTCGTGGTGCGCGTACAGGAGGATCGTCGGCTTGCCGTTGCGCGCTGCGCGCGTGGCGAGCACGGCCGGCTGCCCGACCTCATCGGTCCCGGGGATGGCGGCGCGCAGGACGCGCACCTCGTCGAACACCCCGGTGTCCTTCGCCAGAGCGGCGACGGCCTCCGAGCTGCGTTCGAGCTGCGTCTGATCGAATGCCGGCCACGCCATGCCGGGGATGCGCACGAGATGCCCGAGGTCGCTCAGCGCTGCCGGAAACCCTGTGGCCGCCGCTTCGAGCACGGCGGGCTCGCGATCGCTGGAGAGATTCTGGGCACCGGGCTGAGCAGGAGAAGTCATGCGAGTAATCTTAAGGTGATCCGCCTTCACCCGAACCGAGGAATCTCGTGGCCACTTCCCCCTCCACTCCTTCGACGAACGACGACGCCCCCGAGACGCCCCTCGCGGGCAAGGGACGCGCGACGCCGACCCGCGCGGAGCAGGAGGCAGCGCGACGTCGCCCTCTCGTCGCGAACACCAAAGAAGCCAAGGCAGCCGCTCGCGCCGAGCTCGCCGAGCGGCGCAACCGCGCGCAGGCAGGACTCGCGGCCGGAGAGGAGAAGTACCTCCCGCCCCGTGACAAGGGTCCGCAGCGCCGGTGGGTGCGCGATTATGTGGATGCCTCCTGGCAGCCCGCAGAGTTCGTGATGGGCGTCATGGTCCTGGTCATCCTCGTGTCGCTGCTGCCCCCGAGCCTCGCGATCGCCGGGTTCGCGGTCGCCGGCTGGGCGTACCTGGTCATGATGGCGTACTTGATTCTCGCCATCGGCGGGATGATCCTCCTCGGGATGCGGGTCAAGCGCAAGGTCGCGGCGAGGTTCGGCGCCGATCGCCTGGAGCGTGGCCTCGGGTGGTACGCGGCGATGCGTTCGCTGCAGATGCGATTCATGCGCCTTCCCAAGCCTCAGGTCAAGCGCGGTCAGTATCCGGCCTGACCGTCCTCTCTGTGAGAAGGCGTCCGATGCTCTCCGGAGCGTCGGACGCCTTTTCCGTTCCGGAGCCGCGCTCAGCGACGGGCGAGGCCTCGGTTGATCTCGCGCCCCCAGAAGGGGCCCCGGTAGAGGAAGGCCGTGTAGCCCTGGACCAGCGTGGCACCGGCGTTCAACCGCTCCTGGACGTCGGCGGGGGTCTCGACTCCCCCGACGGCGATCACGCAGAAGTCGGCGGGCACTGCGCCGCGGACGAGGCGGAGCACTTCGAGGGAACGCTGCTTCAGCGGAGCCCCCGACAGTCCGCCGTCTCCGGCCGCTGCGACGACGGCCGGATCGGTGATGAGCCCGTCTCGGCTGACGGTCGTGTTGTGCGCGATGATTCCTGCGAGACCTTCCGTCACGGCGAGCTGCGCGATCGCGACGATCTCCTCGTCGGAGAGATCCGGCGCGATCTTCACCAGGAGCGGGGTGTCCCCGGCCGCGCGCTTCACGGCCCGCAGAAGGGGCGCGAGGGTCTCCACCGCCTGAAGGCCGCGGAGACCGGGCGTGTTCGGCGACGAGACGTTGACCGCGAGATAGTCGGCGAGCGGAGCGAGAGCAGTGGCGGAGGCGACGTAGTCGGCCGTCGCATCCTCGACGTCGACGACCCGGCTCTTGCCGATGTTCACCCCGATGATGGTGTCGGGAGCGCCGCGGCGGAGCCTCGCGAGGCGACGGGCGGCGGCATGTGCGCCGCGATTGTTGAAGCCCATGCGGTTGATCACCGCGCGATCCGCGACCAGCCGGAAGAGGCGTGGGCGCGGGTTGCCCTCCTGCGGGACGGCAGTGAGCGTCCCGACTTCGACGTGACCGAAGCCGAGCGCCGCCAGGCCGCGCACACCGACGGCGTTCTTGTCGAAGCCTGCGGCCACGCCGAAGGGCGACGGGAAGGTGAGCCCGAGCGCGTCGACCTGAAGCGAGGGGTCGGGCTTGGTGAGGGCACGGGTCGCCCAGGAGAACGGCGGTGCTCCGAGGACACGGATCACGACCATGCCGGCGTGGTGGGCGAACTCGGGATCGAAGCGCGACAGGACAGCGCGGAAGAGCAGCGGATACATCCCTGCCAGATTACCGCTCGACAGGCTCCCGCTTCGCGTGATCGGCACGGAGGTCGGTGATCGCGCTCTCGAAGTCCTCCAGGGAGTCGAACGCCTGATACACGCTCGCGAAGCGCAGGTAGGCGACCTCATCGAGATCACGCAGAGGTCCGAGGATCGCGAGCCCGATCTCGTTCGTGTCGAGCTGGGAGACGCCCGTCTGACGGACCGCCTCTTCCACGCGCTGGGCGAGGACAGCGAGGTCCGCCTCGGTGACGGGTCGCCCCTGACATGCTTTCCGGACGCCCGAGATCACCTTCTCCCGGCTGAACGGCTCCATGACTCCCGAACGCTTGATCACGCTGAGGCTCGCGGTCTCGGTCGTCGTGAAGCGGCCCCCGCACTCGGGGCACTGGCGCCGTCTGCGGATCGACAGTCCATCATCGCTGGTGCGGGAATCGATGACCCGGGAATCCGAGTGACGGCAGAAGGGGCAGTGCATCTGACCGATCCTACGCGGTGAAACGCGCCTCGATCGCCTCGCCGTGTGCAGGAAGCACCTCGGTGTCGGCGAGAGCGACGACACCCTCTCGGACGGCCGCCAGCGCCGCCCTGTCGTAGCGGATGACCTGCTGCGGTCGCAGGAACGTGTAGGCGCCCAGACCCGGTGCATACCGAGCCTGTCCCCCGGTCGGCAGCACGTGGTTGCTTCCGGCCATGTAGTCGCCGAGGCTCACCGGTGTGTGCTCGCCGACGAAGACGGCTCCCGCACTCGTGAACGACGCAGCAGCCTGCTCTGCGTCGACGAGATGGAGCTCGAGGTGCTCCGGCGCGTAGGCGTTGCTGAACGCGGTCGCCGACGCGCGGCCGTCGACGAGGACGATCGCCGACTGGGGGCCGTCGAGGGCCGCGGCGACGCGCGTCGCATGTCTCGTCGCGGATGCCTGTGCGGCGACCTCGCGGGCGACCTGCTCCGCGAGCTCCACGGAATCGGTGACGAGCACGGCAGAGGCCTGCTCGTCGTGCTCGGCCTGGCTCACCAGATCCGCCGCGATCAGACGAGCATCCGCGCTCGCATCGGCGACCACGAGGATCTCCGTTGCACCTGCCTCGGAATCCGTGCCGACGACACCCGCGACGGCTCGCTTCGCGGAGGCCACATAGTTGTTGCCCGGTCCGGAGACGACATCGACGGGGTCGAGGCCGATTCCCGAGACACCGTGCGCGAACGCTCCGATCGCGCCCGCGCCGCCCATCGCATACACCTCGGTGACGCCCAACAGCGCTGCCGCAGCGAGGATCGTCGGGTGCACGCGACCGCCCTGGTCCGCTTGAGGCGGTGAGGCGAGGGCGATCTCGCGCACACCCGCGACCTGAGCCGGCACCACGTTCATGACGACGCTCGACGGGTATACGGCCTTGCCCCCGGGGATGTAGACGCCCACCCGGTGCACCGGCTGCCAGCGCTGCGTGATGATCGCGCCTTCGCCGATCTCGGTCACCCGAGCATCCGGCACCTGCGCTGCCGAGGCGAGCCGTACGCGACGGATCGCCTCTTCGAGCGCGGCACGGATCTCGGGCTGCAGCGCCTCGAGAGCGTCGGAGATGTGAGAGGCGGGCACACGCAGCTCGTGGCCGGTGACGCGATCGAAGCGCTCGGCCTGCTCACGCAACGCGGTCGCGCCTCGTCGCTGCACGTCGTCGACGATGCGGGCGGCGGTGTCGAGCGCTTCGGCGCGGGCCTGGGACGCGCGCGGCACGGCCGCGAGCATGTCAGCCGGCGAGAGCTCGCGCCCCCGCAGATCGATGGTTCGCACTGTCAGCCTCTCGTGATGTCTGCGATGTCGTGCAGGTATCCGATGCGTCCGTCGTCGTGACGAACGACGTATGCGCCACCGCGGTCCTCGATCACGAGGACCCACGCGCTCGGGCCGATGCGGAAGATGGCGTCGCCGCGCTCGTCATGCACGTCGCGCTCGGTCTGCGCGAGGATCCAGAACGGCTGCGTCGCGACCGAGTCGTCCCAGGCACGCCGGTCGTCATCGTCGATCGTGGGCATGACGGTCGTCTCCGCATCAGCCGCCCGCATCTCGGCGCTGTCGCCGAAGTTGTCGACCGAATCCTGATCGCTCCGCTCGACGGGCTGGGGGGCACCGATCTCCTGGGCGGTCGTGCCCATGAGCGACTCGATGCTCCCCGTGTCCGACACGATCTCCGGCTCCTGGTTCCAGGTGCGCCGGGAGTACGTCGGGACATAGTCGTCGCTCGGTGCCGGATCTTCGGTTCCCGTGTCACCGCCCGAGGCATGAGATGCGAGGGGCACCTGCTCGGCGAGGTCGAGACGTGCGACTTCATCGGTCGCCTGGTCCCGCGCGGAGTCCGTGTCGAACCGCTCGGAGCGCAGTGACGGCGTCGACGTCTGCGCTTCGTATGAGGGGGCCGTCTCGCCGAGGGGAAGGTCCGCATCGTGTCGCGCGCTGTCGTCGACGATGACCGGTGCCGCTGCAGCGCCACCCTCGGCCGTGCCCGCGTGCGGCGCGACGTCGGAGTCCTCCGAACCCGCAGGCGCGGGCTCGACCACCGGGCGGGGACGCGCGATGACCGGTCGGACCGGGTTCGCGTTGCGGTGCGCGAGAGTCACGAGCCGACCGTGGAAGTCTTCCTTGAGCCCCGGGATCAGCGGCGCGAACACCGTGAAGACCACGAGTGCGAGCGCCGCGATCAGCTGCACGATGCCGTTCCAGCTGAGAACGACGGATCCGATGTCGATGCTGACCGCCACGGAGTTCCAGAACTCCGCCAGCCAGAAGACGGCTGAGACCGAGAAGGCGACCGAGGCGAACTGGTCGATGCCGAGCGAGCCGACCCGGCGGATGCCGTCGGGCGAGAATCGACGGAGGACCAGGAGGAAGACCGCGACCGTGGGGAGGCCGATCGGCAGGATCCAGTGGATCCCGGTACCCCAGATCGAGGCTGGGCCGAAGTACGGGAAGAACGAGGCGACGAACCCGACGGCCCACGCTCCGACGATGAGCAGCTCGCGGAGCGTGAAGCCGAGGATGCCGTACTCCGGCGTCACCTCGTCGTCGTACAACACACCGTCATCGTCCGAGAATGTCTCGTCGGAGTCGGCCTCGTCGTGCGCGAGGAGGTCATCGTCCGTGCCCGAGGGCTCGTCGTTCTGGAACGGGGATTCCGTGCTCATGAAGGGGTCCTTTCGTCACGGTGCGTCACCGGGGGGGGTCTGCACCCAACGCGTCCTGATATTACCCGGGCAGTCCGAACGACCGCTCGGAAGAGCGCCGCGCGGAGACTCCGATCACCCCAGGCAGTTCGGCCCGAGCAGCGACTTCAGGTCGCCGAACAGGTCGGCAGAGACCTTGACCGGCATGGGCACCTCGAACACCTTGGCGGTGCCGCCGCGGTGCACGCGCAGCATCACCTCGGTCTCGCCGGCATGACGACGAAGGACATCGGCGAGCTCGTTCATCACGGGCTCCGTCGCCCGCTGCTCCGCGAGCACGAGGGCCAGCGGCCCCGCGGCATCGAAGGAACCCACGTCGGGAGCGAAAGCAGACTGCGCGTGCAGATTGAGCCCGTCGTCACGCTTGGACACCCGACCTCGCACGGCCAGGATCGAATCCTGCTGCAGTATGTGCTGGAACTCGGTGTAGGTCTTCCCCATGAACATCACGGTCACCTCGCCGTTGAAGTCTTCGACGGTGATCATGCCGTAGGGATTGCCACTGGCCTTCGCGACCCGGTGCTGCACGCTCGTGACGAGGCCCGCGACCGTGACCTGCTCGCCGTCCTGGAGATCCTCGGAGTTGATGAGGTTGTGGATCGAGATCGATGCGTGCTTCGCGAGCGGCACCTCGAGACCCGCGAGCGGGTGATCGGAGACGTACAGCCCGAGCATCTCTCGTTCGAAGGCGAGCTTGTCCTTCTTGGTCCATTCCGGGCGGGCAGGCACCTTTGCGGGCGCTGCCTCTTCCATTCCGTCGTACAGGCTGTCGAAGTCGAAGCCGATCGCGCCCTGCGCCTCGTTCCGCTTGCGGTCCACGGCGGCTTCGACAGCATCCTCGTGCACCTCGATGAGCGCGCGGCGCGAGTCTCCCATCGAGTCGAAAGCACCGGCCTTGATCAGGGACTCGACCGTCCGCTTGTTCGAGACATGCAGCGGGACCTTGTCGAGGAAGTGGTGGAACGACGTGAACCTCTCGTCCTTGCGCGCCGTGACGATGCCGTCGACCACGTTGCTTCCCACGTTGCGGACGGCGCCGAGGCCGAACCTGATGTCGTCGCCGACGGCCGCGAAGTAGTTGATCGACTCGGACACGTCGGGCGGCAGCACTCGGATGCCCATGCGGCGGCACTCGTTGAGATACAGCGCCATCTTGTCTTTGGAGTCGCCGACGCTGGTGAGGAGTGCGGCCATGTACTCGGCCGGATAGTGCGACTTGAGGTACGCGGTCCAGTAGGACACGAGGCCGTATGCTGCCGAGTGCGCCTTGTTGAAGGCGTAATCGGAGAACGGGAGCAGGATCTCCCAGAGGGCGTTCACCGCGCTGTCCGAATACCCGTTGGCGTGCATCCCGGCTTGGAAGCCCTCGAACTGCTTGTCCAGCTCGGACTTCTTCTTCTTGCCCATCGCGCGTCTGAGGATGTCGGCCTGACCCAGCGAGAAGCCCGCGACCCGCTGCGCGATCGCCATGACCTGCTCCTGGTAGATGATGAGGCCGTAGGACTCGTCGAGGATGTCGGCGAGCGACTCGGTGAACTCCGGATGGATCGGCGTGATCGGCTGCATGCCGTTCTTGCGCAGAGCGTAGTTCGTGTGCGAGTTCGCTCCCATCGGGCCCGGACGATACAGCGCGATGAGTGCCGAGATGTCACCGAAGTTGTCGGGCTTCATCAGACGCATCAGCGAGCGCATCGGGCCGCCGTCGAGCTGGAACACGCCGAGCGATTCGCCGCGGCCGAGGAGGTCGTATGCGCCGCGATCGTCGAGTTCGAGGTGCTCGAGATCGAGCTCCTCGTTACGGTTCATCCGGATGTTGTCCAGGGCATCGGAGATGATCGTGAGGTTGCGCAGACCCAGGAAGTCCATCTTGATGAGGCCGAGCGTCTCACACGACGGGTAGTCGAACTGGGTGACGATCTGCCCGTCCTGCTCGCGTCGCATGATCGGGATGATGTCGAGCAGCGGCTCGGACGACATGATCACGCCGGCGGCGTGCACGCCCCACTGGCGCTTGAGGCCCTCGAGGCCGAGCGCACGGTCGAAGACGGTCTTGGCCTCGGGATCGGTCTCGATCAGCGCTCTGAACTCGCTCGCCTCCTTGAAGCGAGGATGGGCCGAGTCGAACATGCCGTCGAGCGGCATGTCCTTGCCCATCACGGGCGGCGGCATCGCCTTGGTGAGACGCTCGCCCATGCTGAACGGGAATCCGAGCACACGGCCGGCGTCCTTGAGCGCCTGCTTGGACTTGATGGTTCCGTACGTGACGATCTGCGCGACCCGCTCGGACCCGTACTTCGCCGTGACATAGTCGATGACCTCGCCACGACGGCGGTCATCGAAGTCGACGTCGAAGTCGGGCATCGAGACGCGATCGGGGTTCAGGAAGCGCTCGAAGATCAGGCCGTGCTCGAGGGGATCGAGGTCGGTGATCCTCATCGCGTACGCGACCATGGACCCCGCGCCCGAGCCGCGGCCGGGGCCCACGCGGATCCCGTTGTCCTTCGCCCAGTTGATGAAGTCGGCGACGACGAGGAAGTAGCCCGGGAAACCCATCTGCAGGATGATCCCGGTCTCGTACTCGGCCTGCTTGCGCACCTTGTCGGGGATGCCCGCGGGATAGCGGTAGTGAAGCCCCGCCTCGACCTCCTTGATGAGCCAGCTGTCTTCGGTCTCACCGTCGGGAACGGGGAAACGCGGCATGAAGTTGGCCGCGGTGTTGAACTCGACCTCGCAGCGCTCGGCGATGAGCAGGGTGTTGTCGCACGCCTCCGGGTGATCGCGGAACATCTGCCGCATCTCCGCGGCCGTCTTGATGTAGTACCCGTCGCCGTCGAACTTGAATCGATTGGGGTCGTCGAGCGTCGAGCCGGACTGCACGCAGAGCAGCGCCGCATGTGCGTCGGCCTCGTGCTGATGGGTGTAGTGCGAGTCGTTCGTCGCGACGAGCGGGATGCCCAGATCCTTGGCCAGCCGCAGGAGGTCGGTCATGACCCGGCGCTCGATCGAGAGCCCGTGATCCATGATCTCCGCGAAGTAGTTCTCCTTGCCGAAGATGTCCTGGAACTCCGCCGCGGCCGCTCGCGCAGCGTCGTACTGCCCCAGCCGCAGTCGCGTCTGGACCTCGCCCGAGGGGCATCCCGTCGTCGCGATGAGTCCCTTGCCGTAGGTCTGGAGCAGCTCGCGGTCCATCCGAGGCTTGAAGTAGTAGCCCTCCATGCTCGACAGCGAGCTGAGGCGGAAGAGATTGTGCATCCCCTCGGTGCTCTGACTCCACATCGTCATGTGGGTGTAGGCCCCGGATCCCGAGACGTCATCGCTCTTCTGATCCGGCGATCCCCACTGCACCCGCGACTTGTCGCTGCGGTGCGTCCCGGGCGTGACGTAGGCCTCGAGGCCGATGATGGGTTTGACCCCGGCCGCATTGGCCGCCTTGTAGAACTCGAACGCCGCGAAGGTGTTGCCGTGGTCGGTGACGGCGATCGCCGGCATGCCGTAATCGGCGGCCGCCTGCGTCATCGCGCCGATCTTCGCCGCGCCGTCCAGCATCGAATACTCGCTGTGGACATGCAGGTGAACGAAGGAGTCGGATGCCATGCTTCGAGTCTACTTTCGGCATCCGACACCGGACGTCGTGTCGGATGCCGTCGACCGGTGACGTTCGGCGATCACCGAGGGGTGCGGGTCGCGAAGGCGACGGCTCAGGATTCGAGCGGCGCGATCACGAACCCGTGAGATCGAGCCGCATCAGCACGCGCGGAAAGCCGTCGAGGACGGACGCCGTGTCGGCCGCCTTCACGAAACCCGCGCTCTCGAACAGCGCGCGGGTGCCGACGTACGCCATCGTCTGATTCACCTTCCGGCCGCCGTTGTCGACCGGATAGCTCTCCACCGCGGGCGCGCCGCGCGTCTTCGCGTACGCGACCGCTCCGTCGATCAGCGCGTGGGAGACGCCCTGTCTCCGATACCCCGGCCGCACGCGGAAGCACCACAGCGACCACACGTCGAGCTCGTCGACGTGCGGGATCAGCCGGCTCCGCGCGAAACTCGTGTCGCGCCGGGGATGCAGCGCAGCCCACCCGACCGGCTCGTCGTCGAGATAGGCGACGACACCGGGCGGCGGATCCTGATGGCACAGGTCACGCACACGATCCGCGCGAGCCTGCCCCTTCAGCGCCACGTTCTCCGCGTTGCCGATGCGATAGCTCAGGCAGAAGCAGACGTTCGACGCGGGGTTCTTCGGTCCGACGAGTGTCGCGACGTCGTCGAACTCCGTCGCGGGGCGCACCTGGATGCTCATGCGCCCAGTGTCACGCACACCGCCGACAGTGTGTCGACGACGTGCTGTCACTCCCCGCGAAGGACGTCGAGAGCGTGTCGGAAGTCTTCGGGATACGGCGACTCGAACTGCACCCAGTCGCCCGATGCCGGGTGGGCGAAGCCCAGCCGGTGGGCGTGCAGCCACTGACGTGTGAGGCCGAGGCGCGCGGAGAGAGTGGGGTCTGCGCCGTAGAGGGGATCTCCCACGCAGGGATGACGGTGGGCGGCCATGTGCACCCTGATCTGATGCGTTCGGCCGGTCTCGAGGTGGATCTCGAGGAGTGACGCGCCGGGGAACGCCTCGAGGGTCTCGTAGTGGGTCACCGACGGCTTGCCGTCCGGGGTGACCGCGAACTTCCAGGAGTGGCTCGGATGACGTCCGATGGGGGCGTCGATCGTTCCCTCCAGGGGGTCGGGATGCCCCTGCACCACCGCGTGATAGACCTTCTCGACCGTGCGCTCCTTGAACGCGTGCTTGAGTGCGGTGTACGCAGTCTCGCTCTTGGCCACGACCATGAGGCCGCTCGTGCCCACATCGAGCCTGTGCACGATGCCCTTGCGTTCGGGGGCCCCGCTCGTCGACACCCGGAATCCGGCCGCCGCGAGGGCGCCGACCACGGTCGGTCCCTCCCATCCCAGCGAGGGATGAGCAGCCACGCCGGTCGGCTTGTCGACGACGATGATGTCGTCGTCGTCGTACACGATGCCGAGATCGGGCACCGCGATCGGAACGATCCGGGGCTCCTCCTTCGGCGTCCACTCCACGTCGAGCCATCCGCCTCCGCGGAGCCGGTCGGACTTGTCGAGAACCGCACCGTCGAGGCGCACGCCGCCGGCGGCTGCGACCTCTGCCGCGAACGTCCGCGAGAAGCCCATCATCTTGGCGAGGGCGGCGTCGACACGTGTTCCGTCGAGGCCGTCCGGAACGGGGAGAGAGCGTGACTCCACGGTCAACGTCCGTCGGACGCGGTCGCCCCCGCGGCGGCACTCGGACCGCCGTGTTCGCCGGTCGCCGGATGGTGCTCATCGGCGACGGCAGCGGCCTCGGCCTGCTCATCATTCTCGACGGGGGCATGGTCGCGCTCGCGCGTTCCGTCGAACCGCAGCCCCACGACCACGAGCAGGGCGACCGAGATCATGCCGGTGACGATGAAGATGTCCGCCACGTTGAAGATCGCGGGCATCATCCACGGCATCGAGATCATGTCGACGACGTGACCCATCGGGAAGCCTGGCTCCCGCAGCAGACGGTCGGTGAGGTTGCCCAGCACGCCGCCCAGCAGGCCGCCCAGGACCACGGCCCAGAGGCGCGATCGGAGACCGAACGCCTTCCACACGATCACCCCGGCGACGACCGCCAGCGCGATGGTGAAGATCCACGTGACATCGGCGCCGAGCGAGAACGCCGCACCGGGATTGCGCACGAAGTACAGCTGAAGGAACTCACCGAGAACCGGAACCGGCTCATGCAGCGGCAGGTTCTCGACTGTGAGGTACTTCACGAACTGATCGGCGGCCAGCACGACCGCTGCGAGAATCGCAACGATCGCGCCGGCCGCCGACCGACGAAGGGGAGGTCGTCCTGGCAAAAGGGGCGACCTACAGTCCGATCGCGGAGACCGGGGTGGAGTCCGTCGACGTCGACTTCTCGTCGAGATCGCGGAGCTGGCCCTCGATGTACCCGCGGAGCTGCGAGCGGTAGTCGCGCTCGAAGTTGCGGAGCTCGGTGATGCGAGCCTCGAGCGTGTTGCGCTCGCGCTCGAGACGAGCCGACTCTTCGCGCTGCTTGGCCTCGGCCTCGGTGCGGATGCGGTTGACCTCGCCCTCCGCCTCGGCGATGAGCTGGGCGCGCTTGGCCTCGCCCTCTGCGACGTGCTCGTCGTGCAGACGCTGAGCGAGCTCGATGATGCCTGCAGTGGCCGTGGCGGAGCCGGACGGAGCCGGCTCGGCCTGCGCTGCGGGAGCAGGAGCGGGAGTGGCCTCGGCGGCGGGAGCCTCAGCGGCAGCGGCGACGGGCGTCGCGCCGGACTCGAATGCTGCCAGCTTGGCCTTCAGCTCGGCGTTCTCCTCGAGGGCCTTGCGCCACTCGATGACGATCTCGTCGAGGAAGTCGTCGACCTCGTCGGGGTCGAAGCCGTCCTTGAAGCGGACGTGCTGGAACTGCTTGGTGACGACGTCATCCGGGGTAAGTGCCATGGTGGCTCCTTCGATGAGTTCGGTTGCCAGTTTCGAGAATGGCGTGGTCGAGAAGTGGCGCGAACCCGGGGGGCGCGCCTGGGAGCCAAGCATAGCCCCCGAGTCTGATCGTCGCGACGCCGCGACACCCATGCGCGGTGAAGTCGCGGGTGGATCAGAAGAAGATACCCACGATGTTCATCAGGATCAGCACGATGAGGATTGTGATCGAGAACCCGAAATCGAGAGAGATGGATCCGATGCGCAGCGGCGGGATGATCCGTCGGAAGAACCGGATCGGCGGATCCGTGATCGTGTAGACCACTTCCGCCGCGACCAGGCCCGCCCCCTTGGGACGCCACTCCCGATTGAACAGCGGGATGTAGTCGAGGATCAGGCGCGCGAAGAGCACGAGGAGATACAGCAGGAGCATCAGGTGGATGATGCTCGCGAAGACGGCGACGACCCCCACGGGTTACGAGTGGTCGAAGCCCGCAGACTCGGCGTCTGCGTGCGCGATGCCTCCGTGACCCGAGACCGCGATGTTCTCCGGAGACAGCAGGAAGACCTTCGAGGTGACCCGCTCGATGCGGCCGTACAGACCGAGCGACAGGCCGCTCGCGAAGTCGATCAGACGGCGGGCGTCCGCATCGCTCATCTGCGACAGGTTGATGATGACCGGCACACCCTCACGGAAGCTCTCGGCGATGAGCTGAGCATCGCGGTACTGCTTCGGGTGCACGGTGAGAATCTCGTTCACTGCCCCTCCTGCGGGCTGACGCACGGCGACGGGACGACGCAGCGGGGTGACGGGAGCCGGAGCCGGCTCTTCGCGGTCTCGATCACGGTCACGGTCACGCTGCTGAGCGCGGGCCGGAGCCTGCGTCTCCTCCTCGTAGACCTCTTCCTCGTCAGCGAGTCCGAGATACACCATGGTCTTCTTCAGTGGGTTACCCATCGTGTCCTCCGGTTCGAACGTTTCGGGCGGGTCTGTTCACAGGTTAACCCCGGTCGGGGCGGGGGCCCGTGATTGCGGAGCCGATCCGCAGGTGTGTCGCACCCGCCGCGATCGCCTCGGTGAAGTCGCCGGTCATCCCGGCGGAGATCCAGTCCGCGCGTGCATCGATCCGCCGGATCTCGTCGGCGACCGCCCGAAGGCGTGCGAACGCGGATTCCGGCGTCTCATCGAGTGGCGCGACCGCCATCACGCCGCGGAGGCGCAGTGACGACAGACCCATGATGTGCTCGGCGAGACGCGGGGCCGCAGCCGGCGTGACGCCCCCGCGGCCGGAATCCTCCGTCAGATTGATCTGCACCAGTACATCGAGGAGGTCGTCGTCGGTCGCGGCGCGATGCAGGGCGTCCGCGAGCCGCTCGCGATCCACGGAATGCACGGCATCTGCGCTGCGACGTATCGCCGACGCCTTGTTGGTCTGCGCCTGACCGATGAAGTGCCATCGCAGGTCGCCGAGCGAGCCGAGTTCGTCGCGCTTCGCCGAGAGCTCCTGCTGGCGGTTCTCCCCCACCTCGCGCACGCCGAGCGCGTGCAGCTCGGTCACGAGGGAGGCGGGGTGGAACTTGGTCACCACGATGCGGGTCAGCTCACCGGGATCGCGCCCCGCGGCTCGCGCGGCGTCGGCGATGCGCGCATCGATCGCCGACAGCCGTGCGGCCAGTTCGCTCACTTCAGGAATTCGGGGATGTCGATGTCGTCGTCCGCGAAGGCGGGCTCGATGCTCGTCTGCGTCGTCCGCTGCTGAACGGTCTCCGGCTCGCGAGTCTCGGCCGCCGGTGCCTTCTCCTCCTCGCGGGGAAGAGTCACCTCGGGCAGCGTCGCCGCCGCAGGACGGCTGACGACCATCGGGTCGAGACGCAGAGTGGGCTCGCCGCTGTCGAAGCCGGCGGCGATCACCGTCACGCGCACTTCGTCGCCCAGGGTGTCGTCGATGACGGTACCGAAGATGATGTTCGCCTCGGGGTGCGCCGCCTCCTTGACGAGGTCGGCCGCGTCGTGGATCTCGAAGATACCGAGGTTGGATCCGCCCTGGATCGACAGGAGCACGCCATGAGCACCTTCGATGCTCGCCTCGAGCAGCGGGGACTCGACGGCGAGCTCCGCCGCCTTGATCGCGCGATCGGCGCCTCGCGCCGATCCGATTCCCATGAGAGCGGATCCGGCACCCTGCATGACCGACTTGACGTCGGCGAAGTCGAGGTTGATGAGACCGGGAGTCGTGATGAGGTCGGTGATGCCCTGCACACCGGCGAGCAGCACCTGGTCGGCGGTCGCGAAGGCCTCGATCATCGAGATGCCGCGGTCGCTGATCTCGAGAAGACGATCGTTCGGCACCACGATGAGGGTGTCGACCTCTTCCTTCAGCTTCGAGACGCCGGCCTCGGCCTGGCTTTGTCGGCGGCGTCCCTCGAACGAGAACGGCTTGGTGACGACACCGATGGTCAGAGCGCCGATCGACTTCGCGATGCGCGCGACCACGGGAGCGCCACCGGTTCCGGTGCCACCGCCCTCGCCCGCGGTGACGAACACCATGTCGGCACCCGTGAGCGCCTGCTCGATCTCCTCGGCGTGGTCCTCCGCCGCGCGGCGGCCGACCTCGGGGTCGGCGCCCGCGCCGAGGCCGCGGGTGAGTTCGCGTCCGACGTCGAGCTTGACGTCGGCGTCGCTCATCAGCAGCGCCTGGGCGTCGGTGTTCACGGCGATGAACTCGACTCCGCGGAGCCCGAGCTCGATCATGCGGTTGACGGCGTTGACGCCGCCACCGCCGACGCCGACGACCTTGATCACGGCGAGGTAGTTCTGGTTCTGGCTCATGGCCGGCCTCCGAATAATCGAGCCTGTTATATGTGTGCGGGGAAACCGTGGGGTTGAACCTTAAACCTCAACTAGAGGTGTAAAGTATTTCCCGGTATTGGTTTCTCTTGTTCGAAGGTAAGCGCCGCACCAGCGCGCCAACGCAGCGACACGGGCGTGTCGCCCGTTTGCCGTCGAAAGATCAGCCGATGACGACCGCGTGCGGCGATGTCACGTCGATCGACGAGGCATCGGGCTTCGCGATCAGCGCCTTCGCGAGCGCCTCGCTCTTCAGCGGAGAGTTCTCCGAGCTGCCCCACACCACGACCAGACCCGAGTTCACGGTGAGCGTCACGTCGTCGGGCGTCGAGGCCCGCACTCCCGTGAGCCCGGCACGGACATCTGCCGGAAGCGACCTGATGACGAGCCCGGCACTCTCGAACGCGTCTGAGCCTGCGCCGCCCTCGATTTCCAGCACGGGCTGCCCAGCCGGCTGATCGGCCGTCGTGGACAGCGCGACTCCTGCGGCATCCACGAGAGTGAACCCGGCGTCGGAGCGGATGACTCCCACGGGCGTGCGCTCGACGATCCGCACCGTCAGGTCATGCGGCGGCTTGGCCTCGAGCGAGTAGCTCTCGATCAGCGGGAACGAGAGGAGCGCGGCTTTCACGGCGCTCGCGTCGACCAGGGCCAGCGGAGTGCCGATCTGGCCCGCGAGAGCCGCCTCGACGGCCGCGGGGTCCAGCGTGGTGGCGCCGACGACAGTGACCCTGTCGACGGCGAAGAGCGGGCTGTAGGCGGCTGCCGCGCTGCCTCCCACCAGCAGGGCGATCACGCCGATGACGCTCGCCCAGACGATCCGCCGGCGGCGGGAGCGCTGCGTGAATCTGCGGATCTCGGCACGCAGCGCCTTGCGGCGTGCACGCGCCGCGCGCCACACGTCCATGCTCGACGTCGATACGGCGCCGTCGGGCCCCGCTGCACTCTCCGGGCGCACACGTTCGTCGATCTCGGTGACGCGCGCTGCCGCGGAGTCGTCCGTCGCACGAGCGCGCGTATCGCGCGATCTCCGCGAGCGCTCTCGCTCGCCTCCCCTCGCCGGGCCCTCGGGCGCGGCGGGAAGCGGAGGTGGGCGGCGCATGGTCTAGGCCTCGGCGGTGCGCAGAGACTCGAGCACCTGCGGGATGATCTGGTAGACGTTGCCGCAGCCGAGCGTGACGACGACATCGCCGTCGCGAGCGATGGCGGCGGTGTAGTCCGCGGCCTGCTGCCAGTCGGCGACGAAGTGCACCCTGTCAGGATCGCGGAACGCTCCGCTGACGAGCTCACCCGTGACCCCGGGCACCGGATCCTCCCGGGCGCCGTACACGTCGAGCATGACGGTGTGGTCGGCGAACGTCTCGAGCACGTCGGCGAACTCCTGGTACATGTGCTGCGTGCGCGAGTAGGTGTGCGGCTGCTGGATCGCGATGATGCGTCCCGCTCCCGCGATCGACCGCATCGCCTCGAGCGCGGCCCGCACCTCGGTCGGGTGGTGGGAATAGTCGTCGTAGACGGTGACCCCGCGTTCCGTTCCGTGCAGCTCGAGCCTGCGGACCGTTCCCGCGAAACCCTCGACCGCGTGCACGGACTCCTCGAGCCCGTGGCCGAGTGCGAGCAGCACCGCCACAGCCCCGGCCGCATTCATCGCATTGTGCGCTCCCGGCACCGCGAGCTGCAGACGCACGCTCTCGGTCCCCCGCGTGATGGTGGCGGACACCGGGCCCGCCGTCACGATGCCCGTGACCCGCACGTCGGCGTCCTCAGCCTGGCCGAACGTGATGACGTTCGGGTGCGACAGGCCCGAGCCGACGCGCAGCGCACCCGCGTCGTCACTCGAGATCACCACAGCCTCGGTCGCCGCATCCGCGAATCGCACGAACGCATCGTGGAAGGCCTCGTCGGACCCGTAGTGGTCGAGGTGATCCGGGTCGACGTTCGTGATGAGCGCGACGGCGGTGTCGTAGAGCAGGAAGGTGCCGTCGGACTCGTCGGCTTCGATCACGAACAGGTCGCCCGCGCCTGTGGCGCTCGACACCCCGAGCTGCTCGATCACGCCGCCGTTCACGAAGTTCGGATCCGCCCCCAGCGCCTGGAGCGCGGTGACGATCATTCCGGTCGATGTCGTCTTGCCGTGCGCGCCGGCGACCGACACCAGACGGCGGGTGCCGATCAGCCAGTGCAGCGCCTGCGAGCGATGGATCACGTGCAGGCCACGCTGCTTCGCGAGGACGAACTCGGGGTTCTCCGGCCAGATCGCACCCGTGTGGATCACCGTGTCGGCGTCGCCGAGGTGAGCGGCGTCGTGTCCGACGTGAACCGTGGCCCCCGCGGCGGCGAGAGCGCGCAGATTGTCGCTGTCGGCACGATCGCTGCCCGACACGCGGATGCCGGCGTCGAGGAACATCTTCGCGAGTCCGCTCATGCCGGATCCACCGATGCCGATGAAGTGCGCCGCGGTGATCGACTCGGGAATCGGAAGGGAGAGGTCTGGTCTGATCATGTCGGGTTCAGTCTACTTTTCGCTGGGGACGTTACGACGTCGTGGGGAGGGTCGACGGCGGAGTCAGGAAGACGCGAGAGCCCGGTCGACGAGTGCGATGACGTTCTCGGTTCCGCTTCGGGTGCCGACCTTCTCGGCCGACCGTGCCATCGACGCGATCCGCTCCGGATCCCCGAGCAGCGGGATGACGGCACGGCGCACGGCATCGCCGTCGAATGTCGCATCGTCGAGCAGTCTGGCCGCGCCCGCGGCGACAGCCGATGCGGCGTTGAGCCGCTGCTCGCCGTTGCCCACCGAGTAGGGAACGTACAGCGCGGGAAGACCGAGCGCACTGATCTCGCTCACAGTCGCGGCGCCGGAGCGCGACACGATCAGGTCCGCGACCGCGAACGCGAGATCCATCCGGTCGACGTATCGGCGCACGACGTAACCCGGGACTTCGGGATCCGCCAGCTCGCTCCGCTCGCCCGTGATGTGCAGCAGCTGCCATCCGGCGGCGAGGACGTCTCCCCAGGAATCGGCGATCGCCTCGTTCAGTCGCTGAGCGCCCAGCGACCCACCGAAGACGAGCAGCACGGGATGCGCCGCGTCGAGGCCGAAGTACGCCGCCGCCTCATCGCGCGCGGCGACACGGTCGAGCTCGATGACCTCGCGCCGCAGGGGCATGCCGACGACCTCGCCGCCTCTGAGTCTGGTGCCCGCGAAGGCGACGCCGGTCGCGGCTGCACCTCGAGCGCCGAGCACGTTCGCGAGGCCCGGCTTGGCATTCGCCTCATGCACCACGAAGGGCACTCCCTCGCGGCGTGCGGCGACGTATGCGGGAGCCGACGCGTAGCCGCCGAACCCGACCACGACGTCGACGGCGTGCGCGCGCAGGTGCGCACGCACCTGGGCGATCGCGCGCCGGAACCGTGCGGGGAACGTCGCGGCCTGCGCGTTCGGACGACGCGGGAACGGGACCTTGTCGACGATGAGCAGCTCGTAGCCGCGTTCCGGGACGAGTCGGGACTCCAGCCCTTCGGCCGTGCCGAGCACCAGGACCTCGTCGTCGGACGTGCGCGCGCGCAGTCCGTCGGCGACGGCGAGCAGGGGGTTGACATGGCCGGCGGTTCCCCCGCCGGCGAGAAGGTACGTGGTCACCGTGTGACCTTACCCCGCCCTGCCGAGGATGCTCTGGCAGCCGTCCGCGCCTCGGCCACGGGAAGTGTGCGCGCGAACGACAGCAGCACGCCGCACGCGATGAGGACGGCGAGAAGGGCCGTGCCGCCCTGCGACATGAACGGGAGCGGCACGCCCATGACGGGGAACACCCCGATCACGACGCCGATGTTGAGCACGGCCTGGCCGGTGATCCACACCGTGATGCCGCCGGCGGCGACCCGGATGAACGGATCGTCGGTCTTCCGGATGACGTGGAACGCCCCCACCGTGAAGAGCGTGAACAGCGCGAGCACGACGATGCAGCCGATCAGCCCCAGCTCTTCGCCCACGATCGCGAAGATGAAGTCGTTGCCGGCGGCGGGAAGCCACCCGTACTTCTCCTGCGAGTTGCCGAGGCCGACCCCGAAGATGCCGCCCGATGCCATGCCCCACACGCCGTGGATCGACTGGTAGCAGTCGCCCGTGTAGGCCGACATGTCGGAGCAGGTCGCGGTGATGCGGCGCATGCGGTCGGGGCTCGTCACGGCGAGAGCGATCACAGCGACGATGCCGAGCAGCACGGGGAGGATGAATAGGCGGAGCTTGACCCCGGAGAAGAAGAGGCACCCGAGAAGCACGAGCACCAGCACCATCGCCGTACCGAGGTCCTTGCCCGCGAGCACCGTTCCGATCGCCAGGGCGCCGACGGGCACGACCGGGATGAACACGTGATGCCAGGTGCCGAGCATCGTGCGCTTGCGCATGAGCACGTAGCCGATCCACACCGCCAGCGCCAGCTTCAGGAACTCCGAGGGCTGCAGCGTGAATCCGGCGATCTTGATCCAGTTGCGGTTACCGCCGTCCTCGACGCCGAGGGGTGTGAAGACGAGGAGCTGGAGCGCTATCGCACCGAACAGAGCGGGCCAGGCCAGCCTCTTGAGGAAAGCGGTGGGTGCCCGCGAGATCAGGAACATCAGCGGAATGCCGAGAACGGCGAAGATGCCCTGACGGAGCGCGCCGTCCATCGGGTTCTCGCCGCGCGACACGGCGGTCGCGCTCGTCGCGGACAGCACCATGACGAGACCGAAGATCGTGAGCATGAGCGCTGCGGAGGCGATCATGAGGAACTCGGTCGACACCGGTGTGAAACGGCGGCCGAGTGAGATCCGGGCGGCGAGGCCTCGCGTCTGGCCCTCGGGCTCAGAGCGCGGGGGGCGTGCGACCTGCGTCATCGGCGCTCCCCCGGTCTATCCAGTCCTGCACCGCTTCGGCGAAGCGGCGTCCGCGATCCGCGTAGCCGGAGAACTGATCGAAGGATGCCGCGGCGGGGGCGAGAAGCACAGTGCCCTCTCCGTCGACGATCCCTGCCGCGATCTCGACGACACGGTTCATGACATGTCCAGTCTCGCCAGCATCCACCTGGAATACCGGCACCATCGGCGCGTGTCGCTCGAATGCCGCGACGACCTCGCCGCGAGCGACTCCGATCACCACGGCCGCTCGCGCCGTGCGGCCCGCTGTCGAGACGAGTTCCGAGAGATCGACGCCCTTGAGATCGCCGCCGACCACCCACACGGCGCCGGGGTAGGCGCGCAGCGATGAGGCTGCGGCATGAGGGTTCGTGGCCTTGGAGTCGTCGATCCAGGTGATGCCGTCGTGACGCGCGATGACCTGGATGCGGTGCGCATCGAGACGGAAGTCGCGAAGCGCCGCATGGATCGCTTCGGGTTCGACTCCCAGTGAGCGCGCCAGGGCACTGGCCGCGAGGATGTTCTGCACGATGTGCGGGGCTCCGAGCCCGGCCGCCTGCAGGTCCGCGATCGTGGTCAGCTCGAGCGCGCTGTGCCTGCGATCGTCGTGGAACGCGCGATCGACCAGCAGACCCTCCACGACACCGAGATCGCTCGGCCCCGGCGTGCCGAGATCGAATCCGATCGCCCGGGCGCCCTCGACGACATCGGCTTCCTCGACCATGACACGAGTGGCCTCATCGGCCTTGTTGTAGACGCATGCCACCCGCGTGTTGCGGTACACCAGCGCCTTCGCATCGCGGTAGGCGGCGGCGCTGCCGTGCCAGACGAGGTGATCGTCTGCGAGATTCAGGCACACGGAGGCGTAGGGGTACGGCTGCCCCTCGGGAGCGGAGAGTCCGAGGTACCACAGCTGATGACTCGACAGCTCGACCACGAGCACATCGAAGCCGGCGGGGTCGCGCACGGCATCGAGCACCGGGACGCCGATGTTGCCGCACGGCGCCGCACGCAGCCCGCCGGCGACCAGCAGCGTCGCCGTGAGCTGGGTGGTCGTGGTCTTGCCGTTCGTCCCTGTGATGAACACCCAGTCCGCAGGCGTGCCGTCGGGTCGGACGATCTTGTCACGCACCCGCCACGCGAGCTCGACGTCGCCCCAGATCGCGATTCCCGCGTCCTGAGCCCACCGGATCACCGGGTGCGACGGAGAGAACCCCGGCGAGGCGATGATCACCTCGGGGGCGAAGTCGCCGAGCGCGTGCGGCACCTCCTGGAGGGACCCGAGCTCGAGCCGGGCGCCGATGATCGGCAGCAGGCGCGCGTACTCCTCTTCAGCGGATTCGCTCAGCACCAGGACGTCGGCGCCGAGCTCGACGAGAGTGTCGGCCACCGAGAATCCCGTCATGGACAGCCCCAGGACGGCGACACGAAGACCCGCCCAGTCCGCGTTCCAGCTCGTCAGGCCCGCGAGCCGCGGCTCGACGGGCGGCCGCTGCTCAGCCGACACGGGTCAACCACTCGACGTAGAACAGGCCGACGGCGGACACCGCCAGCAAGCCGGCGATGATCCACATGCGCACCACGATCGTCACTTCGGACCACCCGCGCATCTCGAGATGGTGGTGGAAGGGGCTCATGAGGAAGAGGCGCTTGCCCCGCGTGATCTTGAAGTAGGCGCGTTGCAGGATCACCGATCCCGATGCGAGGACGAAGACGCCCGCGATGATCAGGAGGAGCAGTTCGGTGCGGGTGAGGATCGCCATCGCGGTGATCACACCGCCGATCGCCATCGAGCCCACATCGCCCATGAAGACCTTCGCCTTCGGCGCATTCCACCACAGGAAACCGATCAGGCTCGCGCCGAAGGATGCGGCGATGATCGCGAGGCTGAAGGGGTCGCGCACCTCATAGCATCCTGTGATCGCGGCCTTCTCGACGCCCTCGCCGACGCAGGACTGCTTGAACTGCCAGAAGGCGATGAGGCTGTAGGCGCTGACCACCAGGACACCGGCTCCGGCCGCGAGACCGTCGAGGCCGTCGGTGAGATTCACGCTGTTCGACGTCGCGACGCCGATCACGGAGATCCACAGCAGATACAGGGCCCAGCCCACCACCGCCGTGAACGCGAACAGGTTGAGCCACGGGATGTCGCGGAACAGCGAGATCGAGCCGGAGGCGGGAGTCTGATCGAACTGGTTCGGGAAGTTGAGGGCGACGATGCCGAACGGGATCATCACGACGAGCTGCCCGATGATCTTCCGCCAGCCCGACAGGCCCAGGCTCCGCTGGCTTCTCACCTTCATGTAGTCATCGATGAAACCGACCACGCCGAAGCCCACCATGAGCCACATCACCAGCAGTGCGGAGAGCGCGGGGGTTCCACCGCCCACATACACTCCCGTGAAGTATCCGACCATCGTGCCGACGATGAAGATCACGCCGCCCATGGTCGGTGTGCCGCGCTTCGCCTCGTGGCTCGGATTCTCGAGCGCCTCGGGCGTGCGGATGACCTGGCCCCAGCCCCACTTGCGGAAGAGCCGCAGGAAGACGGGTGTCAGGAAGAGAGTGAAGGCGAGCGATATGGCCGCCGCCATGATGAGGGACCTCACGAGAACAATTCTCCCAGACGATCGCCGAGATGCCGGAGGCCCACGGAGTTGGAGGACTTCACCAGCACGCGATCACCGTCGCGCAACTCGGTGCGCAGATACTCGAACGCCGCGTCCTGATCGGGGAAGAAGACCGCTTCGCTGTCCCACGATCCTTCGCCGATGGCGGAGATGAAGAGCCGGCGCGCTTCGGGTCCCACCACGACGATGCGCTGGATGTTGAGGCGCACGGCGAGCAGCCCGATCCGGTCATGCTCCTCCCCTGCCGTCTCACCGAGTTCGCTCATCGCGCCGAGTACGGCCACCGTGCGCTCCTCGGGGCCGGTGATCTGCGCGAGCGTGCGCAGTGCTGCGGCCATCGAGTCCGGGCTCGCGTTGTAGGCGTCGTTGATGATGCGCACCCGGTCGTTTCCGAGAGGCTGCATGCGCCAGCGCTCGGCGATCTCGACGGTCTCGAGACGGCCGACGGCTGTGGCGGCAGGCACTCCGAGCACGCCGGCCGCGGCGATGGCCGCGAGAGCGTTGCTGATGTGATGGGCACCGAGCACACGGAGTCGCAGCGGGATGCGCTCGCCCTCGCTCTCGATGACGCAGGTCGTCCCCGAGGCGGAGACCTCGAGGTCGTGAGCGCGCACGTCGGCGGCGTCGCTCTGACCGAATCCGACGACCGCCATGCCCCGACTCTCCGCGAGTGCGCGCATCGCGGCGACACGGGAGTCGTCGACGTTGAGCACAGCCGTCCCTGTGGGCGTCGCGGCGGAGACGAGCTCGGACTTGGCCTTCGCCGTCGCCTCGATGCCACCGAACCCGCCGGCATGCGCCATGCCCACCATCAGCACCACCACCACGTCCGGTTCGACGAGTCCCGCGAGACGCGCGATGCTGCCCGGAGCATCCGCACCGAACTCGCTGACGAGGAAGCGCGTGTCGTGCGTGACGCGGAGCATCGTGACCGGCGCGCCGACCTCGTTGTTGTACGAGGCGATCGGCGACACGGTCTCCCCCTCGTCGGAGAGGATCCGGGCGAGGAAGTTCTTGGTCGTCGTCTTGCCGTTCGATCCGGTGATGCCGACGATGCGGAGCCCGCCCCCGGCGCGCACACGCGCCACCACCTCACGAGCGAGATCCGCCAGGGCGGCGACGGCGTCCGGGACCACGATCTGTGTGATCTCGGCGTCGACGGGGTGCTCGACGATGGCGAGGCTCGCGCCTGCGTCGAGCGCCGCTCCGACGAAGTGATGACCATCGGTCTCGGCACCGGGCTTCGCGACGAAGATCGACCCGGGCGACATCTTGCGGGAATCGGTGTCGACGACGCCGTCGACGACGGTCTCGGCGGTGGCGGGTCCGGAGAGCCTGAGTTCACCCCCGAGGACGGCGGCGATCTCAGCAAGCGACAGGGCGATCATGACGTCTCCAGGCGCGGAAGCGCCGAACTATTCGAACTTGGGAAGAAGCGCGTCCATCGGAGTGGAGGATGGCATCACGCGGTAGGTCTTCATGGTCTGGGTCATCGCCTTCTGGAAGGCCGGGGCGGTAGCAGCAGACGATGTAATTCTAGTCGGCTCGTCGAGAGTCACCACGACGACGTACTGAGGATCGTCGACCGGGGCGAAGCCGACCATGCTCGTGTAGTAGATGCCCTGCTTGTAGCCGCCGTTGCCGTCGGGCACCTGGGCGGTTCCGGTCTTGCTCGTCACGCGGTAGCCGGGCACCTCGATGCGCTCGGCGTTGCCGCCCTGCACGGCGACGTTCTCGAGCATGCGCGTGAGGTCGGCCGCGGTCTGGGGCGCGATGATCTGCTCGTGCTCGGGGGCGTCCGGCGTGGTGACCGTTCCGTCGGAGGACGTGCACGACTCGATCAGCGACAGGTCGATCTTCTCGCCCCCGTTCGCGATGGCCTGATACGCGGCCGCCACCTGCGGCGCCGTGACCGTGAAGTACTGGCCGAAAGTGGTGGTGTACAGCGACTGGTTGTCCCAGTCGGCCGTCGGGTGCAGTTCGCCGCCCTCTTCATTGGGGAAACCGACGGTGGTCTCCCCCACGCCGAAACGCTGCAGGTAGTCGTAGCGCACATCGGGACTCACCATGGTGCCGAACTTCGACAGCGCCACGTTGGACGAGTCGATCAGCGCACCGGCGAGGGTGTACTGGAACGCGGGGTGCACGAAGGCATCGTTGATGACGGCGCCGTTCTCGAACTTCTCATGCGAGGAGGCCGAGACCGTCGGACCGGTCATCGTGACTCCGGCGTTCTCCATCACGGCCGCTGCCGTGACGGCCTTGAACGTCGAGCCCGGTTCGAAGGTGCGGGAGAACAGCAGGCTCCCCCAGGTGTCGGCTCCCGAGGCGTCGAGGTCGTTGGGATCCATCGTCGGCCACTCCGCTGCCGCCCTGATCTTGCCGGTCTTGACCTCCACGACCGTGACGGTGCCGCCCTTCGCGCCCTGTGCCTGCGCCTCTTCCGCGATCATCTGCTGCATGTACCACTGCAGGTCGCTGTTGATGGTCAGCTGCACGGATCCGCCGTCGATCGCGTCCGTGCGCGTCTCGCTGCCGGGGATGATCACGCCGTCCTTGCCGGTGCGGTAGCTCTCTTCGCCGTCCGTCGGAGCCAGGCACTGGCTGTCCATCTTCTCGATGCCGGCCTGCGCCTCCCCCTCGCCGTCCAGGTAGCCGATGACGTTCCCGGCCACGGCCCCGTTCGGATACACGCGGGTCTCACGAGCACTGAAGTGCAGGTAGGGCAGCCCCTGAGCCTTGAGCTCCTTGAGCTCGATGTGCTGCTCGGTGCTCAGCCCCTTCTTCACCTGGTACCAGCGCGAGTGGGGGTCTGCGGCATGCTGCGACTCGACGTCGGTGCGCAGAGTCTCGGCGTCGAGACCCGTGATCGCCGCGATCTTCTGCGCAGCCTCGGCCCACGGGATCTCGGGCGGGTTCTTCTCGTCGTCCTCCAGCAGGTACACCACCTGGGGGTCGAGGCTCCAGTCGTAGACGGAGACGCTCTCGGCCAGGATCGTGCCTTCGGCGTCGACGATCGAGCCGCGCTGGCCCGGAAGCGGCGTGCCCACCGAGATGTACTTGAGCGATTCGCTGACGTGCTCGTCGGCCCTGACTACCTGGATGTCGACGAGGCGGACGACGAACGCCGCGAGGATCGACAGGATGACGGCCAGCGCGACGACCGTGCGTCGCCGGGGACTCCGGGTGGCTCGTGTCGTCATGGGCTCTCTCCGTCAGTTCGCGATGGTCGGGGCGGTCAGCGGGTCGTGGGGCTCGGGAGGCCGTCGGTGATGGCGGGCGGCAGGTCCTGCGCCGGGGGCTGGACGCCATCCGTCGCGACGCCTCCGTTCGTCTCCGCGCTGTCGCCGCCCGCGTTCGGTGCGGCCACCGGGGCCTGCAGCAGCGCATTGCTCACCGCACCGGCACCGTTGGGGTTGATCGTGGACACTCCCCCTGCGCCGCTCACGGCACCGAAGACCGCGCCGTCGCTCAGACGCAGATACGAGGGTGATCCCGCGACGATCATGCCCAGCCCTGCAGCGCTCGTGGCGAGCGACTGCGGCGAGCTCATCCCGGTGAGATCCTCCTGCAGCGCATCCGTACGGAGGTCGAGTTCATGCTGCTGCGACGACAGGCCGGCCAGGACGAAGGAGTCCTGTGTGATCGCCAGCGAGAGGGCGATCTGGGCAGCGCCGATCGCCATCGCCCCAGTGAGGGCGACGAGCGCGTAGGCGAGCTTCGGCTTGCGACGGACGGGCGTGCCGGTGACGGGCTGCAGGCGGCGATCCGGGGTGCGCTCGGTCGCACGCTCGGGAGCTCCCGGCAGCGCACGAGGCTTGCGGACGGCGGCGTTGAGACTCATGCGCTCTCCCTGATCTTCTCGGCGGCGCGGAGACGCACCGGGATCGCGCGCGGGTTGCGCGCGCGCTCCTCGTCGTCTGCCTGCTCGGCACCGCGAGTGATGATCTTGAATCGTGGTGCGTGCTCGGGGAGCTCGACGGGGAGCCCCTTCGGAGCCGTCGATGCCGCACCCGCGGCGAAGGCCTGCTTGACCAGTCGGTCTTCCAGCGACTGATACGACATCACGACGATGCGTCCGCCGACGGAGAGCGCGTCCATGGCCGCGGGTATCGCATCGGCCAGGACGTTGAGCTCCGCGTTCACCTCGATGCGGAGAGCCTGGAACACGCGCTTGGCCGGGTGCCCCGCGCGCTGCGCCGCCGCGGGTGTGGCAGCGATGAGGATCTCGACCAGTTCGCCGGAGCGGGTGATCGGCGCCTTCTCGCGAGCCGCGATGATGAAGCGGGCGTAACGTCCCGCGAGCTTCTCCTCGCCGTAGCGCTCGAAGATACGGCGCAGGTTGCCTTCGCTGTAGGTCGCGATCACCTCGGCGGCCGTGATGCCCTTCGTCTGGTCCATCCGCATGTCGAGCGGGGCGTCTTTCGAGTACGCGAACCCGCGCTCGGCCTCGTCGAGCTGCAGGGAGGACACTCCGAGATCGAACAGGATGCCCGACGCGCCCTGCGCGTGCAGACCGATCTCGTCGTAGACGGTGTGCACGAGAGTGACGCGATCGGCGAAGCGGGAGAGACGCTCACCCGCGATCCGCAGCGCGTCGGTGTCTCGGTCGAGTCCGACGAGCCGGATGTTCGGGAATCGCTCGAGCAGCGCCTCTGAGTGGCCGCCCATGCCAAGGGTGGCATCGACGAGCACGGCGCCGTCGTGCTGGAGCGCGGGAGCGAGCAGCTCGATGCAGCGCTCGAGCAGTACGGGGGTGTGGATGTCGCGGAGGCTCATGATCTCTCTCGGGTGATCTCTGTATCTCGGTGACCAGGGCCCTGATCCCCCTCCGCTTCACGACCCGGCACCGGGGAAGTGTGTCGGGGCGGGAGCGGCGGGGCATCACAGCCGTGGTCAGAACAGTCCCGGGATCACCTCCTGCTCGAGTTCGGAGTACGACTCCTCGCCGGCCGCGAGGTAGGTGTTCCAGCTCTCCGCATCCCAGATCTCGGCGTGTGCGCCGACACCGGTGACGATGAGCTCCTTCTGCAGACCCGCGTACTGACGGAGGTGCGCGGGAATGGTGATGCGGTTCTGGCTGTCTGGCATCTCCGCACTCGCACCAGAGAGGAACAGGCGCATGAAGTCACGAGCCTGCTTGTTCGCGAGCGGCGCCTGACGGATCCGCTCGTGCATCGCCTCGAACTCGGCCGTGCTGAAGACGTAGAGGCAGCGTTCCTGCCCCCGGGTGACGACGATGCCGCCGCCGAGGTCTTCGCGGAACTTCGCGGGAAGGATGACCCGTCCCTTGTCGTCCAACTTCGGAGAATGCGTTCCCAGCAACATCAGCCATCACCCCCTCTCCGTCCGGCCAACTCGAGGTGCGCCCCACTTTACTCCACTTTCCTCCACAAACCTATGGCGAATACGACGAAAAGCGCCTTGTCGGCGCATTCGCGGAAATCCGATCCGCGGAATCTCGCACCACAGCGGGGTGGAGCGCCGGTGGAGGCCAGGTGGAGGAGATGCCTGAGTGGCCCTCCCCGCCAGGAGACCGTGGAGACGAACGGGCTCCGGGAACGACGAAGGCCCGGATGCTCAGAGCATCCGGGCCTTCGTGGAAGAAAGTGGGGGGAGGTCAGCGACCGCCCTGGCGCTTGTCCCATCGATCGTTCATGCGGTCCATGAAGGACGCGGAACTGTGCTGCTTCGCAGCGCGCTCGCGAGGAGCCGCCGACACGGGCCGACGGACGGGGGTGACGGCGAGCATGACCCCGCCGAGCATCGCCGCGAATCCGATCACACCGACGACGACACCCCACACATCGCCCAGCACGACTCCGACGATGAGTCCGCCCACGCCGGCGAGGAGCAGGAGGGCTCCGTACACGAGATTTCGGTAGCTGAGAGCTCGGTCGCCTGACGGCGCGCTCACGACATCGGCGTCGTTGTGCAGGAGATGGCGCTCCATCTCGTCGAGCAGACGCTGCTCCTGTTCGGAGAGTGGCATTTCGTCCCCCTCGGGTATCGTCCGTCCATTCTACGCGCGGTATGTCGCCTGGGGCTAGCTGCCGGACCTCGGATTGGCTTTACGTATGCTGGGAGTCGTGCCGTCCCCCACACTCGTCTCCGACGCCGTCGCCGACCGACTGAACACCTTCATCGAGAAGATGCGCGCAGAGTCTGCGGAGTACGGTCCCGATGCCGCCGCTCTGATCGACTCCGCCGCCGACACACTGGTGGGGGGAAAGCGTCTGCGTGCTCGTTTCTGCCATGCCGGCTGGGAGGGTGTGGCACGGTGGCACGGACGTCCCGCCGCGGAGTCGACGGCTCTGTGGGACGTCTGCGCCGCTCTCGAGATCTTCCAGTCGGCAGCGCTCGTGCACGACGACCTCATCGACAACTCCGACACTCGGCGCGGTCGCCCGGCTGCCCACCGCGCACTGGAGCGTTCGCACCGGGAATCCGGCTGGTGGGGCGACGCCGCTGCGTTCGGACGCTCGTCCGCGATCCTGCTGGGCGATCTGCTCGTCGCGTGGAGCGACGACCTCTTCGAAGATGCCGTCGCGGCACTCCCCCACGCGGCATCGGTGCGTCGCGAGTACGCGCGCATGAGACGTGACGTCACGGTCGGACAGTTCCTCGACATCGCGGAGGAGTCGGCGTGGAGTGTGAACGCCTCGGACTCGCACGTCGAGCGCGCGCTCCGGGTCGTCTCGCTCAAGTCCGCCCGCTACAGCATCGAGCAGCCGCTCGTCCTCGGTGCGTCGATCGCCGACGCCGAGGCCGACCAGGTTCTCGCGCTGCGCGGATTCGGGCATCCCCTCGGCATGGCGTTCCAGCTGCGCGACGACGTGCTCGGGGTCTTCGGCGACACGTCCGTGACCGGCAAGCCTGCAGGCGACGACCTTCGCGAGGGCAAGCGGACCGTGCTGGTCGCGCTGAGCCGTCAGACCCTCGGCGCCTCGACCCGCAACCTCTTCGACCAGATGCTGGGCGATCCGGATCTCACTCCCGAGCAGATCGAGTTCCTGCAGGCGACGATCTCTGCGTCTGGCGCCCTCGACCGGGTCGAGGCCATGATCTCGGAGTATGCGCTCGAGGCGGACCGGGCACTCACCGGTGCGCGGCTGGACGATGCGGCCGTGAACGATCTGCGCGACCTCGCTCGCGCGGCGACCGTGCGGGCGGCCTGATCAGGCGAGGGTGCGGGCGAGGCGACGGACCTCGCTCTTGTGCCCGGCGAGCAGTGCGGCGATCGGCGAGCGTCCGAGCGTCTCGTCGTCGGACAGCAGCCAGTCGACGACCTCGTCGTCCGTGAACCCCGCGTCCTGGAGCACGATGATCGTCCCTCTCAGCGAGGGCAGCGGGTGGCCGTCGACGATGAAGACTCCGGGCACCGTGAACACGCCGTTCCGGCGCGTGCCGACCAGGTAGTGCTCGTCGATGAGACGCCGGACTCGCCCGAGGGGCTGGTCGAGAGCCTCGACGAGATCGGGCATCGTGAGCCACTCGGTTGGGGTCACTCCCTGGTCGCCGATCTGCTCGGCGGAAGAGTGGTTCTCGACGGGGTGGTTCTCAGGCTGCGCAGACACCCTGCCACTATCTCACCTCTCGGCGCGCATCGCATTTCGTCACTTCTGTCCCATCCTTAACGTGTGTCACTTCTGTTGACTTCCGTATACAGACGTGACACCGTGGGCGGACGCCGACCGAGGGAGACGACCTTGACCACGCCCACCGCCGCGCGGCGAACGCGCTTTCTGAGACTCGGAGTCCCCGCAGCCGTCCTGGGGACGCTGTCAGGCGCTCTGGCCGCCGTGCCCGCATCCGCCGACGGCGCGCCCGCGGTGCACCGTCTCGCGGCGTCCACGCCCCGCGTCGTCCCCGCGGAGGCTGCGCCGGCGTCGTACACCGTGCAGTCGGGTGACACGATCTACTCGATCGCGACCCGCTTCGCGCTGCGCACCGCCGACGTGCTCGCCTGGAACGGCCTCGGCTGGAGATCCGTCATCCACCCGGGCCAGACGCTCTCCCTCACCCCCGGCGCGTCAACAACCCCGTCCCCCGCGAGCGCAGCCGCGACATCGGCTTCACACGTGGTGGCGGCAGGAGACACCGTGTTCGGCATCGCCCGCTCGCACGGCACGTCGGTTGACGCGATCCTCGCCGCCAACGGGCTCGACCGGTCATCCGTGATCTATCCCGGCCAGGCTCTCGCTCTCCCCGGCGGTTCGGCGCCCGCGCCCGCACCCGCCGCCGCGCCGCCGGCCGCACCGACGCCTGAAGCGGCGACGACCGGTGGAACGACGCACTCCGTCTCCGCGGGCGACACCCTCTTCGACATCGCGCGGACCTATGGGACGACCACCGCGACGCTGCTCGCGCTCAACGGGTTCGGCGCCGACGCGATCATCTACCCCGGCCAGAGCATTCTGGTCGCCGCTCCTGCTCCGGCGCCCGCACCCGCGGCGCCCGCACCCGCGGCACCGACCGGGCCACCGGCTCAGCTGTTCGCCGGCCTCGACGCGGAGCAGGCGGGCAACGCCCGGCTCATCATCGCGGTCGGTCGAGATCTCGGCGTCTCCGACCGCGCGATCGCGATCGGACTCGCCACGGCGATGGTCGAATCGAGCCTGCGCAATGTGACCTTCGGCGACAGGGACTCCCTCGGCCTCTTCCAGCAGCGCCCGAGCACGGGCTGGGGCACGCCCGAGCAGGTGACGGATCCCGACCGCAGCACCCGAGTGTTCTTCGGCGGCGCGAACGACCCGAACGGCCAGAACACGCGCGGCCTGCTCGACATCGGCGGCTGGGAGAGCATGCCCTTCACACAGGCAGCCCAGGCCGTGCAGATCTCGGCCTACCCCGAGCGCTACGGCCAGTGGGAGACGCAGGCCTACCAGTGGCTCGCACAGCACGGGTGACGCACGTCCCGGCAAACGCGCAGGGTCGAGGGGCGAGCCGCTCCCGTGGCTTTCAGGCAGTCGTCAATAGAATCTTGACGTGACGACCAATCAGCAGGCCGACCCCCTCATCGGGCGGCTCGTCGACGGTCGCTACCGAGTTCGTGCACGAATCGCGCGAGGTGGGATGGCGACGGTCTATGTCGCCACCGATCTGCGCCTCGAGCGCCGCATCGCGCTCAAGGTGATGCACGCGCACCTGAGCGACGATTCGGCCTTCCAGAGCCGATTCATCCAGGAGGCGCGCGCCGCCGCGCGACTCGCGGACCCCCACGTCGTCAACGTCTTCGACCAGGGTCAGGACGGCGAGCTGGCGTATCTGGTGATGGAGTACCTGCCGGGGATCACCCTCCGCGAGCTGCTGCGCGAACAGAAGCGGCTCACGGTACCGCAGACGATCACGATCATGGACGCCGTGCTCGCCGGACTCTCGGCCGCACACCGCGCAGGAATCGTGCACCGCGACGTGAAGCCCGAGAACGTGCTGCTCGCCGAAGACGGGCGCATCAAGATCGGCGACTTCGGTCTCGCGAGGGCCACGACGGCCAACACCGCCACCGGACAGCAGCTCCTCGGCACGATCGCCTATCTCGCGCCCGAGCTCGTGACTCGCGGCACCGCGGATGCGCGCAGCGACATCTATGCGCTCGGCATCATGCTGTACGAGATGCTCGTGGGCGAACAGCCCTACAAGGGCGAGCAGCCCATGCAGATCGCCTTCCAGCACGCGACCGAGTCGGTGCCGCGCCCCAGCGTGCGCAATCCCGGCGTGCCGGAGCAGCTCGACGAACTCGTGCTGTGGGCGACGGAGAAGTCCCCTGACGAACGCCCCGACGACGCGCAGCAGATGCTCGAGCGGCTGCGGGAGATCGAACGCGGTCTCGGCATCGCACCCGCCGTCGCCGCGGCGACGGCGCCGCAACGCGCCCAGTCCGACTCCTCGGATCTCACCAAGGTCATGCCGAGCACCATGGTGCTGCCGAGCCCGTCCGCACCCGCGACCGAGGCCGTCGACAACGCGACGCTGCTGCGGCGCCGGTCGTCGAAGCGGCGCGCCCGTGGAGCCTTCCTCCTCACCCTGGTCCTGCTGCTCGCCACGATCGCGGGCGGCGTGGGCTGGTGGTTCGGGTCCGGTCCGGGTTCGCTGATCGCGGTGCCCGCCGTCGCCGGACAGTCGTACGACGAGGCCGCGGCCGCACTGCAGGCCGAGGGCTTCGTGCCGGTGCGCGGCGAGGAGAACTCCATCGACGTCGCGCGCGACGTCGTCATCCGCACGGATCCTGATGAAGGCGCGCGGCTCGAGAAGGACACCGAGATCACCGTCTTCGTGTCGGTCGGTCCCGCGTCGCACACCGTCGAGCCCCTGAACGGCAAGACGGAGCAGGAAGCGAGGGACTACCTCGGTGGCATCGAGGTGAATGTGGCGGACAACCCGCTCATCCTCTTCTCGGATGCGGAGGCCGGACGCGTGATCAATGCGTTCGTGACCCCCCGCGACGGCGCCGAGGTCTACGGCTGCGGCGACGGATGCGACCTGCGCGAAGACGACTCGGTCGAGCTGTACGTCTCGGCCGGGGCATTGCCTGATGTAAGGGACATGAACGTCGACCAGGCCACCGATGCGCTCTCGGAGAAGGGCTTGGTCGTCGCCGATGAGCGAATCGAAGAGTTCAACGAAGAAATCGCCGAGGGTCGAGTTATCTCTTATGCGCCCCGGGGGGAAGAAGGAAACTGGCGCCCGGGCGATCGCATACAGCTCATTGTGTCTAAGGGGCCGACACCCGTAGCGATCCCAGATGTTGAGGGCTGGACAATCAGGTCCGCCGTTGCGGAGCTCGAAGGTCTCGGTTTCAAAGTGAATCCGGGAATCAAGGACACCGAATTGCCGCTCGGTGGCGGCTACTGGGACATCTACCGTGTGCGCGGGTATGACCCCTCAGGCTCGGCCCGCAGCGGTGCCACGATCACTCTGACGCCCGGTTTGTTATAGGTTCGACCCTCGCGAGATGTGAAGAGTCGCCCTCCCCCGATCGGGAGAGGGCGACTCTTTCGTGGGCGGCGGCTGCGCTCAGCGCTTCTCGAGCTCCTCCGCCACGAGGAACGCCAGTTCGAGCGACTGCATGTGGTTCAGGCGGGGGTCGCACAGGCTCTCGTAGCGGGTCGCGAGGGCCGCCTCATCGATGTGCTCCGAGCCGCCGAGGCACTCCGTGACGTCGTCTCCGGTGAGCTCCACGTGGATGCCGCCGGGGAAGGTGCCCGCTGCGCGGTGCGCTTCGAAGAAGCCGCGCACCTCGTCGACCACGTCGTCGAAACGACGCGTCTTGTAGCCGGTCGGCGTCGTGATGCCGTTGCCGTGCATGGGATCGGTGACCCACAGGGGCTGCGCGCCGGAGTCGCGGACCGCCTCGAGAAGAGGAGGCAGCGCGTCACGGATCTTGCCGGCACCCATGCGCGTGATGAACGTCAGGCGCCCGGGCTCGCGGTTCGGGTCGAGCTTGTCGATCAGCTGGAGTGCCGTCTCGGGCGTCGTGGTGGGTCCGAGCTTCACCCCGATCGGGTTGCGGATCTTCGAGAAGTAGTCGACGTGCGCGCCGTCGAGCTCACGCGTGCGCTCGCCGATCCACAGGAAGTGCGCCGACGTGTTGAACGGCGTGTCCGTGCGGGAGTCGATACGCGTCATGGGGCGCTCGTAGTCCATGAGCAGGCCCTCGTGGCCGGTGAAGAACTCGACGCGCTTGAGCTCGTCGAAGTCTGCTCCGGCGGCCTCCATGAACTTGATCGCGCGGTCGATCTCGGCGGCCATGCGCTCGTAGCGCTGGTTCGCCGGGTTCTGTGCGAAGCCCTTGTTCCAGGAGTGCACCTCGCGCAGGTCGGCGAAGCCACCCTGCGTGAACGCACGGATGAGGTTCAGCGTCGAGGCCGCGGTGTGGTAGCCCTGCAGCAGTCGGCCGGGATCGGCACGGCGCGATCCCTCGGTGAAGTCGTAGCCGTTCACGATGTCGCCGCGGTACGCGGGAAGCGTGACGTCGCCGCGCGTCTCGGTGTCGCTCGAGCGCGGCTTGGCGAACTGCCCCGCCATGCGTCCCATCTTCACGATGGGCATCGACGCGCCATAGGTCAGCACGACGGCCATCTGGAGGACGGTCTTGATCCTGTTGCGGATCTGGTCGGCGGTGGCGCCGGCGAACGTCTCGGCGCAGTCGCCACCCTGGAGCAGGAACGCCTGCCCGGATGCCGCCCGAGCGAGGCGATCACGGAGGTTGTCGACCTCACCGGCGAACACCAGGGGCGGGAGCGCCGCGATCTGCGCGGAGACCTCGGCGACGCGCTCGGCGTCGCCCCACTGAGGCTGCTGTTTGATCGGGAGCGAGCGCCACGCGTCAAGCGCGTCGATGTGGTGCTGGAGCATGAGTCCAGCCTAGTGCGCGCGGGTCGGGCCGGATGCCCTAGGAGCGCTGTGTGACGCGCGCGGGAAGCCGGTCCTTCACGGTCGACGCGTAGACGTCGTCGTACTCCTGCTCCCCCAGCCGCTGCAGCGCGACCATGATCTCGTCTGTGACGGATCTGAGGATGTATCGGTCGTTCTCCATGCCCGCGTATCGCGAGAAGTCCAGAGGCTCTCCGATGACGATCCCGACGCGGACGACCCGCGGAAGCCGCTGACCGATGGGCATCGCCGTGTCGGTGTCGACCATGATCACGGGGATGACGGGGACCTTGGCCTCCAGCGCCATGCGGGCGAGCCCGGTCCTGCCCCGATAGAGCTTGCCGTCGGGGCTGCGGGTGCCCTCCGGGTAGATGCCGAGCAGATCGCCGCTCCCGAGGACCTGCAGACCCGTGTTGAGGGACGCCTCGGACGCTTTGCCCCCCGATCGGTCGATCGGGATCTGTCCGGTCGCCTTCATGAAGAACTTGGTCGCCCAGCCCTTGATGCCGCGCCCCGTGAAGTAGTCGCTCTTCGCCAGGAAGGACATGGGCCGGTCGATCATGAGCGGAAGGAAGATCGAGTCGGCGAACGAGAGATGGTTGCTCGCGAGGATCGCCGCGCCGCTCGCGGGCACGTTCGCGCGACCCACGACCCAGGGGCGGAAGATCGCCTTGACCACGGGGCCGATCACGACGTACTTCATCAGCCAGTAGAACATCGAGGTGAAGTCTATCCCTGCGTCCGCGTGACGCCAGTGCCGTGCGCTCGACCACCTCAAGACGCGACTCAGTATCAACTGCCATGCGACCGAGTCTCATGCCCTAGACTCGTGTCCAACACCGTGCCCGACCGGTACCGAAGGAGCTGCCGTGGTCCAGTTTGAAGTCCCCGCCGTCGTCCCCGCCGACCCCGAAGGCAACATCGCCGACCTGCTCGTGAAGCGCGTGGAGGCGACCCCCGACCGCGCTCTGTTCTCCGTCCCGGAGGGCGACGGATGGCGCGACATCTCCGCGGCCGACTTCCAGACGGCGGTGATCGCCCTCGCGAAGGGGTTCGTCGCCGCCGGCATCCAGCCCGGTGAGAAGGTCGGCTTCCTGGCCCGCACGACCTATGACTGGACGCTGGTCGATTTCGCGCTCTTCTATGCGGGGGCCGTGATGGTTCCGATCTACGAGACCAGCTCCCCCTCCCAGATCCAGTGGATCCTCGAGGACTCGGGCGCGATCGCGCTGATCGTCGAATCCCCCGAGCACTTCGCCCGGGTCGACGAGGTCCGTGGCGACCTGCCCCTCATCCGCGAGGTGTGGCAGCTCCACCTCGGAGCGATCGGCGCGCTGACCGCACAGGGGGCCTCGATCCCGGATGCCGAGATCGAGCGCCTGCGCAGCATCGCCGTCGGCTCCGACATCGCGACCCTCATCTACACGTCGGGGTCGACAGGACGGCCGAAGGGTTGCGTCCTCACGCACAGCAACTTCGTCGAGTTGTCGCGCAACTCCGCCAAGGCGCTCGACGCGGTGGTGCAGACTCCCGGCTCGTCGACGCTGCTCTTCATCACGACCGCGCACGTGTTCGCACGCTTCATCTCGATCCTCAACGTGCACGCAGGCGTGCGCACGGGGCATCAGCCGGACACGCGTCAGCTCCTCCCCGCGCTCGGATCGTTCAAGCCGACCTTCCTGCTGGCCGTGCCGCGCGTCTTCGAGAAGGTCTACAACTCTGCGGAGCAGAAGGCCGAAGCAGGCGGGAAGGGCAAGATCTTCCGCGCTGCTGCCGATGTGGCCATCGAGCACTCCAAGCTGCTCGAGGCGGGAAAGAGCATCCCGTTCGGGATGAAGCTCAAGTTCGCGCTGTTCAACAAGCTCGTCTACGGCAAGCTGCGGGACGCGATGGGCGGTCGGATCGTGTACGCGGTCTCGGGTTCCGCTCCGCTCGGCGCCCGACTGGGCCACTTCTTCCACAGCCTCGGCGTGGTGATCCTCGAGGGCTACGGCCTCACGGAGACGACCGCGCCGGCCACGGTGAACCTCGCCGACAAGTCGAAGATCGGCACCGTCGGACCGGCTCTCCCCGGCGTCGGCGTGCGGCTCGCCGAGGACGGCGAGATCGAGGTGCGCGGCATCAATGTCTTCAAGGAGTACTGGAACAACCCCGAGGCGACCGCTGAGGCCTTCAGCGAAGGCGGCTGGTTCCACACCGGCGACATCGGCAGCTTCGACTCCGAGGGGTTCCTCACGATCACCGGTCGCAAGAAGGAGATCATCGTCACGGCAGGCGGCAAGAACGTCGCACCGGCCGCGCTCGAGGACCCGATCCGCGCCAACCCGATCATCGGCCAGGTCGTCGTCGTCGGCGATCAGCGCCCGTTCATCTCGGCTCTGATCACGCTCGACTCCGAGATGCTGCCCACGTGGCTCGCGAACAACGGACTCGACAAGGACATGCCGCTGTCGAAGGCTGCGAAGAACGACGCCGTGCGCGCCGAGATCCAGCGGGCGGTCGATCTGGCCAACTCGCACGTCTCGCGCGCGGAGTCCATCCGCAAGTTCACCGTGCTCGACACCGAGTGGACCGAGGCCTCGGGCCACCTGACACCGAAGCTGTCCATCAAGCGCAGCGTGATCATGACCGACTTCGCCGACGACATCGCGGCGATCTATGACGAGCCCGTGTCGACGACGAACGTCTCGATCGGCTGAGCGATGCATGAAGAAGGGCCCCGTCTCGGCGGGGCCCTTCTTCGTGCGCACTCAGAACCAGGAACTCTCGCGGACTTCGCGCATCGCCCGCTTGCGGGTCTCCGGCTCGAGCCTGGTCAGATAGAGCTTGCCGTCGAGGTGGTCGGTCTCGTGCTGCAGCGCCTGAGCGAGGAGCCCATCGCCCTCGAGCACGACCGGCGCTCCGTCGAGATCGATTCCCTCGACCCGCGCCCAGGGATGACGGAGCGCGTCGTGCCAGAGTCCCGGCACCGAGAGGCACCCTTCCCCCGTCGGCTCGGGATCGCCGCGCACCTCGGTCAGAACCGGATTGATGACGTAGCCGATGTCTCCGTCGATGTTGTAGCTGAACGCTCTGAGGGCCACGCCGATCTGAGGCGCCGCGACGCCGGCCCTTCCGGGAATCTCGACCGTGTCGAGCAGATCCGCGATGAGCGCGCGCACTCCGTCGTCGATGTGATCGATCGGCGTGCACACCGTGCGCAGCACGGGATCGCCGAACACCCTGATCTCGCGGACGGCCATCAGGCGCCCTTGGCCCGGAGGCCTTCGACGAGGAGAGCGGCCAGCTCCCGGGCCGCGACCCGCGTCTCGGGCTGCAGGTTCGAGAACACGATCGTGCCGCCTCCGGCGATCTGGGAGTCGTACGGCATCCGCACGACGTGAGCCGCCCGCGTGCGGAAGTGCGCTTCGAGCTCGTTCAGCCGCACCAGCGGCGCGCCGGGGGTCGACTGGTTCAGCACGACGACCGCCTCGCGGGCCTGCTCTGCGTAGCCGTTCGTCTCGAGCCATGTCAGCGTCTCGGAGGCGAGCCGTGCCTCGTCGACGCTGAGTCCGGAGACGATCACGATCTGGTCGGCGAGGTCGAGCGTCGCCGACATCACCGAATGGACGATGCCCGTGCCCGTGTCGGTGAGCACGAGCGAGTAATAGTGCGCAGCCACGCCGGCGACATCGCGGTAGTCGCTGTCGCTGAAGGCCTCAGCGATGCGCGGATCCGGGTCGGACGCGAGCACGTCGAGCCGCGTCGCGTCGCGAGCGACGATCGCCGAGATGTCGTGGTACCCCCGCACCTCGTCGCGGATGCGCACCAGGTCACGCACGGAACGAGAATGCTGAGGGCGCTCGACGCGATCCGCGAGGGTCCCGCGGTCGGGGTTGGCGTCCACGGCGATCACCCGGTCGTCGCGCGCATCCGCGAGCGCCATGCCCAGCAGGGCGGTGATGGTCGTCTTCCCCACGCCGCCCTTGCGGGACAGCACCGGCACGAATCGAGCACCACCGACGAGTGGTGCCGCGATGCGCGCCGAGAGCGCCTTGCGCGCCCGTGCCCGCTTGCCGTCGCCGATGTTGATCCGACGGCCGGAGATCGTGTACAGGAAGTGGCTCCATGCACCTTCGGGCTCGGGCTTGGTCACCCGGTGCGGGTCGAGCAGCCGATCGGCGGTGAGGAGGTCGGCCGTCTCCCGGGAGGAATCTCCCCCCAGCTGATCGAGTCGTTTGGACGAAAGGTGAGCATCCGCTCGGGCGGAGCGGGTCTGCCGCGCGGGGGCGGCGTCTGACTTCGGCGAGTCCACGCGAGCGGCCTCCGTCTTCTCGGTCGGGGTGTGTGCGGCGGTCACGGTCGGGATCGCGCCCGTGCGAATCGACGCCCGCGTGCGGACATCGGCCTTCGCCTGCGCGACGAACGCCGCCGCGACGGCTGCTTCCTCGGCCACGGCGTCCGCCTCGATCAGCGCCGTCGGCTCGGGTGTGACCACGGCGACCTCGTGTTCTGGCACCGGCTCCGTTTTTGGCTCCGGCTCGAGCTCGGTCTCCGGTTCGGACTCGGCCTCCGGTTCGGGCTCCGGCTCAGGCTCAGGCTCGGGCTCCGGCTCAGGCTCAGGCTCAGGCTCAGGCTCCGGCGCAGGCTCCGGCTCAGGCGCAGGCTCCGGCGGAAGCTCGATGATGATCGGCTCCATCGGGAGCCGCTGCTGATCACCGGCGCTCACCGTCTCGGCCGCCTTTGCGGCGGAGACGGGCTCGTCGACGATGAGGTCGGCGACGATCTCTCCCTCGACGACACCGTCGTCGCCGAGGTCGTCATCGTCGTCCTTCGGCAGCTGCACGCTCACCTGCGCGGTGCCGTCGAGGATGCCGATCACCGCCGTATCCATCGACGCGGCGTCATCGAGCATCCCGCGGGACTCGTCGTCCGGCGATTCTGCCCTCTTCTTCGGGGTCACGTTGTCACTCCAAGCCTGCGCGGGCCTCGGGTGTGCACGAAAGAGTGCGCGACCCGCGCCCGCACAAGATTAGTGCGCAGGACGGATGACGACCAAAAGGTCGCCCGCATCGACCTGCTGTGTGGCGCCGATTGCACGCCGTTCGACGACTCCGTCGACGGGCGCGGTGATGGCCGCCTCCATCTTCATCGCCTCGATCGACGCGACCGGTTCTCCCGCTCTCACGGCGGATCCGACGTCGACCTTGAGCGTGACGACGCCGGAGAACGGCGCCGCCACCTGACCTGGCACCGAGGTGTCGGCCTTCTCCACCTCGTGGGCGTCGACCGCGACAGAGCGATCGCGCACGAACACGGGGCGCAACTGGCCGTTCAGTGTGGTCATGACGGTGCGGATGCCCCTGTCATCCGCGTCGCCGATGGCCTCGAGACCGACGTACAGCTGCACGCCCCTGTCGATCTCGACGAGATGCTCCTGCCCCTGGACGAGCCCATAGAGGTAATCGCCTGTGTCGAGCACCGAGACGTCGCCGTACTGCTCGCGCGTCCGAGTGAACTCGCGCGTCGGCGTCGGGAACAGCAGCTCGTTCAGGCGCGCGCGACGCGTCGGGCTGTCACCCGCGAGAGCCGCTTCATCATCGGCCGAGATCTGGGTGAGCCCCGTCCGCACCGTGCGACCGGCCAAGACTTTGGAGCGGAAGGGCTCCGGCCATCCGCCGGGCAGATCGCCGAGCTCGCCCGCCATGAAGCCGACGACCGAATCGGGAACGTCGTACTTCTCCGGGTTCGCTTCGAAATCGGCAGGATCGGCTTTGACCGCGGCGAGATGGAGCGCGAGGTCGCCGACCACCTTCGACGAGGGAGTGACCTTCGGGACGCGTCCGAGGATGCGATCCGCCGCGGCGTACATGTCCTCGATCAGCTCGAAATCGTCGGCGAGCCCCAGCGCTATGGCCTGCTGGCGCAGGTTCGAGAGCTGCCCGCCGGGGATCTCATGGTGGTAGACGCGCCCCGTCGGCCCGGGCAGTCCGGATTCGAAAGGTGCGTAGAGCCGCCGCACCGCCTCCCAATACGGCTCGAGGTCGGAGACGGCACCGAGATCGATGCCGCTGTCGCGATCGGTGTGCGCGAGCGCCGCGACCAGCGACGACAGCGACGGCTGGCTGGTCGTCCCCGAGAGCGGCGCCGACGCGGCATCCACCGCATCGACCCCGACGGCGCTGGCTGCGAGCAGCGTGGCGAGCTGCCCCCCGGGGGTGTCGTGCGTGTGCAGGTGCACCGGCAGGTCGAATCGCTCCCGAAGCGCGCTCACGAGCCGCGCGGCGGCCGCAGGACGCAGCAGCCCGGCCATGTCCTTGATCGCGATGATGTGCGCGCCCGCCTCGACGATCTGCTCGGCCAGACGCAGGTAGTAGTCGAGCGTGTAGAGGTTCTCGGCCGGATCGAGCAGGTCGCCCGTGTAGCAGAGCGCGACCTCTGCGACAGCTGTGCCGGTGGCGCGCACGGCGTCGATGGCGGGGCGCATCTGCTCCACATCGTTCAAGGCGTCGAAGATGCGGAAGATGTCCAAGCCGCTGGCTGCCGCCTCGCGCACGAAGGCCTCGGTCACCGCGGTCGGGTACGGCGTGTAGCCGACGGTGTTCCGCCCCCGCAACAGCATCTGGATGGCGATGTTGGGAAGCGCGGCACGAAGCTTGTCGAGGCGCTCCCACGGATCCTCGCCGAGGAAACGCAGCGCGACGTCGTAGGTCGCGCCGCCCCATGCCTCCACCGAGAGAAGGCCGGGAGTGAGCTGCGAGATGTGAGGAGCGGCGGCGACGAGATCCTTCGTGCGCACCCGGGTGGCGAGCAGCGACTGATGCGCGTCGCGGAACGTGGTGTCGGTGATCGCGAGCGCCGTCTGCTCGCGGAGGCTGCGCGCGAAGCCCTCCGGGCCGAGCTCCCGCAGACGCTGACGCGACCCGGCGACCGCAGGCGCATCCGGGTCGAGCGAGGGCAGTTTCGAGCGAGGATCGATGACGCCGGGGTGGGAGCCGTTCGGCTTGTTGACCGTGACGTCCACCAGCCAGTTCAGGATCCGCGTCCCGCGGTCCTTGGACTCGCGGCCCTTGAGCAGCTCCGGACGCTCGTCGATGAAGGACGTGCTCACGTCGCCGGCGATGAACGCGTCGTCATCGAGCAGAGCCTGGAGGAACGGGATGTTGGTGGAGACGCCACGGATGCGGAACTCCGCCAGCGCTCGTCGCGCGCGGGCGACGGCAGCCGGGTAGTCGCGGCCCCGGCACGTGAGTTTGGCGAGCATGGAATCGAAGTGCGGACTGATCTGGGCGCCCTGGTGCACGGTCCCGCCGTCGAGGCGGATGCCGGCGCCGCCCGGCGAGCGGTACGTGGTGATCTTGCCCGTGTCCGGCCGGAACCCCTGAGTCGGATCCTCGGTCGTGATCCGGCACTGCAGAGCGGCTCCGCGGACATGCAGGTTCTGCTGCTGCAGCCCCAGCTCGGCGAGCGACTGGCCGGCGGCGATGCGCATCTGGCTCTGCACGAGGTCGACGTCGGTGACCTCCTCGGTCACGGTGTGCTCGACCTGGATCCGCGGGTTCATCTCGATGAACACCACTTCGCCCGCGCGCTCCCCCGCCGTCTCGAGGAGGAACTCGACGGTTCCCGCGTTCTCGTACCCGATCGACCTGGCGAACGCGACGGCGTAGCCGTGCAGCGCTGTGCGGATGCCCTCGTCGAGATTCGGGGCGGGCGCGATCTCGACGACCTTCTGGTGACGACGCTGCACCGAGCAGTCGCGCTCGAAGAGGTGCACGGTCTCGCCGGACTTGTCGGCGAGGATCTGCACCTCGATGTGGCGGGGACGCACGACGGCCTGTTCGAGGAACATCCTCGGATCGCCGAAGGCGCTCTCGGCCTCGCGCATCGCCTCGGCCAGCGCGGGTGCGAGCTCCGCGGCCTTCTCCACTCGCCGCATGCCGCGCCCTCCGCCTCCTGCCACGGCCTTGGCGAACAGGGGGAAGCCGATGTCAGCGGCCTGGGCGACGAGCGTCTCGACGTCGTCGGACGCCTCCGTCGAGCGAAGCACCGGAACCCCCGCCTCGACGGCGTGCCGCTTGGCCTCGACCTTGTTGCCGGCCATCTCGAGCACGTTCGCGGGAGGGCCCACGAAGACGATTCCGCTGGCCGCGGCCTTCTCGGCGAGTTCGGGATTCTCGGACAGGAACCCGTAACCCGGGTAGATCGCGTCGGCGCCCGCCTCCTTGGCGACCCTGATGATCTCGTCGACGTCGAGATATGCGCGCACAGGGTGCCCGCGCTCCCCGATCTCATAGGCCTCGTCGGCCTTGAGCCGATGCATCGACCCGCGGTCCTCGTGCGGGAACACCGCGACGGTTCTCGCCCCGACCTCGTAGGCCGCTCGGAAGGCACGGATCGCGATCTCGCCGCGGTTCGCCACAAGGATCTTCGTGAACATGCACACCTCTGAAAGCTCGATGCACGACGCGAACGACGCGCATGGGGCGGGGCTGAGTGTGCACCCAGCCTAGGGGAAGGTAACGTGGTGTTCGTGCACGTACTCAGCGTCAGCTCTCTCAAGGGAGGCGTCGGCAAGACGACCGTGACCCTCGGCCTGGCCTCAGCGGCCTTCGCCCGTGGTGTCCGAACGCTCGTCGTCGACCTCGACCCGCAATCCGATGTGTCCACCGGCATGGACATCCAGGTGGCCGGACGACTCAACGTCGCCGATGTCCTGGCGAACCCGAAGGAGAAGGTCGTCCGTCAGGCGATCACAGCCAGCGGCTGGGCCAAGGTGCACCCGGGAACCATCGATGTGCTGATCGGCAGCCCGTCGGCGATCAACTTCGACGGCCCGCACCCGAGCGTGCGCGACGTGTGGAAGCTCGAAGAGGCGCTCGCTGCGGTCGAGGCGGACTACGACCTCGTCCTGATCGACTGTGCTCCGTCGCTCAACGCTCTGACCCGCACCGCATGGGCGGCGAGCGACCGCGTCATGGTGGTGACCGAACCCGGACTGTTCTCCGTGGCCGCTGCCGATCGCGCGCTGCGCGCCATCGAGGAGATCCGCCGAGGTCTCTCCCCTCGCCTCCAGCCGCTGGGCATCGTCGTCAACCGCGTGCGCCCGCAGTCGATCGAGCACCAGTTCCGCATCAAGGAGCTCCGCGACATGTTCGGACCTCTCGTGCTCTCCCCTCAGCTCCCGGAGCGCACTTCTCTGCAGCAGGCGCAGGGTGCCGCGAAGCCCCTGCACATCTGGCCCGGCGACTCCGCTCAGGAACTCGCGGCCGACTTCGACTCGCTGCTCGACAGGATCATCCGCACCGGACGCATTCCGGTTCCGGAATCGGGCCCGCAGGCCTGACCACCGGAGACGACAACGGTCATCCTCTTCACGAGGATGGCCGTTCGTCGTTCAGGGGGCGCGGATCGGCGAGCCGTCGACGAGCGATCGGACACACCCGGCCGCGATGGATCGGGATGCTCAGGCGGAGCGCTGAGACCGACGCACGGAGAGCTCGTCGACCGGATCCGGCGCGGCGGTGTCGAAGGCGACGAGCGTGGACTCGACCTCGCGCAGGACCTTGCCGACCGCGATGCCGAAGACGCCCTGACCACGGCTGACCAGGTCGATGACCTCGTCGTTCGACGTGCACAGATACACCGACGCGCCGTCGCTCATGAGGGTCGTTCCCGCGAGGTCGCGGATTCCGGCGCGACGGAGTTCGTCGACCGCGGTGCGGATCTGCTGCAGCGAGATACCCGTGTCGAGCAGACTCTTCACGAGCTTGAGGACGAGGATGTCGCGGAAGCCGTAGAGACGCTGCGAACCCGACCCGCTCGCACCGCGAACCGTGGGGACGACCAGCTCGGTGCGAGCCCAGTAGTCCAGCTGGCGATAGGTGATGCCGGCGGCACGAGCGGCCACCGCGCCGCGGTACCCGACCTCGTCGTCCATCGCCGGGAGACCGTCGGTGAAGAGGAGTTCGGGTACGAACCGCGGGTCGCCTGCACGCTCATCCGCATTCATCTGGAAATCCTCCCTGGAGCTGTTATCTCCACGCTAGAGCAGCCCCCGTGCACCGGCAATGACATCCGCGCGGCCGCGAAGGTGTGTCGCAATCAGTTCGTTACGAAAGCAGACGCGTGAGCGCTTCCTTGACGAACAGGGAGCGCACCTCGTCGATCTTCGCGGCGAGTGTCGGGGCCATCTCGCTCGCCTTGGCCCGCGATGGCGCGTCAGTGCGTCGCAGCAGAGCCGACATGGCCGATTCGATCAGCGCGACCTCGCGTTCCGCGCCCTGCCGCAGCGCCCGCAGATGACGCGGCTCGATGCCGTGACGGTCGAGCGCGACGAGTCCGCGCAGGAGCGTGACGGTCGCCTCGGAATATGTCTCCTGAGCGATGATCACCCCGGTGCTGATCGCGTCGTTGAGGAGCTGAGGCCCTGCGCCGGCGGCCGACAGCAGCTCTTCGCGTCGGTAACGGCGCGGCGCCGGCGCGATCGACGGAGGCGGCGCGAACACCGCCGAATCGCCGTTCGCCTCGGCCTCATCGAGCTGCTCGCGGATGACGCTGAGCGGAAGGTAGTGATCGCGCTGCAGGGTGAGACCGAGCCGCAGACGCTCGATGTCGGCCTGCGAGAACTTGCGATAGCCCGACTCGGTCCGCGACGGAGAGACGATTCCCTGCACCTCGAGGAAGCGCAGCTTGCTGGAGGTGAGTTCGGGGAACTCCGGTGTGAGTCGTGCCAGCACCTGGCCGATGCTCAGAAGGCCCGCGGACGCGGAGCGTTCACGGGCTGAGGATGCCGCCATCAGGCGTTCGCTGCGGCGCGATCGGCGGGTGAGGCGAAGAAGTTCAACCGGAACTTCCCGACCCGCAGCTCGGAGCCGTCGACGAGGGGGCTGCGGTCGACGCGTTCGCCGTTCACGTACGTTCCGTTGAGCGACCGCTGGTCGATGATCTCGAAGGATGCGCCCGATCGGGTGATCTCGGCGTGACGACGAGACACCGTGACGTCATCGAAGAAGATGTCCGCCTCGGGGTGGCGTCCGACCGTGGTCACGTCCGTGTCGAGGAGGTAACGCGCACCGGCGAGGGCGCCCGAGCGCATCAACAGCAGAGCGGAGCCCGACGGGAGCGCCGCGATGGCACTCTGCTCGACCTCCGTCAGCTCGACCCCGAAGGGCACGAAGGAAAGATCCGAATCGTGTCCGAACGTCTGCGTCACATCGTGTCGCTGCTCGCCGGAACGGTGGATCGCGGCATCACCGGCCTGTCGGCCCTCGCTGTCTGTCACTTCTGCCCTCCTAGTGCTCCAGACTAACGGATCACGGCGAGGTCGCGGCATCCGGATTCCCACTCAGGCCGCGCATACCGCGACTTCCTAAGCTGGACCCGTGAAAACCGACGCCCGACGCCTCCCTGCAACTCCGATCGCCCTCGCCGCGGCCCTTCTGACCGCCTTCCTGGTGCTCGTCTCGCCACTGTCGGCGTCGGCGCACGACAGCCTGATCTCCTCGTCCCCGGAGGCGGGCGCAACGGTCGAGACTCTGCCGTCGGAGCTGACGCTGACCTTCAGCGCGAAGCTCATCGACGGCGACGGAGCCACCGAGGTCACCGTCATCGATCCATCCCGCGCATCCGTGACGGACGGTCCGGCGACCGTCGACGGGGCCGTCGTCACCCAGCCGCTCGTCGCCGAGGCCGCCGCCGGGGAGTACGAGGTCACGTGGAAGGTCGTCTCGAGCGACGGGCACCCGACGTCGAAGACTTTCACCTTCACGGTCGCCACGTCGACCCTGGGCGCGCCCACCGCCCCCGAGAACACCGCGACCCCGGAGCCGACGCCGTCGCAGACCGCCGCACCCGCACCCGCACCCACGACCAGTGACACGGCTGCCCCCGGTGACGAGCCGTCCGGCTCTGAGCAGCCCTCCGAGTCGACCGCCTGGATCTGGATCGTCGCGATCGTCGGCTTCCTGATCCTCGTCGTCGCAGTCGTGATCACGATCGCTCTCAGAGGACGCGGTTCCGCCGACTCGGAGCTCTCCTCCGACGCATCGGGCGGAGACTCCGACGCACCCTCGGAGCGATAGGCTTAAGGCATGCCACACTACGACGTCGTCATCCTTGGTGCAGGTCCTGGCGGATACGTCGCTGCGGTTCGCAGCGCGCAGCTCGGTCTGTCCACCGCAATCATCGAGGAGAAGTACTGGGGTGGTGTGTGCCTCAACGTCGGCTGCATCCCGTCCAAGGCACTCCTGAAGAACGCGGAGCTCGCTCACACGCTCAACCACAAGGCCGACTTCTTCGGCATCTCGGGTGAGTTCACGATCGACTACGGCAAGGCGTTCGATCGCAGCCGCGTCGTCGCCGACGGGCGCGTCAAGGGCATCCACTTCCTGATGAAGAAGAACAAGGTGACCGAGTACGACGGTCGCGGCACCTTCACCGGCCCGAAGGCGATCTCGGTCGCCAAGGCCGACGGCAGCACCGAAGAGGTCACCTTCGACAATGCGATCATCGCGACGGGCTCGAAGGTCCGCCTGCTGCCGGGCGTGCAGCTCAGCGACAACGTCGTGACCTACGAGGAGCAGATCCTCAGCCGCGAGCTCCCCAAGTCGATCGTCATCGTCGGCGCCGGCGCCATCGGCATGGAGTTCGCCTATGTCATGACGAACTACGGCGTCAAGGTGACGATCATCGAGTTCCTCGACCGCGCGCTCCCCAATGAGGATGCCGACGTGTCGAAGGAGATCACGAAGCAGTACAAGAACTACGGCGTGGACATCCTGACCTCCACCAAGGTCGAGTCCGTCGTCGACAACGGCTCGTCCGTGACCGTGTCGTACACCGGCAAGGACGGCCAGCAGTCGTCGATCGAGGCCGACAAGGTGCTCATGTCGGTCGGCTTCGCCCCGAACGTCGAGGGCTTCGGCCTCGAGGCGACGGGTGTGAAGCTCACCGAGCGCGGCGCGATCGACATCGACGACCACATGCGCACCAACGTCGAGGGCATCTACGCGATCGGCGATGTGACCGCCAAGCTGCAGCTCGCCCACGTCGCCGAAGCCCAGGGTGTGGTCGCGGCCGAGACCATCGGCGGCGCGGAGACCCAGACCCTCGGCGACTACCGGATGATGCCCCGCGCGACGTTCTGCTCGCCGCAGGTCGCCTCGTTCGGCCTCACCGAGCAGCAGGCGAAGGACGAGGGGCGCGAGATCAAGGTCGCGACGTTCCCGTTCATGGCCAACGGCAAGGCGCACGGTCTCGGCGAGCCCGTCGGATTCGTCAAGCTGATCGCCGACGCCGAGCACCTCGAGCTCATCGGCGCCCACATGATCGGACCGGACGTGTCGGAGCTCCTGCCGGAGCTGACGCTGGCCCAGAAGTGGGACCTCACGGCTCTCGAGCTGGCACGCAACGTGCACACGCACCCGACGCTGTCGGAGGCGCTGCAGGAGGGCTTCCACGGCCTCGCAGGTCACATGATCAACTTCTGATCGCTCGCGATCGCTCGAAGGCCCGGCACGCTCACGCGTGGCCGGGCCTTCGAGCGTCACGAGCCGGCGTCGTCGATCCTGCGCAGCTCCAGCCGCGAAGGGAGACCGAAGCGCACCGTCCAGCCGACGGGCACGAGCGAGACGAGCTCCCGCCGCGTGTACGAGCGGCGGATGCTGATGAGGCCGTCCTCCCGGATGAACGAGCGACGGAACAGCGTGCCGGCGAGGATCCACGTCACCGCGTCGTACAGCGCATAGGCGAGGCGCGTGCGCGCGATGTCGCGATGGACCACGACTCCACCGGCTGCGACGAGTGCGGCCGAGTCGCGCATCAGCCCGTCGAGCTCGGCTCCGGTGAGATGATGCAGCACGTGATTCGAGAAGACCACGTCGTATTGCTCCCCCTCCGCCACGAGGTCGGATGAGAACGCGCAGCGGTAGCGGATGCCTGCACCTGCATCCTGCTGCGCCGCCCAGCGGATCGCTCGGTCGTCCGCGTCCAGGGCGGTGATCTCCGCGTCGAACCCCGCTCGCCGCAGCCGGGCCGCGATCATCCTGCACACGTCTCCCCCGCCTGCGCCGATGTCGAGGATCCTGACCGGGCCGCGGCGGGCACGCGGCAGGATCTCTCGTCGGTACAGCAGACCGGGTCGGGAGACGAGTGCATTCACCAGGCGGAATCGCGCATAGGTGCGCTCGAGCATGTCGATGTCGGCATCCGGGTCGTCCATGAGCTCGCGCGCCTCGGTGGCGCGCGTCGAGAGGTCGTGTTTCACGAGACGCCGGTCGCGACCGTCATCAGCGCGCTCTCAGCCGTCAGCCCCGGGCCGAAGGCCATCGCCGCGACGCGGGATCCTTCGGTCGCACCGTCGTCGAGGATGCGCTTGATCACGAACAGCACCGTCGCACTCGACATGTTGCCGTTCTCGCGCAGCGTCTCGCGGGACGGGTGCAGCTGAGCATCGCTGAGATTCAGCCGCTCCTGCACGCGGTCGAGGATGCTGCGCCCTCCGGGGTGGATGGCCCAGTGCTGCACCCGCTCGCCCACACACCCCTCGTCGAACGCCGCCGCGAGCTCGCCCTCGCGGGTGTACAGCGGACGGATCGCTCCGATGATGGTCTCACCGATGATCTGAGGCACCTTGGTCGACAGGATCATCTCGAAGCCGTGGTCGCCGATCGTCCAGGCCATGTCCTTCTCGCCCTCTGCGGCGATCGCGGTGTGGAAGCCGTCGAGACGAACCGCGGGAACGGGTGTCGCGAGATCGCGCGCGGTCACGATGCCGGCGGCGGCGCCGTCTGCGAACAGCGAGTTGGCGACGATCAGATCGGGGTCTTCGGAGGAGCGGAGATGCACCGTGCACAGCTCGACGCTGACCACCAGCACCACCGCCGTGGGGTCGGCCGCGCAGAACTGGCTCGCGGCTCGGAGTGCAGGCAGCGCGGCGTAGCAGCCCATGAACCCGAGGTGATACCGCTGCACGCTGTCGGAGAGCCCGAGTCCTCGCACGATCTCATACTCGGGCCCCGGCGCGTGGAAGCCCGTGCATGACGCCGTGATGACGTGTGTGATGTCGGCGGCGACGATGTCAGGGTCGGCGTCGAGGGCGCCGCGCGCCACCTCCACGAAGAGACGCGACGCCTCCCGTGTGTAGACGTCGTTGCGCGCGGCCGTGCCCGGAGACTGCAGGAGCCCGGTGCCACGATCGAAGAAGACGGTCTCCTCCGTGGTCGCGGTCGGCGACAGCTCTGCGATGACGGTGTGACGGCCGTCGATGCCCGATTGGTTGAAGGACGCTCCGATGATCCGCTGCGCGAGGCGTCCGACGTCGGGCTGCGACGCGAACATGTCGCGTACCTCGTGCTGCTGGATGACGGTGTCGGGAACGATCGTCCGCAGCGAGCGGAGTACGGCGGAGCGGGTCATGCCTGTCACTCAAGCACGACCGCGCATCCGCACGGAAGGGGCTTGCATCGTGGGTCAGAAACCCAGAGCGCGGGCGAGCTTGGAGCCGGATGACGCATCGCGCCCTCCGACCTCGGAGATCGCTCTCTCCACAGCCTCGAAGAGTGCTTCTCTCCCCGCGGCGTCAGAGGGAGCGGCCGGGCCGAGTTCGACCTCCCACTCCCGCCATCGCCGATGCTCGTCCTGTCTCAGGTCGGTCGCACGCACGTGGTCGTCGACGAATTCGGCGACCACGCCGCCGCTGCCCGAGAGCAGGTACGCCGTGCGAGTGTTCTCGATCCGCGCGAGCGGCGTCAGCGGACCTGTCGCCCATCGCGCGACGGCGGCGGTCACCGCATCCGGGATGCTCCCGTCACCGTCGAGCGGCCATCCGATCTCGAGGCGGCCATCGCCTTCGCGCGGCCCCTTGATGTGCCATCCGGCGTCGGGGCCTCCCGTACGGCGACGCAGAGCGACCCCCGAGCGTGAGAGCTGGGCGTCGGCGGTGTCGAAGTAGCGGGCGTCGAGCTCGCGCACCTCACCGGACGACACGGCGTCCACTCCGGGGATCCCCACCCACGCGGGGAGCGGGGTGCTGTCGTCCACGTCGTACTTGCGCTCGACCTCGACGACCCTGGACGGCTCGGAGTGCGACTGCGGAGCGGGGTGACTCTCAGTCATCCGAGGGGTTGATCTCCTCGAGCGCCTCGTCGTACCAGTAGTCGATCTCGGTGGGACCGTCGGTGTCGCCGGTGTTCTGCTCGTCACCGCGGCGGTTGTACACCACCTGCGTCTCGCTGTAGGGGACGATCAGCTTGTCGTCGGCGTCGTCGAGGGGAATGATCTGCCCGTCGAGCGGGCCTCCGTGGAGTCGTGCGAGTGCCATGTGCTTCACCCTAACCCCGTCAGGGCGATCGGTGCGTCATGCCACGAGGATGCCGAGCATCGCGCCGACGATCATCCAGGGCCCGAACGCGATGCGCGTCGACCGATCCGCTCGGCGCAGTGACACCAGCACCATGGCGTACAGCGACCCGAGCACGAACGCGGCGGCGGCCCCCACGGCGAGCGCCTGCCACCCGTGCCAGCCGAGGACGAGACCGATCACGGCGGCGAGCTTGACGTCGCCGCCCCCCATTCCCTCGTGACTGATCAGGCGAAGCAGCGCATAGAAACCGCCGAGGATCAGCATGCCGGCACCGGCTCTCGCCGCACTCGCGGTCTCTCCCAGGAGCGCATCGAGGAGAACGAGAGCGAGGAGCGTGACGAGGGTGGGCAGCACGATCCGGTCGGGCAGGCGGTGCGAGCGGACGTCGATGACGAGGAGGACGCAGCCCACCGCGAACAGCGCGAGGTGCACGACGATCACTGCCAGAGTGCGGGGATCCATCCGGGAAGGGTAGAAGAGATCCCCGCTGCGCGCGGAGCGGTGTGGATAACGCCGCCCGATGCGCCGCGCCCGATGGCGATCGCGTTCTGCGAATGTCGGACGTTCGAAATAGAGTCATCATCTGCAGTTGATTTACTAGTACATATATTCGAGGATGGATGCATGGGGATCGGGCTCGAAGCGGTGACCGCGCTCTCTCCGGCAGGCGACTCTCGCGCCGGAGAGGTCTTGCGGCTGCGACGGGAGATCAGCCGCATGCAACGGCGGCGCAGCGATCTTCCGCTGCTCCCCCTCGACACGGCTTTCTCCTCCCTGCTCCCCGAACAGGGCCTGCAGACGGGAACCGCCTACACGGTCTCCCCCTCGCCGAGCCTGGTGCTCGCCCTCCTCAGCGCGGCCTCGCGGCGAGGGCTCTGGTGCGCGGTGGTCGGCATGCCCACGCTGGGCGTCGAGGCAGCAGCGGCATTCGGCATCGCACTGCCCCGCCTGATCCTCGTCCCCGAGCCGGGAGAGCGATGGCTGGCTGCGACGTCCGCGCTGGCCGAGGTCGTCCCGCTGATCGCAGTGCAGCCGGGCAGCCGCGCACGCGATGCCGACGTGTCGCGCCTGGGCGCGCGTCTGCGCGATCGCGGAGGCACCCTTCTCGTCACCGAATCCGTTTCCGCCGGTGCCTGGCCGCAGAGCGAGGGCACGATCCGCCTCCATGACCAGCAGTGGGAGGGCATCGGCGAAGGGTGGGGGCTGATCGAGGGATCCACGGCCACGGTGACCGCGACGACACGGCACAGCCCCCTGCCGACGAGCGTTCGCGTGCGTCTCCCCGGTCCCGGGGGCGGTATCGAGGAGCTGCCCGCCGAGGCCCCGACGAAGACGGCGACCGGCTTGACCGCACTGCCGGGTCTGCGCGATCAGGGAGATGCGCAGGAGTACCGGCGTCTGGCGGTGGCAGGATGACCGCCCCGTTGCGCGTGCTCGTGCTGTGGTTCCCGGATTGGCCGCTGCGCGCAGCGCTGGGCGGACCACCGCCCCACGCACCGACCGCCCTCATCCATGCGAACAGCGTCATCGCGTGCACGGCCTCGGCTCGTGAGCACGGAGTGCGTGCGGGGCAGCGCCGCAGGGTCGCACAGGGCCATCTCTCCTCACTGCGGGTGCTGCCCCACGACCCGGCTCGAGACGAGCGTGCGTTCATGCCGGTGATCCAGCTCATCGAGAAGAGCGCCCCCGGCGTGGCGATGCTGAGACCGGGGCTCGCCGCCGTGCGCGCCCGCGGCATATCGCGCTATCACGACGGCGAGGAGGCTGCCGGAGAGAGTCTGATCAGGATGCTGGCCGATGCCGGCTTCCCCGAGGTGCGCGTGGGCATCGCCGACGGCCCGTTCACAGCCGAGCTCGCAGCCAGAGGACCCACGGCCTGCACCGTCGTGCCACCCGGCCGCGCCCAGGAGTTCCTCCACCCTCTTCCCGTGCAGGTCCTGCGCGACGAGCAGCTCACCGGCCTGCTGGTGAGACTCGGCGTTCGCACGCTGGGCGGGTTCGCTGGGCTCGACGAGATCGAGGTGCGTGATCGATTCGGCGAGCGCGGTGCCCGCCTGCACGCTCTCGCCGCCGGCGCCGACTCCCGAGAGGTGGTCCCCCGTCCACCCGATCCAGAGCTGGTGCGCTCGATCGAGTTCGAGTCCCCTCTGGCCGGTGCCGATCAGGTGGCGTTCGCGGTTCGGCAGACCGCCGACTCGGTCATGCTCGCACTGGGCGAGGCATCGGTCGTGTGCACCGAGGTCCGCATCGATCTGACCGACGACAACGGAGCCGTGTTCTCCCGCCCGTGGCTGCATCCCACCTGTTTCGACGCCGCCGACCTCGTCGACAGGGTCCGCTGGCAGCTGGAGGCGTTGGCCGCCGAATCCGCCAAGGGCCCCGTCGACGAGGCGCGGACGTTCGGGGGCATCACTCTGGTGCGCATCGTTCCCGTTGCGGTGGACGACGCCGCCCACCATCAGCCCGGTCTCTTCGGTTCCGGCACCGACGAGCGCCTGCATCATGCCGTATCCCGAGTGCAGACCATGCTCGGTCATCAGGGGGTGGTCACCGCGGCTCTCTCGGGCGGCCGCTGGCTCGCCGACCGCCAGGTGCTCACTCCCTGGGGAGAGCGGCCCGTCGCTCCCCGAGACCCCGAGCAGCCCTGGCCCGGCAGCCTGCCCGACCCGCTGCCGGCGGAGGTGTTCCTGCCCCCTCGACCGATCGGAGTCCGTTCCGAGGCCGGGGAGACGATCGCCGTCGATGACCGTGGTGCGTTGTCCGCCGCCCCGTCTCACATCGATGGCGACGACGTGCGGGCGTGGGCAGGGCCCTGGCCGATCCATGAACGACGCTGGGATCCGTCGGGGGGCAAGAGAGGGCATCGACTTCAGATCGTCGACGGTCACGACCGCGCCTGGCTCGTCTTCTCCGCCGGGGGCCGCTGGTGGGCCGAGGGGAGGTACCGCTGATGGGGTGGCACAACCCACCGATGACGTGGAGCGAGCTGGAGCGGGCTCTGAGCGGCGAGGAGTCCCCCCATCCGATCGGCGGGGAGCCTCCGACGATCCGTCCCGATCCCGGGCCGGTCAGCACTCGCCGCACGCGCACTCCGCCGCCGACGATGACGCGACCGGACGACGCCGTCCCCTATGCCGAGCTGCACGCGCACTCTTCGTATTCGTTCCTCGACGGCGCCTCATCGCCCGAAGACCTCTTGGCCGAGGCCGAACGGCTCGGCATCACAGCCCTGGCGCTCACCGATCACGACGGCTTCTACGGGGCGGCGCGCTTCGCCGAAGTCGCCGAGCTCATGCAGGCCGAGGTGCAGACGGTGTACGGGGCCGAGCTGTCACTCGGACTCGACGCACCGCAGCGCGGATCGGCAGACCCGGTCGGAGAGCACCTGCTCGTGATCGCCGACGGTCTGGAGGGGTATCACCGGCTCTCGGGCGCCATGACCGCCGCTCACCTCCGCGGCGGAGAGAAGGGTCGCCCTGTCTACGACCTCGATGAGCTGGCGGCGATGGCCGACGGGCAGTGGACGATCCTCACGGGATGCCGCAAGGGCGGTGTGCGACGCGGTCTCGAATCCGGGGATGCGCTGACCCCTCTGCGAAGGCTCGTCGACCTGTTCGGCCAGGATCATGTCGCCGTCGAGCTGTTCGATCACGGCGACCCGCTCGACACACGCCGCAACGATGCACTGGCTGATCTCGCCCGCAGACTCAGACTCCCCGTGCTGGCGACCAACAACGTGCATTACGCGACCCCGGAGCGGGCGTCGCTCGCCGAGGCTGTGGCAGCCGTGCGGGCCGTGCGGAGCATGGACGATCTCGACGGCTGGCTGCCCTCACACGGCGGCGCGCACCTGCGCAGCGGGGCGGAGATGACGGCGCGCTTCCGGCGTTATCCGGGGGCGATCTCATATGGGCTCGAACTCGCAGCAGCATCTGCTTTCCCGCTCCGCCGCGCACGCCCTGCCTTGCCTCGGCAGAAGGTCCCCGAAGGGCACACTCCCATGAGCTGGCTGCGGCAGCTGGTGTGGCAGGCGGTCCCCTCGAAGTATCCGAACCTGGATGCCGACGGGCATCGCCGGATCGAGCGTGAACTCGACGTGATCGAAGAGAAGGACTTCCCCGGTTACTTCCTCATCGTGCACGGCATCGTCACCGAGGCGAAGCGTCGTCGCATCCTCTGCCAGGGACGGGGCTCCGCCGCGGCGAGTGCGGTCTGCTACCTGCTGGGGATCACCGCGGTCGATCCCATCCTGTATCGGCTGCCGTTCGAGCGGTTCCTCGCCACCACCCGGCAGGAGGAGCCTGACATCGATGTGGACTTCGACTCCGACCGCCGTGAGGAGATCATCCAATGGGTGTACGGCGAATACGGGCGAGAGCGCGCGGCCCAGGTCGCCAACGTCATCCAGTACCGTCCGAAGAACGCCGTGCGCGACATGGCGAGGGCGCTCGGATACTCACCCGGCCAGCAGGACGCGTGGTCGCGGCAGGTCGACGGCTGGAGCTCGGGTCTGGAGATGGCCGAGGAGCACGACATCCCGCAGAACGTCATCGACTATGCAGGCGAGCTGCTGAAGGCCCCCCGACACCTCGGCATCCACTCCGGGGGCATGGTTCTCACAGCGAGACCCGTCGGCGAGGTCGTCCCCGTGGAGCATGCGCGCATGGAGAATCGCACGGTCATCCAGTGGGACAAGGACGATGCCGCCTGGATGGGCCTCGTGAAGTTCGACCTGCTGGGTCTCGGGATGCTGGCTGCTCTGCAGCACTGCTTCGATCTCATCCACGATGCCACGGGCGAGGAGTGGAAGCTCGAGACGCTTCCGAAGGAGGAGCCCGCCGTCTACGACATGCTGTGCAGGGCGGATTCCATCGGAGTGTTCCAGGTCGAGTCGCGAGCACAGATCGGTCTGCTCCCCCGATTGCAGCCCCGCGCCTTCTACGATCTCGCGATCCAGATCGCCCTGATCCGCCCCGGTCCCATCCAGGGCGGAGCAGTGCATCCTTTCGTCCGTCGCAAGATCGCGAAGGATACGCTCGACGAGGAGAACCGTGCGCGAGTCGACCGCGGCGAGGACCCGGTGGTGCTCGAGATCCCCTATCCGCACAGCGACCTCGAACCGATCCTGAAGAGGACGTTGGGCATCCCGATCTTCCAGGAGCAGCTGATCCAGATGGCCACCGCCATCGGCGACTGCACCGCTGACGAAGCAGACCTCCTGCGGCGCGCCATGGGATCCAAGCGCGGCCTCGAGAAGATCGAGAAAGTGCGCGACAAGCTCTATGCGGGCATGTCTCGGCGCGGCCTGACCACCGAGCAGTCCGATCGCATCTACGCGCAGATCCAGGCGTTCTCGAACTTCGGATTCGCCGAGTCGCACTCGCTGTCGTTCGCCCTTCTCGTCTATGCGAGCTCGTGGCTCAAACTGCACTATCCCGCGGCGTTCCTCGCAGGACTCCTGCGATCACAACCCATGGGCTTCTACTCCGCCTCGACCCTGACCGCTGATGCGCGGCGACACGGCGTCGAGGTGCGACGACCCGACCTGCATGCCTCCGGCGCCACCGAGATTCTGGAGCCCCTCGACGGCGATGCACCGCTGCGGGCGCCGACGGGCCTCGATTCCTGCAGCGATCCGGCGCAACCGCAGGTGCCGCGATTCGATCGGTCCCGCCCGGACGAATCGGCGCAGCACCGCAGAGACGGCGCCTATGCGGTGCGCCTCGGTCTCAGCGGCGTACGCGGGATCGGCATGCCACTGGCCAGACGCATCGTGGCGGAGCGCGACGCCGAGGGCCCTTACCGCGACTTGAACGATCTGGTGAGGCGCACCGATGCCACGGCCGCGCAGCTCGAGGCCCTGGCGACGGCCGGCGCCTTCGAGTGCCTCGGACTCCAGCGCCGTGAAGCGATCTGGCTCTCCGGCGCAGCGGCTGAAGACCGCGCACAGTATCTCCCCGGTACGACCGTGGCCGTGCAGCCGCCACTGTTCAGCGACCAGTCCAGCTATGAGCGCCTCTCCGCCGATCTCTGGTCGACCGGCGTCTCGACCGACGACCATCCGATGTCCCATTTTCGTGACGCACTGCGTGAACGCGGGGTGCTCTCGTCCGCGGATCTTCAGAAGCATGAGGTCGGGCGACGGGTCGAGGTGGCGGGGCTCGTCACGCATCGGCAGCGTCCGGCGACGGCAGCAGGCGTCACCTTCCTCAACCTCGAAGACGAGAGCGGTCTCGTCAACGTGATCTGCTCCACGGGAGTATGGGGGCGCTATCGGCGAATCGCCCGTGATTCGCCGGCGCTCATCATCCGAGGCATCCTCGAACGCTCGGCAGAGGGCGTCGTGAATGTGCTGGCCGACGCTTTCGAAGATCTCCGCACCGGGGTGTCGCACCGTTCACGCGATTTCCGGTGAGGATGTCACCAGAAGCGTTCGGGTTCGGGCTCGGGTACGCGGTCGCCGCCTCCCCAGCGTGCGGCCTGCGCCTTCGCCGCGTCGACCGCCGCGTCTGCGCCCAGAAGCGCCGCTTCCGCTCCCGCTGCTCCACTGCCGTCTCCGTCGGTGTCCACCGCGAGCGCCGTGTAGGTGGCGTGACCGCCGATCGTCACCGTGCAGTCGACGACCCGTCCGAACCAGCGCGTGAGGTCGCCCCGGGACGCGCCCTCCCGGCGATAACGGATACCCGTCTCGAGGTCGACGATGAGGAGCACAGCCGGCTTCCCCGTCGCCTCGACGATGTGCTCGGTCACCTCGACGCGATGGCCGACCGGGATCGCGACCTGCGCTTCCAGCACGAGCTTCCTGTCCATGACCCCACTCTATGAGTCAGTCCTCTCACGGCAACCCCGGAATTGGGAAGAAACATTCGTATATTTCTTTGTCCCCCAAATGGCGGACACAGACATTTAGCGATATTCTGCTTCCAGTAGCGGGGGCTACCGGCTGAATCGTGGGGAATCAGTCGATGAGAGCAGCGAGAGTTTCGCCGCCTCCCCTACCGTCCGGGACGGACGGTGAGCCCTCTCGAGCGATCCAACTGGGGTGGATGACTCGGGAGGGCAACCATCCCGGAAGACGCGCGAGCGACAAAGAGCACCGCCCGCCGATCCTCCGGCACGCGGTGCTCTCGTCTGATGGTGAGACGCGGGCTCAGCCGCCCGAAGGGTTCTCCAGGGGCTTGCCGTCGTCGTCGGTCGTCTCGTCCTCCAGGATCTCGTCTGTGCTCTTCGACGAGGTCTCCGATGTGTCGTCCGAGTTCGAATCGTCGGGGGCGCCGCCGGACGCCGTGTCCGCTTCCTCGTCTGCGCCCGGGGTCCCGTGCGTGTTCTGCAGATCACTCATTGTCATCTCCTTTGTTGGGATGCGTGGGAATCATGACGCTACGCACGCGAATCCGATCGGCCGAGGGGGTTGACCGAGCGCAGAACGCTTCCCCCCGAACTCACGGGGTCGCATAGAGGTGCGGGTACTGCGGCACGATCCAGCCGCTGTCCCTGGTGCTTCGTGCAGCGGAACCGGTGAAGTCGCCCGTCAGTCCGCGTCGACATGCAGGTCAGGAGACGTGGGCGTCGTTCCCGGTAGCGTCGGAGCATGGTGACTTTGGACCGCAGTCTGGTGCGCCCGACCGCCGACCTGTCGTTCGCGGATCAGGGCGTAGGCACACCGGCGGTGATCCTCACGCACGGCGCGGGCGTCGACAACTCGATGTTCGATGCCCTCGCCGCCTCACTCTCTGCGCGTGGCGCCAGGGTGATCGTCTGGGATCTGCGAGGCCACGGGCAGTCGACGCTCCGCGACGACACGCGCTTCACCGCCCGCGATGCACTCGATGATCTCGGTGCGCTGCTCACCGAGTGCGGCGTCGACGCGCCCGTGCTCGTGGGTCATTCTCTCGGAGGCAATCTCGTGCAGGCTTTCGCGAAGGAGCGCCCGGAGCTCGTGGGTGGAATCATCATCCTCGACTCGGCATGGAACGCCGGACCGCTCACGTGGCTCGAGCGGGTCGCGCTCCGGAGTGCCCGTCCGCTGCTCGCTCTGGTGCCCGCAGCCGCGCTTCCGCGTCTGATGGCGCGGGCCTCGGCCGTGTCCGCCGATGCGATCAGCCGCACGGAGGCGGTGTTCGCCCGCATGCCCAAGCACGTATTCCTCGATGTCTGGGCAGCCACCGCCGCGTTCATCGCCCCGGACCCCGCATACCGCTCCCCTGTGCCGATCGCCCTCGTGCGAGGAGACCGCGACCGAACGGGGAACATCGCCACGGCGACGACACGGTGGGCCGCAGCCGAGAACATCACCGAGCACGTCATACCTGAGGCCGGCCACATGGTCACCTGGGATGCGCCGGACGAAGTGTCCCATGTCACCATCGACATCCTCACGGACTGGGGCCTCGTGCCGGAACGACAGGACGCAACCTCGGAGTGACGACAGAGGCAGACTCAAGGGGCTTCCCCCACATGCAGAAGGCCCGGAGACTCTTGCGAGTTTCCGGGCCTTTCTCGGTCGGGCTGACAGGATTTGAACCTGCGACCCCTTGACCCCCAGTCAAGTGCGCT
>NZ_CAUQVQ010000002.1:0-103987 GCF_963521645.1 uncultured Microbacterium sp. | reverse complement strand
AACCCGCTCGTGCTGCTCGTGTCGCTGCTCGTGCTCGTGACCGAGATCGTCATCGTCGCGGCGATCGGCGTGGGGCTCAGCGGCCTGATCGCCAGGCCCCTGTTCTCGGTGGCGACCACATACCTCGTGGTCGCGGCGCTCACGATCGGCACCCTCATCGTCTTCTCACTCGGAGGCATGGCGATCCGCACCGAGACGACGCAGCACAGCCGGCCGTACGACGATACGGGCATCGTCGACTGCGAATCATGGGAGTCGTACACGACCGAGGTCCCGCGCTTCGACCTCGTCTGGTGGGTGCTCGCGGCGAACCCGTTCGTGGTGCTCGCCGACGCGACACCGACGGAGTTCACCCCGGAGGGCTACCCCGTCGACATGTTCGGCCAGATCAAGCTCGGGGTGCGCAGCGCGCAGCAGGCGCCGACCGACCAGCGCTGGGACGAGTGCACGTCGTCGCCCTACGACTACACGACTCCGCGGGAGATCATCGACAGCACGGTGCCGAGCTGGTTCGTGGGCCTGGGGGTGCAGATCGTGCTCGCCGGCGCCCTGTTCGCGGGTGCCTGGTCACGCACCCGCACCCCGGCCACGCGGTTGCCCCCGGGGACGCGCATCGCCTGAGGTGCGGGTGGTGAACGGCAATCCGCCGTTCACCACCCGTGCACCGTGGCGACGTCGGGCGGTCACCCCCACTCGGTGGTGTGGGGTGATACCCGTCTGCCTTCCTCAGGAGCCCCATGTCCCGCCTGCACTCCGCGGCTGCGGTCACGACGGTCTGCGCCCTCAGCGCTGCCGCTCTGCTCGCCGTTCCGCTCGCCGCCACCGGAGCCGAATCCGGCGTCCGCATCAACGAGGTCGAATCGAGCGGGGGAGTGCCCGGCGACTGGATCGAGTTCGTCAACCCGTCCGGTGCGGCGGTCGATCTGAGCGGCTACATCGTCAAGGACGACGGAGAGGATGAGTCGTACACCTTCCCGGAAGGGTCGGTCGTCGAACCGGGCGGCTACCTCGTGCTCGAGGAGACGAGCGACTTCGCCTTCGGTCTCGGCAAGGACGATCAGGTGCGTCTGTTCGCCCCGGGTGCCGTGCTCGTGGACGAGACGTCGTGGTCCGCCCACGCTGCGGTCACCTGGGGATCGCGCGAGGTCGAGGGCACCGTGGAATGGGCCGAGACCTCGGAGCCGACGAAGGGAGCGGCCAACGTGTTCGCCGCCGACACCCCGGCCGGCGGGTCGATCGCGATCAACGAGATCGACTCGCAGCCGGCGGACTGGGTCGAGTTCGTCAACGCGGGCGATGCCTCCCTCGACATCTCGGGGTACGAGATCCGCGACAACTCCGACGACCATCGCTGGCAGTTCCTGCCGGGCACCGAGATCGCCGCAGGCGAGTTCCTCGTCGTCGAGGAGGGCTCGACTGGTCTCGTCGACGGCGTGCAGGCCGCGTTCCGCGATGCGATCGGCATCGGCAGCGCCGACCGCATCCGTCTCTTCGATGCAGCAGGCGCGATGATCGACGACACTCTCGCGTGGAACGGCCACGCCGCGATCAACGGTGACGCCATCGCAGCGACTCTTGCACGGTGCCCCGACGGTGAGGGCGCCTTCGTCCTCGCGTACTCGACCCCGGGGCAGACCAACTCCTGTGTGATGCCCGACGTCGTGATCAACGAGATCGAGTCCAACGGCGACGTGACGGACTGGGTCGAGGTCGTCAACACGGGCAGCACCCCGGTCGACGTCTCCGGCTGGAGCGTCATGGACGGGGACCCCGTCGGACACGTGGCCGAGACGACGCCTCTGCCCGCCGGCACGGTGCTCGCGCCCGGAGCGTATCGCGTCTTCGATCAGCCGAGCGACTTCGTGTTCGGACTCGGCAACGGCGACACCGTCACGCTGCGCGACGCGAACCTCGGCGTCGTCGACGAGCACGTGTACACGGCGCATGCCGCGGGCGTCCTCGCCCGCTGCGCGGACGGCAGCGGCGAGTTCGTCGACATCGCGGTCTCGACCAAGGGCCTGCGCAACGCGTGCGGGAATCCCGTGCGGATCAACGAGGTCGAGTCCGACGGCGGTGCGCCCGGTGACTGGATCGAACTCGTCAACCCGACCTCGTCGGAACTCGACGTCTCGGGCGTCGTCGTGAAGGACGACGACGACTCGCACGCCTACGACGTCCCGGCGGGGACGACGATCGCGGCAGGGGCATACCTGGTCATCGAGGAGGCAGAGCTCGGCTTCGGCCTCGGCGGAGGCGACTCTGTGCGGGTGTTCGACGGCGACCTGCTCGTCGACTCGACCACCTGGGGCGCACAGCACGCGGCGACCACGTGGGGCCGCTGCCCCGACGTCACGGGCGCGTTCGCCGCGACCGCGGAGGGCACGAAGGGCGCCGCGAACGTCTGCGCCGGCGAGATCGCGGTCTCCGCCTGGCCCGGTTCGGCCGACGTCCACGTGATCGACACGGTCCCGACGTTCCTCGAGGACAGCTCCGGGCTCGACGTGCAGGAGACCTCCGACGGAGCGTTCCTCTGGGCCGTCGACAACGGCGAGGGACGCATCTGGAAGCTCGCGGCCCGTGCCGACGGATCGTTCACGCAGATCGACGGCTGGGAATCGGGAAAGCGCGTGCGCTTCTCGAAGGACGCCGCAGACCCGGGTGCCGCCGGCCCCGACACCGAGGGGATCACGGTCGACGGCGAGGGGCGCGTCTACGTCGCCTCGGAGCGGGACAACAGTGCGAAGGGCGTCAACCAGAACACGATCCTCATGGTCGACCCCGAGGCGTCGATCGGCGACCTCATCGCCCAGCAGGAATGGAACCTCACCGCGCTGCTGCCCGCCGTCGGCGCGAATCTCGGCATGGAGGCCGTGCAGTGGGTGCCCGACACCGCCCTCGACGGCGAGCTCTTCGACACCAACACGGGCGCGGCCTACGATCCGACCGACTACGCGGGGCACGGCGACGGGCTCTTCTTCGTCGCCGTCGAGGACAACGGCCACATGTACGCCTTCGCGCTCGCCGCAGACGGCGGCGCCACGCTCGTCTCGGAGATCGCACCGGGGCTTCCCGGAGTGATGGCGCTCGACTACGACAGCGTGCTCGACGTGCTGTGGGCGGTCTGCGACGACGGATGCCACGGGCAGTCAGCGCAGATCACGCTGAACGGCACGGAGAAGCCCGGGCTCGCGCACTTCGCGCGTCCCGCGTCGATGCCCGACATCAACAACGAGGGCTTCGCCACCGGGCCCGCATCGCTCGCGGTCGACGGACACCGCCCGGTGTGGTGGTTCGCCGACGGCTTCGCGTCCGAGGCTCTGCGCGCGGGCACTCTTCCCGCCGAGCCGGCGGAGAACCCCGGTGGGGAGCAGCCTGGTGGGGAGCAGCCTGGTGGGGAGAACCCTGGTGGGGAGAACCCCGGTGAGGAGCAGCCCGGTGAGGAGCAGCCCGGTGGGGAGCAGCCTGGTGAGGAGACTCCCGGTGAGGTGGTGACGCCGCTTCCCGGCGACGCGCTGACGGATGAGAACCGCAACGGCGTCACCGTGAACCCGTCCGTCGCAGGTCGCGGCGACCGGGTGACGGTCAGCACGGGAATCGCACACGCAGGCGAGCGTCTCGCGGTCTGGATGTATTCCGAGCCTGTCGCTCTCGGTGCGCGCACGGCATCGGACACGGGCGCGGTGACCGTCACGATCCCCGCGGATGCTCAGTTCGGCGCGCACCGCATCGCCGCGTACGCCGCGGACGGCTCGCTCGTCGGCTGGGCCGACATCACGATCGCGGAGCAGCAGGGGCTTGCGGTCACCGGAGGCGAGGCGCCGGTCGTGGCCGTCGTCGCCGCGATGATGATGCTGGTCGCAGGTGCTCTCATCGTCCGCCGGAGGCGGCGCGCCCTCTGATCGATCATTCATGCAGAGGGGAGCGCACGGCGGATCGTGTGCTCCCCTTCCTGCATGCGCTCGGACTCGCGGTCCCTGCTCGGGCTCCGCAGGCTCACGCCGCGATGTCGGCGCCTCAGCCTAGACTCGTAGTGCCATGACAGAAGCCCCCCTCATCGTGCCCGGAACCGTCGGACCCCGCTCCACCGGGAACCAGGGTCAGGACGATCTCCTCGCCGGTCTCAACCCGCAGCAGCTCGAAGCGGTCACCTACCGCGGCCCCGCGCTGCTCATCGTCGCGGGGGCGGGCTCGGGCAAGACGAGCGTGCTCACGCGGCGCATCGCCTCGCTGCTGCGCGCACGGGAGGCGTGGCCCAGCCAGATCCTCGCCATCACCTTCACCAACAAGGCCGCAGGCGAGATGCGCGAGCGCGTCGAGGCGATCATCGGCGACGCGGCTCGAGGCATGTGGATCTCGACGTTCCACTCGGCGTGCGTGCGCATCCTGCGTCGCGAGGCAGAGCAGTTCGGATTCACCAAGTCGTTCACGATCTACGACTCGGGCGACTCGCGGGCGCTGATCAAGAGACTCGTCAAGGAGCACGAGGCCGATGCCTACGGCCTGACGCCGGGAGCCGTGCAGTCGCGCATCTCCAAGCTCAAGAACGAGCTGTCGGATGCCGAGGGGTATGCCCGCCAGGCCAACATGTCCGATCCGGCGGAGCGCATCTTCGTCGAGCTGTTCGCCGACTACCAGCGCCAGCTGCAGAAGGCCAACGCATTCGACTTCGACGACCTGATCGGCCAGACCGTCTACCTGTTCCGCGCGTTCCCGCAGGTCGCCGACACCTACCGGCGACGCTTCCGCCACATCCTCGTCGACGAGTACCAGGACACCAACCACGCGCAGTACGCGCTCATCCACGAGCTGACGAGGCCCGTGTCCGGAGACGCCCCCGATCCGTACGCCTCCAACGGCATGATGATCTTCGAACCCGAGTCGACTCCGGAGCTCGAGGGGGCATCGCTCACGGTCGTCGGCGATTCCGACCAGTCGATCTACGCGTTCCGCGGGGCCGACATCCGCAACATCAGCGAGTTCGAGCGCGACTTCCCGGGTGCGAGAGTGGTACTCCTCGAACAGAACTACCGTTCGACGCAGAACATCCTGTCCGCGGCGAACGCCGTGATCGGCAACAACTTCGACCGCAAAGACAAGAAGCTGTGGAGCGACAAGGGCGACGGCGACAAGATCGTCGGCTTCACGGGGTACTCGCAGCACGACGAGGCGCAGTTCGTCGCGGATGAGGTCGAGTCGCTGCGTCGTTCCGGCATCCCCTACTCCGAGATGGCCGTGTTCTACCGCACGAACTCGCAGTCGCGAGCGCTCGAGGAGATCTTCATCAGATCGGCCGTGCCCTACAAGATCATGGGCGGCACGAAGTTCTACGAACGCGCCGAGATCAAGGACGCGCTGGCCTACCTGGTCGCGGTCGCCAATCCGGCCGACGAGATGGCGGTTCGTCGCATCCTCAACAAGCCCCGTCGAGGCATCGGAGATGTCAGCGAGACGGCGATCGCGAGATTCGCGGAGGAGCACGGCATCACGTTCCGTCAGGCGCTGTCGGTGCCAGACCAGCTCGGTTTCGGTCCCAAGATCCAGAGCGCGATCGCGCAACTCGACGCGGTGCTCGCCGAGGCGACTCAGATCATGCTCCCGGAGTCCGGCGAGGTGCCGGCGCCCACGACCGTCGCCGACGGGCTCAGTGTGCTGCTGTCGAAGAGCGGGTATCTCGACGCTCTGCGCGCGAGTCGCGATCCGCAGGACGAGGCGCGGGTGGAGAACCTCGACGAGTTCATCGCCGTGGCCAGGGACTTCGCGCGCAACAACCCCGAGGGCACGATCGTCGACTTCCTCACCGAGGTGGCGCTCGTCTCCGACGCCGACGACCTCGACGACGAGTCGGGCTCGGTGTCACTCATGACGATGCACACGGCGAAGGGGCTCGAGTACGACGCCGTCTTCGTCACGGGTGTCGAAGAGGATCTGATCCCGCACCGGATCTCGGCCGGGGAGCCGGGAGGCCCGCAGGAGGAACGCCGACTGTTCTATGTCGGCATCACCCGCGCCCGCAAACGACTGCACCTCTCACTCGCCATGACCAGGGCGCAGTTCGGCGAGGTGTCGGTCGCCATGCCGAGCCGCTTCCTGCAGGAGATCCCCGCCGGCCTCATCGACTGGCGGCAGTCGCCCGGCGATGTGAACTCGCGCGGAGGCATGCAGTCGCGAGCCCTCAACGCCCGCCGTCCCGGCGGCTCGGGATCCGGCGATCGATTCGCCGCGAAGCCGCTGCCCGGCAGGGACTCTCTGAAGCCGCTCTCGACCGCGATGGACAAGTTCCCCAACCGTGTCACAGCCAAGATGCGGGACAACGGCGACCTCGAGTTGGCCGCCGGCGACCGCATCCGCCACTCGGACTTCGGCGAGGGGCGCGTCGATGCGGTCACAGGAGAGGGAGCGAAGCGCATCGCGCACGTGCGTTTCGATTCGGCAGGGCAGAAGAAGCTGCTGATCAAGGTCGCGCCCATCGAGAAGATCTGAAGCTCACCCGGGTTAGGCTGATCGATATGGCCCTGTTCTCCCGCCGCAAGAAGTCCGCTGACGACGCCGTCACCGATCCGGCCGAGACCGCGGATGTCGATTCGCTCGACGAATCCGCGAACGACGGCGCGAGCGAATCCGCGAACGATCATGCGCCGACAGAGGAGGCGCCGAGCATCGGCATCTCCGTTCAGGCGTTCCGCGGGGTCGGCGCGCAAGCGGGGCCCGAAGTCTCGCTGAGCGAGTCCGAGCCCGCTGCGGCGAGCCCGACGACGCCCGCAGCTCCCGCCGCCGCCCCGACCGGCGCGCCGGTGCCGCCCGTCGAGCGACGACTTCCCCTCGCATCGCCGACGCCGCCGGAGCAGACCGAGACCGTCGCCGGGATGAAGGACAACGTCCTGCTGCGCGAAGCGCTGACCGAGATCGAGAAGGGCGCGACCAACGAACAGCTCCTCGGTGTGCTCCGCCAGGCGCTGCAGGGGCACCTGTACATCCGTGTGAACGGCGATGCTCGTGCCCAGATCAGCGAGGGGAAGCCGCTCTCCGTGGCCGTCGTGCGTGATGGGGAGCGTCAGTTCATGCTGGGATTCAGCTCGGCGGGCGCGGTGCGCGACTCCGTGCAGCTCGAGAAGGATCCGACCGCGACGTCGGCCGTCGCTCAGCCGGTCACCTCGGTCTTCCAGCAGGTGGTGTCCGGCGACTTCGCGGGTCTCATCGTCGACAACGCGTCGGCGCCGCATCGCGTGGTGTTCCCGACCGAGCTTCTGCAGAAGACTCTCGAGCAGGCCGACGTCGACATGACGGTCAAGTCGCTCATCGCGGCACCCCGGCAGCAGGACTCGGCAGTCAAGGTCGGAGAGGCCCTCGCGAGCACCCGCATGTGGGTCGCGGTCAACGACGGCGCCGGAACCGGCCAGGTCGGCATCGCCGAGGCGCAGACGCCCGACGGCAAGCGTTTCCTGCAGCTGTTCTCCCACCCTCTCGAGGTCATCGCCCTCGGTCGGGGCGATCGACCGCTGCCTTTCGAGCCGCTGCAACTCGCGAAGCTCCTGTCGTCGCACACCGACATGGCCGGTGTCATCATCGACCCCGCGGGTCCGACGATGATCGTCGAGCGGGACGCGCTCAGCGCGGTGCTGATCCTCGCGATCGATCTCGACGACTGACCTGTCGCCCCGGGGTTCCGTCGTTCCGGCGAGGCCCCTAAGGTCGGAGCATGGCATCCGAGCGCGTCACCCTGACCGTCGTCGATCCCGACGCTGAGCGCGAGGTCGTGCTCTCGAGTCCCGACAAGGTCGTGTGGCCCGACGTCGGCATCACCAAACGCGAGCTCGCGGACTACTTCCAAGCGGTGAGCGGCCCTTTCCTCGAGGCGAACGGACACCGTCCGGTGTCGCTCGAGAGGTTCCGTGACGGTGTCGGCTCGTCATCGACCGAGAAGCCCGAGGGATTCTTCTCGAAGAACCCGCCCAAGGGCACGCCCGATTACGTCGACGCGGTGACGGTGACCTACAACAGCGGACGCCGGCATCCGCAGATCGTCCTGAATCGACCCAGCGCGATCGTCTGGGCTGCCCAGATGAACACGATCGTGTTCCACCCCTGGGCCTCGCTGGCCTCGCAGCCCGACAACCCGGTCGAGTTGCGCATCGATCTCGATCCTCAACCCGGAACAGGCTTCGACGATGCCGTGCCCGCGGCGAGGGAGCTGCGCGAAGTGCTGAGGGAAGTCGGTCTGACCGCGTTCATCAAGACCAGCGGCAACCGCGGCCTGCACGTGTTCGCACCCATCGAGCCCGAGCATGAGTTCCTCGACGTCAGGCATGCGGTGATCGCCGCAGGACGCGAGCTCGAGCGGCGGATGCCCGAGCAGGTCACGATGAACTGGTGGAAGGAGGAGCGAGGCGAACGGGTGTTCATCGACTTCAATCAGGCCAACCGGGATCGCACCATGGCGGGCGCCTACAGCCCGCGGGCGCTCCCCGCAGCGACGGTCTCGACTCCGGTGCACTGGGACGAGCTCGACGGCCTCGACCCGGCGCGCTTCACGGTGCGCAGCATCCCGAAGCGGCTGGAAGACGTCGGCGACCCCTGGGCGGGCATGCAGAGCGCGCCGGGCAGGATCGACGCACTGCTCGCGTGGTGGGAGCGCGACACGCAGAACGGCCTCGGCGAACTGCCGTTCCCCCCTGAGTTCCCGAAGATGCCGGGGGAGCCTCCGCGAGTGCAGCCGAGCAAGAAGGTGGCGGCGAACTGGGACGAGAACGGCGATCCGGTCGAGGAATGACCGTCAGCCGATGACGTCGGCGAGATCGTATCCCGCCACGGTGTCGAGCTGGTCGTACGTGCAGGAGCGCGCATCGCGGTCGGGTCGCCACCGCTCGAACTGCACGGTGTGGCGGAAGCGTGCGCCCTCGAGCTGGTCGTAGCGGACCTCGAGCACGAGTTCGGGCCGCAGCCGTACGAACGACACGTCCTTCGATCCGCTGAATCGCGAGCGCTCGCCGGCGCCTGTGACGACTCCGCCCTCGTCGTCGCGTTCCACGAGAGGGGCGAGCTCGTCCACGAGCTCCGCGCGCCTCTTGTCGCTCCACGCGGCCACGCCGCCGACCTGTCGCAAGGTTCCGTCCGCGTCGTACAGGCCGACCAGCAGTGAGCCGACGCCGGAGCCCGACTTGTGGACCCGGTATCCGAGCGCGACCACATCCGCTGTACGGGCGTGCTTCACCTTGATGAGCGCGCGCTTTCCCGGTGCGTAGGGTTCTCCGAGCGCCTTCGCGACGATGCCGTCGAGTCCTGCGCCCTCGAACTCCTCCAGCCAGCGCACGGCGGCGTCGCGGTCGGTGGTCGTGCGAGTGATGTGGAAAGGGTGCTCGACGTCGCTCATGAGCGCTTCGAGCCGTTCGCGCCGCTCTCGGAACGGAATGCCCAACAGGTCGTCGTCGCCCAGAGCGAGCAGATCGAATGCCACGAACATCGCGGGCGTCTCGACGGCGAGCTTCGCCACCCGCGACTGCGCGGGGTGTATGCGCTGGCTCAGCGCCTCCCAATCGAGTCTGAGCGAGCCCTCGGTCCCGGTCGCGACCACGATCTCCCCGTCGAGCAGGCAGGGTCCCGGGAGCTGCTGCCGCATCGCCTCGACGAGCTCGGGGAAGTAGCGTGTCAGCGGCTTGGCCCCCCGCGACCCGATCTCGGCGCTCTCGCCGTCCCACGCGATGAGCCCTCGGAATCCGTCCCACTTGGGCTCGAAGAGCAGTCCGCCGGGCGTCTTGCCGGGGTCCGGGACGGATGCCGCCGCTTTCGCCAGCATGGGAGCGGGGATGTCGTAGCGCATGGGTCCATCCTGCCCGTGGCGCGCTCGCTGCAGAAGGGGCGCGGGGAGTCAGCCGAACAGATCGTCGAGCGTCGCGCGGTGTCCCGCGTCCTTCAGGGCGGTGCGGGCGGCGTGCCATCCGGCCATGCCGTTCACTCCGGGGCCCGGCGGGGTGGAGGCCGAGGCGAGGTAGACGCCGCGCATCGGCGTGCGCCACGGAGCGGTGCTCAGCACAGGGCGGCGGATCGCCTGGGGGATCGTGAACGCGCCGCCCAGGATGTCGCCGCCGATCTCCGACGGGTTGATCGCCTCGCGAGACGACGCGGGCACCGAGTGGTGCGCGAGGATGAGGTCGCGGAATCCGGGTGCGAAGCGCTCGACCTGGCGCGTGATGACTTCGGTGGCATCGAAGTCGGAGCCGTGCGGCACATGGATGTACGCCCACAGCACTGCTTTGCCCTCGGGAGCGCGCGTGGGATCGAAGATCGAGGGCTGCACCGTGAGCGCGTACGGCCGATCGTTGATCCGACCGCGGGCGACGTCGTTCTCGCTCGCCCAGACCTCCGCTCTCGTGCCTCCGATGTGCACCGTGGGTGCGAGCCCGACCTCCGGATTACTCCAGGGGATCGGGCCGTCGAGAGCGAAGTCGACCTTCGCGGCGCCCGGGCCGTAGCGGAAGTTCCTGATCGCTCTCGCGTAGCGCGCCGGGATGTCCGGGTGGGTGAGCATCAGCTTCGGCGAGGTGTCGAGGAGCAGCACGTCGCCGCGATCGGGGTCCCCCCAGTCGAGGGCGGCGAGATCGACGATGTGCCGGCCCGATTCGACCGCGCCGCCGTGCGCCTCGAGGTCGGCGACGAGGCTGTCCGCGATGCTCTGCGCGCCGCCGCGCGGGTACATCCAGCCGTCGGCGTGACCTTCGGCGGCGAGCAGCAGTCCGGCTGCCGCGCCCGCCAGGGTGGGCAGGGGAGTCGGAGGGTGCGCGAGCACTCCTGCGATGAGCGCCGCGGCCTCGTCGGTGCGGAAGGTGCGCGTCGCCAGGGGAGTGCCCTGATCGAGCATCCGCAGAGCGAAGCGCAGGGCGGTCAGCGGGTTCCGCGGCACGCGCAGCATCTGGTTCCCGGTGAAGTCGACGACGCCCTCCACGTGGGTGCTGAGGGGGCGCAGCAGGGCGAGCCACGCCCGTTCGTCGACGCCGAGACCGGCGGCGGTGCGTTCGATGTCGCGCCACGCGATCCCCGCGCGTCCGTCGTCGAGCGGGTGCGCATAGGAGATGTCGGGGTGAATCCACTCGACCCGATCGGCGAGGCCGAACGCCTGGAAGAACGGGGATGTGAGGGCGGAGGGCAGCACGGCTGCGCAGACGTCGTGCACGAACCCGGGAAGCGTGGATGCGGTCGTGCGCAGGCCGCCGCCGATCGTGTCCGCGGCCTCGAGGACCTGCACCTCGTATCCGCCGCGAGCGAGCGCGACCGCGGCTGAGAGACCGTTCGGACCGGACCCGATGATCGTCGCGCGTGCCATGCGGCCAGTCTTCCATGTCCGGACGTGAGATCCTTGAAGAGATGAATGAAGTTCAGGGCCCGACCCCCACAGGCACCTCCCGTCCGTACCGCACGCTCGCTGAGGCGCTTCGCGCGCACCGCATCGCCGTCGAGAACCACGAGTTCATCGCGGCGATCACGGATGCCGTGGGCATCTCCTCCTACATCGACCGCGGCCGCTACATCGAGGCGATCCGCCGCGGCGAGGGCGCCGCCCTGCACATCGGCAAGACCTACACCAACGGGTTCGCAGAGGACGAGGTCGTCGTGGTCGGTTCGACACCGCTGCGCCTGCGCCCGAGTGAAGGGCGTGCGCCGTATTTCTACGTGACCCACCCGAGCGAGTTCCGTCCCCTGGCGCCGGTGAAGACCAAGCGCTCGACGACCCCGCGCGTCGCGGCGGCGCCGAAGGCCGAGCGCACACCCAAGTTCGTCGAGCGGGACTACGGCGTCTGCGACGTCTGCTTCATGGTGAAGACGCCCGCCGGGGGCTGCGGCTGCGACTGATCGCCTCCGTCGTCGGGGCGGTGGCGCATGGCATCGCGCCGGTCAGACGGCGACCCCGACGCCGGTGAGCTCTTCGGAGATCCGCCAGATGCGACTCGCCGCGGCCTCATCCCGGAGACGTGAGTAGAGCCGCTGCGGCCCGGGGCCTCCGCTGAGGTGGCCGAGTCCCGAAGGCCCGTAGAATCCTCCGCCCACGGCATCGGGCGAGGTTGCCGCGTACAGGGCGGGGAGCCCCGCCGTCTCGGCGGTGCCGGCGAGTATCCCTCGGCGCGACAGCGCTTCGATCACCCTCCGGCTCGGCGTGGCGGCGGAGCGTCCGAGCTCGGGCTGTGCCGCCAGGAGATTGGTGGGGGCGATGCCCGGATGCGACAGGACGCTCGTGATTCCCCATCCCTCCGCCCGGCTCCGCCGCTCGAGCTCGAGCCCGAAGAGGCCGTACGCGATCTTCGACTGGCTGTACGCACGCATCCCGTCGTACGCACGCTCCCACTGCAGATCGTCCCAGTTGATCGAGCCGCTGTTGGCCGCGATGCTGATCTGCGACACGACTCTCGCCCTCCCGTCGATGAGAAGCGGCAGCAGACCGCCGACGAGTGCGAAGTGTCCCAGGTGGTTCGCGCCGAACTGCAGTTCGAACCCGTCGGCGGTGGTGCGACGCTCCGGCGGGGTCATGACCCCGGCGTTGCCGATCAGGATGCTGACGGGCGTGCCCTCCTCGCGCAGAGACTCCGAGAGAGCCGAGACGGACTCCAGCGATGCGAGGTCGACGTCCCGCAGAGACACACGCGCATCCGGCGTCTCGCGCCGGATGCGGTCGATCACCGCGGCCCCCTTCTCGCGGCTGCGCACCGGGAGAACGAGCTCGGCGCCCGCCGCCGCGAGTCTGGCGGCGATCCCGACGCCGATGCCGTCGCTCGCGCCGGTGATCACCGCCCGCTCGCCGTGCAGTGATCGAATCGTCAGTCCAGTGTTTCTCCGAGGCATGGTCGCTCCTGTTCGTCGGTGTGTCGATGGTCTCCCGCCCGGCCCGCCGCATCCAGGGATCGTCGATCCGATGATCAGGACGCCGCCAGGTGCTACAACGGAGAGACGACGCGACGGGGAGACCACCATGATCATCGACAGGAGCGGACTCGCCGCGTTCCTCCGTGGGCGGCGTGACGCGCTGCAGCCGGAGGACGTCGGGCTCCCGCGCGGGCCTCGTCGCCGCACGACGGGTCTGCGGAGGGAGGAGGCGGCCGCGCTGTGCCACATGTCGACCGACTACTACGCGCGACTCGAGCAGGAGCGCGGTCCTCAGCCCTCGGAGCAGATGGTCGCCGCGATCGCGCAGGGACTGCATCTCTCGCTGGCCGAGCGGGATCACCTGTTCGCACTCGCAGGGCACACTCCGCCGGCGCGCGGAGCCGAGAGCGACCACGTGAGTCCGGGGATGCTGCGGATCTTCGACCGGCTGCAGGACACCCCCGCCGAGATCGTGACGGAACTCGGTGAGACTCTGCGTCAGAACGTGCTCGGCGTGGCGCTGGTGGGCGAGCTCACCCGGTTCACGGGCCCGGAGCGCAGCATCGGATACCGCTGGTTCACGGATCCGGCGTCTCGCCTCATGTACGACGAGGCCGATCGCCCCTATCTCTCACGGCTCTGGGTCTCGGGGCTGCGCGGAATCGCAGGGCTCCGCGGACCGGGGTCGCGCGCGGCCCGATTCGCCGATCTTCTCCTCGGCCGCAGCGAGGAGTTCCGGAGCCTCTGGGAGAGGCACGAGGTCGGCCTGATGCCTCCGCACACGAAGAGGTTCGTGCACCCCGAGCTCGGTCGCCTGGAGCTCGCCTGCCAGACGCTCGTCGACCCGGAGCAGTCGCATTCGCTCCTGGTGTACACGGCGGCGCCGGCGAGCGAGAGCCAGGAGAAGCTGCGTCTGCTCTCGGTGATCGGCGCGCAGCGGTTCGCGGCCACGCCCGTGCCCTCTGAGGAGTCGGGTGCTCTCGCGGCCGAGGAGCGCGCCGACAGGTGAGTCCGGAGTGCGCCACCGGGTGACGACTCTTCGCTCAGGTGAAGGCGCTCATCCCCGTGATGTCGCGCCCGAGCAGCAGCGCCTGCACGCTCTCCGTTCCCTCGTACGTGTGGATCGCCTCGATGTCGGCCATGTGCTGCATCACACCGTTCTCGAGCAGGATCCCGTTGCCGCCGAGCAGGTCGCGCGCGACGGAGGCGACACGTCGCGCCGCCCGGGTGTTGTGGAACTTCGCCAGCGACGCCTGCGTGGGCCGCAGTTCGCCTGCGCTCTCGAGATCCGCCAGCCGCCGACAGTACAGCTGCATCGCGGTGAGGTCTTCGAGCATGTGCGTGAGACGCTCCTGCACCATCTGGAACTTCGCCAGCGGCTTGCCGAACTGGACGCGCTGCGTCGCGTAGGCCAGGGCGGCTTCGTAGCAGGCGGTGGCGTGACCGAGCGCCGACCAGGCGACTCCCGATCGGGTCGCGTACAGCACCACGGATGCGTCCTTGAACGACTTCGTCCCCGGCAGCACGGCGTCCAGCGGCACCCGCACGTCATCCAGCACGATGTGCGCCTGGTGGATGGCGCGCAACGATGCCTTGCCTCGGATCGGTGTGCCGGTGTACCCGGGGGTGCTCTGCTCGACCAGGAAGCAGCGCACGGCACCGTGCTCTTCCGCGGTGTCGTCGTCGACGCGCGCCCACACGAACGTGATTCCGCCCGATGCGCCGTTGCCGATCCACTTCTTGGTGCCGCGGATGACCCACTCGTCACCGTCGCGACGCGCCACGGTCTCGAGCGAGACCGAGTCCGAACCGTGGTCGGGCTCGGTGAGTGCGAAGGATCCGAAGACGGAGCTGTCGGCGAGGCCGGTGAGCCACCTGTCCTGCTGCGCGGGTGAGCCGAACAGTGCCAGCGTGCGCAGCGCGAGTCCGCCCTGCACGGCGAGCACGGTGCCGAGCGAACCGTCGCCGCGCGAGATCTCCATGTTCACGAGCCCGGCGGCGAGGGGGGACAGCCGGGTGAGCGAAGGATGCTCGATGCCGTCGACCACGAGATCCATCTCGCCCATGCGGCGGGCCGCGTCGAGCGGATACTCCGCGCGGTCCCACGCATCCGCCATCTGCGGCGCGACCTCATCGATGTACGCCTTCGCGCGGTCCCACGCAGATCTGTCGGCGGCGGGGATGTCGGCGAAGACCGCGTAATAGTCGCTGTCCTGCCGTCCCGTGATGTCGTACGACGAGACGCGCTCGCCGGGGAAGGGAGAAGCTGCAGTGCTCATGGAGACTCCTTTGTGGCACTAGGTATCGTACTACCCGATACTGAGTTCCACGAGTCGCCGAGGATCCGGCCGATCGAATGTCAGGTGATCTGCGAGCGCAGTCGTCTGGTGACCTCGGCGATCGGCATCGAGCGAGGGAACACGGCGACGACGATGTCGTCCGGAGCATCCGCCGCGGCCTCGGAGGGCACGCCGTAGCGTCGCCGCACCTCGGCCAGGGCGGTCTGCAGCGTGCTGAGCGGCACCTTCTTCGAGCCCCGCAGCAGCTGCCTGAGGACGTGGTTGTGCACGGCGGTCACGGCGGCGGAGAACCCTACGGCGTCGAGCGGGTCGATGCCCGGCAGCGAGCTGCGCAGATAGTCGTCGAAGAGGCGCTCGTATCGGAACACGGTGATGATCTCGCGCTCGCGCAGCACCGGGACCTGCCGGACGATCTGGTAGCGGCGGCGGGCGAGTTCAGGGTCGTGCGCGAAATGGCTGAAGACCGATTCGGATGCCGCGCACACCGCACCCCACGGATCCTCGTGCCCCTCGGCCAGGAAAGTGCGCAGCTGCTCCAGAAGCACTTCGTGATCGGCGAACACGACGTCTTCCTTGCCGCCGAACTGACGGAAGAAGGTCGAGCGCGAGACTCCGGCGGCCTTGGCGATCTGCTCGACGGAGGTCTGATCGAAGCCCTGCGACGCGAAGAGCTCGAGCGCAGCGGCCACGACGCCGGTGCGCAGTTCTGCGGATTCGTGCATGGGATGAGCCTAGACCCGTCGATGGCGTCGACTGCCGTCGGCGTCGCCGCGGATCGGTGCCTCAGCCCGTCGAACGGATGCCGCTGATGCGGTTCCAGATCTCCACTCGGTGAGCGAAGTCGGCGAGCGCCTCGGGCTCCTCGTCGAAGGTGCGGAGCGAGCCCTCGATCGGCTGTGCGCGCTCGTCTTGGATCCAGCTCTGGAATCCGTTCCTTCCGAACGCGAGGACCACGACGTTCGGCTTGCCGCGGGGGTCCTCGAACAGGGCGTAGCCCTCACGGCCGCGTGCGCGCAGATCGGCGATCAGGGTGTCACGGTTCATGCCGGACCTCCAGGGACGGCCAGTTCTCGGATGAGTCCGAGTCGCAGGTAGAACGACAGCGGCAGAGGCAGCACGAGCTGCGTGGCGCCGCCGGGATCGCCGAAAGCCGGAGCCACGATGCCACGGTAGATGGGCTCATCCCAGCGGTAGTAGCCGATGTCCACGAGATCCTCGAGGTCGCGGCGAAGAGCGGCGTCGTCGGATCGCTCGTATGCGGCGCGAACGTGGACGCAATCGCCGATGACGGCGAACTGATGGTAGGCGGACGGGTTCTCGACCCACGGAAGAGACCGTTCGGCGTATGAGGCGGGCTGCCCGTTCTCGACGAGGTACACGTACCGGGTGTTCACGGGTCCGTACATGTCCCACACTTCGGCGCCTGCCGGCACGGGCTCGCGAGTGAGAGCGCGCCCGTCAGGGCCGATCCACAGCTCGGTCATGCGGAGTCTCCGATCCGTCGCACTGCCTGAGAGTTCCCCGCCCTGTACCGACGCGCGATCTTCAGGAAGAGATCCAGCGCCTCCGCCTCCGAGCTGAAGTGGAGCGGGTCGTGGAACGTGTCTCCGCGCTCGTCGGTCTCCCACACGATCCAGCCGTCGCCGTCGCGGTCTATCCACGCCGCGGACTGGCGGCGACCGGTGCGGCCGAACCAGTTCGCGGTCGCCGTGAGCTGCTCGTCTCGGATGATGCGCTGCGCGTCGTCGGCGGTCAGGTCGGTCATGGGATCTCCTTGAGCAGGCCCAGCGCGATCAGCTGCGCGGCGGTGAGCGGAAGCTGCACCTGCACGCCGCCTCCGGTCGAGCCGAACCCGCGCGCGATATCTCCCTGGTACCCCTGCGAGCCGAGGTATTCAGGCCTGAGCCCGCCGGCGAGGAGCTCGTCCTTGACGTGCTGAGGGGCGCTGTCGTACGCGCCCCGCAGGTCGGACATGTCGCCGATCACTTCATAGCGGTGGTAATGCGCGGGGTTCTCCACATAGGGGAGGGACCGTTGGTCGTAGGTGTACGGCCCATCCTCCGGAATGGGCGAGGTGTACCGGCCCTCGGGAGGACCGTATCGGTCGAGCACGTCTCCGGGTTGCGGTGTGTGGGGAGTCTTGATCGGATCGCCGTTCGTGTCGAGGACGTACCCGCCGTGGGGGACCTGGTCCCAGTCGATGTTCCCGTCGGGCTGCAGGACCTCCGGCCCCTTCGGGATCTGGACGTCGGGCGGGAGCGTGCCGTCGTTCGCGAAGTCGTCGGCGTACTCCGGATAGTTGGTCTCGAGGTACGTCCGGAGCTGCTCGTCGGTGAGCGTGCTCTGGTCGCGCACGCTCGGGCCGGGCGACGAGGGCCCGTCGGGTGCGGTACCGCCCGGAGTCGTGCCGTCCGGGCCATGCGGGGTGCCCGGGGTGTGCGGTGATCCGGGGCTCGACGGTGCGTTCCCGCCGGGACCGCGCGAGAAGAGGTCCCCGAGGCGCTGGAAGAGCGCCTTGAGCTCGTCGAGGTGCTTGGCGAGGGCCGTGACCGCGTCGACGAGCTTGAGCACCGTGCCGGAGATCCGGGCGGTCATCGCCGAGACGCGGCTGGTCGCCTGGGCGATGACATACGGGGTGGCGGTGCCGAGCGAGATGACGAGCGTGCTCGCGTACGAGATCAGTGAGCCCACAAGCTGCGAGAGCGTGTCGCGAACGAGCTCGTGGACGACCTGCACGAGCATGGACGCCGCTTCCATGCCCGTCTTCATCCCGCCCGCCCATGAGGCGGCGGCCGAGATGTGGGCTGCGACGTCGGACTGGAGTCGGAGGTACGCCTCGATCGCCTCACCGGACATCGAGCTGACGTCGGCGAGGCGCGCATCGAGCGTCTGGCCGGCCTGCTGCAGATGCTGAGCGATGTTTCCCCAGGTCGCGGCGAATCCGGCGACCTCGCCGGCGTCGCCGGTCAGGTCGTTGAGCCAGCCCTTGAGCGGCTCGAGATGGTCCATGAGCCAGCCGAGCCCCGCCGCGATCAGCGATCCGAGCGGATCCATCGCCGTCGCGACGGTGTTCGCCAGGGCGGAGAACGAGGCGAGGCCACCGGACACCCAATCGCCGCTCTCGATGGCGTTGACGAGCTCGTAGCCGTCTTCGAGAAGCCCTGCTCCGCTGAACGGCGTCGTGGGGTCGATCGGTCCGGCGACCAGCGGGTTCGGCGGCGTCACCGGGTGCCGCCCTCGACAGATGCCATCAGGCCGTTGATCGTGTCGAGCTGCCGCTGTTCGCCCTCGTCGAAGTCATCCGCGAGGCCCCTGAGCTGCTCTTCGGACTGCTCGAGCATGGTCGCCGCGGCGGAGATCGCGCCGGTGGCGATCGACGAGACGAGCTGTGCGGGCGGGACGAGGAACGCGCACATGACTCCGAACGCTCCGCCGCCGACATTCATCGATCCGGCGGCGTTCTCGGCGAGCCGCACGTCGGACGCGACCTGCCCGACGCGCTGCGCGTGCATGCGGACCGTCTCGGTGTCGACGGCGATGAGCTCCGCCATCAGCGGTACTCGATCCGGGGCTGGCCGTCCTGACTCGGGTCGGGGAGCTGAGCGATCTCTTCTCGCAGGTGCTCGACGGCTGCGTCGTCTGCGCCGAACGCCTCGGCGGCGATCTCGACGGCCTTCGCACCTGCCGCGCGCTGCGCCTCTCCGGCGAGGGCGACGATCAGGGCGCCCAGGGCGGAGGGGGAGCGGTCGAACGCCGCATCTGTGAGTACGACGTCGGCGAGTCGACCGGAGGAGTCGACCGTGACTGCGACATCGCGGCCGGGCGACGTCGCTCGCTCACGCACGGCGGCGATGTCGTCGCGCACCTGCTCGGCCCTCGCCGCGCGGCGCTCCGCGTCCTTCACCTGCTGCTCGATGCGGGCCCGGGTGGCGACCGGATCCGACCAGTCGAACGTGTCCGTCATCTGTCTCCCCCTGATTCGGCGCACGAGAATGCTACCGGACGGTGTCGGGTCGCCGCCCGGCTCTCCGAACGTGGGCTGTCAGACGGCGGTAGTAGGCTGGGGGATTGATCGATGTCTCGACATCGAGAGAATTCCAGGCCGCAGCCCAGTGAAGGAAGCACAGTGGATCTGTACGAGTACCAGGCACGAGACGTTTTCGAGAAGTACGGAGTGCCGGTCCTCGCCGGCATCGTCGCCGACACCCCCGAGGAGGTGAAGGCAGCCGCCGAGAAGATCGGCGGCGTGGTCGTCGTCAAGGCCCAGGTCAAGACCGGTGGTCGTGGCAAGGCGGGTGGCGTCAAGGTCGCGAAGACCCCCGACGAGGCGTACGAGGCCGCGAAGGCGATCCTCGGTCTCGACATCAAGGGTCACGTCGTCAAGCGCGTCATGGTCGCGCAGGGTGCGCGCATCGCCGAGGAGTTCTACTTCTCCGTGCTGCTCGACCGTGCCAACCGCTCGTACCTGAGCCTCTGCTCGGTCGAGGGCGGCATGGAGATCGAGGAGCTCGCGGTCGAGCGCCCCGAGGCTCTCGCACGCGTCGAGGTCAACCCTCTGACGGGTATCGACAAGCAGAAGGCCGTCGAGATCGCTCGCGCCGCGAACTTCCCCGAAGACCTCGTCGAGAAGGTCTCCGACGTGTTCGTCAAGCTCTTCGACGTCTACAAGGGCGAGGACGCGACTCTGGTCGAGGTGAACCCGCTGGTCCGCACCGAAGAGGGCGACATCATCGCTCTCGACGGCAAGGTCACGCTCGACGACAACGCCTCCGAGATCCGTCACCCCGAGCACGAGGCGCTCGAAGACAAGGACGCCGCCGACCCGCTCGAGGCCAAGGCCAAGCAGAGCGGTCTGAACTACGTGAAGCTCGACGGCGAGGTCGGCATCATCGGCAACGGCGCAGGACTCGTCATGTCGACGCTCGATGTCGTCGCGTACGCCGGTGAGAACCACAACGGCGTCAAGCCCGCGAACTTCCTCGACATCGGCGGCGGCGCCTCGGCCGAGGTCATGGCAGCAGGTCTCGACGTGATCCTCGGCGACCCGCAGGTCAAGAGCGTCTTCGTCAACGTCTTCGGCGGCATCACCGCATGCGACGCCGTCGCGAACGGCATCAAGGGCGCTCTCGAGACCCTCGGCAGCGCAGCCTCCAAGCCGCTGGTCGTGCGCCTCGACGGCAACCGCGTCGACGAGGGTCGCGCGATCCTCGCCGAGTACGCACACCCGCTCGTCACACTCGCCAGCACCATGGACGAGGGCGCCGACAAGGCCGCCGAACTCGCCAACGCCTGATCGCAGAGAGACACAAGGAACAGAGAAATGTCGATCTACCTCAACAAGGACTCCAAGGTCATCGTCCAGGGCATCACCGGCGGCGAGGGCACCAAGCACACGGCGCTCATGCTCAAGGCCGGCACCCAGGTCGTCGGTGGCGTGAACGCCCGCAAGGCCGGCACCACGGTCTCGCACACCGACAAGGACGGCAACGCCGTCGAGCTCCCCGTCTTCGCCTCCGTGGCCGAGGCCATGAAGGAGACCGGCGCCGACGTGTCGATCGCCTTCGTCCCCGGCGCCTTCACGAAGGACGCGATGATCGAGGCCATCGACGCCGAGATCCCGCTGCTTGTCGTGATCACCGAGGGCGTCCCCGTCGGCGACTCGGCCGAGGCCTGGGCCTACGCGCAGAGCAAGGGCAACAAGACCCGCATCATCGGGCCGAACTGCCCGGGCATCATCACCCCCGGTGAGGCGCTCGTCGGCATCACGCCCGCGAACATCACCGGCAAGGGCCCCATCGGCCTCGTGTCGAAGTCGGGCACGCTGACGTACCAGATGATGTTCGAGCTGCGCGACCTCGGCTTCTCGACCGCGATCGGCATCGGTGGCGACCCCGTCATCGGCACGACGCACATCGACGCGCTCGCCGCGTTCGAGGCAGACCCCGAGACCAAGGCGATCGTGATGATCGGTGAGATCGGCGGCGACGCCGAAGAGCGCGCGGCCGACTACATCAAGGCGCATGTCACGAAGCCGGTCGTCGGCTACGTCGCGGGCTTCACGGCTCCCGAGGGCAAGACCATGGGTCACGCCGGCGCCATCGTCTCCGGTTCCGCAGGCACCGCTCAGGCGAAGAAGGAGGCCCTCGAGGCCGCCGGGGTCAAGGTCGGCAAGACGCCGTCCGAGACCGCCGCCCTCATGCGTGCGGTGATCGAAGGGTTCTAGCCAACCGGTTACTGAGCGAGGAGCGCAGCGACGAGTCGAAGAACGTCGAGTCGCTCTAAGCGCTATACTCGAAGAGAAGGCCCTGGACTCCACTCCGGGGCCTTCTCTGTACCCCCGATCCCGACGTCTCGTGCGCGACGCGGGTCATCCTGTATCGTCCCGGTCCGGTGCATCGTGAGAGATCCGGTCCGCTGACGGCCCGCACAGGTCACCGCCTCCCTGCGAGGGGGCCGACGTCATCGGTGGACGTCGAGTCGCTCCCAGATCGCCGCGACGTGACGCGTGTCCGTGCCGCAGCACCCGCCGACGACCCGCACCGACGGCATCCGTTCGAGGAGCGCGCTCACACGTGTCGCCAACTCGACCGGGTCGCCGTCGTCGAGGGTGTCCGACTCGTCCAGCTCGGCGTGCGAGAGGCGAGAGGCGTTCGGGCGGATGCCGGCGATACGCGGAGACGTCTCGGCGTCCAGGGCGCGAGCGAAGTGATCCGGGTGGGCGCAGTTGAGCAGGTAGGCGTCCGGGGCGCCTGCCGCGTCGACCTCGGCGATCGTCTCGGCGAGGGTGAGACCCGTCGCGAGCCGTCCGTCCGTCTCGACGGTGAAGGAGATCTCGACGTCCGCGCCGACCTCGCGCGCGGCGCGCACGATGCCGCGAGCCTCCGCCGCATCGTTGAGCGTGTACGCCGCGATCACGTCCGCATCCGCCTCGGCGAGTGCCCGTACCTGGTCGCGGTGTTAGCGGTAGGCATCGTCGGATCCCGTCACGGGGTCCCATGCTCCGGAACGATAGCCGTCGCCGCGAGGGCCGAGCATGCCGACGATGCGTACCGCCGGCAGGTCGGATTCGGCGGCGATCTCCTGGAGGAGTCGCACCGCATCGGCGTTGATCCGCCGCAGCGCTTCGGCGTCGTATCCGAGCCTGGCACCCTGCACGCGGAGCGGCGCCACAGGTATCGCAGACGACGAGAGGGGCGGATGCGACTCGCATCCGCCCCTCCGTCGTTCTCGATCGCTCAGGCGACGCCGAACAGCGCCTCGATCGGTCCGCGGGCGAAGAAGATCACGAAGCCGACGGCAACGATCCACAGCAGCGGGCTGATCTTGCGGGCCTTGCCGGAGAGCGCCTGGATGAGCACCCAGCTGACGAAGCCGGCGCCGATTCCGTTCGCGATCGAGTAGGTCAACGGCATCACGGTCACGGTCAGGAACACCGGCAGCAGCACGTCGAACTCGGTCAGATCGATGTACTTGATCTGGGCCATCATCATCGCTCCGACGATCACCAGCGCCGCGGCGGCGATCTCGGTCGGCACGATCGACGTGAGCGGTGTGAGGAACATCGCGAGCAGGAACATGCCACCGGTGATCAGGTTCGCGAAGCCGGTGCGCGCACCCTCTCCGATACCCGCTCCGGACTCGATGAACACGGTGCTCGACGACGACGAGGTACCACCACCGACGATCGCGCCGACACCTTCGACGACCAGTGCCGACTTGATGCGCGGGAAGTCGCCGTTCTCGTTCGCAAGGTCGGCTTCCTTGGCGAGACCGGTCATGGTGCCCATGGCGTCGAAGAAGTTCGAGAAGACCAGCGTGAAGACGATCATCACGATCGCGACGAGGCTGACCTTGCTGAAGTCGAAGCTGAAGTCGACCGCGCCGACCAGGCTCAGGTCGGGCAGGCCGAACGGCGAGCCGGTGAGCGTGGGCACCGTCAGCCCCCAGCCTCCGGCGTTGCCGTCTGCTGCGGCACCGAGGTGCCAGATCGCCTCGACGATCACCGCGAGCACCGTGCCCGAGACGAGGCCGATGAGCAGCCCGCCCTTGACCTTGCGGGCGACCAGGATGCCGGTGACGATGAGCGTGACGATGAAGAGAACGGTCGGGACGGTCGCGACGGAGCCGCCGACTCCCAGGCCGACCGGCGGGGAGGCACTGCCGGTGGCGGTGACGAAGCCCGAGTTGACGAAGCCGATGAAGGCGATGAACAGGCCGATTCCGACCGTGATCGCGATCTTGAGCTGGAACGGCACAGCGTCGAAGATCATCTTCCGAAGGCCGGTGGCCGCGAGGAGCACGATCACGAGACCATTGATCATGACGAGCGCCATGGCCTCGGGCCAGGTGACCTGGCCGACGACCGAGAACGCGACGAAGGCGTTGATGCCGAGGCCGGCTGCGAAGCCGAAGGGCAGGCGGGTGATGAGACCGAAGAGGATCGTCATCACGCCGGCGGTCAGCGCGGTCGCGGCGCCGACGGCGCTGAAGTCGAGGGTGTTGCCTGCGACATCGGCCGAGCCGGACAGGATGATCGGGTTGAGGATCACGATGTAGGCCATCGTGACGAACGTCACCAGACCACCTCGGATCTCGGTGCCGATCGTGGATCCGCGCTTGCTGATCTCGAAGAAGCGATCCAGCGCGTTCGCGGGCTCGGCCTGGGAGCGGGTGGGGGACGGGGCAGTTGACATCGGGAAACCTCCGCAGGAGACGATATCGTGTCGCCCGCACCGCGCGCGTCCCCAGGGCTCGCACGGCCTTCACGCCGTAGTCTCGAAGCGATATGCAACGCCTCCTCGTCGCGCTCCTCGCCGCCTTCGACGCCGCCATCGCCGCGGCGGTGGGGCTCGTCGTACTCCTGGCTCCGCTGACCCTGCTGTGGACGCTCGCGTTCGGAGCGACCGCCGACTGGGGTGCCCTGTGGCCGCTCACCGGCACGCTGTGGCAGTTCGGGCACGGTGCACCCGTGAGCGTCGAGATATCGACGGAGGTTCTGCGCACCGCGGGGGTCGCACCGGACGCCGCCGCTTTCACGCTCTCCGTCACGCCGCTGGCGCTGCTGCTCTTCACCCTGCTCTTCGCCGCGCGCTCCGGAGCCCGTGCGGCCCGCGCCGGTGCGTGGCTGCTGGGAACGCTCGCGGGGACCGCGGCCTTCGCCGCGATCGCCACCCTCGTCGCGCTCACCTCCCACCTCGACGCCGCTCAGGTGCCTGTCGCGGAGGCGATCGTCCTCCCGATCGCCGTGTACCTGGCCGGGGCGCTGTGCGGCGCGGTCAGGGCGGTCTGGGATGACGGAGACGGCGGTCTCATCGATCGACTGCATGACCTCATGGACACGTGGGGCGACTGGACGCCGGTGCCGGCAGCCGCCGTGCGCGGGGCCGCGTTCGCCGTGCTCGCCGTGACGGCGGTCTCGGGCATCGCCCTGGCGGTCATGACGATCGCGCGGGGCGGTGAGGTCGTGGCGCTGTTCCAGGCTGCGCGCGTGGATGCGCTCGGCGCGACCGTGATCACGCTGGGACAGCTGGCGTACCTGCCCACTCTTCTGGTGTGGACGGCATCGTGGCTGGCCGGGCCGGGATTCGCGGTCGGCGTCGGCACCGCGGTGTCGCCGGCCGGAACCCAGCTGGGGGTCGTACCGGGCATCCCCGTGCTCGGTCTGCTTCCTGAGAACTCGTCGATCTGGATGCTCATCGTGGTGATCATCCCGATCGGCGCCGGCGCGTTCGCGGGATGGGCCGTGCGCTCCCGCCTCGTGTGGGAGGACACTCCGCTCGGCACGGCGCCGCGCGCCGTGATCGCGATCGCCATCGGTGCGGTCACGGCGGGTCTGGCAGCCGTCGCCGCGCTCCTGGCGGGGGGATCGCTGGGACCCGGTCGGCTGGCGGAGGCGGGGCCCGCGGTGCTGCCGTTCGCGCTCGCGCTCGGCGGCGAGGTGCTCCTGGGGGCGGCGATCCTGCTTCTCTCGCCCCGCAATCGCGATGAGCTCGCCGAGGAGCGCACCGATCGCTGGATCGCGGAGATGTCGGCATCCGATCTCGTGGCGGCCCGTGATCGCGGTTTCGCCCCCGCGATCCCCGACGACGGCTCGGCGGCGGCGTCGCACTCCGACCCGTCCACGCACGACACCGCGCCCCTGGGAGATCTCACCGAGCCCCCGTCCGCGCATCGCGACTCCGAGGATCCGCGCGCCTGACGCGTCGGTCGGGGCGGCAGGCGCGCCCCGGTAGACTGGGCGCGTGCTCACGGTCGCCGTTCTCATCTCGGGCACCGGCTCGAACCTTCGCGCCCTCCTCGAGGCCGCTCGTCACCCCGATTTTCCCGCGCGGGTGGTGGTCGTCGGCGCCGATCGCGAAGCCGACGGGCTCGCGCACGCGGAAGAGTTCGGCATCCCGAGCTTCACGGTTCCGTGGCACGAGCACGAGTCCCGCGAGGCGTGGGGCGAAGAGCTCGGTCGTCAGCTGGCTGTGTGGAACGCCGATCTGGTCGTGCTCAGCGGCCTGATGCGGCTGCTTCCCTCCGGGCTCGTGGCCGCACTCTCGCCGCGCCTGATCAACACGCACCCGGCGTACCTCCCGGAGTTCCCCGGCGCGCACGGTGTGCGCGACGCCCTGGCCGCCGGCGTCTCCGAGACCGGCGCCAGTGTGATCGTCGTCGACGACGGCGTCGACACCGGCCCGGTCCTGGCGCAGGAGCGCGTGCCGGTGCTGCCGGGCGACACCGAGCACAGCCTGCACGAGCGCATCAAGCCCGTCGAACGCCGACTGCTCATCGACGTGGTGCGCCGCATCGCGACCGGCGAGCTCACGCTGTCCGCAGCATCCTGAACCCATCCACGCACGTCACCCTCGTACGAAGGAGCCCATCATGGCCGGCCCACGCCACGACCACTCGCTGTACCGCGATCGCGACACCGTTCCGGTGCGGCGCGCCCTCGTCTCGGTCAGCGACAAGACCGATCTCCTCGTGCTCGCGAAGGCGCTCTCCGAGGCCGACGTGCAGATCGTCTCGACGGGATCGACCGCGTCGACCATCCGCGACGCGGGATTCGACGTGACCGATGTCGCCGCCGTCACCGGCGTCGCCGAGATGCTCGACGGCCGGGTCAAGACCCTGCACCCCAAGATCCACGGCGGTCTGCTCGCCGATCTGCGCCTCGAGGACCACGAGCGTCAGCTCGACGAGCTCGACATCGAGCCGTTCGAGCTGGTCGTCGTGAACCTCTACCCCTTCGTCGAGACGGTCGCCTCGGGCGCCGAGGGCGACGACGTGGTCGAGCAGATCGACATCGGCGGCCCTGCCATGGTCCGCGCCGCAGCCAAGAACCACGCCAACGTCGCGATCGTCGTCTCGCCGCAGTCGTACCCCGGCATCATCAGCGCGATCGAGAGCGGCGGCACCACGCTGACGCAGCGTCGTGAGCTCGCCGCCCGCGCCTTCGCGCACACCGCCGCCTACGACACGGCCGTCGCGGCGTGGTTCGCCGAGGGCACGCTGGGCGACGGCGACGACCTCCCCACGCACCTGACGATCCAGGCCGAGCGCCTCGCGACGCTGCGCTACGGAGAGAACTCGCACCAGCGCGGTGCCATCTACACGCGCGTCGGGGGTCACGGCATCGCCCAGGCGACTCAGCTGCAGGGCAAGGAGATGTCGTACAACAACTACGTCGACGCGGATGCCGCACTGCGTGCCGCCTACGACATGGTCAAGCCGGCCGTCGCGATCATCAAGCACGCGAACCCCTGCGGTATCGCCACCACCGCGCCCAACGCCCTCGACCCCATCGCGAGCGCGCACCTCCGTGCGCACGAGTGCGACCCCGTGTCGGCGTACGGCGGAGTCATCGCCGCGAACGGCACGGTGACGCTCAAGATGGCCGAGAACCTCAAGGACATCTTCACCGAGGTCATCGTCGCGCCGTCGTTCGAGCCGGCGGCGCTCGAGGTGTTCAAGGCGAAGAAGAACCTGCGTCTGCTGCAGCTGCCGGAGGACTGGCAGCAGGAGCGCATGGATGTGCGCCTCGTCTCGGGCGGCCTGCTGCTGCAGGACGCCGACCGCTTCCCCGACGACATCGTGTCGGTCGCGAAGAACTGGGAGCTCGTCTCGGGCGAGCGGCCCAGCGACGAGGAGATGGAGAACCTCATCTTCGCGTGGAAGGCCTGCCGCGCCGTGAAGTCCAACGCGATCGTGCTCGCCAAGGACAACGCCACGGTCGGTGTGGGCATGGGGCAGGTCAACCGCGTCGACTCGTGCCGCCTGGCCGTCGAGCGCGCGGGCGACCGCGCCGCCGGATCGGTGGCCGCGTCGGACGCGTTCTTCCCGTTCGCCGACGGCGCCCAGGTGCTCATCGATGCCGGAGTGACCGCGATCGTGCAGCCGGGCGGATCGGTGCGCGATGAAGAGGTCGTGGACGCCGCGCGCAAGGCGGGCGTCACGATGTTCTTCACGGGGGAGCGCCACTTCTTCCACTGAGTCCGGCGGCCCCAGGGCCGACACGTCTCCGAGACCCCTCGCGCCGACATCGCGCGAGGGGTCTCGTCGTGTTCCGGGCCGAGGGTCCACAGCGATGTCCGATTTCCGCCAGCCGGTGTCGGTGCCGCGTGACAGAGTGGAGCCATGAGCTTCCCCGTGACCGACTTCGACGAGCGGTATCGTGCGATCAGCGCACGCGACACGCGCTTCGACGGTCAGTTCGTGACCGCAGTGCGCTCCACCGGCATCTACTGCCGGCCGAGCTGCCCCGCGCGCACCCCCAAGCCGCAGAACGTCACCTTCTATCCGACCAGCGCCGCAGCCCACGAGGCCGGCTTCCGTGCATGCAAGCGCTGCCTCCCGGAAGCGGCGCCGGGCTCACCCGCGTGGGACCTGCGCAGCGACGTCGCCGCCCGGGCCATGCGTCTCATCGCGTCGGGCGTGGTCGAGCGCGAGGGGGTCTCGGGGCTCGCGGTGCGTCTCGGGTACTCGACGCGGCACCTCACGCGGCTGCTCTCGACAGAGCTCGGCGCGGGTCCGCTCGCCCTCGCCAGGGCGCACCGCGCACACACGGCGCGGATGCTGCTCGTCGGCACCGACATGCAGATCTCCGACGTCGCGTTCTCTGCGGGCTTCGCGAGCATCCGCCAGTGCAACGAGACGATCCGCGAGGTGTTCGGCCTCACCCCGGGCGAGCTCCGCGCCCGTCGCAAGGCGCCGGCGTCGGCGGCTCCGGGCGCGATCGACCTCGTGCTCCCGTACCGTGGACCGCTCGACGCGGCCGGCATCTTCCAGTGGATGGCGGCCCGCGCGGTCACCGGGGTCGAAGAGGCCACGGCCTCGTCGTTCTCGCGTCACCTGCGCATGGCGGGCGGACCGGCCTGGTTCGAGGTGAGTCAGGACGCGACCGAGCGACTGCATCTGCGGGCCCGTGTCGCGCAGCTCGGCGATCTCGCCCCGCTGGTGTCGACCGTGCGACGCATCTTCGATCTCGACGCCGACCCTCTCGCCGTCGATCAGGCGCTGAGCACGCACCCCGAGCTCGCTCCGCTCGTCGCCAGGACCCCCGGCATCCGCGTCCCCGGGTCTGCGGATCCGCACGAGATGCTGATCCGCGCGATGATCGGTCAGCAGATCACGGTCGTCGCGGCTCGCACCGCGCTCTCGGCTCTCACCGAGGCCCTGGGGGAGCGCACCGAGCAGGGACTCCTGTTCCCCACGATGTCCGCGATCGCCGAGCACGGCGCAGAAGTGCTGCGAGGCCCGGGCGCACGGATCCGAGCGATCGTCGGCGCCGCCGCGGCACTCGCCGACGGCTCGCTCCCGCTCACGGTCGGTGACGACGGCGTCGCGCAGCGCGCCGCGCTGCTCGCGATGCCGGGCATCGGTCCCTGGACGGCCGACTATGTGCGGATGCGGGTGCTGGGCGACCCCGACGTGCTGCTCCCGGGCGATGTCGCACTGCGTGCAGGAGCGGTCGTCGCCGGACTCCCGGGGGATCCGCTGCCGCTCGTCGCGTGGGCGGAGCGCGCTGCTCCGTGGCGCAGCTATCTCAGCGCGCACCTGTGGCGAGCCGCACCGGCGCGGCCGACCAGACGGATCCGCACCCCACAGACCATCAGCCCTGCGAAGGAGACCCCATGAACGCCATCATCCAGACCATCGAGACCCCGGACGGACCGTTCACCATCCTCGCCGACGAACAGCAGCGGGTGCTCTCCTCCGGGTGGACCGCCGACCAGGCGACGATCGTCGCCCGTCTCGCGCCCCGTGGGCGGCCGACGGAGGTGCGCGAGCGCGAGACCGATGCCGCGGCCGCGGCGCGCGCGTTCTATGCAGGCGATCTCACGGCGATCGACGCGGTCGCGGTGACGCAGACGGGCACGATGCTGCAGCTCGCCGGGTGGTCGGCGCTGCGTGAGATCGAGCCGGGGGAGCCGTTGACCTACACCTCGTTCGCGGCGCGGCTCGGCAACCCTCGTGCGGTGCGGGCCGCCGCCTCGATCTGCGCCCGCAATGCTCCGGCGCTGTTCGTCCCGTGCCATCGCGTGCTGCGCACCGACGGCACGCTCGGCGGATTCGCGTGGGGTCTCGACGTCAAGGCGAGCCTGTTGGAGAGGGAAGCGGCGCGGGGGTGAGGCGACCGACCGCGTGACGTCGCGATCGTCGTCCGCGGCCGACGACCGTGATCGACCTCGCCCGTGACGCGATCCGGAGCAATCGGGAATCTCTCTTGTGCTCAGCTGGTTCACAGGAATAGGCTGGTGGGCTGTCGCACCGACCGGACGACATCGCCGAGCCTGAGGAGGACACCATGACATCGATCGCCGCTGTGCAGATCGCCGCTCTCGGCTCGACCCCGGTGCGCCCGCTCCGCTAGAGCCACTTCCGACACGCACGACCTCCCCGGATGCCGGACTCCGAGAGTCCTTCGCTGCCTCCGCCTCCGTCAGCAACCGCTTCCCCATACGAAACTCGTCTGAGAGACATGTCTTCCTCGCCTTCATCGCAGAACGCCTCCCCGTCTTCCTCGCTCTCCACTCCGGCCGCGCTGTGGCGCCTCAAGCCCTTCGTGAAGCCCGTCATCTGGCGGCTCGCCGGAGGCGCCGCCAGCGCACTCGTGGCGGCGATCATCGCTCTGATGATCCCGATCGTCCTCGAACAGATCATCCGCGGGCCGGTGCAGACCGGAGCCATCGAGGCCATCGCCTGGGGCGCGCTCGCCGTGTTCGGCCTCGCCCTCGGAGAAGCGCTGATGGTCTGGCTGCGCCGCCAGTTCGTGCTGAACCCTGCGACCCAGGTCGAGTACACGATGCGCACCGAGCTCTACTCGCGTCTGCAGACCCTCCCGGTGTCGTTCCATGACCGCTGGCAGTCGGGTCAGCTGCTGAGCCGCATGATGCAGGACATCGGCCTGATCCGTCGGTGGCTCGCGTTCGGGCTCGTGCTGCTCGTGGTCAACGTCCTGACCATCATCATCGGATCCGTGCTGCTGTTCCGCTGGCATTGGCTGCTCGGGGTGATCTTCATCGTCACCGCGATCCCGCTGTGGGTGCGCGGCTACCTGTTCGAGAAGCGGTACGGCGCGCTGACGCGGCGCAGCCAGGATCAGGCCGGTGACCTCGCGACCAGCGTCGAGGAGAGTGTGCACGGCATCCGCGTGCTCAAGGCGTTCGGCCGTGGCAAGCATGCGCTCAGCCGTTTCAGCCGCCAGGCCGAGACGCTGCGCGAGACCGAGATGAGCAAGGCCGGCGCGGTCGCCTCGATCTGGTTCTGGCTCGACCTGATGCCACAGATCGCCTTCGGTCTCAGCCTGATGTCGGGCATCTGGCTCATCTCGCAGGGGCAGATCGACCAGGCGGAGCTGTTCGCGTTCTTCGCGATGGCCGTGGTGCTCCGCTGGCCGATCGAGTCGATCGGATTCCTGTTCTCGTTCATGCTCGACGCACGCACGGCCACCGATCGCGTGTTCGACATCTACTCGGAGACGAACTCGATCACCGACCCGGAGAACCCGGTGCACATCGCCGAGCCCCGAGGCGAACTCGCCTTCGAGGGGGCGCACTTCCGCTACCAGGATGCGGGCGCACACGAGCGCGACCTGCTCGACGGCATCGACCTGGTGCTGCGTCCCGGTGAGACCATGGCGCTCGTCGGCCTGACGGGCAGCGGCAAGACCACGTTGACGACGCTCCCGACGCGGCTGTACGACGTGACCGGCGGCCGGGTCACGCTCGACGGCGTCGATGTGCGCGACCTCCCGCTCGCCGAGCTGAGGCAGCACATCGCCATGGCCTTCGAAGACGCGACACTGTTCTCGGCGACGGTGCGCGAGAACGTGCTGCTGGGTCGCGCAGATCTCGACGTGCACAGCGACGAGGCCGAACGCGTGCTGCGGGAGGCTCTCGGCGTGGCTCAGGCCGCTTTCGTGGACTCGCTCCCCGAGGGCGTCGAGACGATCATCGGTGAAGAGGGACTGAGCCTCTCCGGCGGTCAGCGTCAGCGGCTGGCCCTCGCCCGTGCCGTCGCCGCGAACCCCAAGGTGCTCGTGCTCGACGATCCTCTCTCGGCGCTCGACGTCGACACCGAGGCGCTCGTCGAAGAGGCGCTGCGGCACGTGCTGGCCGACACCACGGCCATGATCGTCGCGCACAGGCCGTCGACCGTGGCCCTCGCCGACCGCGTCGCACTGCTCGAGGCCGGGCGCGTCACGGCGGTCGGCACCCACAGCGAGCTGCTGAGGACGAGCCGGCACTACCGGCATGTCATCTCGAGCCTCGAGGCGGAGGAGGCGGCGCGCACCGGCGCGATCCCGATCGTCCGCGACGAGCAGGAGGAGATCGCACTGGCCGTCCGCGACGGCATCCGTGAGAACGCCGCCGACGAGGCGTCGGCGGGCTCGGCAACCCCCATCGACGTAGAGAGCGAGGTGCAGCGATGAGCTCCGCCATCACCGGAACCCAGGATGAAGACCGCTCCCGGTACACGAAAGAGGAGAGTCGCGAGATCCGGCGGCGCTCGCTGCGCCTTCTGGGTTCGCTCGTCCGTCCGCTGAAGCGGCAGATCGCGCTGGCCGCGGTCGTGCTGGTGATCTCGACCGCGCTCCAGGTGGCGGGGCCGATCCTCATCAGCATCGGGCTCGACCGAGCCCTGCCCGCCGTGATCGAGCGCGCCGACTGGATGCCGACCTTCATGATCGGCGGGATCTACCTGCTCGCGGGCGCCGTCGCTGCGGCGATGATCGCCTGGTACGTGATCATCGCGGCGAAGCTGACCCAGGCGGTGCTGCTCGACCTGCGCAAGCGCATCTTCCTGCACACCCAGCGCCTCAGCCTCGAGTTCCATGAGTCGTACACGTCGGGCCGAATCATCTCGCGCCAGACGAGCGACCTGGATTCGATCAAGGAACTGCTCGACGGCGGGCTGAACGAGCTCGTCTCCGGTGTGCTGTTCGGACTGTTCACCTTCATCGCCCTGTGCATCTGGGACTGGCAGTCGGGTCTCATCCTGGCGATCGGCGGGGTGCCGCTGTTCTTCCTGATGCGCTGGTTCTACTCGCGATCGCAGCTCGTCTACCGCGAGTCCCGAGTGATCAGCGCGAAGGTCATCGTGCAGTTCGTCGAGACCATGACGGGCATCCGGGCGGTCAAGGCGTTCCGCAAGGAGCCGCGCAACGACGCGGCGTTCCAGAAGATCGCAGGGGAGTACCGCGACGTCAACCGCCGCTCGATGCTGCTGTTCGGCACGTTCGAACCGGGCCTCATGGGCGTCGCCGCCCTCGTGCTCGGGATCGTCGTGCTGTGGGGCGGCATCCGTGTCTCCGACGGCGCTCTCACCGTCGGAGTCCTGCTGTCGGCCGTGCTGTACGTGCGGAACTTCTTCGCGCCCATGCAGGAGATCGCGATGTTCCTCAACTCGTACCAGTCGGCCACCGCCGCGCTCGAGAAGGTGTCGGGAGTGCTCGAAGAGGTCCCGACCGTTCCGGATCCGGAGAAGCCGGTCGACCTGTGGGATTCGCGCGGGCACGTCGAGTTCGACGAGGTGACCTTCGGGTACAACGGGGAGAAGACGATCCTGCCGAACTTCTCGCTCGACATCCCGGCCGGACAGACGATCGCCCTCGTCGGCACGACCGGCGCGGGCAAGTCGACCCTGGCGAAGCTGATCTCGCGTTTCTACGATCCCTCCGCGGGGCGCGTCACGCTCGACGGCATCGATCTGCGCGAGCTGCATCCGAAGGATCTCCGCCGCGCGATCGTGATGGTCACGCAGGAGGCGTATCTGTTCAGCGGGACCGTCGCCGACAACATCGCTCTCGGCAAGCCGGATGCGTCGCTCGACGAGATCCGGGCTGCGGCACGGGCGGTCGGAGCCGACGAGTTCATCTCGTCGCTGCCCGACGGGTACGGCACCGACGTCAACAAGCGCGGTGGTCGCGTGTCGGCGGGTCAGCGCCAGCTGATCTCGTTCGCGCGTGCCTTCCTCGCCGACCCGGCGGTGCTGATCCTCGACGAGGCCACCGCCTCGCTCGACATCCCCTCCGAGCGACTGATCCAGGATGCGCTGCAGACGCTGCTCAAGGACCGCACGGCGATCATCATCGCGCACCGTCTGTCGACCGTCGCGATCGCCGATCGCGTGCTGGTGATGGAGCACGGGAGGATCATCGAGGACGACGCTCCCGAGGCCCTCATCAACGGGACGGGCAAGTTCGCCCAGCTGCACGCCGCCTGGCAGGAGACGCTGGTCTAGCCGCCCGCGCTCCGGCCGCTCTGCGCACGCCGAGGCCACGATCGATCATCGGTCGTGGCCTCGGGCGAGCGGGGCGGAGACGGAGCGGACGGCCGCGCACGTAGGTAGCATCGAGGTATGGATCCGCTCATGCTCGCTGTCGAGTTGTGGTGGATCGCGCCCGTCGCCGCCGGGGGCGCCGTCGCGAGTGCGGTCGGATTGCGCCGTCGCAGCACGAGGAGCGGCCGTCGACTCGAGTACGACGCGGCTCGGCACGACCTCAAGGCGGCGCGGCAGACAGCCGTGGAACGGCGCATGGCGGTCAAGCTCGCGCGAGCCGACGTCGCCCGCATCTCGGCCGAGCGCACCGCGCGTCGTGCGACCCCCGAGCAGGTCGCGGGTGCCAAGAGGATGCTCCGCGCCAAGGAGAGCGATGCCAAGGCGGCGGCAGCCGACGTGAGGGCCAAGCAGGTACGCCTCAATGCCGCGAGAGCGGCGATCCCCGCGGCGTCCGCCCCACGCCCTCTGGAACGACTGCAGGCGCAGCACGACGCGATCGTGGTGCGCTGGATGCACTACGAGACCGATCCGGGTCTGCAGATCGCGTATCCCGCGATGACCGACGTGAGACAACCGGCGACCGCCGAGTACCTTCGGGCGGCAGCACACGCGGTGGAGACCAGGAGAGCGGCGACGGGGCGTGTCAGCGCCTCGGACTTCGCCGCCTACCGTGATGCGGTCGCCGCTCTCGAGCGCGCGCTCGAAGCCGCAGAGTATTCCGCGCGGGTGCAGGCCGGTGAGGCTCCGCAGACATCGTCGGTCTGGCAGGATGCCGCGCACGACCTCATCTCGCGATCGACCGAGGCGATCGATCGCGCGGCGGACGCCGCGGCATCCGCGTTCGCCGCGTGGAACGACCGCCGACGGTCGGACAAGCGCTGAGCGCCGCCTCCCAACGAGGAGACGGCGCTCGACGATCGCGCTCGGGCGTGCGTCTCAGGCCTGCACGGTGCGCGAGTCGATCAGCCGTGCGTACCAGTGCCCGGAGTCCTTGACCGTGCGTTCGAGGGTCTCGAAGTCGACCCGCACGATGCCGAACCTCTTGGCGTAGCCGTAGCCCCACTCGAAGTTGTCGAGCAGCGACCACACGAAGTAGCCCCTCAGGTCGACGCCCCGCTGGATCGCACGATGAGCGGCGGTGAAGTGACGGCGCAGGTAGTCGGTGCGCTCCGGGTCGGAGACGGAGCCGTCGGCGGAGACCACATCATCGAACGCGGCGCCGTTCTCGGTCACCATCAGCGGCTGCCCCGGGAACTGCTCCGCGAGCGAGACGAGCAGCTCCTCCAGACCTTCGGGGGCGATGTTCCAGCCCATCGCGGTGTACGGCCCGGGCTGCTCGACGAACTCGACGAGCTGATCGCTGCCCGGCCAGGCGGTACCGCCGGCGGTGCCCTTGTGCCCGTCGTTCTGCTGCTTCTCCGACACTCCGTCCCACAGTCGCACCGTCGCCGTCGAGTAGTAGTTCACTCCGAGCACGTCGATCGGCTGTGCGATCGTGGCCAGGTCTCCCTCATGCACGAACGACCAGTCGGTCACGCCGGCGGTGTCCTCGATGAGATCCGCGGGGTATTCCCCTCGGAGCATCGGATGAGTGAAGGCCCGGTTCGCCAGACCATCGATCCTGCGCATGGCCTCGTCCGCTCCCTCGCCGACTCCGCGCAGCACGTGGAAGTTCAGCGTCACGGAGTAGTCGGGGTCGCCGGTCGAGGTCGCTCGGAGCGCCTGGATCGCACGGCCGTGCGCGAGATTCAGGTGATGCACCGCGGACAGGGCGGATGCCGGCTCGTGGCGGCCGGGCGCGTGGCCTCCCTGGCCGTAACCCAGGTAGGCCGAGCACCAGGGTTCGTTGAGCGTCGTCCACGTGTGCACCCGGTCGCCGAGCGCCGCGCCCATGATCGATGCGTATCGCTCGAAGGCATCGGTCGTCGCCCGAGAGGTCCACCCGCCTGCATCTTCGAGGTACTGGGGGAGGTCCCAGTGATACAGGGTCGCCACCGGCTCGATGCCGCGCTCCAGCAGCCCGTCGACCAGGCGTGAATAGAAGTCGATGCCGGCCTGGTTGACGCGGCCGTCCGCCGCAGGCACGATACGCGGCCACGCGATCGAGAAGCGGTACGCCTGGAGTCCGAGATCCGACATCAGATCGAGGTCCTGGTCGACGCGGTGGTAGTGATCGCAGGCGACGTCGCCCGTGTCGCCGTTCCACACCTTGCCGGGTGTCTTGCTGAATGTGTCCCAGATCGACGGCGTCCGACCGTCCTCCTCGGCCGCACCCTCGATCTGGTACGAAGCCGTCGCCGATCCGAACGTGAAGCCCTCGGGCAGCACGAGTCCGGAGCCGCGGTAGTCGTGTTCAGCGGGAAGAGTCACCGGGTCACCTCCGTCAGATCGACATCGTAGATCGTCTCACGGCCGTCCGGGTTCGTGACCGTCACAGACGTCGTGCCCGAGCCGCCGGGGAACACCCGCAGCTGCAGACCGTCGTGGTAGTCGTAGTCCGGTCTGTCGGTGCGTGCCCCCCAGGGGAGGGCGGTGCCCGGCCGCACGTACAGCGGAAGCGAGTCGAACGCGTGGGTCTCCCGGCGCCATCCGCCACCCGTGACAGTGTCGCCGGTCAGCAGCGAGGTCCACTCGCCCTCCGGCAGGTAGAACTCCACGGTCCCGTCCTCCGAGAACACCGGCGCGACCAGCAGATCGGATCCGAGCATGTACTGCCGGTCGAGGTGGCCGACCGCCGGGTCATCGGGGAACTCCAGCTGCATCGGCCGCATCACGGGCAGTCCCGTGTGCACGGCGTCCAGACCCTGCTGATACAGGTAGGGCATCAGCCGCATCTTCAGCTGCGTGAACCGGCGAGTGACGTCGACCGCCTCGTCGTCGAAAGCCCACGGCACCCGGTACGAGCTGGATCCGTGGAAACGCGAGTGCGAGCCGAGCAGGCCGAAGGCCGTCCAGCGCTTGAAGACACCGGCATCCGGAGTGCCCTCGAACCCGCCGATGTCGTGGCTCCAGAACGCGAAGCCGCTCAGCGCGAGAGAGAGCCCGCCGCGCAGGGTCTCGGCCATCGACGCGTATGTCGACGTCGAGTCGCCGCCCCAGTGCACCGGCATGCTCTGACCGCCGGCGGTCGCCGAGCGTGCGAACAGCACGGCGTCGTCGGCGCCTCGCGCCTCCACGAGCACTTCGTGCACCGCGCGGTTGTAGAGGTGCGTGTAGAGGTTGTGCATGCGACCGGGGTCGGCGCCGTCGGCCCACACGACCTCGGTGGGGATGCGCTCGCCGAAGTCGGTCTTGAAGCAGTCCACGCCCTGCGCGATCAGCCGGCGCAGGTGCGCCTGGTACCAGGCCGTCGCCGCGGGGTTGGTGAAGTCGACCAGGCCCATGCCCGCCTGCCAGAGGTCCCACTGCCAGACCGAGCCGTCAGCCCTCCGCACGAGGAATCCCTGCTCGGCGGCCTCGCGGAAGAGCGGCGACCGCTGGGCGATGTACGGGTTGATCCAGACGCACACACGCAGATCCTTGTCGTGCAGCCGGGCGAGCATGCCCTCCGGATCGGGGAAGACCCGGGAGTCCCAGACGAAGTCCGTCCAGTTGAACTCGCGCATCCAGAAGCAGTCGAAGTGGAAGACCGACACCGGCAGCTCACGCGCCGCCATCTCGTCGATGAACGAGTTCACCGTCTGCTCGTCGTAATCGGTCGTGAAACTGGTCGACAGCCAGAGTCCGTACGACCAGGCGGGCACGACCGGTGGTCGTCCGGTGAGCGCGGTGTAGCGCCCGAGCACGTCCTTCGGCGTCGGACCCGCGATGACGAAGTACTCGAGCACCTCGCCGGCGACCGAGAACTGGACGCGCTCGACCGACTCCGACCCGATCTCGTACGACACGTGGCCCGGGTCGTTCACCAGCACGCCGTAGCCGCGGTTCGACAGATGGAACGGGATGTTCTTGTACGCCTGCTCGCTCGAGGTGCCGCCGTCGGCGTTCCAGATGTCGACCGACTGGCCGTTCTTGACCAGGGGCCCGAAGCGCTCGCCGAGGCCGTAGATCAACTCGCCGACGCCCAGATCGAGCTGCTCGTGGACGAACGCGGATGCGGTGGGAACCGTGCCGCTCGCACCGGAGCCGCCCTGGCGAGCATTGTCGACGATGCCCGAGTCGACCTGGGCACCGGGTGCGAGGCGCACATATCCCTGCGATTTGTGGCCGCTGCCCGTGACGCGGCGACCGTCGACCTCGAACGAGAGGCTCCACGGCGATCCCGGCGCGATCCTGGCCACCAGAGCACCTGCATCGAGGGTCCCGCCGGCATCGGAGACGGACGACACCGCCCGGCCCGCACCTGCCCCGGGCAGTCCGAAGCCGCCGTGCCACTTCGCCCCCTCGTGGTGGGCGATCCGCACGCGGATCACGCCCTCTGCGGGAGACGAGATCGTGGTCGTCAACACGGGCCTGTTGAGCGTGTCGCCCCGCTTGGCGATCACCATGGTGGGAGCCGTGATGACCAGACCGGGGCCGTCCGGGGTGTCGGTGGTCTCGGTGATGTCGTAGGCCTCCTGCGCATAGAGGGCGGTGACGCCCGGTCGCAGCTGCCAGAACCCATCGGTGAACTTCATTACTTGACTGCTCCTGCCGTGATGCCGCGCGTGAGTGTGCGCTGGAAGATGAGGAAGAAGATGAGCGTGGGGATGATGCCCAGCAGCGCCGAGGCGCTGGTGGTGGTCACGTCCATCAGCCGGTCGCCCTGCAGGACGCTGATCGCGACCGGCACGGTCTGGTTGGCGTTCGATGCGAGGAACGTCAGCGGGATCAGGAATTCGTTCCACGTCCAGATGAAGAAGAAGATGAGCAGCACCGAGAGGGTCGGCCGGCTGATGGGGAAGACCACCCGCCAGAGGATCTGCCAACGGCTCGCCCCGTCGAGCGACGCCGCCTCGAGGATCTCCTTCGGGAAGGTGCCGTAGACCGACGACAGCAGGTAGGTTCCGAACGCCGCTTGGATCACCGTGAAGACGATGATGACCGACCACACGTTGTCGTACAGCCCCACCGACTTGAACATGTAGTACAGCGGGTAGAGGAGCGCCTCCTGCGGCAGCAGGTTCGCGAGCAGGAAGAGCAGCACGATCCAGCTGCGGCCCCGGACGCGGCCGATCCCGATCGCGAAGGCGTTGAGCATCGAGATGACCACGGCGAGCACCGAGACGATGCCGGCGATGAAGATCGAGTTCCAGACCTTCTCGGGGAAGTTGACGCGCTCCCAGAACTTGATGATGCCCCCGAAGTCGAGGGTCTCGGGGAAGGCGAGAGGGCCCGACGTCGCATAGTCGACGGGGGACTTGAACGAGTTCACGAGCACGAGGTAGAAGGGCGCGATCACGAGCAGAGCGCCGATCACGACGAGCGCGAGCAGCAGCCAGTCGACCGGGCGCTTCTTGGTCATGCCGCCGCGCGCACGCGTCGTGCTCGGCTTGCCGGTGACGATGGCAGTGGTGGCGTGCATCACAGACCTGCCCTTTCCTTGCGCTCGAGAGAGTTCTGGACGCGGATGAAGATGATCGACACGATGACCACGACGATCGTGAGCACGGTGGCGATGGTCGCGCCGTAGCCGACGTTCCTCTTGGTGAAGAACTCCTGGTAGGCGTAGTAGGCCGGCACGAGGGTCGAGCCTGCGGGGCCGCCGCGCGTGATGATGTACACCGGCCCGAAGACCTTCAGTGCGGCGATCGTGCAGGTCAGGGTGACCACGAAGATCTCGGGGCGGATGATGCTCATGGTGATCGCGGAGAAGCGCTGGAACCAGTTCGCTCCGTCGAGCTCGGCGGCTTCATAGAGCTCGGGATCGACTCGCTGCAGCGCGGCCATGAAGACGACCACCGGATAGCCCAGCTGCACCCAGACCATGACGACCATGAGAACGATGAGCGCCGACGGCATCTGTCCCAGCCAGTCATAGGCCGGGATCCCGAACCAGCCGAGAATCTGATTCAGCGCTCCGTCGCCGCCGGGGCGCACGATCCAGCCGATCACGATGCCGGCCACGGCGATCGGGAGGATCTGGGGGAGGTAGTACGTCGCTCGCAGGAAGCTGCCGACCTTGCCGCCGAACTTCCGTCCGACGACGTCGAACAGGAGCGCGGCGACCATGAGTCCGACGATCGTGGGGACGACCACCATCGCGATGATCATCCACACCGAGTTCGTGAAGGAGGTCCAGAAGTCGGCGTCCGTCAGGATCTTCTGCCAGTTCTCGAGTCCGATGAACTCCGGCGCGCGCACACCCCTCCATTTGGTGAAGGTGAGGTACACGTTCCAGATGAGCGGGACGATGACGACGACGAGCAGGAGCATGAACCCGGGCAGGAGGTACATCCAGTAGGCGCCGGTCCCACCGCTGCGCTGCGGGATCGACGGCTCTTCGGGCGGCAGCGCGGTGCGGCCCTCGCGGCGTGTGATGAGTGACATGTTCATCTCCAGGAGGATGCGGGGGCGGCCCCGTGAGACGCCGCCCCCGCGAGTGGATCAACGGAATTCCGCGGTGCCTTCGTCGTACTGCTCGCCGAGGTTCTCGTTCGTGGTCGCGGCGTCCTGCGTCCCCGTGATCAGCCCCTGCAGCTCCTGCACGAGCACGTCGTAGAAGCCGGGTGCGGGCCAGTCCGGGTAGAACGAGAGTCCGTCTGCATCGAGCACGCCGTTGAACGTCTCGATCAGGGCCGCGCTCTTCTCGTCCGTGATGTCCGCGGTGTCGGCGGCGACCGGAAGGCCGCCGTTGTTGCCGATGATCGCCTGGATCTCGGGCCTCATCGTGATGTCGATGAACTCGTACGCGAGCTCCTTGTTGGCGGCGTTCTCCGGAACGACCCACAGGTTGCCCGACGATCCCAGCGACAGGTCGGCGCCGGGGAACGCGGTCAGCGTCCAGTCGAAGTCGGTGGCCTCGGCGACGAAGCGCCCGAACCACCACGAGCCGGAGACGAAGATCGGTGCGCTGCCGTTGATGAAGGAGACGCCGGCGTCCTCCGCCTTGACCGACGACACGTCGGAGGCGATGTAGCCCTTGTCGACGTACTCCTTGAGCGTCTCGCTCGCCGCGGTGACCTCGGGGCCCTGCCAATCGACCGGCTCCGCGTACAGCTGGTAGTCGTCGACGAAGCTGCGGTCGCCCTCGTTCAGGGCCAGCTGGTACCAGAGCTGTCCGAGGGGGTATTCCGCTCCCGCCTCGGCGAGAGGTGTGACGCCCTGCGCCACGAACGCGTCGAGCACGTCGACGAACTCGTCGTAGGTGGTGGGGATCGCAAGGCCCGCCGCGGCGAACGCGTCCTGGTTGTAGTAGACGCCGACGAACTCGCCGTAGTTGGGGACACCGAACCACGTGTCGCCGCCCATGACTCCGTCCTCCGAGTACTTGGCGGTGGTCTGCAGCGAGGGGGCGAGCTTCTCATCCCAGCCGTATTCGTCGACCGCCTCCGAGATGTCGGAGATCAACCCGGTGGAGGCGAGGAATCCTGCGGTGGCGTTTCCCTTGTTGAACTCCATCAGATCGGGCGCGGCGTCCGTGTCGAGGACCTGGCTCGCGGTCTTCTGGATCTGTTCGAAGGACTTCTCCTCGAACTCGACGGTCGCTCCCGTCTCCTCCTCGAAGATCGCGATTGCCTCGGCCCAGGCCTTGCCCATCGCGCTGTCGGCGCCCTCGTAGTGCCAGAGCTTGAGGGTCTGTCCGTCGCCTCCGTCATCGGAGGAGCCTGCGGTGCAACCGCTGAGTGCGATTCCTGTCGCCGTCAGTGCGGCCAGGGCCGCCAGCGTCTTCGTCCTGCGTGTGGTGCGTGCCATCGTCGGCACTCCTTTCTGTGGGCCGTGAGGCCGGACACATCGGTGGGTCGTTCTTCTTCAGTTGTCGCGCCATTCGTCGAAGCGCTTCGATGACGGACGTGCGCGTGTGCGTCCCCGCCCACGGTCACTCCCTCGCGGGGGCGACCGATCCGGCGGAGTGGTACTCGGGAGGGATGAGATGGATGCGGGCGGGAGTGCCCGGATGCTCGAGGTGCTGTTCGGCGAGCTCGACGGCCAGTTCGCACGACTGCTGCGGGATCAGCGGGATGGAGTCGATCGGAACCGCGAGCGTGGTGGGGTCGAACGACGCGGCGGCGGAGATCACGGAGACGTCCACGCCCACCCGCAGTCCTCGCGCGTCGAGCGTGCGCAGCAGGATGTCGTGCACGTCGCCGACCGCGTGCACGATGAACGCGCGGTCCCCGCGGTCGAGGGCGGCCTCGGTGGCTGCACGGACGACGGCGGGTTCTGTCACGGAGGCGCCGGTGGTCGCCCATTCGAGCGCGACGCCTCGAGTCGCGGCGCGTTCCTGCACGCCCTGCAGCAGACGTCGGGGGAAGTTGGATTTGCGGTACGAGACGTCGGTCTGCCCGAGCAGAGTGATCCGCGTGTGCCCGGCATCCGCCATCCGGTCGACGGCGAGGTGCCCGGCGGCACCGAAGTCGAGGTCGACGCACGTGAGGCCCTCGGGCTCGTCGGGGATGCCGATGAACACCGTGGGGGTGCGCACGCTGCGGGCGATCGCGGCGCGCTCGTCGTTCGGAGCGACGTCGAGGACCAGGATGGCGTCGACCAGACGACTGGCGGCGACCCTGTTCATGCCGTCCGACGCCTCCTCGTCGGTGAGGAGCAGGATGTCGTAGCCTCGGCGTCGCGCGGCGACCGCCGTCGCCAGCACGAACGCCATATGGGTCGGGGCGTGGGTGTCGGCGCGCAGGGGCTCGGTGAGGGCGAAGATGTGCGTGCGTCGACCGGCGAGCATGCGGGCGCCGGCATCCGGTTCGTAGCCCAGATCCCGCACCGCACCTTCGATCCGCATGCGGGTCTTCTCGGAGACGGGGCGCTTGCCGCTCAGCGCGTAGGAGACCGTGCTGATCGACACTCCGGCAGCCTTCGCCACCTCGTGGATCGTCGCCATGCTGACTCCGTCGTCATTCGTTCGGGATGCTCATCGAAACGCTTCGCTTCGTGCGTCAGAAGCGATGATAGGCACGGTCCGTCGGCTCACGCAACCTTTTTGTGGCGAATCGCAACAAAAAGGTTCGGGGCGCAGAGGACCCGTCGCGCCGGCCGGGGCGACGAGGTCTCGATGGGGGAGGGGATTCGAGACCCCGCCGCCGGTCTACGAAGCGACGCGGATCTGCGCGATGACTTCGGAGTACTCGGTCTCGCCGACCGGGGTGAACCCCACGCGGAGGAAGAACGCCTCCGGTCCGTCCTCCCCGGCCTCGTAGATGACGTTGACGTGGTCGAAGCCGCGAGCACTCGCCTCTTCGACGAGCTGTTCGACCGCGAACCGGCCGACGCCCTTGCCCTGGTCGTCGGCGTCGACGTTGATGCGCCAGAGCACCGAACGGAAGTGCTCCTCGGGGGCCTCCGGATCGAAGTTCGCGCTCACGAACCCGACGACCTGATCGCCGTCGAGCACCACCCGCTGCCAGGAGGTCTGGGGGTTGATGACGGTCGCAGCGATGCCGTAGGACACCGGAGCGAGGAACTGCTCCTGTCCGGGCTTGAGCGACAGGTTGTTCACGGCGACGATCGTCGCAGCGGAGAGTTCGACCATGCGCAGTTCGGACATAGTCACAGGCTAGCCCCTCCGGTGGTCGCCTGCCCAGAATCCTCGACTTTCGTCGGGGGTCGCCCGGCCGGGAATACCGGAAGTCGATGCGCCGGGCATCTCCCGGCGGACATGCGCCTCGAGACCCTCAGGTATCTTGGTATCGAGACAAATATGCCCTCGCGAACGGAGAACCTCCTGGTGACCGACGACGCCATCATCTACACGTATACCGACGAGGCTCCGGCTCTCGCCACCGCCTCCTTCCTTCCGATCATCAAGGCCTACACGGGCCAGGCGGGCATCGAGGTCGAGACCCGCGACATCTCGCTCGGCGGGCGCATCCTCGCGGCGTTCCCGCAGAAGCTCACGCCCGAGCAGCAGGTGGGCGACTCGCTCGCGGAGCTCGGCGGACTCGCGACGCTCCCCGAGGCGAACATCATCAAGCTGCCGAACATCTCGGCATCCATCCCGCAGCTCAAGGGCGCGATCGCCGAGCTGCAGTCGCAGGGATACGACATCCCCGACTTCCCGGACGAGCCCTCCTCTCTCGAGGAGAAGGACATCCGTGCGCGTTACGACCGCATCAAGGGATCAGCGGTCAACCCGGTGCTCCGTGAGGGCAACAGTGACCGCCGCGCTCCTCTGGCCGTCAAGAACTACGCCAAGAAGCACCCGCACCGCAACAAGCCGTTCGCGGAGGGCTCGAAGACCCGTGTCGCCACGCTCGGCCACGACGACTTCAAGCACAACGAGCGCTCCTGGGTCGCGGCGCACGACGACGTGCTGAGCTTCCGTCACACTGCCGCAGACGGCACCGTGACGATCCTCAAGGAGGGGCTCAAGGTCCTCCCGCGCGAGATCATCGACGCGACGTTCCTGTCTGCCGCGCATCTCGACGAGTTCCTCGCGGAGACGCTCGAGACGGCGAAGAGCGATGACATCCTCTACTCCGTGCACCTCAAAGCGACGATGATGAAGGTCAGCGACCCGATCATCTTCGGTCACGTCGTGAAGGTCTTCTTCTCGGACGTGTTCGCTCAGTACGGCGACAAGCTCGCAGCGGCGGGCCTCAACCCGAACGACGGTCTCGGCTCGATCCTGGCGGGTCTCGGCTCCATCGCCGACGGCGCGGAGATCGCGGCGGCCTTCGACAAGGCGATCGCCGAGGGGCCCCGTCTCTCGTACGTGAACTCCGACAAGGGGATCACGAACCTCCACGTGCCCAGCGACGTCATCGTCGACGCCTCCATGCCTGCGCTCGTCCGCAACGGCGGCAAGCTGTGGGGCAAGGACGGCGGCGAGGCCGACACCCTCGCGGTCATCCCGGACTCCTCGTACGCGAGCGTCTACCAGGCCGTGATCGACGACGTGATCGCGAACGGTCCTCTCGACCCCGCGACCATCGGAACCGTTCCCAACGTCGGCCTCATGGCGCAGGCGGCCGAGGAGTACGGCAGCCACGACAAGACCTTCGAGATCGCCGCCGCCGGCACCGTCCAGGTGCTCGACAGCGAGGGAACCGTGCTGATCGAGCACGAGGTCGGCGCCGGTGACATCTGGCGCGCGACGCAGACCAAGCACATCCCGGTCATGGACTGGGTGAAGCTCGCCGTCTCGCGGGCTCGCGCGACGGGCGTCCCGGCCGTGTTCTGGCTCGACGCCAACCGCTCGCACGACGCGCAGATCATCGCCAAGGTGCACCAGGGTCTCGCGACGCTCGACACCAAGGGCCTCACGATCACGATCCTCGCTCCCGAGGAGGCCACTCGGTACACGCTCGCGCGCATGCGCCACGGCCTCGACACCATCTCGGTGACGGGCAACGTGCTGCGTGACTACCTCACCGACCTGTTCCCGATCCTCGAGGTGGGCACCAGCGCCAAGATGCTGTCGATCGTCCCGCTCCTCGCGGGCGGAGGCCTCTTCGAGACCGGGGCAGGCGGTTCGGCGCCCAAGCACGTGCAGCAGCTCGTCGAGCAGAACTACCTGCGTTGGGACTCCCTGGGCGAGTTCTTCGCGCTCGCGGCATCGCTCGAGCACTTCGCCGACCGCACCGGCAACGAGAAGGCTCGCGTCCTCGCGGAGACGCTGGATGCGGCGACGGGAACCTTCCTCGAGGAGGACCGGTCTCCGGGCCGCGCTCTCGGCACGATCGACAACCGTGGCAGCCACTTCTACCTGGGCCTGTACTGGGCGCAGGAGCTGGCGAACCAGACGAAGGACGCCGAGCTCGCCGCGGCCTTCGCTCCGGTCGCCGCACGGCTCGCTGGGAACGAGGAGAAGATCGTCTCCGAACTCAACGCGGTGCAGGGCAAGGCCGTCGAGATCGGTGGGTACTACCGTCCCGACGATGCACTCGTCACGGCCGTCATGCGCCCGTCTGCGACGTTGAACGGCATCGTCGACGCGATGGTCTGACCGAGACACGAGAAAGGGGCCGGATGCGAATGCATCCGGCCCCTTTCCGCATCGGGCCTGCAGCGCTGAGAGTGCGCGGCCCGAGTGTGTCAGTTGTGCACGGAGACTTCCAGGCCGATGGGCGACCAGTCGTACACGAACTTCGCGACATCGATCGGCATGTTGATGCAGCCGTGGCTGCGCGGGTTGCCGAAGTCGTTGTGCCAGTAGGTGCCGTGGAAGCCCTCGTCGCCGTTGAAGTACGTGACCCACGGAACGTTCGGCGTCTCGGTGATCGACCCGTCGGGCTCGCGGCTCTTCATGTTCTGCGAGCGCAGGTGCGCGTACACCGTGAAGTTGCCGACATCGGTGGGCGTCGCGGCCTTGCCCGAGGAGATCGACCACGAGCGCACGACGTTGCCGTTCTCGATGAGTGTCGCCGTCTGCGAGCCGAGGTCGACGTCGATGCGTCGCTGCAGGTTGATCGACTCGAAGGGAGTCTCCGTGACCTGGATCGGGATGATCCCGTTGCCGCTCTCGAGATTCGCCGCGGCCTCGGAGGCGAGGGTGGACGTGTCTCCGACGGCTCGCCCGGTGACGCCTGCGGTCTCGACGCGCAGGATCTCGCCCGACGAGTTCACGATGTTCGTCGCCGTGACCGGGGCGCGGTCGACCGCGCCTGCGAGGCCGTCGACGGTCGCCTGGATCGCTGCGGCATCCGCGGAGATCCGCAGCTCACCGTCTTCGTTGACGACGGTCACCCATGTCGACACCGTCGCCGGGTCGATGGGCACCGTGCGCTCCTCGCCGATGTAGAAACCGACCGAACCGAGCATCTGGTTCATCGACGCCGCGAGCGCGGTCGCGTCCTCGTCACTGACGGCGGGCGCAGCCTCCGCGGGGCCCGCGGCGAACTCGAGGCTCTTCTCGCCCGACGCGACCGCGTCGGTGATCGCTGCCGTGAGAGCGTCCACGTCGACTGCTGTGCCGGGGGCGGAGGGGGTGATCGCGAATGCGCCGGCGGTGCCGTCGTAGACGACTCCGGCGTCGACCGGCTCCTCGAAGCTCGACGGCACGGCGTCGCGAAGAGTCGCGTCCGCCGTGGCGGCATCGAGGGTGATGTCTCCGGGAACGGGATCGCCTGACCACGCTCCGATGTTCCAGAGGGGGCGCTCGGCGAAGGCCTGGTCCGCGAGGGCCGCGGCATCGATGCTCGCTCCCAGCTCGGCGCCGCTGAGCACGACATCGCCGTCGGCACCGGTCAGTGTGACCTCGGTGGTCTCGAGGTGTGCGTCGATCGCATCGGCAGCAGCCCCGGGGGTCATCCACCCCACCGGGATGCCCGCGACCGTCGTCCCCGGCGCGATCAGGATCATCGACGCGGCACCGGCGCCCAGCGCGACGACTCCCACACCGAGGCCGATCCAGAGACCGAGGCGCTTCTTCTTGGGCGCCGGTTCGATGGGGGCCCACTCGACGGGGGCATCCCCATCGCTCGGCGGAAGCACGTCAGTCGGCGCGCCGGTGGTCGGTGCCTCATTCAGCTTCGCGGTCTTCGCATCGTCAGCTGAGATCAGATCGGTCACGAACTTCACCCCCCGGTTCTCACGTGGCCTGTATATCGCTCAATCGTACGGGATCGGAGGTAACGGGGAGGCAACGGTCGTGATATAGAGCGTGCGCGGCCGCGACGGTCAGTCCGAGACGACCGCGAGCCCATCGATCTCGACCAGCATCTCCTCCCGGGGGAGTCCGGTGAAGACGGTCGTGCGCGAGGGGAGCACGTCGCCGGTCGTGTGCGCGCTCACGAACGCGCCGTAGGCCTCGTTCATGATGGGGAAGTCCTCGCGCTTGGTGAGGTAGACGCGGAGCATCACCACGTCGTCGAACGTCGCACCCGATGCCTCGACGATCGCCTTGACGTTCTCGAGCGTGCGGGTGGTCTGCGCCGCGACATCACCGGGGTGCAGGTACTCGTTCGTCTGAGGGTCGACGGGGCCCTGGCCGGAGACCTGGACGATCGGTCCCTTGCGCACTCCCTGCGAGAACGTGTGGGCGGGAGCGGGGGCGGCGGTCGTCGAAACGCGGATCTTCGCAGTCATACCGACAGCCTAGTAGCCTTGTTAGATGCCTCTACAAATTCCGGACCCCGTCCTCGGCACCTGGGCCAAAGGCTTCTCGGCGAGAGCGGCCGGCCTGCGACTCTCCGAGGTCGCGAGCGCGGGACTCCACCTGTCGGACATGGCGACGCCGGTGCTCACGGTCCACGAGGCGTCCCTCGCGCACAACGAGGCCACGGTCTTCTCGTGGGCGGCTGCGCAGGGAGTGCTCCTCGCTCCGCACGGCAAGACGACCATGGCTCCCGCTCTGTGGCAGCGGCTTCTCGATGCGGGTGCGTGGGGCATCTCCGTCGCCACGCCCTGGCAGGCCGAGGTCGCGGTCTCGGCGGGCGTCGACACGGTGCTGATCGCGAACGGGGTGACCGATGTCGACGCCGCGCGAAGGTTCGGCGCGCTGCTCGCCGCCGATGCGGACCTGCGCATCCTGTGCTGGGCGGATTCCGTCGCCACGGTCGATCTCCTGGCGTCTGCCCGCATCGACGAGGCGCACCCCCTCGATGTGCTCGTCGAGCTCGGCGGAGCCGGCGGACGCACCGGCGCGCGCACGGTCGAGGAGGGCGAGGAGATCGCGCGGGCGATCCTCTCGACACCCGGCCTCCGTCTCGCGGGCGTCACGGGGTACGAGGGTCCGTTCGGTCCTGACCGGAGCGAGGCCTCGGTCGCCGCGGTCGACGCATACCTGGAGACGCTCGTCGACCTGCACTCCCGGCTCGACTACCCCGAGGGCATCCGCCCGGTCGTGAGCGCAGGCGGAAGCTCGTTCCCGGATCGCGCCGCCGCGGTGCTCTCCCGACTCGGCGCGAGCGATGTCGACGTGGTGCTGCGTTCGGGGGCGTTCCAGATCCACGACGACGGCTTCTACTCGCGCATGTCGCCGTTCGGACCGCTCACGGGCACGGCACCCCTGCGCTCCGCCATGCACGCGTGGGCGCGGGTCGTCTCGCAGCCGGAGCCCGGGCTGGCGCTGCTCGACGCGGGTCGCCGCGATGTGCCCTTCGACCTCGACCTGCCGGTACCGCAGTCCGTCGACGGCGCGATCACGGCGCTCAACGACCAGCACGCCTTCCTGCAGCTCGCGGACGGTGCGGAGGCGCACCCCGGAGACGTGATCCGGCTCGGGCTGTCGCACCCGTGCACCGCGTTCGACAAATGGCGGGTCGTCGCCGTGATCGACGACCCGGATGCGCCGGACCCCCGCGTGATCGGAGCCGTGGCCACATGCTTCTGAGCACCGAGAAACAGGTTCGGGTCTATCGCAGGGCGACGGTCGTCGACGGCACGGGGGCCGAGCGCTTCGTGGCGGATGTGGCGGTCGAGGGCGATCGCATCGTCGCCGTGATCGCGAAGGGCGACGCGACCGAGCTGGTCCTCTCCGCGGACGCCGTCGAGGTCGATGCGGCCGGGCTGGTGCTCTCGCCGGGCTTCATCGACATGCACGCCCACAGCGATCTCGCCGTGTTGCGGGGGGCGGCACACGACGCGAAGATCCTGCAGGGCGTGACGACGGAGGTCCTCGGGCAGGACGGGCTCGGGTACGCACCGCTCGACGACGCCGCGGCCGCGACCATCCCGTCGCAGATCGCGGGCTGGAACGGGACGCCCGACCGTGTCCCCTGGCGCACGATGGACGATCTGCTGGCGGCGATCGACCCCGCGACCGTGGCGAATGCGGCGGTGCTCGTGCCGCAGGGCAACCTGCGGATGATCGTCATCGGGCACGAGAACCGCGCGGCGACGAGCGACGAACTCGCCGCGATGTCGACGCTGCTCGCCGACGCGATGGACGCGGGCGCCTTCGGCATGTCGAGCGGCCTCACCTACACGCCGGGGATGTACGCCGACACCGCCGAGCTCGAAGCGCTGTGTCGGGTCGTGGCCGAGCGCGGAGGCTACTGGGCGCCCCACACCCGCAGCTACGGCGGGGCGGCTCTCGACGCATATCGCGAGGCGCTCGACATCGGGCGCCGTACAGGGTGCCCCGTGCACCTCACGCACGCGACCATGAACTTCGCCCCGAATCGCGGCAGAGCGGCGGAGCTCCTCGCTCTGGTGGACGAGGCGCTCGCGGACGGCGTCGACGTGACTCTCGACACCTACCCCTATCTGCCCGGGGCGACGACGCTCGCGGCGCTGCTGCCGAGCAGGCTCTCGCAGAGCGGCGACCTGCTCGCCACGATCGCCGGACTCGATCCGGCTCAGCGCGAGGAGGTGCGCGTCGAGCTCGAAGAGGTCGGATGCGACGGCTTCCACGGCGAGCCGGCCGACTGGACGACCATACAGATCGCGGGAACCGGTGATCCCGCACTCGCCGATCTCGTGGGGCGGACGGTGGCCGAGGTCGCGGAATCGACGGGTCGTCGTGCGGTCGACGTCGTGCTCGACACGATCGTCGCCGACTCGGGGGCCACGAGCATCCTGATGCACATCGGCGATGAGCAGAACGTGCGGGCCATCATGCGCCACCCACAGCACTGCGGCGGCAGCGACGGGATACTGGTCGGCGGGAGGCCGCATCCACGCGGGCGCGGCACCTTCGCGCGGTATCTCGGCACGTACGTACGGGACCTCGGCGTCTTCACGCTCGAGGAGGCGGTGCGGCACCTTTCCGGCACTCCCGCGGCTCGACTCGGGCTCGACCGCGGAGACGCCCCGCACGGAGTCATCCGTGTCGGTGCGGCGGCGGACCTCGTGCTCTTCGACCCGGCGACCGTCGAGGCGGGCGCCACGTTCGACGATCCGCATGGAGCGCCGACAGGAATCGCGGAGGTGCTCGTGGCAGGCGTCCCCGTCGTCGTCGACGGAGCGGTCACGGGATCCACCCCCGGGCGTGCACTGCGCATGCCCCCTGCGCCGCATCGGGCCACGGTGCCCTTGATCGAATCGAGGATCGACTCGTCGGCCGAGCCGTTCGCCTGGGTCGACGGCACGCCGATCCTCGCGCCCCCGGAACTCTCCGCATCGGCTGAGCGTCTGCGGAGCGGGGCGCGCGAATCCGACGGCGCCGCTCCGATCCGACTCTCGATCGACCCGTCGATCGGTCAGGAGCCCTTCGCCGCCGACCGCGTCGCCGACGAGGCGTTCCGCGTGACCGTGACGCACGAGGGCATCGACCTCGTGGGGGCGACGCCCGCCGGTGTGTTCCGCGCGGCGTCGGTGCTGCGGCAGCTGCGGATGCCCGAGCGCACGAAGCACCGCATCCCCGCCGGCGTATGGCAGGGCGCCCCCGCCTTCGCGTGGCGAGGAGTGATGCTCGACGTCGCGCGGCACTTCCGTCCCGCACACGACGTGCGGCGGCTCATCGATCTGATGGCCGATCACCACCTGAGCGTGCTGCACCTGCACCTGACCGATGATCAGGGCTGGCGCTTCGCCGTGCCGGGGTATCCGCGGCTGACCGAGGTCGGGGCCCGTCGTGAGGCGACCCAGCAGGGTCACGGACCGCGCGCGACCGTCGAGGAGGGGGTGCACGAGGGGCACTACACGGATGCCGAGATCCGCGACCTCGTCGCATACGCCGCCGAGCGGTTCGTGACACTCGTGCCCGAGGTCGAACTGCCCGGCCACGTGCAGGCGGCACTGGCCGCCTATCCGGAACTCGGCAATGTCGACGCGGGGGAGCCGATCACGGCGCCGTGGGAGCGATTCGGCGTGAACCCCCGCACGCTGGCTCCGACGGAAGCCGCCCTCGAATTCGGTGAGGCGGCGATCGACGCGCTCTGCGACCTCTTCGACTCGCCGTGGATCGGCATCGGGGGCGACGAGGTGCCCGTGACCGAGTGGGAGCGCAGCCACGCCGCGCAGGCGCGGATGGTCGAGCTCGGCCTGCAGACGCCGCGCGACGTGCAGCCGTGGTTCACCGAGCACTTCGTGCAGCACGTGCGCTCCAGGGGGCGCACCGCGCTCGCCTGGGACGAGGTGCTCGAAGGCGACGTGCCCGAAGGCGTGCACATCCTCGCGTGGCGAGGTCCTGTCGCGATGGAGGAGGCGCTGAACCGAGGCATCCCCGTCGTCGCGTGTCCCGATCTGCAGGTCTACCTCGACTACCCGCAGTCGGAGTCCGAGGAGGAGCCGGTCAGAGTCGGGCCTCCGCTGTCGCTCGAGACGACGTACGGGCTGCAGGTCGATCAGCGCGCCATGGGGGCGCAGGCCAATGTGTGGACCGAGCACCTGGCCACCAGGGACCGTGTGGACTTCGCGCTGTTCCCCCGGCTGTCGGCCATCGCCGAGCGACTGTGGGACGGGGGAGTGCCGCGTGAGTACGAGAGCTTCGCGCGCCGCATCCCGATGCACCTCAGACGGCTCGCGGAGGTCGGGGTGCGGTATCGTCCCCTGAGCGGGCCATTGCCTGAGCAGCGTCGGCTCGGTGTGCCGGGGAAACCCCTCACACGGGCCGCTCGGGAGGAGATCGTCGACGGGCTCGTGGCGGGTCTCCGCGACAGGTCCGCGTCGACGCCGACACCGCCGTCACATTGATGTAACGTTTCGATAACCCTCCCGGCGCGACGCCGGGCTGGGCTTGCACAATTTTTGTTCGTAAGGTCTACTAACAAACATGTCCGTATCGGATGAACAGCGCCCCACGGCGACACCGGAGTACGCCGCGGCGAGTGCCCATGCATTCGGGCCGGGGCGGCATCTGCGCTCACGCTCCAAGGTGCTTCCGGAGCATGCGCGAGGGCACAACAGGGCGCTCGTCCTGCAGACCCTGTATCACTCCGGAGCGATGAGCCGCGCGGACCTCTCGCGGGAGACCGGGCTGACCCGCGTGACGATCTCCGATCTCGTCGCGGAGTTCATCGCAGACGGCATCGTCGTCGAGATGGGCATCCGCGAGACCGTGGGACCGGGCAAGCCGCCCATCCTCATCGACATCGACCGCGTCGGGCACCAGATCATCGGCATCGATCTGTCGGGTCCGCATGCCTTCGTCGGCGCCGTGCTCAGCCTCGACGGCGATGTGATCGAGCGTCGCGAGGTGCCGCGTCCCGAGAGCGCCGACGGCGATGCGGCATTCGCGGCGACGCTCGAACTGGCGCGAACACTCGTGGCCATCGCGACCCAGCCGATCCTCGGCGTCGGCATCGGCACACCCGGTGTGGTGCGTCCCGACGGGGTCGTGCTGAGCTCGCCCAACCTCGGCTGGGACAACCTTCCGCTGGAGGCGAAGCTCGGCGTCGAGCTCGACCTTCCGGTCCTCGTGCGCAACGACGCCAACGCCGCCGTGCTCGCCGAGTACACCTTCGGTGAAGCGAAGGCCGACTTCATGCTCATCCGCATCGGTCGCGGCGTGGGAGCAGGACTCATCACCGGGAGCCAGCCGTTGGTGGGGAGCCGCTTCGCCGCGGGGGAGATCGGGCACGTCGTGGTCGGCACCGACGGTGGGCCGCGGTGCGCGTGCGGCAAGGACGGCTGTCTCGAGGCGTGGCTCAGCGAGACCCGACTGCGCCCCGCGATCGAGGCCGCGCCGGACTCGCGCGATGAGATCCTCCGCGACGCCGGTACTCGTATGGCTGTCGCCATCGCGCCGATCGTGGCGGCGCTCGATCTGTCCGAGGTCGTGCTGTCGGGACCGGCGGATCTGCTCGACGGCGTGCTGATCGATGCAGCGGTCGACACGCTGCACGCGCGCACGCTCGAGGGCGTCTTCGAGGATGCGCTCATCCGCCGTACCTCCCAGGCCGACATCGTGCTGCGCGGCACCGCGGTGATGGTGCTCTCCGGTCAGCTGGGCGTCTCGTGACGCGCATGCCGGGTCAGAACGTTCTCCGGAGCGCCGTCCGATGACGCGCGCCGCCGTGGCCGACCTCGACGGTCGGCTGGTTTCCGTGGGCTTGGACGTCGGGGGCACGAAGATCGATGCCGTCGCGGTCGCCTCCGACGGTGCGGTCATCTCCCGTCTGCGTCGTCCCACCGGGTGGGGAGACGATGCAGTCGTGTCGAGCATCATCGATGTCGTGGGGGAGCTCGCGGTCGACGGCGGATTCGCCCCGTCGAACGTGGGCACGGTCGGCGTCGGGATCCCCGGGGTCGTCGACTCCGACACGGGGCGCGTGCTGCACGCCGTGAACCTGGGCGTCGAATCGCTCGACCTCGCCGACCTCGTCTCCGCGCGCCTCGCGGTGCCGGTGCGGATCGAGAACGACGTGAAGGCGGCGGCGCTCGGCGCGGCGGTGCTGCGAGGCATCAGCGGGTCGATGGCGTACCTGAACCTCGGAACCGGGGTCGCGGCGGGCATCGTGATCGACGGCGAGATCTGGCGCGGGGCCCGCGGCACAGCCGGCGAGGTGGGACACCTCTCGGTCGACCCGAACGGACGACTCTGCGGCTGCGGTCAGCGCGGCTGCATCGAGACGTTCTGCGGAGGCGGTGCTCTGGCCCGCGCGTGGAACCGCCCCGGCGTCCTTCCGGTGCGGGACATCCTCGACGCCGCCGAGACCGGCGACGAGCTCGCCGTCGCGCTGCGCGCGGATCTCTTCCACGGGGGAGCGGCGGCAGTGCGGGCACTGGTGCTCTCCGCCGACGTCGAACGGGTCATCATCGGCGGGGGACTGACCGCGCTGGGTGATCGGCTCCGCGACGGCATCCGCGACTCCCTTCGCGAGGGTGCCGCCACGTCGGCCTTCATGCGTTCGCTGCAGCTCGATGAGCGCATCGAGCTTCTTCCCGCCGGTTCGCCCGCGGCCGCCCTCGGGGCCGCCGTCGTGGGCACCACCACCCGTTCTAAGGAGACCGTGTCCCATGGCTGAAGTCGTCATCGTCGAGAACGCGCAGAAGGCGGGCGAGCTGGTAGCCGCCGAGATCGTCGAGCTCATCGACCGCCGCGCCGATGCCGTGCTCGGGCTTGCGACGGGGTCGACGCCGCTCCCGGTGTACCAGGCGCTGCGCACCCGTCTCGCCGGTCGGGACGTGTCGCAGGTGCGGGGATTCGCTCTCGACGAGTACGTGGGGCTCGACCCCGCGCACGCCGAGAGCTATCGCTCGGTCATCACGCGCGAGGTCGTGGAGCCGCTCGGCCTCGACCCGCGACGCATCCACGTGCCCAACGGATCGATCGATACGATCCAGCACGCCGGGGACGACTATGAGTCCGCCATCGAGGCCGCAGGAGGAGTCGACCTGCAGATCCTCGGGATCGGCACCGACGGCCACATCGGCTTCAACGAGCCCGGCTCGTCGTTCGCCTCCCGCACTCGGGTGAAGACGCTCACCGAACAGACTCGTGAGGACAACGCACGATTCTTCGACTCGATCGACGACGTGCCGCGGCACTGCATCACGCAAGGGCTCGGAACGATCCTGCGGGCACGCCATCTGGTGCTGCTGGCCTTCGGGGAGGGCAAGGCCCGCGCCGTGGCGGAGGCCGTGGAAGGTCCTCTGTCGGCGATCCTCCCGGGCTCCGCGATCCAGCTGCATCCGCACGCGACCGTCGTGCTCGACGAGGCCGCTGCCTCGCAGCTCAGGCTCGCCGACTACTACCGCTACACGTTCGCGAACAAGCCCGCGTGGCAGGGTCTCTGAGCGGCCGACGGCTCAGGGCAGACTGGCGGGCCACGCCAGCGGCAGGAGGTGCTCGACGCTGAGTGGCGCGAGCGGCAGCGTCTCGGCATCGGCGGGGGTGATCCACCGGAATTCGGCGAGCTCGGCCTGCGCGACCGGTTCCGCGGAGCCGATCGTCACGACGAATGCGTCGGCGACCACCCGATGCCCGGGTTCGTTCGCGGCGTCGGACACGAACGTGCCGAGGGGAGCGAGATCGGCAGGACCGAGCTCGAGGCCCAGCTCCTCGCGCAGCTCGCGCGTGAGGGTCTCGGCCGGAGACTCGCCCGGCTCCGGTTTGCCACCGGGCTGCATGAAGCGACTCGTGCCCTCTTTGCGCACCACGAGCACCCGTTGATCCGCGTCGAGGATGATCGCCGCGCTCACCCGGATGTCAGGCATCGCTGGCGAAGACCTTTCCGGGATTCAGGATGCCGAGCGGGTCGAACACGCGAGTGATCTGTCGCTGCAGCTGCCACTGATCCTGGCCGATCTCGTCGGCCAGCCAGCGGCTCTTGAGCGTGCCGATCCCGTGCTCGCCGGTCAGCGTGCCGCCGAGGGCGATCGCGGCCCGGAACAGCTCGTCGGCCGCCGCCCAGATGACCGCGGGAGGCTCCTCGCCCTCGAAGATGAAGTTCGGATGCAGATTCCCGTCGCCGGCATGGGCGACGGTCGGGATCGTGATCGAGAACTCCTTCTCGATGCGGGCGATCTCGTCGAACATCGCCGGCATGGCGCTGCGAGGCACCGACACGTCTTCGATCAGCGTCGTTCCCAGCTTCTGCATCGCGGGATGCATGGACCGGCGTATCGCGAGCATGCGCTCGCCCTCGACGCGATCGTGCGAGACCTGTGTGACACCGTGGTGGGCCGTCAGGATCTCGGCGATCTGCGCCGCCTCCGCGATGGCGGCAGGGCCGTCGGTCTGGATCGTCAGCTGTGCGCTGCTCGACGCAGGAGCGGGAAGGTCGAGGAGCGCCGCGACGGCCGCCAGGCTCGCCGCATCCATGAGCTCCATGATCGCCGGCTGGGCGCCCGACGCGGTGACCGCGGACGACGCAGCGGCTGCCGAGCGCACGTCGGGGAACATCGCCGTCACCGTGCAGGTGGTTCCCTCCACGAGACGACGGAGTTTGAGCGTCGCCGAGACGACGACGCCCAGGGTGCCCTCCGAGCCGATCACCAGGGAGGTCAGATCGAGCCCCGTGACGCCCTTGACGCTGCGGTGCCCGAGATGGAGAAGCCGTCCGTCCGAGATCACGAGGTCGAGTCCGAGCACGGCATCGCGGACCACGCCGTACTTCGCGCAGAGGAGTCCTCCTGCGCCGGTCGCGATGTTGCCGCCCACGGTCGAGATGTCTCGGCTGGCGGGATCAGGTGCCCACCACAGGCCGTGCTCGGCGAGCACGGCGTTGAGGTCGGCGTTGATGATCCCGGGTTCGACGACGGCCAGCAGGTCGTCCGCGCGGATCTCATGGATCGCCGTCATCCGGAGCATCGAGAGCACGATCTCGCCGTCGCCGCCGTTCGCCGCGCCCGCGAGACCGGTGCCGGCTCCTCGGACCACGACCGGAGTCCGCGTCTGCGTCGCGATGCGCATCACGGCCTGGACGTCTTCCACGGACTCGGCGTGCACGATCGCGAGAGGGCGGCCCGGAGCGGCGTGCCCTGAACGGTCGGCGCGGGCGGTCTCGAGCGAGGCGGCGTCGGTCTCGACGAGTTCGCCGAGTGCTGCGCGGAGAAGGTCGAGCGTGCTCATGCGATGCGGCTGCGTCCGCTGACGACGCCCGCTCCGACCGCCACCACGGCGAACGCGATGCCGATGAGCGGCTGGTCCATGAGCCACCAGGCGATGGTCACGCCGACGTAGATGAGCAGTTCGACCACGGCTCGCAGAAACGGATGCAGGCGCAGCATCGGTCGCGGCGAGAGGAACAGCGCCCACACGAGGATCGTGACGAGGGGTGCTCCGATACCGAGGATCACATTCCACGGCAGCGGCCAGGTCGCGAAACCCCACAGTGCGAGCGAGCCGACAGCGGTCACCAGGACGATCGAACGGACGATGTCGAGGGCGGTGAAGGACGGCCGGTCGACACCGGGAACGGAAGCAGGATCCTGGCTCATGGAACCAGTCTATTCGCCGCGCAGAGGGCGTCAGCGCGAGCTGTCGGCGGGCTCGGCGACGTCGACCATGGCCGCGTCGTGTGCGGCGGGAGGCACCGCGTCATCGGTGGGAGCTGCGGGCTCTGCGGTGGGAGGCGCGGTCTCTTCGGAGGGAGCTGCGGGCTCTTCCGTGGGAGGCGCGGTTTCTTCGACCGGAGGAGCGGGCTCTGCGGCGGGAGGAGCGGGCTCTTCGACCGGGTCGTTCGACACGGGAGGTGTTCCCTCCGGGGCTGTGCCCGCATCCGGGGCGGCCGGCGTCGGGGAGTCGCCCTGGTCGGCGTCCGGTGCCTCGCTCGGCTGATCCGCGAACCAGCAGGCGACCTCGAACAGCTTCCCGAGCAGCGGATCGGAGCTGATGTCGTACAGAGCCGACAGGGTCGTGGTCGTGGAGGGTCCGGTCGCCTCGTCGGTCGAGTAGAAGACCTCGACGGAGGAGTCTGCGCAGAGCTGGGCCAGAGTCGGACGCAGATCGATCTCGCCGAAACCGGACGGATCGAGGACGTCGCTGCTGGTTCCCCCTGTTCCGCCGCCGATGCGGGAGCCCACCTGCGAGCCTGGCTCCCCGGTGACCGCGATCACATAGTGGGTGGCCAGCGTGTTCAGATTGATGTAGGCCGAGGAGAGCGCGAACTCCGGCGCTCCATCCGGAAGCGTCGGCTGCTCGGGCTCCGGTTCGGGCTCGGGCTCCGGGTCGGGGTCCGTGGGCTGCTCGGGCTCGGTCGGCTGTTCGGGTTCGGTGGGCTGCTCCGGCTCCGTGGGCTGTTCCGGCTCCGTGGGCGGCGTCGGCTCGACCGGCGGCTCCACCTCAGGTGCCGGCTCGGCGGGCGGGACGGGCGCCGCAGGAGCGGCGGGAACCGGTGGAGGTGTGGTCGCGGGAGCTGTGTCCTCGGCGGGGTCGCTGATCAGCGGTTCGTCGGCGGGGGGCACGACGGGCTGCTCGGGCGCGGGGTCCGATTCGTCCTGGTCGTCGATGAGATCGGGCTTCTTCTCGTCGGCCTTCAGAGCCTCGTCAGGACCGACGTTCGCACTGATCGAGGAAGAATCGCTGTCGCCTGCGCTCGGCAGCGAGGCAGCGGGCGATGCGCCCGCGAGTCCCGGAAGGATGGTCGCCGCTGCGACGACTCCCGCCACGACGAGTGCTGCCGATCCGGCTCCGACGAGGGCGCCGACTCCGCTGAAGATGCCGCCCGTCGCGCCGCTGGATCCCCCTGCACCGGCGCCGGCTCCGCCGGTGCCTGCCGAGCCTCCGCCACCGGATCCCGTCGATCCGCCGCCTGCGATGCCGCCGCTCGCGGAGCCGCCCACAGCGACGGCCCCTTCGGTGATGCCCGACGGCATCGCGGCGAGTGCGACGATGGGGGTGCCGCCGCCCTGCAGCGTGGCGAGGTAGCCCGCGGCTCCGGTCACACCGAGAACGAGGGGGAGCAGCACGAGGGCGAGTCGCTTCGAGATGTCCTTCGCCTCGGCGGCGACGATCATGCAGCGCGCGCACACCTCGAGGTGCTGTTCGAGGCGCTTGTGGTCGCGGGTTCCGAGGTTCCCGCGCGAATAGGCGCCGAGGTGCTCGATGGTCCATTGGCAGTCCGAGCCCGGTGCGGCGCTGCGCAGGTGGGCCTGGATCCAGGCCTCGCGGAGTCCTTCGCGGGCGCGGAAGGCGAGCTGAGAGACCGCGCCGGGCTTCATCCCGAGCAACGGTGCCGCCTCGTGCGGCTTCATCTGCTCGATCTCGGTGTACCAGAGCACCTCCTGCCAGCGTGAGGGCAGGCTGCGGAATGCCTGAGCGGTCAGACTGCGGTCGAGCGCCTCGTTCGCGGCCTGCTCGGTGCTGTCGGGGTCGACGACGCTGTCCAGCTCGTCGATCGCCGATTCGCGACGCGACCTCCCCCACGCGGCGGCGGTGTTGCGGATGCTCGTGAAGAGATATGCGCGGAAGGAGCCGTTGGGCCCGCCGCCCTTGATGATCGCCTGATAGATGCGCGTGTAGGACTCCTGGACGAGATCGTCCGGATCGATCGACGAGGTGATCGATCGCGCGACCGACATCCCGGAAGGGTAGTGGCGACGCCACAGCTCGCCGAAGGCCGCTGCATCGCCTGAGCGGGTGCGCAGCACCAGTTCGGCGTCAGCGGTGGTGTCTTCGTGAGAGGTGTTGTCGTGATCCACAGTCATCCGTCGGTCGTGGGGCGGAAGTGCCTCCACAGTAAGAGACGCGTGATTCGCAGTTTCATCACGCGCCTTCACCATTCTCCCTCTGATCTTCTGGGCACGCTACCCCGAGAGGGCGTCGCCCTGGATTCGGGTGCTTCCGGGGAATCCCAGATCAGAGTAAAGAAAAGTGCAGCAGCTAGAGATCTTCGAAGATTTTCTGGGAAATCGCGTAATGAATCGGATACTCCGTCGTCTCATCACATAGAGACAGCCGACGAGCTCCACCGGGGGGCGGAGCTCAGGTGCTCGTGCAGGGGGCATGAGCGCAGGCAGGGTGAGTCGAGAGCCTCGGGGGAGGAGTTCTCGGCTCACCGCTCTGAGTGGGGGGGGATTCGTGACGGGGCCGCCGATCTGGGGAACGGCGGCCCCTCACCCACGAAGAAGGACACCGGAGAGCGCAGTGTTGCGCGTCGATGCGCGCAGCGTGGGGCTAGGCCCGACCGTCCACCCATGTGCGCACGACGCGCAACTCTGCATCCCACAGCACGGCATCGCCGAGGTGACCGACGGCGAGGCGGCCCAGTCGCCCGCCGACCCCGATGGCGTGCGCCGGTGTCTCGGTCGCCGCGCGGAGTGCATCCGCGAGGGGCACGCCGGCCGCCACCGTTCGCCTGACGGCCTCATCCTGGGTGAGGGTCGAGCCGGCGATCGAGCCCGTGTCGTTCGTGCGCGCCACGCCGTCGCGCACCGTCACCCGCACCGCACCGAGGTCGTAGTCGCCGTCGGCGCTTCCGGCAGCAGCCATCGCGTCTGTGATCAGGGCGACGCGTCCGGGTGCCGCATCGAAGAGCAGTCTGACGACATGCGGGTCGAGGTGCACGTCGTCGGCGATGGCCTCGAGGACGACCCGATGGTCCGCCGCGGCGGCCAGCACCGGCCCGGGAGCGCGGTGATGGATTCCCGGCATCGCGTTGAACGCGTGCGTGAGGATCGAGGCCCCTGCCTCGAAGGCCGCCACCGCCATCGAGGCGTCCGCATCGGTGTGACCCACGGCGGCGGCTGCTCCGGAGTCGACGATCAGCCGGACGGCGTCGATCCCGCCGGGCAGCTCCGGGGCTATCGTCACCTGGCGGATCGTGCCACGGCCCGCCTCGAGCAGTCGCGAGACGTCGGCGGCGACCGGGTGTCGCAGCAGGTGAGGCGCGTGTGCTCCGTGATGCCCCGGATCGAGGAAGGGCCCTTCGAGATGCGAGCCGAGGATGTCGGCGTCGGTCGTCATGAGGTCGGCGATCTGCGCGACGCGCTGTTCGAGCTCGTCGAGCGTCGCCGTCACGAGAGAGACGACCGCGCGCGTGGTCCCGTGCGCGCGGTGCAGCGCTCTGGCCGTGCGGATCGACTCGGGGCCGTCGTCGAAAGACGCCCCCGCCCCGCCATGGCCGTGGATGTCGATGAGACCGGGGGACAGCACGGCGCCGATTCCCGCGGCGAGCACGGCGTCGACGACCTCATCGGCCGCGGACCAGGTGTCTCCGGTGCCCCGGGCGACGACCAGGCCGTTCTCTACACGGATCCACGCGTCGTTCTCGATCTCGCCGCCGTCGACGATCGTCGCCGAGTGCACGACGATCGACGAGGGCGTGGCCGAAGAGGCGCTCATCGGTCGGTCCATGGGATCTCCTCGGAGCGGTGGAAGTCGATGTCGGCAGTCTCCCAGAGCGGAGCGAGCGTCGCGAGTCGTGAGCGGAACGACTCCCATGTGCGTTCCGGCGCGGACCGCGGTGACCAGGCGATCTCCGCCTGGGCGGCCGCCCGCGGGAAGACCAGCTGTTCGACGTCGCGGATCGTGCGAGCGGTCTCGCTCCACAGAGGGGCCTCGACGCCGAGGATCGCCGAATCGGGCAGGTCGAGCACCTCCGTCGGCTCCCACTCGTAGGCCTTCCGGACGTCGACGACACCGGCCCAGGTGAGTCCGAGCGGGAAGTCGCTCGAGTACTTCATGTCGAGATAGGCGACATCGGCCGCGGACATGATCAGCGCACCGCCGCGTTCCACGAAGTGCGCGGCCTCCTCGGCATGGGTCCCCTCGGGCGTGGTCTTGCCCCAGTACTGACCGATCGTGCCCTCGGCGATCCCCGCTGCCGCGCCGACCTCGTGCCAGGCGACGGGGATCTTCCCCGCCTCGACGACGATCTCGGTCGCGCGCTCGACGAAGACGTCGAAGTCCGCCTGCGGAGTGCCGAGGGACTCGTCGCCCCCGATGTGGATGTAGGGCCCGGGGGTCAGCTCGGCGAGTTCCCGCACCACATCGCGCACGAAGTCGTAGGTGCGCTCCTCGTGGATCCGGACGCTCGAGTGCCCGACGCCCCATCCGACGTACGGTTCGCCCTTGACCGGCAGCGGCTGGCCCAGCCGAGCCGATTCGGCGACCAGGCCGTCGTTGAGCACAGGCGCCTCGACGAGCTCCGGGTACGCGACGCCGATCGCATGGGTGTGACCAGGCAGGTCGATCTCGGGGATCACGACCATGTGGCGGGCTGCCGCGTACGACACGATCGCGCGATAGTCGTCTTTCGAGTAGAACCCTCCCGGATCGCCGCCTGCCGCCGTGAGCGATGCCCGTTCGGTGAGCTTCGGCCAGGAGTCGATCTGGATGCGCCATCCCTGATCGTCGGTGAGGTGCAGGTGCAGATGGTTGAACTTGAGGGCGCTGGTCGCGTCGATGAACTTCTCGACCTCGGCGACGCTGAAGAAGTGGCGCGTGACGTCGAGCATGACGCCGCGACGGGGGAAGCGAGGGGCATCGGAGATCGACGCGTGCGTCAGACCCCACCCGTCGTCCCCTTCGCGCAGCAACTGGAGCAGGGTCTGGACGCCGTAGTAGAGCCCCGCCTCGTCTGCGCCGACGATCTCGGTCGACGAGCCGACGGTGAGCGTGTACCCCTCGGCCGCGGCGGCATCCGGGTCGATCCGGAGCGAGATCGTGCTGTCGGCGGGGCCGTCCGACTCGGTGGAGCGGGCGAGTCGGACGCCGGTGCGCTTCGAGATCCCGTCGATGAGCTGTTCGACGGCCGGCGAGTCTCCGATGACTCCGACGATCCGGGCGAGGGGGGTTCGGTCGTCGCCGACAGTGGCGGAGTGGGGGAGGGGGACGAGGGGCATGGAATGGGGAAGGACCATGAACAAAACCTACCCTGCCGGGAAGGGGGTGCACAGGGGGAGATCCGCTATGCTTGCAAGCGTCGCGACTGGCGTCTGGGTGGACTACCACCGGGGAGCGACTGACCACGGAATTCGACCGCGCGCCTGGGCCGATTGGTATACCCGTTCGAATCCGTCGTCAGAGGAGCATGTCATGACCGACCGTTACTTCAACGCCCCGCTCGCAGAGGTAGACCCCGAGATCGCTCAGGTCCTCGACCGCGAACTCGCCCGCCAGCAGACCTTCCTCGAGATGATCGCGTCCGAGAACTTCGTGCCCGTCTCGGTGCTGCAGGCTCAGGGTTCGGTGCTCACGAACAAGTACGCCGAGGGCTACCCCGGCCGTCGCTACTACGGCGGCTGCGAAGAGGTCGACGTGGCCGAGGAGCTCGCCATCCAGCGCGCCAAGGACCTGTTCGGCTCGGAGTTCGCCAACGTCCAGCCGCATTCGGGAGCATCGGCCAACGCCGCCGTGCTGCACGCGATCGCCCGTCCCGGCGACACGCTGCTCGGTCTCGCGCTCGACCAGGGCGGCCACCTGACACACGGCATGAAGATCAACTTCTCGGGCCGTCTCTACGACATCGTCGCCTACGGGGTGAACCCCGAGACCTCCGTGATCGACATGGACGAGGTGCGCCGCCTCGCGATCGAGCACAAGCCGAAGGTCATCATCGCCGGCTGGTCGGCCTACCCGCGCACGCTCGACTTCGCGGCCTTCCGGGCGATCGCCGACGAGGTCGGCGCCCTGCTCTGGGTCGACATGGCGCACTTCGCCGGCCTCGTCGCCGCAGGGCTGCACCCGAACCCGGTGCCGCACGCCCACGTCGTCTCGTCGACCGTGCACAAGACCATCGGCGGCCCCCGCTCAGGTTTCATCCTGACGAACGACGCCGACATCGCCAAGAAGATCAACACGGCGGTCTTCCCGGGACAGCAGGGTGGACCGCTCATGCACGTGATCGCCGCCAAGGCGACCGCGTTCAAGCTCGCCGGCACCCCTGAGTTCAAGGAGCGCCAGGAGCGCACGGTGCGCGGCGCGGCGATCCTCGCCGAGCGTCTCTCCCAGCAGGACGTGAAGGACGCCGGCATCGGAGTCCGCTCGGGCGGCACCGACGTGCACCTCGTGCTCGTCGATCTGCGAGACGCTGCCGTGGACGGCAAGCAGGCCGAGGATCTGCTGCACGACATCCACATCACCGTCAACCGCAACGCCGTGCCGAACGACCCTCGTCCGCCCATGGTCACCTCGGGGCTGCGCATCGGCACCCCCGCGCTCGCGACGCGCGGTTTCGGCGACGCCGAGTTCACCGAGGTCGCCGACGTGATCGCTCTCGCGCTGCTGCCGGGCGCCGATGTCGAGGCGCTCCGTGCGCGTGTCGACGCGCTCGCCGCACGCTTCCCGCTCTACCCGGACCTGCAGCAGTGACCGCGCGGATCCTCGACGGCAAGGCGGCATCGGCCGCGATCAAGGCCGAGCTGACCGAGCGCGTCGCCGCTCTGAAGGCGAAGGGAATCGTGCCGGGCATCGCGACCGTGCTCGTCGGTGCCGATCCGGCGTCCCAGCTGTACGTCGGGATGAAGCACCGTCAGTCCGAGGCGATCGGGATGAACTCGATCCAGCGCGAACTCCCCGCTGATGCCACGCAGGCCGATGTCGAGGCACTGATCGACGAACTCAACGCCGACCCGCAGTGCCACGGGTACATCGTGCAGCTGCCGCTGCCGAAGCACATCGACACGGATGCGATCCTCGAGCGGATCGACCCGGCGAAGGACGCCGACGGGCTGCACCCGACGAACCTCGGCCGCCTCGTGCTCAACGTCAACAGTCCGATCCACACGCCGCTGCCGTGCACGCCGCGCGGTGTCATCGAGCTGCTGCTGCGCAACGGCTACGACTTCGCCGGCACGCATGTCGTGGTCGTCGGACGCGGGGTGACCATCGGTCGCTCGATCGGCCTGCTGCTGACCAGGCGCGACCTCAACGCGACGGTCACCCTCACGCACACCGGCACGGTCGACATGGCGAGGTACCTCCGCGAGGCGGATGTGATCGTCGCGGCCGCCGGTGTGAAGCACCTGATCCGCGCCGAGGACGTCAAGCCGGGAGCCGCCGTGCTCGACGTGGGAGTGACCCGCGAGACCGACCCCGAGACGGGCAAGAACCTGGTCTTCGGGGACGTGCACCCGGATGTCGCCGAGGTCGCGGGCTGGGTCTCGCCGAATCCCGGTGGTGTGGGGCCGATGACGGTGGCGCTGCTGATGACCAACGTCGTCGAGGCCGCCGAGCGACTCGTCTGATCGCCGTCGGTCAGCCCAGATCGTCCAGCATCCGGCGCTGTTCGGGAGTCAGCCCGTCGCGGAGCTCCTCGCGCGCTTCGTGGGTGGCGGAAGACGAGGAGGAGGAAGCCGCTGAGGCGGGTGCGGAGTCCTTCCGCGAACCCGTCATCTTCCCCTGCACGACGTCGTACAGCTGGCCGGCCTTCGCTCTCAGCCGATCGTCGACCTGGTCGTAGATCATCCAGCCGACGAGCAGGAAGAGCGGCGGAAGAGCGTAGCTCCAGAACCCCGAGGCGCGGACGCCGCTCAGCCACACGACGGCGACCCAGATGATGAGTTCCACGAGGTAGACGAGAACGTACTGCACGACCTTCTCGCCGACCCTCGTGCGATCGGATGCCGACTTCGCGGCGGCTGCGCGGAAGGCGCGCGTGAGCAGCGGCTTGACGAAGAGGGCCGCGAGGGTGAGCACGACCGCGGCCCAGAGGGCGTTGACCCCGACGGAGACACCCGCGGACAGCAGCCCGATCAGCAGCAGTACCGCGACGTTGAACACGTAGAGCGCCGCGAACCGGACGATTCCGTTCTTCATGCGTCCAGGCTCCCACATTCTCGATGCCGGGGCATCAGCGGGCCTGTCCGCGGTCAGCCCTGCGGGTGCAGGCTGCTCTCGATGTTCGTGATGCGCGCCTGCTCGTCGAACCGGAACGCGGCGGTGCCTGTCGCATCGGCGATCGTGGCTCCCGAGAAGGACTCGTCGACCCACGTGAGGGTCCACCCGGCGAGACGCGCGGCATCCCACACGGCGGTGCGGGCGTCGGGCAGGACCAGAGCGGAGAGGATGCGGGGGAGGACGATCGCAGCGGACGCGACGGTGAGCGGGGGAAGAGGGGCGTCGAGCAGGAACACCGCGTAGGTGCCCCCACCCACGGGTGCGACGTAGTGGGGCGCGCGACCGGTCAGCTCGACGGCCGCTCCGCCCACGGTGTGTGCGGCCCGGGGGATCCACTCGGGGTCGCCCTCGGCATCCTGGGGGAACGGGAGCTCCGGTTCGCTCAGCTCGGGGATGCCGTGCTGGACGCCGTAGTCGCGAAGCTGTGCGGCGATGCCCTCCGGGTCTCCCTGCGGGTGCGCCCACGCCCACAGCAGCGAGCGCGGTCCCGGGGCGATCGTCGCGACGAGGTGGGCGCGGGAGACGAGCTGACGGGCCGGGTCGGCGTGCGAGGTGAACGTGAGGGTTCCCGCTGCCATGTCGACGTCCCAGCGGTGGTCGCCGAGGTCCTCGAGAGCGGTGGCGAGGGAATCCTGACGGAGGGCGGAGAACAGTGCAGCACGGTCTGCGAGCGGCTGGAGCGCGGCGAAGGTCATGACGACAGTCTCACCCGGGCGGCTATGAATTCGCCAGAGCCGCGATGCCTGTCACCGACTCGGCGCCGCGCCCGAGCGATCATGCCAGGAGGCCTGCACGCCGCCCGAACACCATTCCGGCGGTCAGGCCGGAGCCGCCGGGGTAGTTCTTCGAGAAAAGACCCCCCAGAGCCTCGCCGCAGGCGAACAGGCCGTCGATGACCGTGCCGTCCTCACGTTCGACGCGACCGTGCGTGTCGGTCTTGAGCCCTCCGAACGTGAAGGTGATGCCGCAGGTGACGCCGTAGGCGTAGAACGGACCGGTCTCGAGCGGCGATGCCCAGTTGCTCTTGGGTGGCGTGACGTCGGCGCGGCGGCCGTCCTTCACGGTGGGGTCGAACGCGATCGACCGGTCGATCGATTCGTTGAACTCGGACACGGTCCGCTCCAGAGCCTCGGCCGGCACGCCGATCCGTTCCGCCAGTTCGCCGATCGTGTCGGCGGTCTCCACCGAGATGCCCGGCATCTCGTACTCCTCGGTCCGCAGCATCGGGCGCAGGGTCTGATCGAACAGCTGCCAGGCGACGGATCCGGGTTGCGCGAGGATCTCGCGCCCGTACTTGGCGTAGGTGTAGTTGCGGAAGTCCGCTCCCTCATCGAGGAAGCGCGCGCCGTCGCGATTGACGATGATCCCCAGGGGGTAGGACTGCCGGGTGAGACGGTTGGTGAGTTCACGATTCGACTCGTTGTGCTCGGTGAACGCGTCCCACTGCACCGAGTGGCATGTCGACCAGTCGCCCCCGCGGGCCGCGCCGATGCGCAGGGCTGGCGAGTGCGGGCAACGACACCGATTTCGGCACGGTGGGGAGCATCCGCGGCGTCGCCGCCCCCGAGGCGGCCGCCAACGCGACGGCCGGCACCGCGATGGGTGCTCTGCTCGCACTGGGTCTGCCGACCTCGGCGACCGCCGCGATCATGCTCGCAGCGTTCCAGCAGTACGGGCTGCAGCCGGGGCCGCTGCTGTTCACCCGCACCCCGGAGCTCGTGTGGACGCTGATCGCCTCGCTGTTCATCGGGTTGGTCGCCCTCCTGATCCTCAACATGGGGTTCGCGTCGCTGTGGGCCAAACTGCTGCTGATCCCGAAGCACTACCTGTACGCCACCATCACGGTTCTCGCGGTGCTGGGCGTCTACGCGATGGGCTCCTCCGTCGTCGACGTCTGGGCGCTCATCGCGATCGGCCTGATCGGCGTGCTCATGCGTCGCTTCCGCATCCCGCTCGCGCCGGTGATGATCGCCGTCGTGCTCGGACCGTTGGCGGAGACCGAGCTGCGGCGAGCCCTGGCCGTCTCGTCCGGCGACCCGATGGTGCTCGTCTCCAGCCCGTTCACGATCACCCTGTACGTGATCCTCGCGGCGATCGCCGGGATCTCGGTCGTGCAGCACATGCGCAACCGGCGTCGCGTGGCGACGGCCGCCGAGTCGGTCACGGCGTGAGCGTCGATCGGCGCCGGTGACGCGCGGCGCACGACGACGGACGCGCCGGCGGCGGGGTCAATAGCTCGCGCGCGGGGTGGTCTCCTGTTCGGGGATCCACTCCGCCGCGAGCTTCTCCGTCGCACGCGCCAGGATCGACACGTCGGCGGCGACGAGGACGAACGACGCGCCGGCGTCGAGGTAGCGGCGAGCCGTCGCGGGCGAGAACGCGTTGACGCCGACCGGCTTGCCGGCGTCGCGCACCTCGGAGATCGTCCGTTCGACGGCGGCGACGACGTCGGGATGCTCCTGCTGACCGAGGAGCCCCATCGAGGCGGCCAGATCGCTCGGACCGACGAACACGCCGTCGACGCCGTGGACTGAGGCGATCGCGCGGGCGTTGCGCACCGCGACGTCGGTCTCGATCTGCACCGTCAGGGACGTGATCTCGTGTGCGCGCTGCAGGTAGTCCTCGATCCGATTGAACTGCGCGGCGCGCGCCAGGGCGCTGCCCACTCCTCGGATGCCGAGCGGCGGGTAGCGCGTGGCGGCCACCGCCCGGGATGCCTCGTCCGCGGTGTTCACCATCGGCACCAGCAGATTCTGCGCTCCCAGATCGAGCACCTGCTTGATGACCACCGGATCGTTCGCGGGCACCCGTACCACCGGCGTGACCGGGTAGGGGGCGACGGCCTGCAGCAGCGAGAGGATCGACTCCAGGGAGATCGGGCTGTGCTCGCCGTCGATCAGGGTCCAGTCGAGACCGGACCCCGCGACGATCTCGGCGGCGATCGGGCTTCCCGAGCAGATCCACGCGCCGACCAGGGGTCGTTCCGAGGCGGCGAGCCGATCGCGGAAGGACGGTCGGGGGTTCAGATGAAGCGGCATTCGATCGTTCCCATCGGTCCGTAGTCGCACAGCACCCGGTCGCCCCGCGACACCCACATCGGGCGTGTGAACGATCCTGCCAGGATGATCTCCCCGGCCTCGAGACGCGCGCCGTGCTGGTGGAACTTGTTCGCGAGCCACGCGACGCCTGTGGCGGGGTGGCCGAGCACGCCGGCCGCGACGCCTGTCTCCTCGATCTCGCCGTTGCGCGACAGCACGCCGGGCACCCAGCGCAGGTCGATCTCGTCGGGGCGCTTGTGCACGGTGCCCAGCACCATCGCGCCGTAGGCGGCGTTGTCGCTGATCGTGTCGACGATCGTGCGACCCTCGAGTTCGATGTGGGAGTTCAGCACCTCGAGCGCCGGAACGGCGTAGTCGATCGCCGCGAGAGCGTCGTCGAGCGTGCAGTCGGGGCCCTCGAGCGGATGCTTCAGCACGAACGCGAGCTCGACCTCGATGCGGACGTTCGAGAAGTGATCGACCGGGATCTCTGCCCCCGATTCGTACACGGTGTCGTCGAACATGACGCCGTAGTCGGGCTCCGTGATGCCGGTCGCCTGCTGCATCGCCTTGGACGTCAGCCCGATCTTGCGGCCGACGAGACGGCGTCCCGCGGCGATCTGCGAGTCGCGCCAGACGCCCTGGATCGCGTACGAGTCCTCCACGGTCGCCTCGGGGTGGCGCGCGGTGATGCGCGGGATGACCGAGTGCGTGCGGTCGGCCTCGGCGAGCTCGGCGGCGATCCGCGCGATCGTGTCTGCTGACAGCATCCGATCCTCCCTAGAGCTGGTGGCCGAGCTTGTACTCGCCCTGCTTGTACTCGGGCATCGCCTCGGAGTCGTCCGGGCGCGTGTACGAGAAGCCGTCGGCGCCGATCGTGACCGCCATCTCGGAGCTGTCGGTGCGGGCGACGACCGGCTGCGGGGTGCCGTCGAGATCGAGGACCAGCGAGGCCTCGGTGTACCACGAGGGCACGACCGGGTTGCCCCACCAGTCGCGACGCTGGTTGTCGTGCACATCCCACGTGATGACGGGGTTGTCGGGATCGCCGGTGTAGTAGTCCTGCGTGTAGACCTCGACGCGGTGTCCGTCGGGGTCGCGCAGGTACAGGTAGAACGCGTTGCTCACGCCGTGGCGGCCGGGGCCGCGCTCGATGGCGTCGGAGCGGCGGAGGGCGCCGAGCTTGTCGCAGATCGCCAGGATGTTGTGCTTCTCGTGCGTCGCGAAGCACACGTGGTGCATGCGCGGCCCGTCGCCGCCGGTCATCGCGGTGTCGTGCACGGTGGGCTTGCGGCGCATCCACGCGGCGTACACGGTGCCCTCGTCGTCTTGGATGTCCTCCGTCACGCGGAACCCGAGATCCTGCATGAACTTGACCGCGCGGGGCACATCGGGGGTGACCTGGTTGAAGTGGTCGAGACGCACGAGCTCTCCGGGGATGTGCAGTTCGTAGCGCCACGACATCCGCTCGACGTGGTCGGACTGGTGGAAGAACTCGATCGGGAACCCGAGCGGGTCGACGACGCGCACGGAGTCGCCGACACCCTTCACGAAGCCCTCGGGGTCGCGGCGCACGTCGCATCCGAGCTCGGTGTAGAAGTCCACCGCGAGGTCGAGGTCCTCCGGGGTGCGGACGCGGTACGAGAACGCGGCCACAGCGGCGATCGGTCCCTTGCGCAGCACGAGGTTGTGATGGATGAACTCCTCGGTCGAGCGGAGGTAGATCGCCTCGTCGTCCTCTTCTGTCACATACAGCCCCAGAACGTCGACATAGAACACGCGAGAGGCGGCGAGATCGGTGACGACGAGCTCCATATAGGCGCAGCGCAGCACGTCGGGAGGAGTGCTCCGGGGAGTCGCGATGGGATTGTCGGTCTTGATCGGAGCCTCCTGGCTCACGTAGAAGCCCGAGGAGGTCAACGTCATCTCTTGACGGTCGGTCATGTCAGCGTCCTTGCTCTGTGTGCGTTTCGTCTCGCTTCGCTCGCTCAACGACCGAAGCGCGGATGTCAGTTCTTGCCGAAGGTCGGGTTGTGGGCACCGCCGAGCGTGATGTGCACGCTCTGCTGGTCGGTGTAGAAGTCGATCGACCGGTAGCCGCCCTCATGGCCGAGGCCCGAGGCCTTCACGCCGCCGAACGGGGTGCGGAGGTCGCGAACGTTGTTGCTGTTCAGCCACACCATGCCCGCCTCGACGGACTGCGCGAAATTGTGCGCGCGCTTCAGGTCGTTGGTCCAGATGTAGGCGGCGAGGCCGTATTTCGTGTTGTTCGCGAGAGACAGCGCCTCGTCGTCGGAGTCGAACGGCGTGATCGCGACGACCGGGCCGAAGATCTCCTCCTGGAAGATGCGGGCCTCGGGGGAGACGTCGGCGAACACCGTGGGAGCTACGAAGTTGCCCTCGTCGAAGCCCTCGGCGCGCCCGCCGCCGGCGACGAGGCGACCCTCGGTCTTGCCGATCTCGACGTAGCTCATCACCTTGTCGTAGTGCTCGGGGTGCACGAGCGCGCCGACCTCTGTGGCCGGGTCGTGCGGGTACCCCACCGTGACGCGCTTCGCCTGCGCGGCATAGCGCTCGACGAACTCCTCGTAGATCGAGCGCTCGACGAGGATGCGGGAGCCGGCGGTGCAACGCTCGCCGTTGAGGGAGAAGACGCCGAAGATCGTGGCGTCGACCGCTGCGTCGAGGTCGGCATCGGCGAACACGACGGCGGGCGACTTGCCGCCCAGCTCCATCGACAGGCCCTTGAGGAAGGGCGCGGCGTTGGCGAAGATCAGCTGTCCGGTCGAGCTCTCGCCCGTGAACGAGATGAGCGGCACATCGGGGTGCTTCACGAGTGCGTCTCCGGCATCCTCGCCCAGGCCGTTGACGAGGTTGAAGACACCGCGCGGGAGCCCCGCCTCTTCGAAGATGCCCGCCCACAGCGATGCCGACAGCGGCGTGAACTCGGCGGGCTTCAGCACCACGGTGTTGCCGGTCGCGAGTGCGGGGCCGAGCTTCCACGACTCGAGCATGAACGGCGTGTTCCACGGGGTGATCAGGCCTGCGACGCCGATCGGCTTGCGGTTGACGTAGTTCATCTGCTTGCCGGGAACCTTGAACGCGTCGTCGGACTGCGCGACGATCAGGTCGGCGAAGAAGCGGAAGTTCTCGGCGGCACGGCGAGCCTGGCCGAGAGCCTGCGTGATCGGCAGGCCGGAGTCGTACGACTCGAGCTCGGCGAGGCGGGCGTCGCGCGACTCGACGATGTCGGCGATCCTGTGCAGCACGCGCGAGCGCTCGCGGGGGAGCATCCTCGGCCACGGACCCTCGTCGAACGCGCGCTTCGCCGCGGCCACCGCGAGCTCGATGTCGGCCTTCTTGCCGGCGGCCGCGCTGGTGTACGTCTTGTTGGTCACCGGGTCGAGCACGTCGAACGTGTCGCCGTCGACCGAGTCGACGAACTCGCCGTCGATGTAGTGCTGGATGTGGTCCGGAAGGTCGGCGGGGATGCGGGAATCGGTCATGACTGGTCTCCTGACGCGGTCTGGGAACGGGTGTGGAGGGCATCGAGGAAGGCGTCTCTCGTGCGCAGGCGATGGTTGCGGGCGGCGAGCTCGATCTCGAGCGGATCGGCGCCCGCGCGGATGAGTGCCAGGATCTGCGTGTGCTCCTCGACCGAATGCCGAGCGCGGCCCGGCACGTAGGCGAAGGTGGAGTCCCGGATGCCGGAGAGCCGCGCCCAGCCGCGGTGCACGAGATCGAGCAGGTGCGGGTTCGGACACGGTTCGAAGAGCAGGGAGTGGAACTGTCGGTTCAGCTCGGTGAACGCGTGCGCGTCGAGGTGGTCGAGCATCCGGATCATCCGCTCGTTGACGGCCTCGGCGGCGTCGAGCATCCGCTCGTCGAGCAGAGGTGCTGAGAGCGCGGTCGCCGCGCCCTCGACGAGACCCAGCGTCTCCATGGTGTGCGCATACTCGCTCTCGTCGACGAGGGTCACGCGCGCGCCCACGTTGCGCTCGAACGTCACCAGTCCCTCGGCCTCGAGCCTGCGGATGGCCTCGCGCACCGGCACCACGCTCATGTCGAGCTCCTCGGCGAGCGATCCGAGCACGAGTCGGTACCCGGGGCCGAACGTGTGTCCGGAGATGCGCGAGCGGATCCACGCGTAGGCGCGCTCCGACTTGCTGGAGTTTCCCGCGGTCGTCATGAGCCCGCTCCGGAGCCCGTCGCCGCCTCGTACTTCGCGCGCCATTCGGCGTTCAGCGGGAACAGGCCGTCGACGGGATGGCCCGCCGCGACCTGCTCTGCGATCCACGTGTCTTCCGCCTCCTGGGCGATCGCGTCGTCGGCGACCTGCTCGGCGAGCGACGGCGGGATCACGATGACGCCGTCGCCGTCTCCCACGATGATGTCTCCCGGCTGCACGGTGGCACCGCCGCACGACACGGTCACATCGACCTCCCACGGCACGTGTCTGCGGCCGAGCACCGAGGGATGCGCGCCCTGCGAGAACACCGGCAGGCCGATCTCGGCGACAGCGTCGAAGTCGCGCACGCCGCCGTCGGTCACGACACCGACCGCACCACGCGCTCGGGCTCGCAGCGCGAGGATGTCGCCGAGCGTGCCGGTCGTCGCGTCGCCCCGGGCCTCGATCACGATGATCTCGCCCTCGTCGACCGCATCGAACGCGCGCTTCTGGGCGTTGTAGCCGCCGCCGTGGGCCGCGAAGAGATCTTCGCGGAAGGGCACGAACCGGAGGGTCTTCGCCGTGCCGACGATCTTGCTGCCGGGGATGTTCGCAGAGACGCCGTCGATGAAGCACGAGTGGTGTCCGCGCTTGCGCAGCTGCGATGAGAGGCCCGCGGTCGGAGCCTCCATCAGCTTGGCGCGGAGCTCAGGGGAGAGGGCGGGCGCCGCCTCCTCGGAGGGAAGTCCCGCGGCTTCGCGCGAACCCCAGGCCTCGGTCCGCTGCAGATCGTCGAGGGCGGGCAGCGAGCCGATCTCCTCGTCGAAGGGCACATCGCCCTGCGTGACGGTGGTGATGAGCCGACCGGAGGACGGCGCGCCCGGGGCATCCGGTGCATCGACTTCGACCTCGACCACGTCGCCCGGCACGATCACCGACGAGCCCGCGGGCGTGCCGGTGAGGATGACGTCGCCGGGTTCGAGCGTGAAGTGCTGGGAGAGGTCGGCGACGAGCTGTGCGAGCGGGAAGATGAGCCCGGCGGTCGTGTCGTCCTGGCGCAGTTCGCCGTTGACCCAGGCTCGCACGCGGAGGGCGGCGGGATCGACGGAGCGGGCGTCGATCAGCTCGGGACCCAGCGGCGTATAGCCGTCGCCGCCCTTGGAGCGGACGTTGGACCCCTTGTCGTTGGCGCGCAGGTCGTACAGGCCGAGATCGTTCGAGGCGGTGACCCAGCCGACATGGCTCCAGGCGTCGTCGAGCGAGACGCGACGCGCGGTGGTGCCGATCACGAGGGCGATCTCGCCCTCGAAGGCCAGCAACTCGGTGCCGGCGGGGCGCTCGACCGTGCCGCCGGAGACGCCGACCGAACTGGCCGGCTTGAAGAAGTACGAGGGAGCTGCGGGCCTGCGGCCGCGCTGATCGGCGCGGGAGGCATAGCTCAGATGGATCGCGATGATCTTGCCGGGGCGGGTCATGGATGCCGTCACGGGGCGCCTCCTCGCGCTGTCGTCGACGCTTGTGCGTCGTATTCGAAATCATATATCATCGTGTCCACCCCCGGCAAGCAACTCGAATCACCTCGTGCGCGAGCCGTGACAATGCGGTCACAAACAAAAGGAGACACCCCATGAGCGGGCAGTCACAGGCAGGGTTCACACCCACCGGAACAATCGCGACACCGGCCGATAGGCGCCGGGTCGTGTTCGCCACCGTGGTCGGCACCACGGTGGAGTGGTACGACTTCTTCATCTACGCCACGGCCGTCGGCCTGGTGTTCGGGCAGCTGTTCTTCGAGCCGCTCGGAGCGAACAGTGCCATCGTCGCGTTCGCCACCGTCGGCGTCAGCTTCCTCTTCCGTCCGCTCGGGGCGTTCCTGGCCGGCCACTACGGCGACAAGCTCGGGCGCAAGGCGGTGCTCATGTGGACGCTGATCCTCATGGGTGCGGCGACCGCGCTCATCGGTGTGCTGCCGACCTATGAGGCGATCGGAGTCGCCGCGCCGATCATGCTGGTGCTGCTGCGCATCCTGCAGGGCGTCTCGGCAGGCGGTGAGTGGGGCGGCGCGGTTCTGATGGCCGTCGAGCACGCGCCCAAGAAGCGTCGCGGCATCTTCGGCGCATCGCCGCAGATCGGGGTGCCGCTCGGTCTGCTGCTCGCGTCGGGCGTGATGGCGCTGATGACCGCGATCGCCCCGGGCGACCAGTTCCTCCAGTGGGGCTGGCGGATCCCGTTCCTGCTCAGCGTCGTGCTGATCCTCGTCGGCTACTACGTGCGCCGGAAGGTCGAGGAGAGTCCGGTCTTCGTCGAGCTCGCCGAGCGCAAGGAGAAGGCGAACATGCCGATCGTGCAGCTGTTCCGCAAGCACCTGCTGCTCGTGATCGTCGCCGCCTTCGTCTTCGCCGGCAACAACGCGGTCGGATACATGACGACCGGCGGATACATCCAGGGGTACGCCACCAACCCCGAGGGGCCCATCGGCCTCGAGCGCGGACCCGTGCTGTGGGCGGTCGCCGGCTCTGCCGTCACGTGGCTCATCACGACGCTCATCGCCGGATGGCTGTCGGACCGCATCGGTCGACGCACCACGTACATCATCGGCTGGGTGCTGCAGCTCGTCGGCGTGTTCACGCTGTTCCCGCTCGTCAACACCGGCGATGTGGGCCTGCTGTTCGCGGGTCTCGCGATCCTCACGATCGGTCTCGGCTTCACCTACGGGCCACAGGCCGCACTGTACGCAGAGCTCTTCCCCGCGAGCATCCGTTTCTCGGGCGTCTCGATCTCGTACGCGATCGGTGCGATCGCCGGCGGCGCCTTCGCTCCGACCATCGCGACCGCGATCGTGCAGGCCACGGGCTCGACGCAGGCGGTCACCTGGTACCTCGCCGGCATGACGCTGCTCGGTCTCGTCGCCACCCTGCTGCTGCGCGACCGTTCCGGGATCCCCCTGGGTCCGGACCACGAGGACGAGCAGTCCGTGAGCCCGATCCGCGGGCTCGCCAGGGCCTGACCCACTCCCGCACGCAGAACGCACGTCCGCTGTGCGGGCGTGCGTTCCGCTTGTCTGCGGTTCAGCCGTCGAGGGCTTCTCGGAGCGCCGCCGCGGAGCGCCGCAGGCGGGCTGCGATCTCGGCTTCGTCGAGGTCGGTGGCCACATGCACGACCGCGATCGCCGCGGGGCGCTGGCCTCGCAGGGCCAGCGGCACCGCGACCGACTGCACGGTGGGGATGACCTCGTCGTGGCTCGTGGCGTATCCGCGAGCGCGCGCCTCATCGACCTCGGCCTGCAGCTGCGCTCGTGGGGCGTCCGGCCACTGGGCGAGCGGGAGCTGCGTGAGGATCGCCTTGCCCGGGGCCCCGACCGTGACCGGGTGCCGGGCGCCCGGTCGCTGCGCGACGCTCGCGATCGCATGACGAGGCTCGATGCTCGCGAGCGTGATGCAGTCGTCTCCGTCGAGCACGCCGAGGAAGCACGTCATGCCGAGTTCGTTCGCGATCGCGGTCAGCTCAGGGATGGTCTCGGCCTGGAGGTCATGGGCGACGCCGGCCGCCAGCGCGGCCATGCGCGGGCCCAGCGTCACGGCGCCCGAAGCGTCCCTGCCGATCAGACGGTGATCCTCCAGCGTGCGCAGCAGGCGGTAGGCGACCGAGCGATGCACCTCCAGTCGTGCCGCGATCTCGTCGATCGTGAGAGGGGCGCGTGCGTCTGCGAGCACCTCGAGGATGCGGATGCCACGGCTGAGAGTCTGCGAGGCCGGAGTGCCTTCGGGCATGCGCGCGCTCCCTTGCGTCCGGGGACGGGCGTCCCTAAGCTGTGTTCAATAGTAGAACGTCGTGTTCGAATATAGAACACGAACAGTTCGAAGGCAACACCTGACAGAGAAGTCCGGAAGGAATCGACGACGATGCAGTTCCACCACCACGGCTATGTCTCAGGAGACCCGCGCGTGAAGGTTGCCGAGGGCATCGGCGCCGCGCGGCCCGCAGACCTCCCCGATGAGATCGATGTGCTGATCGTCGGCTCGGGCCCGGCCGGCATGCTGCTCGCCGCCCAGATGTCGCAGTACCCCGATGTCTCCACGCGCATCATCGAGAAGCGCGAGGGTCGTCTGGTGCTCGGTCAGGCCGACGGAATCCAGCCGCGCAGCGTCGAGACCTTCCAGGCATTCGGGTTCGCTGAGCGCATCATCGCCGAGGCCTACAACATCGGCTGGATGAACTTCTGGGGGCCGAACCCCGAGCGGCCGAACGAGATCGTCCGCACCTCGCGGACCGCCGACTACGCGTACGACATCTGCGAGTTTCCGCACCTGATCGTGAACCAGGCGCGCGTGCTCGACTACTTCGCCGAGGCCGCGGAGAACGGTCCCGGGCGCATCGCGCCCGACTACGGCATCGAGTTCCTGGGACTCACGGTTCACGAGGAAGGCGAGTACCCGGTCGAGGTCTCGCTTCGATACGTCGCGGGGGAGCGGTCGGGCGAGGAGCGCACGGTCCGCGCCCAGTACGTCGTCGGCTGCGACGGCGCACGCAGCGGGGTGCGCCAGGCCATCGGGCGCACGCACGTCGGCGGCAGCGCCGCCCACGCCTGGGGCGTCATGGACGTGCTGGTCAACACCGACTTCCCCGATTGGCGCACCAAATGCGCGATCAACTCGGAGGCGGGGAACATCCTGCACATCCCTCGCGAGGGCGGCTACCTCAGCCGGATGTACATCGACCTCGGCGAGGTCGCGGAGGACGACGACCACCGGGTGCGCCAGACGCCGATCGCGGACATCATCGCCAAGGCGAATGCGATCCTCAGCCCCTACACGCTCGACGTCAAGGAGGTCGCCTGGCACAGCGTGTACGAGGTCGGGCACCGAGTCACAGACGGTTTCGACGACGTGATCGACGGCTCGGGGCGCACGCCGCGGGTGTTCCTGACCGGCGACGCGTGCCATACGCACAGCGCCAAGGCGGGTCAGGGCATGAACGTGTCGATGCAGGACGGCTTCAACCTCGGATGGAAGCTCGGGTCGGTGCTGACCGGACGCGCGCCCGAGGCGCTGCTGGCGACCTACGGCGCCGAGCGTCGGCCCGTGGCCCAGCAGCTCATCGACTTCGATCGCGAGTGGTCGACGCTCATGGCCCGCAAGCCCTCGGAGATCACCGACCCCACAGATCTCGCGACCTACTATCTCGCGACGGCCGAGTTCCCCTCCGGGTTCATGACGCAGTACACGTCGTCGATGATCACCGGCTCCGACGCGCACCAGGCGCTGGCGGGCGGCTTCCCGGTGGGCAAGCGCTTCAAGTCGGCCGAGGTCGTGCGGGTGGGCGACGGCAATGCGATCCATCTGGGTCACCACGCCAAGGCCGACGGACGGTGGCGCGTGTACGCCTTCGCGGGTCGCGACGCGGCGACGCTCGACGTGTGGGCCGCCGCGGCCGCGCCCGTCTTCGAGCGGTTCACACCCTCGGATGCCGACAGCGACGCCGTGTTCGACGTCAAGGCGATCTATCAGCAGCCCTACGAGGAGATCGAGGTGACGACGGCTCCGGCTCTGTTCCAGCCGAAGACCGGGCCGCTCGGACTCACCGACTGGGAGAAGGTCTACGCGGCGGGGCCGTCGAAGTGGACGCAGACCGACATCTTCGAGGCCCGAGAGCTGTCGCGCGACGGCGTCGTCGTGGTGGTCCGCCCCGATCAGTACGTCGCCGCGGTCCTGCCTCTCGGCGCCGTGGACGAGCTCGACGCCTTCTTCGACGGGGCACTGGTCTCGGCATCCTGATCTCTCACTCCAGGATGCTCGGGGCGGGAACGACACGGTCGTCGACCTGTGACGAGAACGCTCATCCCCCCGAAGCGGACGCGTGCCGCGCCCGCTCGGCCGCAGCCTGCTTCTGACGAGAGAGCCAGGTGTGATTGGCGATCGCGGCCCGGAGCTCGGCGGAGTAGTCCCTTCCGTCGTCGGGATATCGGCGGAGGTCTCGGAGATGGAAGGGTGATTCTTCGCGGTGGGGGCTGCTGCTGTCGATACGCCGGGCAAGATCGGTGAGGCTGTCCCGGCCCGCTTCGTCGTAGGCGAGGCGCTCGGTGTCGTTCAGGCGGATCAGACACGAATCGTCGATCATCGAGCTGACGGTGTACCGCGAGTCGAGGTACAGGTCGCCGTGTTGTTCGACCAGGAACCACGAGCCGGGTTCGTGGTCGAGGTAGCGCATCGCCCCCTGTGCGGCAGCGATGCGAGCGATGTCTCCCCATTCCGTGACAGGCGGGATCGCTTCGTGGGGTCGTCGCATCGCGGCATCCAGAGGGTGATGACCCATTGTCGGAGGGGAGTCGCGGTACAGGGTGAGACAAGCGACTCGACCGCACGCGCGACAGGAGACCTGGCTCTCCACTCGCTCCAACAGGGCGGAGGCGTGCAGCAGCCGAAGGTCTGACAGTGGCACCGGTTCGCCCCTGCTGGCGAGCGTTCCTGCCTCGAGTCCGTCGATGAGACGTCGGATCGTACCGTCCACATCGAAGGAGCCGTGCTCGGTGCGGACGACCAGTTCGAGGCACGTAGGGCAGCCGTCGTGCGCCGGATCACACGTGTCCTTCGGGTCGTCGACCGTGAACGCCACCCGCTGCAGGTCGCCGGCTCTGCGGCCGCCGTACCTCACGAACTCCGGGCGCAGATACGCGGCATCGAGCACGAAGTAGCGGTCGCCCTCCGCGAACCTCCAGGGGACGTCGAAGAGCGTTCTGAAATCGGCGAAGGTCGCACGGTTGTCGATCCCGGGGATCCACTCGGCCAGGTCGAGAGCCCACGGGGCGAACGGTGTGGGGGTGAGGTGCAGGATCACGGCCACGACGACGTCGTCGTGAAGCACGATCTCACCGCCGGATCCGAATCGCAGGTGTCGCGAGAGCACGGCCGGCTCGCCGATGACGTACGCAGCGGTCTCTGCCGGTTCGACGCCGAACGCAGTGATCAGATCGTGGACGACGATGTCGCCCTGCGGTGCGGAGAGTGCCTCGATGATGAGCTGCATCCCCTCACTTGCTCGGCGTCGCGTCACCGGACCAGTATCCGTCATCGATGAGCGGTCCGGGCGCGGCCACCGCCCTGGCGGGATGTCGGTGGCCGCGCGTACCTTGGGATCCGGACAGGCGACGGCGCCTGCCGGAAGGGTGTGTGCCATGACGTGGAAGATCGAGCTCATCTTCGTGCCGGTGACCGATGTCGACCGCTCGAAGGAGTTCTATACGAAGATCGGCTTCAACCCCGATCATGATCAGGTGCCGTACGAAGGACTGCGCTTCGTGCAGATGACCCCGCCCGGCTCGGCGTGTTCGATCGCGTTCGGCTCCGGGCTCGGCATCGACCTCGAACCGGGGCAGCAGAACACCATCCAGGTGGTCGTACCCGACGCTGACGAGGCACTCGCGATGCTGCGCGGCGTGGGAGTCGATGCGAAGGGCGTCGATGAGCAGGGCTGGGGACGCTTCGTCTCGTTCGACGACCCCGACGGCAACACCTGGACTCTCCAGGAACTGCCGGACTACAGCGCCCAGAGCTGAGCGCGCGCCGCCCCTCGCGGGCGCCCGCGTGGCGGGGTCAGGCGATGCGGGTCGCCCCGCCGGAGACCTCGATGCCTCCGGTCGGGGGGATGGTCACGGTGAGGATGCTCGGGCGTCGGACGTGCGCGCCCTGGTGGATGCGGACAGTCGTCTCGGGGTGGTCGAGGTCGCGGAGATACGCGCCGACAGAGGCGGCGGCCGATCCCGTCGCCGGGTCCTCCGTGATGCGTCCGACGGGGAAGAGGTTCCGTGCGTCCAGATCGATGTCCGCCGGAGCGTGCAGCACGGTGACGGTGCCGAGCCACCCCTGCTCGCGCATGAGCGCGGCCACCTCGATGGGGGAGAAGCGGAACTGATCGAACAGCTCGCGGTCGGCGATGACGACGACCGGGTGCCAGTTCCCGGCGAAGGCCTCCTTCGCGGGGAACCTCGGATCCAGATCGGCTCGCGTCACACCCAGGAGGCCGAGCAACCGGTCCAGAATCGCCGGATCGAGCTCGCGCATGGCCGGCTCGACACTGGTGAAAGACACCGTCACCGCACCCCCGGCGTCGCTCGTCGACCGCAGCGTTACTTCACCCGCGCGTGTGTCGAACACGACATCGCCCGGACCGTCGCGCTCCGCGAGAGCGACCGCGGCAGCGACAGTGGCGTGACCGCAGAAGGGCACCTCGGCCGCGGGCGACCAGTAGCGGGCACGGTACCGCACGTCGCCGTCGTCATCGGTGCGCCCGACGAGGAACGCGGTCTCGGAATAGCCCACCTCGGCGGCGATGCGCTGCATCTCGGCATCCATGAGGTCCAGCGCATCGAGAACGACGCCCGCCGGGTTCCCACCCTCCGGTGTGGCGGCGAAGGCGCTGTAGCGAAGCACGTCGAGGGAGTCGGTCATGTCGAGGAGCCTAGCGATCCGCGCGGGCGAGCCGGACCGTCAGGAGTTCACGCGGATGATCTCCTGCTGATACGGCGCGATCACATCTCCCGAGATCCGGAGGTCGAGCAGCAGGAACCGTCGCGACGCGGCATCCTCCTCGCTCCACGAGCGCAGGCGCTCGAGATCCGCGAGGGTGCGCACGACGACCCCCTCAGCGCCGACAGCCGCGCCGAAAGCCGCGAAGTCCACCTCGGGGATGAGCATAGGTCCCTCGGCGAGTCCCTTGAGCCCGTAGAGGTTCACCTCGGCGCCGTACGCGGCGTCGTTCCAGATCACCGCGATGCCGCGTCCTGCGGCAGCCCGGACTGCAGACTCGAGGTCGGCGATGGCCATGAGCCCGCCGCCGTCGCCCGAGGTCAGCACGACCGTGGACTCGCGGCGCGCGAGGGCCGCTCCGACCACACTCGGCCACCCCTGTCCGATCGACTGGAACGCGGTGCCGACCATCATCATGCGATCAGGTGCCTCGACCGGCCAGTACATGTTCGCCCAGCCGATGAAGTGCCCGCCGTCGGAGACCACGACCCGGTCGCGGGGCAGCAGCTCGGCGATGCGGCGCGCCGCCGAGCGGGGGTCGAGGCGTCCGTCGGGTGCGAGGTCGTCACCCTCGTCGTACCGTCGCGCGGCGGCGATGTCGACGCTCTCCCGCCACGGAGCAGATGCGGTGGAGCCGACCCGGGCGACCAGCGCCTCCGCCGCGACCCGCGCGTCGGCACGCACGAAGCCGCCCACATGGGGGTGCGTGGCCGCGGGAGCGATGTCGATCTGGAACACACGTGTGCCCGGCGCGAAGAGCTCTCCGAACCGCATCGTGAACTGGTTGAGCGAGGCGCCGAACACGACCGCGACATCGGCCGAACGGATCAGCTCCATCGCACCGTCTGCCCCGAAACCGCCCGTCACGCCGAGGTCGTACCGCGTCTCGGGAAACACCCCACGACCGAGAGCCGACGACGCGGTGAGTGCGCCGGTCAGCGCGGCCAGCTCGCCGAGCGCCGCTCCGGCGTCGGCCAGCCAGGCGCCACGGCCCGCGAGGAGGAACGGCCGCGACGCGGATCGGAGCGCGGCGGCGATCTCGTCGAGCGTGCCCTCGGCGAACTCGCCCCGAGGAGCGAGCGGCGCCGGAATGCGCGGGGACGGCGCTTCGGGCACGGGGCCGGCCTCGAGAGACGCCACGTCATAGGGGATCGCCAGCACGACCGGCACGCGATACGTCAGGGCGTGCTCGATCGCGATGACGGTGGTCGCCGCGGCATCCGCGCGCCCGACCGTATAGGTGCGGGCGCCGACGGCCGACGCGAGGGCGATCTGGTCGACGTCCCACGGGCGGGGACCGGACGTCGGCTCGTCGCCCACCACGAGCACGAGCGGCACGTGCGCCTGCACGGCCTCGGCGAGCGCCGTGAGGGTGTTCGTGAATCCGGCGCCGTAGGTCGAGGTGCCGGCGGCGATGCGGCCCGAGGCGCGGAAGTGCGCATCGGCGGCGACCACGGCGCCCTGCTCGTGACGGACGGCCGTGAAGACGGCATCCGTCTGCGTCTCGATCGCGTCGAGGAAGTAGGCGTTGCCGTTGCCCATCACGCCGAAGACGGCGTCGATGTGCTGCGCGAGGGTGAGTGCGACGTGCGCGGAGACGGAGGGCATGCGAGAAGCCTTTCGAGACAGGGACGGAGAACGTGCGTATTCCGTATGTGTCTCGCCCTCGCGTCTTCGCGGGGAGCTTCGTGCCTCTTTTTCAGGCACCGGCGGCACTGAGCGCCGGACGGCTCGATCCTATCGCGGCGACGCCGACGCGGCGTCGACTCGTGCGCGTAACACCGCCGAAACCGCGAGGCGGAAACATGCGCTCATGGAGTCACTGTTCGACGGATACGCCTCGCGTCGGTCGCCTCGACGAGCGGGGGCCGCACCCTGGGACGAGATGTTCCCCTCCGACGCGGCACCGGGCGGTGCGGACGTACGCCCGCCCTATCAGGACATGTATCCGGCGCTCGCGAGCATGGACGATGCGGAGCTGCGGGCTCGGACCGACGCTCTCGCCAGCTCGTACCTCGCCCAAGGTGTGACATTCGACTTCGCCGGCGAGGAGCGCCCGTTCCCGCTGGACGTGGTCCCGCGCGTGATCGCCGCCGATGACTGGCGCTCGGTGGAGTCGGGCGTCACGCAGCGCGTGCGAGCGCTCGAGGCCTTCCTCTCGGACGTCTACGGTCCGCAGCTCGCCGTGCGGGACGGCGTGATCCCCGCATCGCTCATCAGCTCGTCGGCGCACTTCCACCGGCAGGCGGCGGGGATCGTCGGCGCCAACGGCGTGCGCATCCACGTGGCGGGGATCGACGTGATCCGCGACGAACGCGGGGCCTGGCGCGTGCTCGAAGACAACGTGCGGGTTCCGAGCGGGGTGAGCTACGTGCTCGCGAATCGCAGAGTGATGGCGCAGACCCTGCCCGAGCTGTTCACGAGTCTGCGAGTGCGACCCGTCGTCGACTATCCGGGCCGTCTCCTGCAGGCCCTGCGCGCCGCAGCTCCCGACGGCGTCGATGACCCGACGGTCGTGGTGCTGACGCCCGGCGTGCACAACTCGGCGTACTACGAGCACACACTCCTCGCTCGCATGATGGGCGTCGAACTCGTCGAGGGGCGCGACCTGTTCTGCTCGAGCGGGCGGGTGTGGATGCACACGACCGCCGGCCCCACGCGGGTCGATGTGATCTACCGGCGGGTGGACGACGAGTTCCTCGACCCGCAGCAGTTCCGTCCCGACTCCGTGCTGGGCGCTCCCGGGCTGATGCTCGCGGCACGCCTGGGCACCGTGACGCTCGCCAACGCGGTGGGCAACGGGGTCGCCGACGACAAGCTCGTGTACACGTACGTTCCCGACCTCATCCGCTACTACCTCGGCGAAGAGCCGGTGATCCCGAACGTCGACACCTGGCGGCTCGAAGACCCGGACGCGCTCGAAGAGGTGCTCGACAGGCTCGACGAGCTGGTGGTCAAGCCCGTCGACGGCTCCGGCGGCAAGGGGCTGGTCGTGGGGCCGGACGCGTCGCGCGAGACACTGGATGCGCTGCGCACGTCGCTGCGAGCCGATCCTCGCGGCTGGATCGCGCAGCCGGTCGTGCAGCTGTCGACGATTCCGACGCTCGTCGAAGACGGGTTCCGCCCGCGACACGTGGATCTGCGACCGTTCGCCGTGAACGACGGGAACGACATCTGGGTGCTGCCGGGCGGGCTCACCAGGGTCGCTCTGCCCGAGGGGCAGCTCGTCGTGAACTCCAGCCAGGGCGGCGGGTCGAAGGACACCTGGGTGCTGGATCCCTCACTGATCACCGGACCGACGGCGACGGTGGCGGGAGCCCCGGATGCGGCGGCGGACGAGGTGTCCCTCGCCACCGGGTCGATCGCGGTCGTGTCGATGACACCCGCGGATCCGCACCCGCCGTTCGTCTCCTCCCCACAGGACGAAGACCTCGACGTGCGGCAGCAGCAACAGCAGCAGCAGCAGGGAGGTGCAGGATGCTGAGCCGCATCGCCGAGGCGCTGTTCTGGATCGGCAGGTACGTCGAGCGCGCCGACGGAACCGCGCGCATCCTCGACGTGCACCTGCAGCTCCTGCTCGAAGACCCGTGGGTCGAGGAGGACACCGCCTGCCGTGCCCTGCTCTCGGTGATGGGGACGACCGTGGATGCCGACAGTGTGTTGAGTCGTGACGACGTGGTGCGGCTCCTCGCGCTCGATCGCGAGCATTCGGCGTCGATCGCCCACTCGATCGCATCCGCCAGGGAGAACGCCCGGCGCGCGAGGGAGATCATCTCGACCGACCTGTGGGAGACGCTCAACGAGTCGAACGCCGGGATGCCGCGTCGCATCGCGTCGGACAGGACGCACCCGTTCTTCCGTTGGGTACGCGACCGCTCGGCGCTCGCCTTCGGCGTGGTCGACTCGTCGACGAGCCGCGACGAGGCCTGGCACTTCTTCGTGCTCGGGCGATCGATCGAGCGCGCCGACATGACCGCCCGCCTGCTGGCGACCCGGTCGCTCACGGACGCCGGCGGTCCGAGCTGGACGACGCTGCTGCGCAGCTGCGGGGCGTATGAGGCTCACCTGCGCAGTCACCGAGCGGTGCCGACCGGCGCGTCAGCCGTCGAGTTCCTCCTGATCGACAGGCTGTTCCCGCGGTCGGTGCTCGCGAGCATCCTGCAGGCCGAGGAGTGTCTGCGCGGCATCGATCCCGCCGGCGCGTTCGGGGTGCCCGATCGCGCGCACCGGGTGCTCGGACGATTGAGGTCGGAGTTGGAGTATCGGCCGATCGGAGACACCGTGCACCGTCTGTCGGAGAGCATGGAGGAGGTCCAGGTGGGGATGTCGATCGCGAGCGATGCCATCAGGGAACGGTACTTCCCGTCGATCGCCATGCCGGTGTGGATCGGAGAAGCGCTGTGAGCCGGCTCAAGATCGTGCACCGCACCGGGTTCCGCTACGAGCAGCCGGCCACGGCCTCCTACAACGAGGCGAGGATGCTGCCGCACTCGCGGGACGGCCAGTTCGTGCTGCAGGCGACGCTGGAGATCACACCGACGGCGACCCAGCACTCGTACTCCGACTACTGGGACACGCGTGTGTCGACGTTCGAGCTGCTGACGCCGCATCAACTTCTCTCGGTCACGGCGACGAGCGTCGTCGACGTGCGCCCGATGCCGGCCACCGCAGCCGGCATCGACTGGGACGAGCTCGCCGCGCGCATCCCGCAGTCGCTCGCGCTCGCCGAATGCGTCGCGCAGACGCGCGCCACCGCTCCCGATGAGGAGATGCGGGATCTCGCTCTGCACATCGAGGCAGAGGGCGGCGGCGTCGACGAGACCGCCCTCGAGATCTGTCGCGCCGTCGGGCAGGCGATGGAGTACCGCAGCGGCGTCACCGGGGTGGGCTCGACCGCACGCGACGCCTGGCCCACGCGGTCGGGCGTATGCCAGGACATCGCCCATGTGGCCCTCGGCGTGCTGCGTGCGGCGGGCATCCCCGCGCGGTACGTGTCGGGCTACCTGCACCCCGACCCCACCGCGCCGATAGGACAGCCGGTGACGGGGGAGTCGCATGCCTGGGTGGAGTGGTACTCCGGCGAGTGGAGGGGATACGACCCCACCAACCTCGTCGAGATCGGAGAGTCCCACGTCTATGTCGGTCACGGCCGCGACTACGCCGACGTCGCTCCTCTCCGGGGTGTGTACGCCGGGCCGAGCGCATCCGAGCTGTTCGTCTCCGTCGAGGTCACCCGCCTCGGCTGAGGCGGCCGAGCGCCGAGGGAGTGGCGGCAGTGCAGCAGAATGAGACGATGACGGATGCATCGAACGAGCGCGAGACGCTCACCTGGGACGCCTTCGGATCCGCGACGCGAGACCTCGCGCGGCGCATCCTCGACGACGGGTTCGAGCCCGAGGTGGTCGTGGCGATCGCCCGCGGGGGACTCCTGCCCGCAGGCGCGATCGCATACGGACTCGGCGCGAAGAACTGCGGCGCCATCAACGTCGAGTTCTACACGGGCGTGGGCACCGTGCTCGACGCCCCCGAGGTGCTGCCGCCCGAGCTCGACATGGCCTATCTCGACGGTCGGCGCGTGCTGCTGGTCGACGACGTCGCCGACTCGGGGCGCACACTCGCGCTCGCCGTGCAGCTGCTGGAAGACAAGGGCGCGCATGTGCGCTCCGTCACGATCTACACGAAGCCGACGACGATCATCCACCCCGACTACGCCTGGAAGGACACCGACCTCTGGATCGACTTCCCGTGGTCGTTCCGGGGCACGGTGCGCGAAGAGGACCTCGGGCTCTCGCCCTCGGCCTGACGCGGGCTCATCCGCGCAGCAGCGTCCGGAGGGTCTGGATCGTGTCGGCGTCGGCGGGAGTCTTGTCGGGTCGATAGCCCTTGACTCTCGCGAACCTCAAGGCGATGCCCCCGGGGTATCGAGGGGAGCGCTGCACACCGTCGATCGCGATCTCGACGACGAACTCGGGTCGCAGGAACACCGTGCCCTGAGTACGCCGCGTCTCCAGCGGCGGGAAGTTCTCGGTCTGCCAGCGCAGCAGCTCGTCGGTGAGTCCCTTGAACGTCTTGCCGACCATGACCAGACCGCCGGGCTCCCCGAATTCGCCGCTCGGATCGAGCGCGCCGAGATGCAGGTTCGACAGCAGTCCCTGGCGTCTGCCCGAGCCCCATTCGGCGGCGAGCACGACCAGATCGTAGGTGAGCACGGGCTTGACCTTGACCCAGGACTTGCCGCGGCGCCCGGCGGAGTAAGGCGCGTCGACCCCTTTGACGAGCACGCCCTCATGACCCGCCGCGAGCGCCTCGCGCGAGAGCTGCTCGGCCGCTTCCGCGTCGTCGGTGACGATGCCCGGCATGCGCCACTCGCCGACGACCCTGTCGAGTTCGCCCAGGCGGATCGAGAGCGGCTCGTCGAGCAGATCGCGCCCGTCGACGTGCAGGATGTCGAAGAACCAGGGGCGCAGCACCAGCTCGCGCGAGACGTCGGCGCCGAACCGCGACATCGTCTCCTGGAAGGGCCGTGGACCGCCGTCCTCATCGAGTGACAGGGTCTCGCCGTCGAGGATCAGGTCGTGTGCGGGGAGGCCGCGCACGACCTCGACGATCTCGGGCACCCGGTGGGTGATGTCGGCGAGGCTGCGCGTGTAGACGCTGACGTCGTCGCCCGTGCGATGCACCTGGATGCGCGCACCGTCGAGCTTGTACTCGACGGATGCCGTGCCGGTGATGCCGAGCGCGGCCGTCGGGGTGGCAGCGGTCGACGCGAGCATCGGCAGCACGGGGCGCCCCACCACCAGGCCGACCGCATCGAGCTCCTCTTCCGTGCCGGTCAACGCGAGCACCGCGGTCTCGCCCAGATCGCCGGAGAGCATCGCGGCTCGCCGCACGGATGCGGCGGGTCGATCGGCGGCGCGAGCGATGGCGTCGAGCAGCACGCCGCCGAGCGCGCCGGTGCGCAGCTCCCCGAGCATCGCGCGCGTCAGGAAGTCCCACTCGGCAGCCGTGGCCCGTGATGCGAGCGTCGACAGGATCGCGGAACGCGCGGCCGCCGAACCCGACCCGGACGAGCCGGTCAGCGACTCGAACGCGTCATCGACGTCGCCGATCGACAGCGATGGTTCATCGGCGTGCCGCACGTCGAGAGACGCCACCCCACGCCAGCCGACGCCCAGCCGCCCCTGACGTGGCGTCGCGAGCAGCAGACCGACGAGTGCGGGTACGTCGCCCGGCTCCGCTCGCGCGAGCAAGCGGGCGAGCGCATCGATCTTCGCGAGACGCGATGCGGTGGCGGTGACCTCTTCGGCGGTGGAGACGAGCTCCGAGAGCAACATGCATGCAGTCTCGCACCGGCATCCGACATCGGCGACGGCCTTGCGGCGTGCGGTCGTGCCCCGCTAGGCGGACGGGGATCAGCGTCCGAGGAACTCCGGTGTGCGCTTCTGCTGGAACGCGGCGAAACCCTCGCGGTAGTCCGCTGTGTCGCACAGGGCCGCCTGGGCGGCGTTCTCGAGATCGATCGACTCCCACAGCGCGAGGCGCTCGTCGCGGATCCTGGCGACCAGCTTCTTGCTCGCCAGGAAGGCGGCGGTGGCGCCCCGTGCGGCGGTGGCAGCGGCATCCGTCGTCATCCGCAGCACCTCGTCGTCGGGCAGGACCCGCGAGAAGAGCCCCGATGACACGGCCTCTGCACCGCTCATCAGCCGACCGGTGTAGATGAGGTCGAGGGTCTTGTGAGCACCGAGGCGCTCGACGAAGAGCGCGTGGCCGCCCGAGTCGAGCGTGGCACCCAGCGCGGCGAACGGCGAGCCGATCCTGGCCGACTCGGCGACGTAGACGACGTCGGTGGCGATCAGCATTCCGAGCCCGACTCCGAGGCAGGCGCCGTGCGCCACCGCGAATGTCGGGGCCGGGAATCGCGCCATCCTCTGCAGCAGCGGCGTCACGAGCCCGCCGAGGTACCCGATCACGTCGTCGTCGCGGGGATCGACGCCCGAGATGTCGCGACCCGCGCAGAACGCCCGCCCCTCGCCGCGCAGCACCAGGGCGCGCACCCCCGCGGCGTCGGCCTCGTCGTAGGCGCGCCCGAGATCGCGCAGCGCCTGCTCGTCGAGCGCGTTCAGCTTCGGCGGGGCGTTCAGGACGACGGTCGCGACATCGTCGGCGATGGTGAGATCGATCATGGGATGCTCCTCAGACGTCGTAGTCGACCACGAGGCGCTCGCTCGTGGGGTGGGACTGGCAGGTGAGGACGTAGCCGCGCTCCAGCTCGTCGGGTTCCAGCGCGTAGTTCTCGGTCATCGTCACACTGCCCTCGATGACCCGCGCACGGCAGGTTCCGCAGACGCCGCCCGCGCACGCGAACGGCGCATCGGGTCGCACCCGCAGCGCGGCGTTCAGCACGGACTCGTGCGCATCGACCGGACTCTCGACGGTCGAGGAGACGCCGTCGAGATTCACCTCGATGCGGACCGTCTTCTCGCCGGCCCGAACGTCGACCGGACGCGCCGCACGCACAGGCTCGTCGCCCGTCGTGAAGAGCTCGAACCGGATGCGCTCTCGAGGCACTCCGACATCGGCGAGCACCTCGCGGCACAGGTCGACGAGTGAGAGCGGACCGCACAGGAACCACTCGTCGACGTCGGCCGGGTCGATGAGCGCGCTCAGGATGGTGCGCAGCTTCTCCTCATCGATGCGCCCGGAGAGCACGGGCGCCGTGCGCTGCTCGCGGGACAGCACGTGGTGCAGCGTGAGACGCGTCGGGTAGCGATCCTTGAGGTCGGCGAGATCCTCGAGGAACATCACGTCGAGCGTCGAGCGGTTCGTGAAGAGGAGCGTGAATCGAGAGGTCTCGGAGCGCGTCAGCACGGTGTGCGCGAGGGCCATCAGCGGCGTGATTCCGGAACCGGCGGCGATGCCGACGATGTGACGCCGGTCCAGATCGTCGAGGCCCGAGGTGAAGGTACCCTGCGGGCTCATCACGTCGATCTCGAACCCGGGGTGCAGACCCGTCTGCGCCCAGGTCGAGAAGAGTCCGCCCTCGTCGCGCTTCACGGCGACGCTGAGCCGGGTGGGCGTGCCCGCCGCGATCTGCTCGGCCGTGCGGTGCTCGGGCGCGCGGCACAGCGAGTACGACCGTCGCACCTCGACGCCCTCGAGCGTCGTGCGCAGGGCCACGTACTGGCCGGGCAGGTGGTGGTAGTCATCGGCCAGCTCGGCGGGGACCGTGAAGGTCACCTCGACCGAGTCGTCGGTGAGAGGTCGCACCTCCTCGACAGAGAGGGTGTGAAAGCGCGCGCGCTTCTTCGACGCCTGTTCGGGTCGGGAGGACGGAGTCGAGGGCGCCGAGCCCGAGACGGCGAACAGCGACATCAGTGCACCTTGAAGTGGTCGAAGGGCTCGAGGCATGCGCGGCACTCGAACAGGGCCTTGCAGGAGGTGGAACCGAACCGCGAGACCTCGCGGGTGTCGAGCGAGCCGCACCGCGGGCAGCGCACGCTGATCGCGAGACGGATCGGGCCGGACGACAGCGCCGAGCGCCCCGACGGAGGCGCGATGCCGTACTGCGAGAGCTTCTGCTTGCCGGCATCCGACATCCAGTCCGTCGTCCAGGCGGGGGAGAGCACGAGCCGCACCTCGACCTGCGAGTAGCCGGCAGCGGTGAGGGCCAGGATGACATCGTCGCGGATCGTGTCCATCGCCGGGCACCCGCTGTAGGTGGGGGTGATGTCGACTCGCACGACGTCTCCGTCGACCGTGACGGCACGGAGCACTCCGAGGTCCTCGATCGTGAGCACGGGGACTTCGGGATCCGCAACGGAAGCCGCGATCCGCCACGCGTCGGTCTGCAGAGTGTCGGTCACCATGACGCTCCCGGGTGACGTCGCGCGAGAACCTGCATCTCGGCGAGCAGATGGCCCATGGGGGTCGCGTGCGCGCCCCGGCGCCCTCCCGCTGACGACGCCGCCACCGAAGGCGCGGTCAACTCCGCCTCTGCGAAGACGGTGTCGACGACGGTGTCGAAACCGGCGCGAAGGGCGGACGGGCGCACGGCGGCATCGCTGAGACGATCGATCAGCGGCTCGTCACGGAACAGCTCCTCGACATAGGGCCAGACGTCGCCGAGCGCGCGGATCATCCGTCGGCGTGACTCGTCCGTGCCGCCCGCGAGGCGCAGCACCCACTGCACGGCGTGGTCGCGGTGGTAGTCGACCTCCTTGAGCGCCTTCTCGGCGATGGCCGAGAGCGTCTCGTCCGTGCTCGCACGGAGCGCCGAGTGCAGCTCGAACATGTAGCTCGACACGACGAACTGCCGCGCGATCGTCTGTGCGAAATCGCCGTTGGGCTGCTCGACGATCCACGCGCTGCGGAACTCGGGCTCGTCGCGGAAGTACGCGAGATCGTCTTCGGAGCGGTCGTCGTACGTGCCGGCGTAGTGGAGGAACGAGCGGGCATGCCCGAGCAGGTCGAGAGCGATGTTGCCCAGCGCGACGTCCTCTTCGAGCTCGGGTGCGCGAGAGATCCATGCCCCGAGCTGCTGCGCGAGGATGAGGGCGTCATCGCCCAGCCAGAGCGCGTACTCCGCGATGTCGGCGGATGCGGCCGTCGCCCCTGCCCCCGTGAGCTCCTCGCTCAGACGCAGCTCGTCGACCGAGACGTCGCCGTGCATGTCGTTCACAGGTGCGGCACCCCCTCGGATGCCGTGTAGTAGACGGCGTGCCGATAGTTCTTTCCCGCGGGGCTCTCGAAGTAGGCGCCCTTGGCGTCGGGGTCGCTCGTGGTGATCGCGTCGGCGGGCACGGCCCAGATCGACACGCCCTCGCCACGGCGCGTGTAGAGGTCGCGGGCGTTGCGGATCGCCATGTCGGAATCCGGGGCGTGCAGCGATCCGACGTGAACGTGGCTCAGCCCGCGATTCGCACGGACGAAGATCTCCCAGAGCGGCCAGGGCTCGCGGTCGTCGGCACCGGGCGTCGCCATCACGCCGCACCCATGCCGGTCGTCGAGCGAGCCGCGGGCGAGCCGAAACGCTGCGTGCGGGCGTATTCGGCGGCGGCCTCGCGCACCCATGCACCCTCCTCGTGGGCGGTGCGGCGACGTTCGAGACGCTCGGCGTTGCAGGGGCCGTTGCCGCGCAGCACCTCGAAGAACTCGTCCCAGTCGATCTCGCCGATCACGTACTGGCCTGTCTCGTCGTCGAAGCGCAGGTCGGGGTCGGGCAGGGTGACACCGAGGATCTCGGCCTGCGGCACCAGCATCCCGACGAAGCGCTGGCGCAGCTCGTCGTTGGTGAAGCGCTTGATCTTCCACTTCATCGACTGGGCGGAGTTCGGCGACTGATCGTCGGGCGGGCCGAACATCGCAAGACTCGGCCAGTACCAGCGGTTCACGGCGTCCTGCGCCATCTGCCTCTGCTCGTCGGTTCCCTGCATCAGCGAGAGCAGGATCTCGAAACCCTGACGCTGGTGGAACGATTCCTCCTTGCAGACGCGCACCATGGCGCGGCCGTACGGGCCGTACGATGCGCGGCACAGCGGCACCTGATTGCAGATCGCGGCGCCATCCACGAGCCACCCGATCGCGCCCATGTCGGCCCAGGTGGGGGTCGGGTAGTTGAAGATCGACGAGTACTTGGCCTTGCCGCTGATCAGCTGGTCCATCATCTCGTCCCGCGTGATGCCGAGGGTCTGCGCGGCGGAGTAGAGATAGAGGCCGTGGCCCGCCTCGTCCTGCACCTTGGCCATGAGGATCGCCTTGCGCTTGAGGCTCGGGGCCCGGGTGATCCAGTTGCCCTCGGGCTGCATGCCGATGATCTCCGAGTGCGCGTGCTGCGAGATCTGACGGATCAGCGTCTTGCGGTAGGCGTCGGGCATCCAGTCGCGGGGCTCGATGCGCTGCTCGTTCGCGATGAGCTCGTCGAACAGGCGCTCCTCATCGGAGAGCTCGCCATCGACGAGGGAGAGGTCTGCGGGGCTGGTCATCATCGACTCCTCGGTATCCGATCGGCTTTACTGACCGGTCGTTAGGTAATTCTGACACGGAGGTTCGCTGCGCGCAAGGCAGAACCGTCAGAGCGAGCGCGAGACGAGGTCGAGCAGCGCTCTGCCGTAGGCCTCAGAGGGATCCGGATGCTCGAAGCGGAGCATCTCGCCGGCGATCTCGATCTCGACGACGAACGCATCCGCCACGCGGGTCAGAGCGCGGAAGGTGCCGCGGAGCATCTCGCGCAGCTGGTCCTCGCGCGGCAGCCACACGGCGTCGGCGAGCGTGACGGCGTCGAGCGCCCACTCGGTCGTGCCGTTGAACGCGAGATCGGTGCCGCTCGGGGTCTGGCGCGCCTCGATGGTCATGGCGCTCACGGTGAAGACGTCGGCCTCGGCTTCCAGCTCGACGTCGTTCGGCAGGTCGAGCTGGAAGCGATCCCCGTCGACGGGGTGCCAGGCGAGACCGGCGTCGCGCAGGGATACGGCCAGTTCTCGGGTGATCATCTCTCCACGCTAGAGGACGTGACTCGCGCGAGGGTCGTCGAACCTGTGGATGCCGCGGGCCCGGGTGTCGGCGGCCTCGGGCAGAGTGGAGCCATGACATCCACCGCCTCCGCCGACACCCGCACGGCTGCGCTGTCCGCGCTGCGCGAGCTGGTGGGCCGCTCCGACGCCGAATTCCACGATGGCCAGTACGAGGCGATCGAGGCGTTGGTCGAGGGGCGTCGCCGCGCGCTCGTCGTGCAGCGCACGGGGTGGGGCAAGTCTGCCGTCTACTTCGTCGCGACCCTGCTGCTGCGACGGCAGGGCGCCGGGCCGACAGTGCTCGTCTCGCCGCTGCTCGCGCTCATGCGCGATCAGATCGCTGCGGCCGAGCGTGCGGGAGTGCGAGCCGTCGCGATCAACTCGACCAACGCGCATGAGTGGTCCGAGGTACTCGAACGGCTCGACCGCGACGAGGTCGACGTGCTGCTCGTGTCTCCCGAGCGCCTCAACAACCCGGCCTTCCGCGAGCAGCAGCTGCCGGCCCTCGTGCGGCGGATCGGCATGCTGGTGGTCGACGAGGCGCACTGCATCAGTGACTGGGGGCATGACTTCCGGCCGGACTACCGGCGGCTGCGCGACCTCATCGAGCAGATGCCGGCGGCGGTGCCGGTGCTGGCCACCACGGCCACGGCCAACAGTCGCGTGGTGGCCGACGTCGCAGAGCAGCTCGGCACAGGGGCGGAATCCGTCGAGGGGGAGGTGTTGACGATCCGGGGTCCCCTCGCCCGCGCCTCGCTGCGCCTGGGGGTGCTGCGACTGCGCGACTCAGCGAGCCGGCTGGCCTGGCTGCTCAGCCACATCGACGATCTTCCCGGCTCCGGGATCATCTACACCCTGACCGTCGCGGCGGCGGTCGACACCGCGCGGCTGCTGCGCGAGCACGGCCACGAGGTGCGCGCCTACACCGGGCAGACCGACACCGATGAGCGCGCCGAGTCGGAGGCCATGCTCAAGCGCAATGAGGTCAAGGCGCTCGTCGCCACGAGCGCACTCGGCATGGGGTTCGACAAACCCGATCTCGGTTTCGTGCTGCACCTCGGCGCGCCGTCGTCACCGGTCGCGTACTACCAACAGGTCGGTCGTGCCGGCCGCGCGAGCGAGAGCGCAGACGTGCTGCTGCTGCCGGGTGTCGAAGATCGCGACATCTGGCACTACTTCGCGACGGCGTCGATGCCCGACCGGGAGCGTGCCGAACGCGTGATCGGCGCGCTCGGCGATCAGCCGATCTCGACGCCGGCTCTCGAGGCGATGGTCGACATCCGTCGTACGCCGCTCGAGCTGCTGCTCAAGGTGCTCGATGTCGACGGAGCGGTGCGGCGGGTGCAGGGAGGGTGGGTCTCGACCGGTCAGCCTTGGACGTACGACGCCGAGCGGTACGAGCGCATCGCGGGCGAGCGCCGAGCCGAGCAGCAGCACATGATCGACTACGAGCAGACCGACGGATGCCGGATGGAGTTCCTCCAGCGTTCGCTCGACGACGACACCGCAGCGCCCTGCGGCAGATGTGACAACTGTGCGGGCGTGTGGTTCCCGAGCGAGATCGGCGAGTCGGCGACGACCCAGGCCGCCGCCTCGCTCGATCGGGTCGGCGTGCCCGTCGAACCGCGCAAGGCGTGGCCGACCGGTGCCGACAGGCTCGACGTACCGGTCAAGGGACGCATCCCGGCGGACGAGCAGGCCGGCGAGGGGCGCGCGCTCGCGCGGCTGACCGACCTCGGCTGGGGCGGCACGCTGCGGGAGCTCTTCGCGGCAGGAGCTCCCGATGGTGCCGTCACCCCGCAGGTGCTCGGCGGATGCGTGCGCGTGCTCGCCGACTGGGGGTGGACGGAGCGGCCGGTCGCGGTGGTCGCGATGCCGTCGAGGTCGCATCCGCTGCTCGTCGATTCGCTCGCGCGAGGCATCGCCGAGATCGGACGACTGCCGTATCTCGGCGCGCTTGACGCTGTGAACGGCGGTCCGAGCGGTCAGCCCGGGGGCAACAGCGTCTTCCGTCTCGCGGGCCTATGGGACAGGTTCAGCGCTCAGCACCTCGACATACCTGCGGGGCCCGTGCTCCTCGTCGACGATATGGCCGACAGTCGCTGGACCCTGACCGTCGCCGCGCGCACACTCCGCCAGGCGGGGGCGACCGCGGTGCTGCCGTTCGTCCTCGCGCTGCGCGGCTGACGCCGCCGCTCCGGCCTCGCGACAGCGTCTCACCGCAGGTCGTAGACCCGCTTGTACTTGCCCTCGCTGCGTGGCAGCGTGCCCGGTTCCTCGACCTGCACGTCGACGCTCGTGCCGATGTGCATCTTGATCCGGTGAGTCAGCACCGCTGCCGCTGCGTCGCACTCCTCGATGCTCAACGACGGGTGCCGCTCGATGCGCACGGTCATCGTGTCGAGCTGCGCGGCACGATGCAGCTCGAGCACGAAGTGCGGCGTGAGCGTCTCGATGCCCATGACCAGCTCCTCGATCTGGGTCGGGAAGAGATTGACGCCGCGCAGGATGATCATGTCGTCGTTGCGTCCCGTGATCTTCTCCATGCGTCGCAGCGCAGGATAGGTCGTTCCCGGCAGCAGACGGGTGAGATCCCGTGTGCGGTACCGGATCACGGGAAAAGCCTCTTTGGTGAGCGAGGTGAAGACCAGCTCGCCCAGGTCGCCGTCCGGCAGTCGTTCGCCGGTGTCGCCGTCGATGATCTCCGGAAGGAAGTGGTCTTCCCAGATGTGCGGGCCGTCTTTCGTGAGCACGCTCTCGCTGGCGACGCCCGGCCCCATGACCTCGCTGAGCCCGTAGATGTCGACGGCGTCGATGTTCAGTCGATGCTCGATCTCGCGGCGCATCTCGTTGGTCCACGGCTCGGCCCCGAGCACTGCCACCCGCAACGAGGTCCGCGTGGGGTCGATTCCCGCAGCCTCCATCGCATCAGCGATCGTGAGCAGGTAACTCGGGGTGCAGAGGATGGCCTCCGGCTCGAAATCGGTGATCAGCTGCACCTGACGCGCGGTCTGACCGCCGGAGACCGGTATCGCCGTGGCCCCGAGTCGCTCGATGCCTGCGTGGGCGCCGAGTCCACCCGTGAAGAGACCGTAGCCGTAGGCGTTGTGCACCTTCATCCCCGCGCGGATGCCCGCCGCGTGCAACGAGCGTGCGACCAGGTCGCCCCAGCGGTCGAGGTCTCCCTCCGTGTACCCCACGACGGTCGGACGACCCGTCGTGCCGGAGGAGGCATGGATGCGCCGGACATCGGGCATGGGCACGGCGAACATCCCGAACGGATAGTTCTCGCGCAGGTCGGCCTTGGTCGTGAACGGGAGCTTCTGCACGTCGTCGAGAGTGCGGATGTCGTCGGGGTGCACACCGTGCTCGTCGAACTTCCGGCGATACACGGGCACGTTCTCGTAGGCGTGGCGCACGGTCCACTGCAGGCGCTCCAACTGCAGCCGGGCCAGCGCCTCGGGGGAGTGCAGCTCCGCTTCGGTGCCGATCTCGGTGTGCACGTCAGTCATCATCGACTCCTTCGTCAATGTCGGGACCATGATCAGGCGTCACCCGCCTGAGAGCGGTTCGTGGTGAGCGATCGGCCGCGCACCTCGGCGACGACGTCTCCGGCGTCATCGGTGACCGTCACGTCGTAGAGCCCGTTGCGGCCCGAGACGACCCGCCGAACCGCGTGTGCTGTCAGTCGCTGCCCCGCGGTGGTCGACTTCAGGAACGTGATGTCCGCGCCGCCGGCGACCGTGACCCGCTCGTCCTCATTGCAGGCGATCGCGAAGGCGGTGTCGGCGAGAGTGAACACGAGGCCGCCGTGCGTGATCGCGAAGCCGTTGAGCATGTCGTCGCGCACGGTCATCGACACCACGGCCTCGCCGGGCTCATCGAGCTCGACGGTCATGCCGAGCATCGCCGACGCGGCATCGCGCTGCATCATGGCCCTCATGCGGCCACGACCTCAGGGGTGGGCTCCTTGCTGACCAGCGTGAGCACGTCATAGGTCGCGACGAGCTCGTCGGCCTGGTTGCGGATCACGGCATCCCAGCGCACCTCGCCGTACTCGTCGGTCTCCCGCGGCGTGATCTGCTTGGCGGTCAGCTCGACCCGGATCGTGTCGCCGGGGGAGACGGGGGTGAGGAACCGCAGGTTCTCGAGTCCGTAGTTTGCGAGCACGGGGCCGGGCTCGGGGTCGACGAAGAGGCCGGCCGCCCACGAGACGAGCAGGTATCCGTGCGCGACTCGTCCGGGGAAGAACGGGTTCGCCGCGGCGGCCGTCTCATCCATGTGGGCATAGAAGGTATCGCCGGTGAAGTGGGCGAACGTCTCGATGTCGGCGAGTGTGACCTCGCGCGAGGCCGAGACGATCTGGTCGCCGATGCGCAGCTCGGCGAGAGACTTGCGGAACGGATGCCGGCCATCGGTGTGTGCGGCCGCTCCCGCGTGCCATACGCCGGTCAGTGCGGTGAGCATCTCGGGCGAGCCCTGCACCGCGGTGCGCTGCATGTGGTGCAGCACGGCTCGGATGCCGCCCAGCTCCTCGCCGCCTCCCGCCCGACCGGGGCCTCCGTGCACGAGGTTCGGCAGCGGTGAGCCGTGACCGGTCGACGATCGCGCATCGTCGCGGTCGAGCAGCAGCATCCGTCCGTTGAACGGCGCGATGCGCGCGGCCAGCTCCACGGCCTGCACAGGGTCGTGAGTGGCGATGCTGGTCACCAGCGAGCCGCCGCCCCGGGCCACCAGCGCCGCGGCATCGGCGGTGGTCTCGTATGTGAGCAGCGACGAGACCGGACCGAACGCCTCGATCGAGTGCGCGGCATCGGTATCGGCGTCGTCGAAGCGCAGCAGCACGGGCGTCACGAAGGCGCCGTCGGGAGAGACGCCGGTGCTGCCGTCGGCGAGCCGCACCTCGGGGGCATCCGTCGTGCCGACCACGATCCGCCCGCCCGCCGCCTGCAGCCTGCCCACCTGCCGCAGCACCTCATCGCGCTGCGCCGTGGAGGCGAGCGGCCCCATCGTGACGCCGTCGGCGCGCGGGTCGCCGAGCATGGTCTTGTCGGCGAGGCGGTCTCGCACAGCGGCGATCACGGCATCCGCCGATCCGGTCGGCACGATCGCCCGGCGAATGGCGGTGCACTTCTGACCCGCCTTGCTCGTCATCTCGGTGACCAACTGCCGCACATAGGCGTCGAACTCGGGCGTGCCCTCGACCGCATCGGTGCCGAGCACCGAGGCGTTGATCGAATCGGTCTCAGCCGTGAACCGCACCCCGCCCGTCTGCACTGCGGGGTGGGACTTGAGGCTCTCCGCGGTCGACGCGCTGCCGGTGAAGCCGACGATGTCGCCGAGGCGCAGGTTCTCGAAGAGGTCGGGGACGCTTCCGCTGACGAGCTGCAGCGATCCTTCCGGGAGCAGGCCCGACTCCGCGAGGATCCGAACCATCGCCTCGGCGACGTAACCGGTGGGCGTCGCGGGCTTCACGAGCGTCGGCATGCCCGCGAGGAAAGCCGGGGCGAACTTCTCCAGCGATCCCCACACCGGGAAGTTGAACGCGTTGATCTGCACCGCGACGCCGGGCAGCGTCGTGTAGACGTGGCGTGCGAGGAACGATCCGTCCTTCGACAGGGGCTCGACGGGGCCGTCGACGTGCACGCGGCTGTTCGGCAGCTCGCGCCGCCCCTTGCCCGAGTACGAGAAGAGCACTCCGATGCCGCCGTCGATGTCGACCCAGGAGTCGGCCTTAGTCCCACCCGTGCGCGCGGACAGCGCATACAGCTCGTCCTTGCGCTCGGTGAGGGCGAGGGCCAGCTGCTTGAGCAGCACGGCGCGCTGGTGGAACGTGAGCGCTCCGAGGCTCCGCTGTCCGACCGTGCGGGCATATTCGAGCGCGCCCGCGAGGTCGAGGCCGTCGGTGGCGACGAGCGTGACGACGTCGCCGGTGGACGCGTCGCGGACCTCTGTGGATCGCGCGGGCGAAGAGGGGGTCCACCACTCGCCCTGGACGTAACTCGGCAGATAGTCGGTCATCTCTCCTCGTTCCATGCGTAGAACCCTTCGCCGCTCTTGCGGCCCAGCTTTCCCTCGGCGACCATCCGTCGCAGCAGATCCGGCGGCGCGAAGCGTGCACCGAGCGTGCGCTCCAGCTCCTCGGCGATGCCGAGCCGCACGTCCAGGCCCACCACATCGGTCGTGCGCAGCGGGCCCATCGGATGCCGGTACCCGAGAGTCATCGCGGCGTCGATGTCGGTGGCGGACGCCACGCCCTCCTCGAGCATCCGGATCGCCTCGAGGCCGAGCATCACGCCCAGTCGGGACGAGGCGAAGCCGGGGGAGTCGCTCACCACGATCGGCGTCTTGCCGAGAGCTGCGACCCAGCCGGTCGCGCTCGCGACGGCCGCCGGATCGGTCGCGGCGCCGCGCACGATCTCGACGAGCGCCGACGCGGGCACGGGGTTGAAGAAGTGCAGGCCGAGGAACCGCTCGGGGCGCGATCGACTCGCAGCCAGGGCGTCGATCGAGATCGACGAGGTGTTGCTCGCGAGCGTCGCGTGCGGGGACATCTCCGCTTCGGCACGTGCGAGGGCGTCGTCCTTGAGGGCGCGGTCCTCGGGAACCGCCTCGATCACGAGGTCGACGGCGCCGAACGCACCGGCGTCGGTGCCCGCCGTCACGCGCCCGTGGAGTGCCGCGTCGTCGAGAGAGGGGTCGCGTTCGACGGACCGACGGATGCTGGCGGCGATGCGCGCGAGGGCCGCGTCGGCGCTCGCCGCGTCGCGCTCGACGACGGCCACCTGCGAACCCGCAAGGAGGAACGCGTGCGCGATGCCGGCACCCATGCGACCGCCGCCCAGCACGCCGACGCTGTGTGGCGCGTTCTCGGAGCTGTTCATCGGCTCTTCCTCTCGAGGAACTCGGTCATGCGGCGATGCTTCTCGGGCGACTCGAACAACTCGGCCTGCAGCTCGAGCTCGACGCTCGGGTGGCCCGCACGCGGCGTGCGCAGAGCGCGCTTGGTGTGCTGGGTGGCCAGGGCGTCGTTCGCGGCGATGCGGTCGGCGATCCCGTGCGCAGCCGGGAGCAGTTCGGCTGCGGGGTGCAGCGCGGAGACGAGACCCCATCGCAGGGCGTCTTCCGCGTCGAGCGTCCGCCCGGTGAGCAGCAGATCGCTCGCCCTCGCGTCGCCGACGATCTCAGGCAGGCGCCAGGTCGCGCCGGCCGCCGCGATGATGCCGAGACCTGGCTCGGGGTTGCCGATGCGCAGCGACGGGGTCGCGATGCGGATGTCGGCGGCATAGGCGAGTTCCGCCCCGCCTCCCAGCGCGTAGCCGTCGATCGCCGCGATCACCGGCATCGGGAGTTCGTGGATGCGGATGAAGACGGTCGCGTTGATGCCTCGCCGGGCGTCCTCGGCCGTGCGGTCGCGGAGTTGCGCGATGTCGGCCCCCGCGGCGAAGACACCGTCCGATCCCGTGAGGATCAGCGTGCGCGGACTCTCTTCGAGAATCGTGCACAGCTCGTGCAGCGCATTGACCATCGACTGGTCGATCGCGTTGCGCTTCTCGGGGCGGTCGAGCGTCGCGACGACCCGGTCGTCGCGCTCCTCGATGTGCAGGGTCACGTCAGACGCTCCACGATCATCGCGGTCCCCTGCCCGACTCCGACGCACATGGTGGCCAGACCGTAGCGCGCATTCTCGCGCTCGAGTCGACCGAGCAGCGTCACGATCAGACGTGAACCGCTGGACCCGAGGGGGTGCCCGAGTGCGATGGCTCCGCCGTCGGCGTTGACGATCGCCGGGTCGAGACGCAGCCTCCGGATGCAGGCCAGGGACTGCGACGCGAATGCCTCGTTCAGCTCGACCGCGCCGAGGTCGTCGATGGTCAGCCCCGCCTTCGCGAGCGCCTTCTGCGTGGCGGGCACCGGACCGAGCCCCATGATCTCGGGGGCGAGGGCCGCGGTCGCGGAGGCGACGATGCGGGCCCGCGGACGCAGGCCGTGACGCTCGACGGCGGCGGCGCTCGCGACGACGACCGCGGAGGAGCCGTCGTTCAGCGAGCTCGAGTTGCCGGCGGTCACGACGTCGCCGCCGGGGACGACGGGGCGCAGTGCGGCGAGAGCCTGAGACGAGGTGTCGCGACGCGGTCCCTCATCGACGTCGACCGTGCCGCGGGGCGTCGGCACCGCCACGATCTCGGCGACGAACCGCCCGGCATCGATCGCGGCGATCGCCCGGCGATGGCTCTGCAGCGCGAAGGCATCCGCGTCCGTCCGACTGATCCCGTCGACGTGGGCGACCTCTTCGGCCGTCTCCGGCATCGAGAACGTCGCCTTGTCCCGCGCGCTCAGGCGGGGGTTCGTGAATCGCCAGCCGATCGAGGTGTCGAACGCCGCGCCGGGCTTGGCCCACGCCCTCTCGGGCTTGGCCTGCACCCAGGGCGCTCGGGTCATGGATTCGACGCCGCCGGCGATGAGGAGGTCGGCATCGCCCGCGCGCACCGCGTTCGCAGCGAGCGCGATAGCCGACATCCCCGAGGCGCACAGCCGGTTGACGGTCAACCCCGGGATCGACTCGGGCAGTCCTGCCAGCAGCACGGCCATGCGGGCCACGTTGCGATTGTCCTCGCCGGCCTGATTCGCGGCTCCCAGGATCACCTCGTCGATCTCCTCGACGGGCAGGTCTGCTCGGCGGGCGATCTCACCGATCACGAGGGCTGCGAGGTCGTCGGGGCGGACGGACGCGAGGGCCCCTCCGTAGCGGCCGACGGGGGTGCGGACGCCATCGACGAGATAGGCCTCGGACATCGTCATCCTCTCGATCACCCACGCTGGCGATAATTTCCGACCGATCGGTCAGGAATACGATCTCAGATCGTCGCGCGAATGGCAACTCTCGGCGGATGACACACTGGGGGCATGGCGAAGTCCTCTTCCGACACGGCGGCACCCAAGCGGGGGCGCCCGGGTTATGACCGTGAGCAGGTGCTGGCGGTCGCCGTCAAGGTCTTCAACGAGCACGGCTACGACGCCACGAGCGTCGCCGATCTCAGCGCGACTCTGGGGCTGACGAAGTCAGCCCTCTACCACCACTTCGAATCGAAGTCGGCGATCCTCGAGCGGGCGCTCAACGATGCCCTCGACGCACTCGAGGCGGTCGTGGACGACGCAACCGCGCAGCACTCCCTGGCCTCCGATCGACTGCGGGCGATAGTGCGCGGGGCGGTGCGCGTGCTGACCGAGAAGCTTCCCTCGGTCACGCTCCTGCTGCGCGTGCGCGGCAACGGCGATGTCGAGACCTCGGCGCTCGTGCGACGCCGCGCGTTCGACCAGCGCCTGGCGGCCGTCGTGGCCGAAGCCCAGAAGGAGGGGCTGATCCGCGACGACGTCGATGCGGCCGTCGCCAGCAGGCTGATCTTCGGCATGATCAACTCGGTCGTCGAGTGGTATCGCCCCGGCGGTCCCGTCGACCCCGAAGAGCTGGGAGAGGACATCCTGAGGGTGAGCCTCGACGGCCTGCAGCCCCGTCGAGCCTGATCACTCGTCGGCCGGTGCCACGGCAGGCGGCCAGCTGGTCGCTCCGAGCTCGCGGGAGATGTTGCGGGCCGTCTCGCGCAGGGCGTTGAGCACCGCGTCAGAGGCGGGCGCCTGCGACGTGGGCATCACGACCGCCACCGCCGCCACGATGTCGTTCGACGCGTCCGCGACCGG
>NZ_CAUQVQ010000001.1:0-218558 GCF_963521645.1 uncultured Microbacterium sp. | reverse complement strand
CGGAGGGCGGCGACGCGATCGAGCGGACTCCGGTGCGAGGGCGGATGTGACGCGGACCCGGCCGCCGCACGCTCAGAACTTCAGCAGCACCTTGCCCACGCGGCCGGCCGTGTTGCTCGCCCGCACGGCATCGGAGGCGTCGGCGGCGTCGAACACGCCGGACACCGGGAGGGTGAGCGTGCCCTCGGTCACGCGCTGGATCAGCTCGCCGAACAGCGCACCCCGGGTGGAGGCGTCCATGGTCTGGATCACCTTGCTGCCCCAGAACCCCTTGACCGTCGCCTGCTTGAAGATGACGTCTCCGGAGGCGATCTCCATGGTGGGGGAGTTCATGGCGCCGAATGCGACGAGCGTGCCTCCCTCGCCGAGGAGCGACAGCACGTCGCCTGCGGAGCGGCCGCCCACCGAGTCGATGCCGAAGGCGACATGCGCCCCGCCGGTGATGTCGGCGACCCGGTCGCGCCAGTCGTCCTGATCGGTGGACACCACGTTCGCGATGCCCTGCTCGCGGAGCTCATCGACACCGGCTGCGCGACGCACGAGACCGATCACGTTCACACCCCGCGCGGCGCCGAGCTGGGCGAGCATGCGTCCGACCGCGCCGTTCGCCGCGTTCTGCACGATCCAGTCGCCCTTCTCGGCGCCGAGGAAGTGGAGCAGGCTGATGGTGCTGAACGGCATCGACACCAGCTGTGCCGCGCTCTCGTCGCTGAGGGAATCGGGGACGGCGATGAGCCCTGCGGCCTTCGCCACGACGTACTCCGCCCATGCGCCGAACGTGCCGCCTGTCGCGACCCGCTGACCGACGGCGAGGCCGTCGACTCCTTCGCCGAGCGCGTCGACGATGCCGAGCGCCTCGGTGCCGGATGCCGCCGGAAGCTCGGGCTTGAAGCCGTACGTGCCGCGGATGGTCCACAGGTCATGGTTGTGGATCGGCGACAGCACGATCTTGAGTCGCACCTCGCCGGGACCGGGGTCGGGGGTCGGGCGTTCGGAGACCGTCAGAACCTCTTCGGGATCGCCGAAGGTGTCGTGGGTGAGTGCGCGCATGATGTTCTCCTTGTGGGGTCGGTCGTGAGGGATGCTCGGGCGGATCAGTCGTCGGTGACGGTGATCGCGACGTCGATGTTGCCGCGCGTGGCGTTGGAGTAGGGGCACACCTTGTGGGCGGCGTCTGCGAGCGCCTGTGCCTGGTCGTGCGGAAGGTCGGGGATGACGACCTCGAGCTGCACGGCGAGCCCGAAGCCGCCCTCGCCGTTCCGGCCGATCTGCACACGAGCGCCGACGGAGGAGTCGGTGATCTTCACCTTCTGGGTGCGAGCGACGGACTGCAGCGCGGAGTGGAAGCACGCGGCATAGCCGGCGGCGAACAGCTGCTCGGGGTTGGCTCCGTCTCCGCTGCCGCCCATCTCCTTCGGGACCGCGAGGTCGAGGTCGAGGCGCCCTCCGTTCGCGGAGACGCGGCCGTCGCGGCCTGCTCCGGTGGCGAGTGCTTCGGCGGTGTAGAGAACGTCCATCGTGTGGACTCCTTTCGGTTGCGGTCAGTCGGCGCTCGCGCGCTCGGAGGCGGTGCGGGTCGAGGCCTCGCCGTGCAGTCGAGAGGTGAGATCTTGCAGCTCCGCGATCAGGCGGTGGCGCTGGTCGTCGTCGTGCATGCCGGCGAGTTCGGCGACTCTGCGGTGCACCGGCGCGACCTCCGAGCGCAGTGCGCTGCCCGCGTCGGTCAGCACGACGGTGACGATCCGCTCGTCGTCCGAGCTGCGCGTCCTGGACACGTAGCCGGCCTGCTCGAGGCGGCGCACGAGGGGGGAGAGGGTGCCGGAATCGAGCTGCATCGCGTCGCCGAGCGATCCGATCGTCTGCTCGCCCTCCATCCAGAGGATCACGAGGACCAGGTACTGCGGGTAGGTGAGTCCCCACGGCGCGAGGAGAGCACGGTACGCCTGGGTCGTCGCGCGCGCGGCGGAGTAGAGCGAGAAGCACACCATCTCATCGGTCACCGTCATGCAAAGAGTATTGCACGCAAGTATGTTGTGCACAACCTAGATTGCCACCAGTCGCGCGATGCGCAGGGAAGATGACGGAGCGGTGGAGGAGGGAGCATGACGCTCCCGCCCTCCACCGCGAGATCACGGGGGTTCGTCCGTGATCAGCCGGCCGCGGGTGCGAGCTCGTTCGGAGTCACGTCGAGCTCGGTGGTGGCGAGCACCTCGCCCGTCGTCAGATCCACCGCGTGCACGCTGTTCGCTGCGGGCTCGGTGACATAGGCGGTGTCACCCGAGACGACGATGGACGGGTGGGGATCCTGCCACTCGGCCGGGCTCTCCCACGCCTCGACGACCGGGAAGCTCTCGGTCACCGCACCGGTCTCGGGGTCGAGCACGTGGATCGAGCCGTCGGAGGCCAGGATGTACGCGAGGTCATCCGGACCGCGGACCACATCTCGGAAGGTGTACTCGACGCCCTCGGGCAGATCGACGACCTCGTAGGTCTTCGCCGCGGTGTCGATGAGCGTCACGGCGCTGAGCAGGTAGCCCTCGGCGTCCGGGTCGTTCTTGTAGTCGCCGACGACGATCGGGCTGGTCTCGCTCACCCAGGCGTTCCCCATGCGGCCGTATGGCTGATCGGGTGCGGTGAGCTTGGTGATCTGTCCATCCGTGTAGAGGAGGGCGCCGTCCTCGCACCCGAACACCACCGCCTCGGAGGCGGCGGTGCCTTCGCCGTGCACGCCCGGGCACTGGTCCGACGAAGCGATCTCGGTGCCGTCGGAGTCGGTGACCACGATGCCGCTGCGACCGTCGGCGTTGCCGACCGTCGTGAGGAAGGTGCCGTCCTCGAGCAGGACCGACACTCCGTGGTGGGCGTCGACGCCCTCGACCGTGCGCGTCTCGGGCAGCCCGTCTGAGCCGCCGAGGTCGGCGGTCTCGAAGATCGTGGTGTCGCTCGTGCCGTCGGCGTAGAGGATCGTCTTGTCGCCGTGGCGCACCACGTGTCCGGGGGCGTCGGCAGCGAACACGTCGTCCGTGAGCTCCGGCTCATCGGGGGAGCCCGCAGCGGTGTCCAGCACCTGGAAGCCCTCGCTCATCGTCACCATGACGTGACGCCCGTCGCCCGCGGGATTCAGTCGGGTGAACGGCTCGGACTCGAAGTCCGCGAGGGTCTCGAGCGTCTCGCCGTCGAGCACGAGGATGCCGCCGTCGTACGAGATCGCGACCCGCGGGCCGGCTGCCGGGGGTGCCGAGTCGGCAGTGCCGGCCGGGGTGGCCGCGCTCGACGAGCACGACGCCAGCGCGACGACGGCGCCGAGTGCAAGGGCGCCGACCGCCGCTCTGCGCAGAGGGGAGGTTTTCATTCCGGATCTTCTTTCTTCTTGGTGGGAGGTCTCACGGTGTGAGACCCGAGACGATGCGTTCGGTGTTGACGCGCATCATGGTCAGGTAGTCGGGGGCGCCGCCCTCGTCGTCGGTGAGCGACTCGGTGAAGAGCTCTGTGACGTCGACGTGCACGTCGGCTTCGGCGGCGAGTGCCTGGACGAGCCGATCCGGAGAGGAGGACTCGGCGAAGATCGTCGGCACGCCTGTCTCGTCGATCGCATCGACGAGGTCGGCCAGGTCTGAGGCGGACGGCGCGGCGAGCGTCGTACCACCGGGGATCACGGCACCCACGATCGTGAAGTCGAAGCGCTCGGCGAGGTAGCCGAACACGTGATGATTGGTCACGAGTGCGCGGCGTCCGTCGGGGATGGAGGCGAACGCGGTGCTCATCTCGTCGTCGAGGGAGGACAGTTCGCTGCGGTACTCGGCGACGCCTGTCGTCAGCGCATCGACGTCGATCCCCTCGATGTCGGCGAGCACCGGTTCGAGCGCATCGATCACATCGATCATGCGTGCAGGGTCGGTCCAGAAGTGCGAGTCCGGCATCCCGATGGCGTCGCCCGTGCTGTAGTCGAGGACGTCGATCGCGTCGCCGGCCGTGAACACGGGCACGTCGGTCGCCGCAGCGGCATCGAGGTGCTGCTGCAGGCCCTCTTCGAGACCGAGGCCGTTCGAGACGATCAGGTCGGCTCCCCGCAGGGCGGCCGCCTCCTGAGCCGAGATCTCGAACGAGTGCGGGTCGGCGTTCGGTTTCATGAGGGTCACGACCCGCGCCTGGTCGCCCACGATCTTCTCGACGACATCGCCGAGGATGTTCGTGGACACCATGACCAGCGGGCGTTCATCGTCGTCCGGCGCACAGCCGACGAGCGGAAGGGCGGCGAGTCCGAGCGCCGCGAAGACTGCGAGGAGGCGGGTGGGGCGCATGCTTCAGCGTCCTGTCTCGGCGACGAACGCCGGTTCGGTGGCGGTGTCGAAGACGCGAGCGATGCGCGCACCGTCGGCGAAGTCGATCTCGTACAGTCGCCGTTCGGCAGGCGCGCTGAGATAGGCGCGGTGCTGGTCGGCGATGAGGGTCGGCGACAACCCCGCCGAGAGGGAGTCGCCGACGAGCGCCTCGGTCTCGGTGACCAGAGATGCGTCCTGCGCGCTGAGCACGAGCATCCGTCCGTCCTGCGCCAGAGCGAGCAGATGCCCCTCCTCGTCGTCCACCGCCGTCACGTGAGCGAGCGGCACGGGCGAGGTGAGCAGCGTCCACGAGCGTTCGCGGGTGCCGAGCAGGCGGATGTCGGTCGGCCCCGCGAGAGCGGCGACGGTGGGACGGCCCTCCCGATTGTCGAAGGATCCGATCGACGACGGCCCGACGCCCTGCGGGTACGGGATGCTCTCGACGCTCAGCGCGCCGTCGTCGACGCGGGCGAGCAGTGCACCGTCTGCGCAGCCGATGACGGCGCCGACGCGCGTCGTGATCGTCCCGGACGCTGCCGGACAGGGGTGCACGAGGCCGGTCGGTCCGCCACTGGAGTCGTAGCCGATCACGGACGTGGCTTCACCGCCCTCGCTCCGGGTCACGAGTGCGAACGACCCGATGGGGACGACCAGGCCGTCGTGGGGTTCGCGCTCCAGTCGGAACAGCTCGTGGATCTCGCCCCTGGACAGGGCTTCGGTGTCGAGGAGCACAGCATCGCCGGAGTCGGCGAACGACAGACCGGTCCCGCCCGAGGTCGAGCTGTTGGTCGTGGCGACCGTCGCACTCCCATGGCCTCCGACCGTGCCCAGCAGTCGGGGCGCGGCACGGTAGTAGTGGAAGTGGTCGACGTGATCCCATGTCCAGACGCCGCTGTCGACGATCTCGACACCGCTTCCGGAGTCCGCGAAGAGATAGCGCCCGTCGGTGGCCATCGCGGACGGCGGCGCCACGGTTCCCAGGTCGGTGACGCTTTCGTCGAGAAGGTCGAGGTGGGCCACCTGGCCACCTGCGTCGATCGTGGTGAGGCCGAGCGGGGGTTCGGCGACCTCCTCAGCTCCCTCGACCGCGCCATGGCCCGCGGTGCCCGATTCGGAAGCCGGGTCGGCGGCCGGGTCGACGCTCGCATCTCCCGCGCAGGCGGACAGGGACAGAGCGAGAGTGCCGACGACGACGAGGGTGGTGATGCGAGAGCGCACGGGTGCCTTTCGGAGAGGGGAGGGCGACGGAATCACCGGGACAGTGCGGGGGCGGGGGTGCGGGCGAACCGACGGGCCGAGCCGATCGCCGCGCGCATCGCCGCCGACGCGCCGGCGAGCACGATGGCTGCTGCGGCGACCGAGGCGCCGGCGGCAGTCGCGAGGTGCCAGGAGGCGAGGAGACCGAGGGCGACGGACGCCACGCCGAACACGCACGCGACGAGCATCCGGGTGGGGATGCGCGTGGTCCAGTGACCGGCTGCGACCGCCGGCGCCAGCAGCAGGCCCACGACGAGCATCGAGCCGACGGCCTGGTAGGACGCGACGACCGCGAGGGTCACGAGTGCCACGAGAGCGCCCTGCGCGGCGCGAGGACGCAGCCCCAGCACCGACGCGATCCGGGTGTCGAAAGCGAGGGCGACGAAGGAGCGGTGGCACACGACGGCGATGATCAGGCCCGCAGCGGCGGCCGCGGCGAGCAGCAGCAGATCGTTCTCGGTGATCGCCAGGATGTCGCCGAACAGGATGGCGGTCGCGTCAGTCGCGAAGCTTCCCGAATGCGAGATGACGATCACGCCGAGCGCCAGCATCGAGACGAACAGCAGTCCGATGCTGGTGTCGTACGAGAGTCGCGCCCGGCGCTGCAGGGCGCTGATGCCCACGCTCATGGCCATCGCGCTGAGCGCACCGCCGACGAGCACCGGGAGCCCGGCCACCGTGGCCAGCGCCACGCCCGGGAGCATCCCGTGTGCGAGGGCCTCGCCCAGGAAGGCCATGCCCCGGATCACGACCCAGGTGCCGACGACTCCGCACAGCACCGCCACCAGGGCGCCACCGATCATGCCCCGTTGGACGAAATCGAGGGCGAGCGGCGCGAGGGCCAGGGAGAGCGGATCTGTCACGGTTCCCGACTGTATCCGTAAATGAGAATGATTATCAAACTCGTATAGTGGGACTCATGACTTCTTCCGCCGTCGACCGTGCGCAGGCCGCCGTTCTCACCGACATCCACGTCGCCCTTGGCGGGAAAGACGTCCTGCGAGGGGTGGACCTCGCGCTGCGGGGAGGCGAGATGGTGGTGATCGCGGGTCCGAACGGTGCCGGCAAATCGACGCTCCTCGAGGTGCTCGCCGGGGTCCGTGACGCGCGGGTCGGCGCGAGGTCGGTCCGCGGCTCCCTCGCATTCGTCCCGCAGCGCACCGGAATCCCGGAGCGGCTGCCCGTCACGGCGCGCGAGGTGGTGAGCATCGGCACCTGGGGGCGTCTCGGGTGGTGGCGTCGCACGGATGCCGCGGCACGCGAGCTCATCGACCGGTCGATGACGCGACTCGCGATCGACCAGCTCGCATCCGCTCCCTTCGCGACGCTGTCGGGCGGTCAGCAGCAGCGCGCACTTCTCGCACAGGGCCTTGCGAGATCGGCAGACCTGCTGCTGCTCGACGAGCCGACGACGGGCCTCGACGCCAAGAGCGCGATGTTGATCCGCGGTGCTCTGCGCGACGAGGCCCGTCGCGGGGTCGCCGTCGTCTGCGTCTCGCACGACACCGCGCTGCTCGAAGACGCGGATCGTCTGGTCCGATTGTCGGAGGGGGAGCTGGTGACGGCCGACGATCCGCACGGAGTGGGGCTGGACGCAGAGGGGGCCCGCGACGAGACTGGACCCAGCGTCACTGCAGGCGCCCCACGACAAGAGGAGCGGTCATGACCTACCGAGTCGGTTACTTCGTCGGAAGTCTCTCATCCACCTCCATCAATCGCACCCTGGCGAAGGCGCTGATCGGGCTCGCGCCGGAGGACCTCGAGTTCTTCGAGATCTCGATCCGCGATCTCCCGCTCTACAGTCAGGACTACGACGAGGACTACCCGCCGGTCGCGGTGGAGCTGAAGGAGGCGATCGACTCGGCGGATGCCGTGCTCTTCGTCACGCCGGAGTACAACCGGTCGATTCCGGGCGGACTCAAGAACGCGATCGACTGGGCATCCCGGCCCTGGGGACAGAACTCGTTCGATCACATCCCCGCCGCGGTGATCGGCGCATCCGTCGGTGCGATAGGCACGGCGGTCGCGCAGCAGAGCCTGCGCGGTGTGCTGAGCTTCTGCAACGCCCGGCAGATGACGGCCCCGGAGGCCTACATCCAGTTCGTCCCCGACGATTACGCCGAGGACGGCACGGTCAAGAACGCGGGCACCGCGACATTCCTGAGCGACTACATGGCAGAGTTCCGCGACCATATCGAACGGGTGCTCACGGTCCTGCCCCGCTCGACGACCGATTCCGCGGACGCCTGAGCGCCCCGGGTCCCTCGACCACTCACGAGAAAAGCCGCCTGGTTCCAGGCGGCTTTTCTCGTGACACGGATTCTGCGGATGAGCTGTCGCTCGTCACGCATTCACCCCATGTGCCCCCGACAGGAGTCGAACCTGCGACCTACGGTACCGGAAACCGGCGCTCTATCCACTGAGCTACGGAGGCGTACCGGTCGACAATATCACTGCTCGGCGGTCGTCTCCGACCCGGCCTCGGTCACGGGCGCGTCGCCGAGTTCGACGAGCGCCGCAGCGAGCTTCTCGGCGAGGTAGCGGTGACCGTCGGTCGAGGGGTGTTTGCGACCGAGATCGACATCGATCACAGACAGGTAGTTCTGCTCGGTGATCCAGTTCTGTGCGATGGGGGAGACGTACCACCAGCCCCGGGCGGCGGCCAGTTCCGCGAGATCCCCGTCGATGCGCGCGGTGCCTGCGCCCACCGGGAGTTCGTGCGGCGCGGGCCCGAGCACCACGATCGTGGCATCCGGGTACTTCGCCGACAGGGCATCCCAGGCGGCGGTGACCGCCTCGCGGTATCCGGTCTCTCCCTGCTCCCGGTCGTTGATCGACCCCTGCACGATGATGAGGTCGGGAGCGAGGGCCGGGTCGAGCGCTGCGATGCGCTCGCCGAACGCGGGTCCGTCCAGGCCCGGCTTCAGGTAGCCGCTGCCGCGCACACCGTTCACGATCGTCTCGCCGTCGATGAGGTCGGCCAGCACATATGCGTAGCCCTCGGTCGGCAGCGTGGCCGCGGACCCGTACGTCCATGAGTCTCCGAAGACGAGCACGGTGGGCTCTTCGGGCAGCAGGAGCGGCGCGGGCGAGATCGCGACCGCGTCTTCACCGGCGGATGCCGCACCGACGGGAGCGGTGGTCGGTGCCGGAGTCCACGGCCGCAGCACCCCGAGGACCACTGCCGCGACGGCCAGGACGATCGCCACGGCTACGCCTGCGAGAGGCAGGCGGCGGCGGGTGATCGCGGGACGCATGGCATGACTGTAGATCACGAATCCCGCGACGCAAATTCCGACGCGTGTCGAGCCGTAAACTGGGTTGCCTATGACTCCTGAAACGCTCGCCGAAGCCCTCCTCGCCGTTCTCGCACCGATCGCCGAGGAACGTCGTCCCGGCGAGCCGCTCGCCGTCGCCGCGTCCGACATCGTGTTCGAGCGTCCGCGCAATCGCGATCACGGCGACTGGGCGTCGAACATCGCGATGCGTCTCGCGAAGCCGCTCGGCACGAATCCCCGCGAGCTCGCCCAGCAGATCGCCGACGGCCTCGAGCACGTCGACGGCGTGCAGAGCGCCGAAGTGGCCGGCCCCGGGTTCATCAACATCCGACTCGACGCGGCAGCCGCCGGCGCACTCGCGAAGGTCATCGTCGAGGCGGGGTCCGCCTACGGACACAATGACGCCCAGGCCGGTCGCAGCATCAACATCGAGTTCGTGAGCGCGAACCCGACCGGGCCCCTGCACATCGGCCACACGCGCTGGGCGGCGCTCGGCGACGCGATCGCCCGTGTGCTCGCCGCGTCCGGTGCGACGGTGGCGCGGGAGTACTACATCAACGACGCCGGCGTGCAGATGGAGCGCTTCGCGCACTCGGTTCTGGCTGCCGTCAAGGGCGAACCGGCCCCGGAAGGCGGGTACGCCGGCAGTTACATCGCAGACCTCGCGACCCGCGTCCTCGCCGCGCGGCCGGATCTGCTCGAACTCGCACAGGACGAGCAGGTGCTCGTGACACGTGAGCTCGCCTACGGATTCCAGCTGGAGGAGCAGAAGGAGTCGCTCGCGAAGTTCAACGTCGACTTCGACGTGTGGTTCTCCGAGCGCACGCTGCACGCGAAGGACGCGGACGGAGTCAGCTTCGTCGATCGCGCCGTCGACCGTCTGCGCGAGCAGGGGCATGTGTTCGACGACGACGGTGCGGTGTGGGTGCGCACCACCGATTTCGGCGACGACAAGGATCGCGTGATCCGTCGCTCCAACGGCGAGTACACCTACTTCGCCGCCGACGCCGCCTATTACCTCAACAAGGGCGATCGTGGCTTCGAGTACAAGCTCTACCTGTTGGGTGCCGACCACCACGGGTACGTGCACCGCCTCAAGGCGATCGCGGGAGCGGCGGGCGAGGACCCGGAGAAGAACGTCGAGGTGCTGATCGGGCAGCTCGTCTCGGTCGGAGGCGCTCGCCTCAGCAAGCGCGCGGGGAACATCATCGAGATGGACGACCTGCGCGAATGGCTCGGCACCGATGCGCTGAGGTACTCCCTCGAGCGCTCGCCCGCGGATTCTCCGCTCGCTCTCGACCCCGAACTCCTGCAGAAGCGCACGAACGACAACCCCGTCTTCTACGTGCAGTACGCCCACGCGCGCACGCACAACGTGGCACGCAACGCTGCCGAGTCGGGTGTCGACCGCTCGGAGTTCGCCCCCGAGACGCTGACGCACGAGACCGAGGCCGCTCTGCTCGGTGCCCTGCAGGAGTTCCCGCGCATCGTCGCTTTCGCGGCGGAGGTGCGTGAGCCGCACCGGGTCGCACGCTATCTCGAGGAACTCGCGGGCCTCTACCACCGCTGGTACGACAACTGCCGTGTGATCCCTCAGGGCGACGACCCGATCGAAACCGTGCACCGCACGCGCCTCTGGCTCAACGACGCCTCGGGTCAGGTGTTCCGCAACGGTCTGGACCTGCTGGGCGTCTCGGCGCCCGAGCGCATGTAGCACGTCGGTCCGGCGGTCGGGCGTAGGGCAGGATGGCAGCATGAGCGACGACAATCCCACGCTGCCGTATCCCTCGGCCGACTCCGAGCATCCGACGCTCGTGGTGCCCGGCAACGGAGCGGATGCCGCTCCGCGGGCGACGCGGCGACGCCGTCGCTGGCCATGGGTGCTCGCGATCGTGTTCGTGGTGCTGATCGCGCTCGTGATCGCTGCGGAGTTCATCGCCAGGGCGGTGCTCCCCGGCGTCGTGCGATCGATCGTGATCGAACAGCTCGATCTGCCCGGCGATCAGCAGCTCGATGTGCAGGCCGACGGCATCCTGCTGCCGCAGCTCGTCGCCGGCCGTCTGGACACTCTGCGGCTCTCGACCGAATCGGTCACGCTCGAGGGACTCACCGGGGCCGTGGACGTCACGGCTCAGGGGGTGCCGCTGCGCGGCGGAGACCTCTCGGGAGCGACGGGCACGATCCGCGTGGACGAGTCGCAGTTCACGACTCTGCTCGCCGACACCGATCTCCCCGTCGACACGGTCGTCTTCGACGCACCGAACGTCACCGCGTCGGGCTCGGTCAGCGTGTTGGGGGCTGCGATCCCGATCTCTCTCACCGTGGAGCCCGGTGTCGCCGACGGCGACCTCGAGCTGACGCCGGTGGGGCTCACCGTCGGCGGCCTCGAGATCGACGCCGCGGAGGTGGGGTCGTCGCTGGGCGCGCTCGGGGCGACACTGACGCAGACCCAGCGACTGTGCATCGCGGATCAGCTGCCCGCGGGCCTCACGCTCACGGGCCTCGATATCGAGGGCAGTGTGGCCGTGATCGACGTCGACGTCGACGGAGCGATCACCACCGACGCGAGCCTGCAGGAGCCCGGAGTCTGCCCGCAGAGGTGAGGCTCAGTCGCCCGTCTGGGCGACTCCGCGCGCGTCCCGCTCCGCCTGCTGCGCCGACCGGAGCGTCGCCGTGGCGAGGGCCACTTCTGCTTCCGCTCGCTGCACGCGCCTCTGCTCGAAGGTCGTCGCACCGAAGCGGGCGTGCACGCGGTCGTGGCGCTCCTCCTCGGAGGTGACGATGTAGGCGCACGAGACGAGGATCACCTGAGTCGACAGGTTCAACCAGATCAGCAGCGCGAGCAACGAGGCGAAGGATGCCAGCAGCGGGTTGCTCGTGGCGCCTCCGACGAAGAGACTCGAGAGCTCCTGCAGCACGAGCAGACCCACGCCGCCTGCGAGGGCCCCTGACCACCGGGAACGGGCCGACGCGGAGACGCCCGAGAGCAGCCGGAAGACCCCCGCGATCAGCACGGTGTTGAGCGCCAGGACGACGACGAGAGAGACGATCCTGACGCTCCAGGTGGCCACGGGCGAGTCCGCATCGAGTCCGATGAGCCCGGTGATCCATGTGATGCCGAGGCGCCCCACGAAGGTCACGGCGGCAGACGCCACGAAGAGCACCGCGACGCCCACGGCGAGCAGGAGGTTGCGGAGCATGACCCAGATGAAGAGGATGTCGTCCTGAGCGGTGCCGGAGATCACTCGCACCGCGGTGCGCAGGGAACCCACTGCGCTGAGAGCCGAGCCCGCGAGAGCGATCGCCGAGACGAGGCCCGCGAGCGACAGCGACAGCGGCACGCGCAGGTCGTCGGGGTCGATCACCCCGCCGTCGCCGATGAGCCCCGGAACCACGGACTGCACGGCATCGATGATCGCGCGCCATGCCTCGGGATTGCCGGCGAGCCAGAGCGCGGCGATCGAGAAGCCGAGCAGCACGGCGGCGAACACGCTGAACAGGGCGCGATAGGTGACGCTGTCGGCGAGCATCGGACCACGACGCTCGCTGTACAGCAGCACGGCACGTACGGGACGACGCTCGAGCGCCCAGCGGATCGCGTTCCTGCTCAGCCGTGCGATCGCGCCCGGTGACTCAGCCTTCTGGGGCGGGGTATCTGTGCTCATCGTGTTCCACACTACGAGGCGTCGGGGGTGGCACACAGGGGGTTGACGCGGACCGTCACCATGGCGGGGGCGGCATACCGGGTGCCCTAGAATCGGGGTCAACCTCACGCTGCGCCCTCGCGTCGAGACCGTCCCACGATTGGTGTTCCGTGCATTCCCCTGTCGACTCGCTCGCCCCGGACTGGCTCGTCGTCCCCGACGACGTGAACGAACTCCCCACTGCGGTGTGGCCGGCGTCGGCCGGGCGCAGCGACGACGGCGCGCTCATGATCGCAGGCATCACCGCCACGGAGCTCGCGCAGACCTACGGCACCCCGTTGCTGGTGCTCGACGAAGACGAAGTACGGTCACGGGCGCGGGCGTTCCGCACGGCGTTCGACGAGGCCGCGGCCGATCACGGCACCACGGCACAGGTGTACTACGCGGGCAAGGCGTTCCTCAGCACGGTCGTCGCCCGCTGGGTCGTCGAGGAGGGATTGCGCGTCGACGTGTGCACCGGAGGCGAGCTCGAGGTCGCTCTCGCCGCGGGTGTCGCTGCATCGTCGCTCGGATTCCACGGCAACAACAAGTCGCTGGCCGAACTCACGCGTGCGGTCGAGGTCGGTGTCGGCACGATCATCGTCGACAGTGCGATCGAGATCGAGCGTCTCGCCGCGATTACGGCCCGTACCGGTGCGACGCAGCGCGTTCTCGTGCGCGTGATCAGCGGGGTGCACGCCGAGACGCACGACTTCCTCGCCACCGCTCACGAGGACCAGAAGTTCGGCTTCCCGCTCGCGGACGCGGAGGCGGCCGTGGCGCGGATCCGAGACATCCCCGGGCTCGACTTCGTCGGCCTCCACTGTCACATCGGCTCTCAGATCTTCGGGGTCGCGGGCTTCCGCGAGTCTGCCGAGCGGGTTCTCGAGCTCCACGCGGCTCTGCTCGACGAGGGACCCGTGCCGCACCTCAACCTGGGCGGCGGCTTCGGCATCGCCTACACGAGCGTCGACGACCCCACGCCCATCGAGACGCTCGCGGGGGAGATCGTGGCGGCCGTGGCGGAGGGCTGCGCCGCGCGAGGCATCGCGGTGCCCGCTCTGTCGTTCGAGCCGGGACGCGCGATCGTCGGCACGGCGGGCGTGACCATCTACGAGGTCGGCACGGTCAAGGACGTCGAGCTGGGGTCGGGCTTCGGACGCACGTACATCAGCGTCGACGGCGGGATGAGCGACAACGCCCGCCCGGCCCTCTACGGCGCGCAGTTCTCGGCCCGACTCGCCTCGCGGCTCGGCGTCGGGGCTCCTCAGCTCAGTCGCGTCGTCGGCAAGCACTGCGAGTCGGGGGACATCGTCGTCGATCACGAATACCTCCCGGATGACGTGTCACCCGGCGACCTGCTCGCGGTTCCCGCCACAGGGGCCTACTGCGCGTCCCTCGCGAGCAACTACAACCACGTGCCCCGCCCGCCGATCGTCGCCGTGCGCGACGGACGATCCACGGTCATCGTGCGCGGCGAGACCATCGCCGACGTGCTGTCCCGCGACGCCGGGATTCCCCGGCCATGATCGAACGCCCGAGCCGCTGAGACCCACCGGCGGATCCGCGATCCGGCGATGCACCACCCGAACCACCCTCCGAAGGAGAAGCAATGACGACTGAGTACCGACGACTTCGCGTGGCGCTGCTGGGCGCCGGAGCGGTCGGCTCCCAGGTCGCAGCGCTCCTGCTGCGCCACGGCGACGAGCTCGCCGACCGCGCGGGCGCAGCGCTCGAGCTGGCGGGCATCGCGGTGCGCGACCTCGACGCGCCGCGCGACACGGATCTGCCGAGAGAGCTGTTCACGACCGACGCGGAGTCTTTGATCCTCGGTTCCGACATCGTCATCGAGCTCATGGGCGGCATCGAGCCCGCACGCACCAGCATCCTTCAGGCGATCGGCTCCGGCGCAGACGTCGTGACCGCGAACAAGGCCCTGCTCGCCACGCACGGTCCCGAGCTCTTCGAGGCGGCTGATCGTGTCGGCGCATCCGTGTACTACGAAGCCGCCGCGGCGGGAGCGATCCCCATCATCCGCCCGCTGCGCGATTCGCTCGCCGGCGACCGGGTCGTGCGCATCATGGGCATCGTGAACGGCACGACCAACTACATCCTCGATCGCATGGAGACGGAGGGCGCCGATTTCGGCGACGTCCTCGCCGATGCTCAGCGACTCGGGTATGCCGAAGCTGATCCGACCGCCGACGTCGAGGGCTTCGACGCCGCGCAGAAGGCGGCGATCCTCGCGAGTCTGGCCTTCCACACCGCCGTTCCCCTCGACGCGGTGTACCGCGAGGGGATCACCTCGGTCACCGCGTCGATGATCGAGGAGGCTCGTTCGGCGGGCTTCGTGATCAAGCTCCTCGCGGTCTGCGAGCGCATCGAGGCCAACGGCAACGAGTCCATCTCGGTGCGCGTGTACCCGGCCCTCATCCCGAACTCGCACCCGCTTGCGGCGGTGCACGGCGCCAACAACGCGGTGTTCGTCGAGGCGGAGGCCGCGGGTTCGCTCATGTTCTACGGTGCGGGCGCCGGCGGCGTGCAGACGGCATCGGCGGTCCTCGGCGACGTGGTGTCGGCGGCACGCCGGCACATCGCCGGAGGAGTCGGCGTGGGCGAGTCGACGAGGGCCAATCTTCCCGTGGTCCCGATCGGCCATGTCACCACCCGCTATCAGATCACTCTCGAGGTCTCTGATTCGCCCGGCGTGCTGGCGACGGTCGCCGGCATCCTCAGCGACGGCGACGTCTCGGTCGCGACCGTCGTGCAGACCGTCGAAGGGGAGGACGAGACCACCGCACGTCTCGTGATCGGCACCCACCGCGCGACCGACCAGGCGCTGAGCGCGACCGTTGACGCCCTGGCCGACAGCTCCGTCGTCGAGCGCGTGGTCTCCGTGCTGCGCGTGGAGGGCGAGTGACGATGGCAGAGGGGCGCACGGTCGAGGTGACCGTTCCGGCGACCAGCGCCAACCTGGGTCCGGGTTTCGACACGCTCGGTCTCGCCCTCAGCATCTACGACACACTGCTCGTGACCGAGCTGCCGGCAGGCAGGCTCGAGATCGACGTCACCGGCTCCGGTGCGAGCGAGATCCCCCGGGACGAGACGAACCTCATCGTGCGCACGATCGCGCACGTCTACGCCGACGTGGATCGTCCGCTCCCGGGCCTGCGCATCGTCGCGGAGAACGGTGTGCCTCACGGGCGCGGACTCGGATCGTCCGGGGCTGCCGTGACCGCCGGGATCCTCGCGGCCAAGGGTCTGCTCGAGGGCGATGTCGAGATCAGCGACACCGACATGCTGCGACTCGCCACCGAGATCGAGGGTCACCCCGACAATGTCGCCCCGGCGCTGTTCGGCGGCCTCACCATCGCCTGGATGGGGGAGCGCGGTCCGCAGCACAAGAAGCTGCTCGTGCACCGCGGCGTGTCTCCGCTCGTGCTCGTGCCGTCGTACACCATGTCGACGTCGAAGGCGCGCTCGCTGCAGCCGCCCCACGTCTCGACGGCGGACGCGGTCTTCAACGTCTCGCGGTCCGCTCTGCTGATCGCCGCCCTGATGCAGAGCCCGGAGCTGCTGCTCGACGCGACGGCCGACCGTCTTCACCAGGACTATCGCGCCGAGGCCATGCCCGAGACGCGACGTCTGGTGCAGGCGCTTCGGAGCGCGGGGTTCGCGGCAGTCGTCTCGGGGGCGGGGCCCAGCGTGCTGGTGCTGGCCGACGGCCCCGGCAGCCGTCAGGACGCCGTCGAACTCGCCGAGTCGACCACCGACACCCCGTGGGAAGCGCTGCTGCTCGCAGTCGACGTCCGTGGTGGTACAGTGGGGAACCGAGCGGAGGGCTCCACGTAACTGCGTGAATCTGGCCCCATTGCAAATCTGCAAGACCCGCACGTGAATCCCTGACGCATCGATCCTTCTGAGAGCCCAGTCCTCTTCGTCGGCTCGGTGACAAGGCTTGCCGGCACCGAGTGTCGGCCCGTGCGACCGCGCGCAGCACCCGTTGTGCGCGTACCGCTCATGTCTTCGAGACCAAAGAGGGAGTACTCGTGGAGAATTTCTCCGAGACCCAGAACGATCAGGCGGCGCCCGCCGCTGATGCCCCGGCGAAGGCCGTGAGCTCCGACGCCGCATCCGGTGCCGCCGTGACCGAGAAGGCGCCGCCGCGCAAGCGCGCACCGCGCCGGGCGACCACTGCCACCGCCGCGGCCAAGGCCGACAAGGCGACGGCTGAGGCCGACACGGCTCCCGCGGCGTCGGAGAAGCCTGCCGGCGACGCCCCCGCCGCAGAGTCTGCCGACGCGCCCAAGGCCAAGGCCCCGCGACGCAGCCGCGCGAAGAAGGCGGATGCCGACGCTCCTGCACCCGCTGCAGAGTCCGGATCCGCTGCGAACGCCGCTGAGCCTGTCGCTGCTCCGGCCGCGTCGGCCGCAGGTGACGGCGCCGAGTCCTCGGACGAGCCGAAGAAGCCCAGCCGGGGCCGTCGCACCGCCAAGAAGCCCGCCGCCGAGGCGGAGGCGTCCGGTGCGGACAACTCCGGTGCGGACAAGTCCGGCCCCGAGAAGCAGGCAGCCGACAAGCCCGCGCCCCAGGCGTCCGCCGACGACGCGTCAGGGGCGAACCGTCCCTCCGAGACCGCAGGCGACTCCGCCGACGGCGACGAGCAGGGCGGTCGGGGTCGCAACCGGAGCCGCAGCCGCAACCGCGGCCGCGGCCAGAACAGCGGCGCTCAGGCGCAGCCCGAGCAGCAGCCGAGCGCTCCTGCCGACGACGACCAGTCCTCGGGCAACGGACGCAACCGTCAGCGCAACAAGCGCCGCGGCGGAGCGCCGACCGACGAGTTCGACACCGAGATCGGCGAGGACGACGTCCTGATCCCGATCGCGGGCATCCTCGACGTGCTCGACAACTACGCGTTCGTGCGCACGACCGGCTACCTCGCCGGCCCCAGCGACGTCTACGTCTCGCTCGGACAGGTCAAGAAGTACAACCTCCGCAAGGGCGACGCGATCGTCGGCTCCATCAAGCAGCCGCGCGAAGGCGACCAGCAGGGACGCCAGAAGTACAACGCGCTGGTGAAGGTCGACTCGATCAACGGTCTGTCGATCGATGACGCCGCGACCCGAGTGGAGTTCGGCAAGCTCACCCCGCTCTACCCGCAGGAGCGCCTGCGTCTCGAGACGGCACCGGAGAAGCTGACGCAGCGGATCATCGACCTCGTCGCCCCGATCGGCAAGGGCCAGCGCGGTCTCATCGTCGCGCCGCCCAAGGCGGGAAAGACGATCGTGCTGCAGCAGATCGCCAACGCGATCGCGCAGAACAACCCCGAGGTCCACCTCATGGTCGTGCTGGTCGACGAGCGCCCCGAAGAGGTCACCGACATGGAGCGCACGGTCAAGGGCGAGGTCATCGCCTCGACGTTCGACCGCCCGGCCGAAGACCACACCACGGTCGCGGAGCTCGCGATCGAGCGCGCCAAGCGTCTCGTCGAGCTGGGCCGCGACGTCGTCGTGCTGCTCGACTCGATCACGCGTCTCGGCCGTGCCTACAACCTGGCCGCCCCTGCATCGGGCCGTGTGCTGTCCGGCGGTGTCGACGCCTCGGCGCTCTACCCGCCCAAGCGCTTCTTCGGCGCCGCGCGCAACATCGAGAACGGCGGATCCCTCACGATCCTCGCCACGGCTCTCGTCGAGACCGGCTCCAAGATGGACGAGGTCATCTTCGAGGAGTTCAAGGGCACCGGCAACAGCGAGCTGCGTCTGTCGCGCCAGCTCGCCGACAAGCGCATCTTCCCGGCCGTCGACGTCAACGCGTCGAGCACGCGCCGCGAAGAGATGCTGCTGTCGACCGACGAGGTCAAGATCACCTGGAAGCTGCGCCGTGCCCTCGCGGGCCTCGACCAGCAGCAGGCACTCGAGGTCGTGCTCGGCAAGCTCAAGGAGACCCACTCGAACGTGGAGTTCCTGGTGCAGATGCAGAAGTCGATGCCGACGCCGCCCGCAGGCGGCCACGGACACGACAGCAACATCCGCTGAGCGGAGCCGGTGTGTTCGAGTCCGTCCAGACTCTGATCGACGAGCATCGCCGGGTGCAGGAGGAACTCTCCGACCCGGCGGTGCACGCTGACGCCGCGCGCGCGAAGCGCGTGAACCGGCGCTATGCCGAGCTCTCACGGATCGTCGCCGCGTACGAGGCGTGGGTGGCGGCGTCCGACGATCTCGACGCCGCACGTGAGCTGGCTCGTGAGGACGAGGCGTTCGCCGCCGAGATCCCGGTCCTCGAGGAGGGTCTGCAGGCGGCTCAGGAGAGGCTGCGACGACTCCTCATCCCGCGTGATCCGGACGACGCCCGTGACGTCATCATGGAGATCAAGGCGGGGGAGGGCGGAGCCGAATCGGCGTTGTTCGCCGCAGACCTGCTGCGCATGTACATCCAGTACGCCGCGTCGAAAGGCTGGAAGACCGAGCTGCTCGAGCGCAACGAATCCGACCTCGGCGGCTACAAGGACGTCCAGGTCGCGATCAAGGGCTCCTCGACGGACCCCGCACAGGGTGTCTGGGCACATCTCAAGTACGAGGGCGGCGTGCACCGCGTCCAGCGCGTGCCCGCCACGGAATCGCAGGGCCGCATCCACACCTCCACGACGGGCGTGCTCGTCTTCCCCGAGGTCGACGAGCCCGACGAGATCGCGATCAACCAGAACGATCTGAAGATCGACGTCTTCCGCTCGTCCGGTCCTGGCGGACAGTCGGTGAACACGACGGACTCCGCCGTTCGCATCACGCACGTGCCCACCGGGATCGTCGTGTCCATGCAGAACGAGAAGTCCCAGCTGCAGAACCGCGAGGCGGCGATGCGTGTGCTTCGCGCGCGTCTGCTCGCCAAGCAGCAGGAGGAGTTGGATGCTGCAGCATCCGATGCCCGCAAGTCGCAGATCCGCGGCATGGATCGTTCCGAGCGCATCCGCACCTACAACTTCCCCGAGAACCGCATCGCGGATCACCGTACGGGTTTCAAGGCGTACAACCTCGATCAGGTGATGGACGGCGCGCTCGAGCCGATCATCGAGAGCGCGATCCAGGCCGACGAAGAGGCACGGCTCGCCGCGGTGGGCTCGGACTCCTGAGCCCCAGGTCCCGCGCGTCGGGACTTCGGGCCGCAGGGCACGCGCGGGAACCGTTTCCGCACGCTCTGCCGCGGGAGCGATATGCTCAGCCCGTGATCACGCTCTTGTTCCGCTCGCTCATGTACGTCGTGTCCGCCGGGCTCGGCCTCATCGTGGCCGACCTGCTGCTCGAGGGATTCCAGATCCAGTGGGACAAGTGGTGGGGGTTCGTCGTCTGCATCCTGATCTTCGCGCTGCTGCAGAGCATTCTCGCGCCGTGGGTCAGCAGGATCGCGGACCGCTACGCCCCGGTGCTCATGGGCGGCATCGGCATCTTCTCGACATTGATCGCCCTCGTCGTCGTCGTTCTTCTCCCGATCGGCGGTCTCCGGATCGTCGATCTGACCGGGTGGCTGCTCGGATCCGTGATCGTGTGGCTCATCACGGCGCTCGGCAGCGTCCTTCTCCCGCTGATCTTCCTCAAGAAGCGCACCGAGAAGCGCCGCGCCCGCTGATCAGATCGAGTATTCGGGTGCGGTGAGCAGCGCGCGCGTGTCGTCGTGGGCGCTCCGCATCCGCGGCTTCGCCGGGATCCCGACCAGGATGCTGTCGGCCGGCGCATCGCGGGTCACGACAGCGTTCGCACCGACGACCGCACGCGCGCCGATCGTGACGGGGCCCAGTACCTTGGCCCCGGCTCCGACGGCCACGCCGTCGCCGAGCGTCGGGTGCCTCTTGCCGGAGTGCCTGGTGCGACCGCCGAGCGTCACTCCGTGGTAGAGCATCACGTCGTCGCCGATCTCGGCGGTCTCGCCGATCACGACGCCCATGCCGTGGTCGATGAAGAAGCGACGCCCGATCCGTGCGCCGGGGTGGATCTCGATCCCGGTCAGCCAACGCGAGACCTGCGAGGTCGCGCGCGCGAGCAGCCGCAGCCGGCGACGCCACAGTGCGTGCGAGATCCGATGCACCCAGATCGCGTGCAGTCCCGGGTAGAGCAGTGCCACCTCCGCGGCGCTGCGTGCGGCGGGATCGCGGAGTCGTGCTGCCGCGATGTCCTCGCGCATTCGGCCGATCATGCCCATCGGACGGGTCAGGATTCGCGCAGGTGCTCGTACAGGGCGGTCGACAGGTAGCGCTCGCCGAACGAGGGGATGATCACGACGATCGTCTTGCCCGTCGCCTCCGGGCGGCGGGCGACCTCGAGAGCGGCCCAGATCGCGGCACCGCTCGACATGCCCACGAGGATGCCCTCCTTGCGCGCGGTCTCGCGAGCGACTCGGATAGCATCGTCGAACGTGACGTCGATGACCTCGTCGAGGACGTCGCGGTCGAGGATGGGCGGCACGAAGTTCGGGCCGATGCCCTGGATCTTGTGCGGTCCGGGGTGGCCCTCGGTCAGGATGGGGGAGTCCTTGGGCTCGACGGCGACGATCTGCACGCCGGGAACGCGCTCCTTCAGCACCTGGCCGACCCCGGTGATCGTTCCGCCGGTGCCGATGCCGGCGACGAGATAGTCGACGGAGCCCTCCGTGTCGCGCAGGATCTCCTCAGCGGTCGTCCGGCGGTGGATCTCGGGGTTCGCCTCATTGGCGAACTGCTTGGCGAGCACCGCGCCGGGCGTCCGGGCGGCGATGGCCTCCGCCTCGGCGACCGCGTGCGTCATGCCCTTCGTGGGATCGGTGAGCACGACCTCGGCACCGAACGCCTTGAGGAGCATCCGCCGCTCCTTCGACATCGATGCGGGCATCGTGAGGATCACGTCGTATCCGCGTGCCGCGCCGACCATCGCGAGCGCGATGCCGGTGTTGCCGCTCGTCGCCTCGACGATGGTGCCCCCGGGCTTCAACTCGCCCGACGCCTCCGCGGCGTCGACGATCGCGATGCCGAGCCGGTCCTTCACGCTGGACGCCGGGTTGTAGAACTCCAGCTTGGCGAGCACCGTGGCGCCCACTCCCTCGGTGACACGGTTCAGACGAACCAGGGGAGTGTTGCCGAACGCGGTGGTGATGTCGGGGTGGATGCCGGACATGGTGACGCCTTCCTGTGGTGGGGGACTGCGGCTCCAGCCTATGTGAGGCGGTCGGGGCGGAGGTCATTGTGACATCGTTCCGGCTCTACGCTGGAGCACATGTCTGAGACGTCCCTCGCCTCCCTCGTCCACGCCGCGGCTCAGCGTCTCGGCGCGGCGGGAGTCCCCGATCCGCTGGTCGACGCGGAGCTCCTGGTGGGGCATGTCCGCGGCGTCCGACGCGGCGAGGTGCAGGCGGCCATGGTGCGGGGTGACCGGGCGAGCGAGTCGGAACGCGCTGCGCTGGACGCTCTGGTGGAGCGCAGAGCGGCCAGGGAGCCGCTGCAGCACATAACGGGAACAGCACCGTTCCGGCATCTCGAGCTCGCCGTAGGTCCGGGGGTGTTCGTGCCGCGCCCCGAGACCGAGACGGTCGTGCAGTTCGCGATCGACGCCCTCGTCAACGCTCCCGAGGCGGAGCCGGTGGCCGTCGATCTCGGCACCGGAAGCGGAGCCATCGCGCTGTCGATGGCCACCGAGGTGCCGCATTCGCGTGTGTACGCGACAGAGCTCTCACCCGAAGCGTATGCGTGGGCCAGCCGCAACACCGCGGGCACCCCGAACCTGACCCTCGTGAACGAAGACCTCGCAGACGCCTTCCATGAGCTCGACGGCACCGTCTCGGTCGTGATCTCCAACCCGCCCTACGTGCCGGACGCGGCGATCCCGCGGGATCCCGAGGTCCGTCTCTTCGATCCCGCGATGGCGCTCTACGGAGGGGAGGACGGCCTCGACATCGTTCGCGTGCTCAGCATGCGCGCGCTCGAGCTGCTCCGGCCCGGCGGTCTTCTGGTCATCGAGCACGGCGAACTGCAGGGAGAGGAGATCCGCAGCATCCTCACGCGGGACGGATGGCGGGCCGCGTCGACGCATCGCGACCTCACGCTCAGAGACCGCGCGACGACGGCTCTGCGGCCGTGACGGCGCCGTCATCGAGTGCTCAGGCTGACCCCGGCTAGAATCGACTCGTCATGTCCTCCATCTTCGATTGCGGCGACGACGGTCAGCTCCTCGCCGGAATGCGTCACGCACGCCAGGCCATCAGTCGCGGCGAACTCATCGTCATGCCCACCGACACCGTGTACGGCGTCGCCGCCGACGCGTTCTCACCGCAGGCGGTGCAGCGACTGCTCGACGCCAAGGGGCGCGGGCGCAATCAGCCTCCGCCCGTCCTGATCGGCTCGATCGAGACGCTCGAGGCGTTGGCCGAGTCGGTGCCCGAGCCCGTGCGGCGTCTGGTCGACGCCTTCTGGCCCGGAGGGCTGACCATCGTCCTGCCTGCCCAGCCGTCGCTCGCCTGGGACCTGGGAGACACGCTGGGCACCGTCGCCGTGCGCATGCCCGAGGGACGCGTCGCTCTCGAACTCCTGGCCGAGACGGGCCCGCTCGCGGTCTCGAGCGCGAACCTCACCGGTCACGACGCCGCGACGTCCGCGGAAGACGCCGAGCGGATGCTGGGCGACAGCGTGTCGGTCTATCTCGCCGACGGCGTCAGCGAGACCGGCGTCGCCTCGACGATCGTCGACGCGACCTCCCTCGTGGCGCGAGCACCCGACCCGAGCACGGGCCGGGTGCGCATCCTGCGCGACGGAGCGATCAGCCGTGAGCGGCTCGAGGAGGTGCTCGGAGAACTGCTCGAGCCCGCTCCTGCGCAGGCCGACGCGGACGGGGAGTCGTGAAGCAGTACCTCTTCACCGTCATCATCACCGCCGCGATCACGTTCGCGCTGACGTGGGCGGTCTGGAAGCTGAGCCTGCGGTTCAAGCTCTATCCGAGCATCCGCGAACGAGACGTCCACACCACCCCGACTCCGCGCCTCGGCGGAGTCGCGATCTTCCTCGGGATCGCCATCACCATGGCGGTGTCCGCCGCGAACCCCTTCTTCGCGACGATCTGGATGCCGCCGCAGACGATGTGGTCGATCCTCGCCGCCGCGCTCCTGATCGCCGTGATCGGAGTGGTCGACGACCTGTGGGACCTCGACTGGATGATCAAGCTCGGAGCGCAGTTCCTCGCCGCGGGGATCATCACCGTCGGCGGCGGACTGCAGATCCTGTCGCTGCCGTTCGGGGACCTCATCGTCTTCTCGAGCTGGTTGAGCATCACGATCACGATGTTCGCGATCGTCATCGTCATGAACGCGGTGAACTTCATCGACGGCCTCGACGGCCTGGTCGCGGGAGTCTGTCTGATCGCGAACGGCGTCTTCTTCGCCTACTCGTACATACTGACGCGAGACACGGGGGCGTCGAGCTACTTCAACCTCGCGTCGTTCCTCGCCGCCGTCCTGATCGGTGCGTGTCTGGGGTTCCTGCCTTTCAACTGGAGCCCCGCCAAGCTGTTCATGGGCGACTCAGGCGCGCTGGTGCTCGGTCTGCTGATGGCGACCTCGGCGATCGCGGTCACCGGTCAGCTCGAACCCTCGGCGCTCGACCTCGAGCGGCTCGGTCGTTCCCAGCTCCTGGGTGCCTTCATCCCGATCCTGCTCCCACTCCTCGTGGTGCTGCTGCCGCTGCTCGACTTCGGGCTCGCGGTGCTCCGGCGGATGAACGCGGGCAAGTCGCCGTTCTCTCCCGATCGCAAGCACCTGCACCACCGGATGCTCGACCTCGGTCACCGCGACCGCGACGCCGTGCTCATCTTCTACGCCTGGACCGCGGTGATCTCGCTCGCGGTGCTGCTGATGTACGTCGGCGCGCGTGAGGACTGGCCGGGGCAGTACCTTCCCGGCGTCGCCTTCGGCGTGGTAGGCATCGCCGCCTGCCTCGTCATCACCCTGAATCCTTCGCGTCGGCGGAAGCCCGCGGCGCCCGTCGAATCCGACCCGAACCCCGTGGAGTCCCCGTGAGCCCGAGCCCCGTGTCCAGCAACCCGATCCTGAGGAGGACTCTCCTCTGGTCCGCACTGTCGATGGTGGTCCTCGCGATCGTGGCCGGCGTCATCGGTCTCCTCGTCGGCGGGGCAGAGGGCCTGGTGAGCGGTCTGCTGGGCGTCGTGCTCGCGATGCTGTTCCTCGGCATCACCGCACTGAGCATCCTCATCGCGAACCGATGGTTCGGCGACCCCCTGTACGTGCAGCTGTTCTTCGCGATCGTGCTGGGCGGCTGGCTGCTGAAGCTCGGCCTCTTCGTCGTGATCATGATCGTGCTCAGCGGTCAGGCGTGGATCGAGCCGATGGTGTTCTTCCTGTCGATCGTCACGGGAGTCGTCGCCACCCTCGTCATCGACGTGATCGTCATCACGCGGATGCGTCTGCCCAACGTGAGCGATGCGTCGCTGCCCTCCGAGGCTCCGCTCGACCGCGCTCCCGGGATGGAGCTGCCCACCGTCGTCCCCGAGGATCGCGCCCCCGGTCGGCACCACATCGCTCAGGAACCCCGCGACCAGGACGGGCCCGCGGAGGGCGCCCCCCGGTCTTAGGAGACCCTTTATTCTGATAGTGTTGACATGTGCCCGCCGCTCGCCCGCGAGCGCTTGCGCTTGAAGCACACCGACCATCGTCGCCCCGGTTCTGACCGGTGCCCCGAAGCTGGAGCCCGCGCTGTTCAATCTTGCTGCGACCCTGATGCCCAAACTCGCCTCCGACGGCGAGTTCCACGGACCTTCGATCGACGAGTTCTTCCCGGAGATCCTCTTCGACGCATTCGGGGTCATCCCGGTGCACCGAATCCACCTCGTGCAGTTCCTCGCCGTCGTGGTGGTGGTCCTCCTCCTGGTCCTCGGAACCCGTCGGATGAAGGTGGTCCCCGGCCGCTTCCAGAGCGTCGTCGAGATGGGGCTGGACTTCGTCCGCACCAACATCGCGCACGACCTGCTCGGACGCAAGGACGGCAACCGATTCCTGCCGATCCTCACCACGATCTTCTTCATGGTGCTGTTCATGAACATCACGGGCATCATCCCGTTCCTGAACATCGCCGGAACCAGCATCGCGGCCGTGCCGCTGACCCTGGCTCTGGTGAGCTACGTCACCTTCATCTACGCGGGAATCAAGAAGAGCCCTGCAGGCTTCTTCAAGAACGCGCTGTTCCCCTCCGGTGTCCCGTGGCCGGTGTACATCATCGTGACGCCGATCGAGTTCCTCTCGACGTTCATCATCCGGCCGGTCACCCTGATGCTCCGACTCCTGATGAACATGGTCGTCGGACACATGCTCCTGGTGCTGTGCTTCGCAGCCACCCAGTTCTTCTTCTTCACCGCAGGTGGCGGCTGGGCCGCTCTCGGTGTCGGAACCCTCGCCTTCGGCGGCGCCTTCACTCTCTTCGAGATCCTGGTCGCCGTTCTGCAGGCATACGTCTTCACCGTCCTCACCGCGGTCTACATCCAGCTCGCGGTCGCAGAAGAGCACTAAGCCCACTAGGCACTGAGCGGGTCGGCGACTGCCGGCCCACCCAACGAAAGGAAAAACCCGTGGACGCTACTACGGTTCTCGCAGACATCAACGGCCACCTCGCTTCGGTCGGCTACGGCCTCGCCGCGATCGGTCCGGCCATCGGTGTGGGCATCGTCGTCGGCAAGACCATCGAGGGTGTCGCTCGTCAGCCCGAGCTGGCCGGCCGCCTCCAGGTCCTCATGTGGATCGGTATCGCCTTCACCGAGGCGCTTGCATTCGTCGGCATCGCCGTCGGATTCATCCCCTTCCCGTAATCCGAACCGACTTCTGAAGGAGACAGGATGCTGAACGCTCTTGTCACGAACCTCGCAGCTGAGGGAGAGACGCCTAACCCGCTGATCCCTGCGTGGTACGACATCATCTGGTCGGGTCTGTGGTTCCTCGTCATCCTGGTCGTCGTGTGGAAGGTCGCCCTTCCGAAGTTCACGGCGCTGCTCGACAAGCGGTCCGCCGCCATCGAGGGGAACATCGCCAAGGCGGACGAGGCCCAGAAGCAGGCTGAGGCCGCGCTCGAGGAGTACACCCGGCAGCTCGCCGAGGCACGCACCGAGGCCGGTGAGATCCGTGAGGCCGCCCGTGAGGACGGCAAGAAGATCGTCGCCGAAGCCAAGGAGGCGGCATCGACCGAGGCCGCTCGCATCACCGCGACCGCGCACACGCAGATCGAGGCGGAGCGCCAGACCGCTCTCGTGTCGCTGCGCAGCGAGGTCGGCTCTCTCGCCATCGACCTCGCCGGCGGCGTGGTCGGTGAGACGCTCAGCGACGATGCACGTGCGACGGCGGTCGTCGACCGCTTCCTCGCCGAGCTCGAAGCATCCGAGAAGGCGGCTCAGTAATGGGCAGCGCGACCACTCAGGCACTCGCGGCATCCATCCAGACGCTTGCCGCAGCGAAGGACGTCACCCTCGACACGGCGCGGGAGCTGTTCGCAGCGGCCCGTGCCGTGACGGAGTCGTCTCAGCTGAGCGGCGCGCTCGCCGACCCCGCGGCTCCAGCCGCGGCGCGACAGAACGTCGTCGCGGCGGTGTTCGGCGGGTTCTCGCACAACGCCCAGAGCATTCTGAAGAGCGTCGTCGCCGAGCGGTGGTCCTCCGCGTCCGAGCTCGTCGACGGTGTCGAGGAGCTCGCGATCCGCGTGGCGGCCATCTCCGCCCCGCAGACGGACGTCGGGGGAGAGCTGTTCGGATTCTCCCGTGTCATCGCGGCGAACCCGGAGCTCGAGCTCGCGCTCGGAAGCCGGCTCGGAGGAGAGGCCGCGAAGGCCGCACTCGTCGAGAAGCTGCTCGCGGGTGGCGTCAGCGACGCCGCGTCTCTGATCGTGTCGTCGCTCGTGCGTCAGCCGCGTGATCGCCGCATCCGGCAGATGCTCATCCGCGCGTCGCGGATCGTCGCGAGCCAGGGCGACCGCGTGGTCGCGACGGTGCACACCGCGAAGCCTCTCACCGACGCCCAGCGCACCCGTCTCAGCGCGGCGCTCTCGCGGCGCTACGACGGCACGGTGTCGCTCAACGAGGTCCTCGACCCCGCCGTCGTCGGAGGCCTGCGTGTGCAGATCGCCGATGACGTCATCGACGGAAGCATCTCCGCCCGTCTCGCCGATCTTCGCCAGAAGCTCGCCGGCTAACACGACTTCGCGCGGGGAACCGCGCACCCAGATACAAAGGGAAGACAATGGCAGAACTATCGATCAGCCCCGACGTCATCCGTGACGCGCTGAAGGACTTCGCCGCAGCATACGAGCCCACGGGCGCGGCGGCGACAGAGGTCGGCACCGTCATCGACGCGGCCGACGGCATCGCGCACGTCGAGGGACTGCCGGGCGTCATGGCGAACGAGCTCGTCGCCTTCGCAGACGGCACCAAGGGCCTCGCCCTCAACCTCGACGAGAAGCAGATCGGTGTCGTCGTCCTCGGAGACTTCACCGGCATCGAGGCGGGCCAGGAGGTCACCCGCACCGGCGAGGTGCTCTCGGTCCCCGTCGGCGACGGCTACCTCGGACGCGTGGTCGACCCGCTCGGCAACCCGATCGACGGCCTCGGCTCCATCGCGACCGAGGGTGTGCGCGAGCTCGAGCTTCAGGCGCCCGGCGTCATGCAGCGCAAGTCGGTGCACGAGCCCATGCAGACCGGCATCAAGGCGATCGACGCCATGATCCCCGTCGGCCGCGGTCAGCGTCAGCTGATCATCGGCGACCGCCAGACCGGCAAGACGGCGATCGCGATCGACACGATCATCAACCAGAAGGCCAACTGGGAGTCCGGCGACGTCAACAAGCAGGTGCGCTGCATCTACGTCGCGATCGGCCAGAAGGGCTCGACCATCGCTTCGGTGAAGGGCGCGCTCGAAGAGGCCGGCGCCCTGGAGTACACCACGATCGTGGCCGCTCCGGCATCGGACCCCGCCGGCTTCAAGTACCTCGCTCCGTACACCGGTTCGGCCATCGGCCAGCACTGGATGTACGGCGGCAAGCACGTCCTCATCATCTTCGATGACCTGTCGAAGCAGGCCGAGGCCTACCGCGCCGTCTCCCTCCTGCTGCGTCGCCCGCCGGGCCGCGAGGCATACCCGGGTGACGTCTTCTACCTGCACTCCCGTCTGCTGGAGCGTTGCGCGAAGCTGTCGGACGAGCTCGGCGCGGGTTCGATGACCGGTCTCCCGATCATCGAGACCAAGGCGAACGACGTCTCGGCGTACATCCCGACCAACGTGATCTCGATCACCGACGGCCAGATCTTCCTCCAGTCCGACCTCTTCAACGCGAACCAGCGTCCTGCGGTCGACGTCGGAATCTCGGTCTCGCGAGTCGGCGGTGACGCACAGGTCAAGTCGATCAAGAAGGTCTCCGGAACGTTGAAGCTGGAGCTCGCGCAGTACCGCTCGCTCGAGGCGTTCGCGATGTTCGCATCCGACCTCGACGCGGCATCGCGTCGTCAGCTCTCCCGTGGGGCGCGTCTGACCGAGCTGCTCAAGCAGCCTCAGTACTCGCCGTACCCCGTCGAGGAGCAGGTCGTCTCGATCTGGGCCGGAACCAAGGGAAAGCTCGACACCCTCGAGGTCTCCGATGTGCTGCGCTTCGAGCGCGAACTGCTCGACTACCTGCGTCGCAACACGAAGGTCCTCGACACCCTGCGTGAGACCAACGTCCTCGACGACGACACGGTGGCTGAGCTCGACAAGCACACCGACGCTTTCCTCCTGGAGTTCCAGAGCGGCAAGGGGCAGGCCATCGGCGCTCCCGGCCACGAGGAGCACGCTGCAGCCGAGGCTGAGGACGTCAACCAGGAGAAGATCGTCAAGGGTCGTCGCGCGTAATCGCGTGAGGAACTGAATTCATGGGCGCTCAACTCAGGGTCTACAAGCAGAAGATCTCTTCTGCTCAGACGACCAAGAAGATCACGAAGGCGATGGAACTCATCGCGGCTTCGCGCATCCAGAAGGCGATGGCACGCGTCAAAGCGTCCAGCCCCTTCGCGCGGGCCGTGACGAGGGCCGTGTCCGCCGTCGCGACGCACTCGAACGTCGACCACCCGCTCACCCGTGAGCCCGAGACGATCCGCCGCTCCGCGGTCGTGATCTTCTCGTCGGACCGCGGCCTCGCGGGAGCCTTCAACTCGCAGATCCTCCGTGAGGGTCTCGAGGTGGCGGAGCTCCTGCGCGGACAGGGCAAGGAGCCGGTGTTCTACCTCATCGGTCGCAAGGCGGTGGGCTACTTCCAGTTCCGCCGCATCGCGGCGGCCGCCGAGTGGACCGGCGACACCGACACACCGTCGTTCCACACCGCGGAGGAGATCTCGGCCACGCTGCTCGAGGACTTCTCGCGCGGTGCGGACGAGGGCGGCGTCGACGAGATCCACCTCGTGTACAACCGCTTCGTCAGCATGATGACGCAGTCGCCGGAGTCCGTCCGACTGCTTCCGCTGGAGATCGCAGAAGCCGATGACTCGGAAGCGGGCAGCGCGGTCTACCCGCTGTACGAGTTCGAGCCCGACGCCGAGACCGTTCTCGACGCGATCCTGCCGGTGTACATCCAGAGCCGTGTCTTCAACGCTCTCCTGCAGTCGTCTGCCGCAAAGCAGGCGGCGACGCAGAAGGCGATGAAGTCGGCCAGCGACAACGCCGACAAGCTCATCACCGACTACACCCGTCTGCGCAACAACGCGCGTCAGGCGGAGATCACGCAGCAGATCGCGGAGATCGTCGGCGGCGCCGATGCCCTCTCGTCGAGCAAATAGACCATCAGGAAAGAGACGAAAATGACCACCACCGCCACGGCTGACCAGCCGGCGACCGCGGTCGTCGGGCGCGTCGCACGCGTCAACGGTCCGGTTGTCGACATCGAGTTCCCGCACGACTCGATCCCGGAAATCTACAACGCTCTGAAGACCACGATCGCCATCGGCGAGGAGTCGACGGAGATCACGCTCGAGGTCGCACAGCACCTCGGCGACGACCTGGTGCGCGCCATCGCACTGAAGCCCACCGACGGCATCGTCCGTGGGCAGGAAGTGCGCGACACCGGCGAGGCCATCTCGGTCCCCGTCGGCGACGTCACCAAGGGCAAGGTCTTCAACGTCATCGGCGAGGTCCTGAACCTCGAGCCCGGCGAGACCATCGAGGTCACCGAGCGCTGGCCGATCCACCGCAAGGCTCCGAACTTCGACCAGCTCGAGTCGAAGACCACGATGTTCGAGACCGGCATCAAGTCGATCGACCTCCTGACGCCGTATGTGCTGGGTGGAAAGATCGGTCTGTTCGGTGGAGCCGGTGTCGGAAAGACCGTCCTCATCCAGGAGATGATCCAGCGCGTCGCGCAGGACCACGGTGGTGTGTCGGTGTTCGCCGGTGTCGGTGAGCGCACCCGTGAGGGCAACGACCTCATCCACGAGATGGAAGAGGCGGGTGTCTTCGACAAGACGGCCCTCGTGTTCGGCCAGATGGACGAGCCGCCGGGAACGCGTCTGCGCGTCGCCCTCTCGGCTCTGACGATGGCGGAGTACTTCCGCGACGTGCAGAAGCAGGACGTGCTGCTCTTCATCGACAACATCTTCCGCTTCACGCAGGCCGGTTCCGAGGTCTCCACGCTGCTGGGTCGCATGCCCTCCGCCGTGGGTTACCAGCCGAACCTCGCCGACGAGATGGGCCTCCTCCAGGAGCGCATCACCTCGACCCGTGGCCACTCGATCACCTCTCTGCAGGCCATCTACGTGCCCGCCGATGACTACACCGACCCGGCCCCGGCGACCACGTTCGCCCACCTCGACGCCACGACCGAGCTCTCTCGTGAGATCGCGTCGAAGGGTCTGTACCCGGCCATCGACCCGCTGACCTCCACGTCGCGCATCATGGACCCCCGCTACTTGGGCGAGGACCACTACCGCGTCGCCACGACGGTCAAGCAGATCCTCCAGAAGAACAAGGAGCTGCAGGAGATCATCGCCATCCTCGGTGTCGACGAGCTCTCCGAGGAAGACAAGATCGTCGTGTCGCGTGCACGTCGCATCCAGCAGTTCCTCTCGCAGAACACCTACATGGCCAAGAAGTTCACGGGTGTCGAGGGTTCGACGGTGCCGCTCAAGGAGACCATCGAGTCCTTCGATGCGATCACGCGCGGTGACTTCGACCACGTGGCCGAGCAGGCCTTCTTCAACGTCGGTGGCATCTCCGACGTCGAAGAGCAGTGGGCGAAGATCCAGAAGGAGAACGGCTGATCATGGCTCTGCATGTCAGCCTCGTCTCCGCGGACGCGGAGGTCTGGACGGGAGAGGCGAGCCTCGTGGTCGCCAAGACCGTCGAGGGCGAGATCGGCTTCATGGCCGGCCACGAGCCGGTGCTGGCCATCCTCGCCCAGGGCGAGGTCAGGATCACGCAGACGGATGGCACCAAGGTGCTCGCCAATGCGCAGGACGGATTCCTCTCGATGGAGAGCGACGTCCTGACGATCGTGGCGGGCAACGCAGCTCTCATCGCCTGAGCACTCTCAGTTCACAGCGTCCGCCTCGGCCCTTTCGGGCCGGGGCGGACGCGTCTGTATCCCCGAGGTCCCATGAAGATTCTTCTCCCGCCGTCGGAGACCAAGCGCGCCGGCGGTACTGGTTCTCCGCTCGACCTTGCAGCGCTCTCACTGCCGGCGCTTCTCGCCGAACGGCGGGCGGTGGTTCGAGCGCTGATCGACCTCGCCGCCGATGAGGACGCATCGCGCAGAGTCCTCAAACTCAGCGCCGCACAGGTGAGCGAAGTCGCCCATAACCGCGAGCTCCTCTCCTCTGCCACGATGCCGGCCGCAGATCGTTACACCGGCGTCCTCTACGATGCGCTCGACGCCGCCACGCTTCCGAGCGCAGGTCGAAGGTGGCTCGCGTCGCATGTCTGGATCCACTCGGCGCCGTTCGGCCCGGTGGGTGCGCTGGACCGGATCCCGGCCTATCGTCTCGCGGCGGGGGCGGCACTTCCGGGTGTCCGAGCGCTCCGGCGCCACTGGGCCGAGGCCACGAGCGCTGCCATCGCAGCGGAGGCGCCGTCCTTCATCCTCGATCTGCGCAGTGAGGCATACGTGTCGCTCGGACCCGTGCCTCCGTCGGTCTCCTCGGCCTATGTGCGCGTCGTGACGGAGACCGGGCGTGCGCTCAACCACTTCAACAAGAGATCCAAGGGCCTCCTCGTCCGGACGCTCGCAGAGCAGCGTCCCCGCGTCCGCTCGGTACGCGCGCTTCGCAGCTGGGCAGAGAGTCAGGGGATCGTCCTGCGCGACTCGACCGACGAGGGCGTTCTCGAGTTGGTCGTCGACGACTGAACGCACCCGCGAGCTCTGTGGTCCGCGGCGGCGTGGGCCGTTGCCCGTCATATCGGCGCACCGCTATGGTGGTTGACGCGGCGCGCACGGTGCCGCTCCATCGGATCCGGAGGGGATCATGTACGACGATTACTACGGTTACGGCGGGCTCTCGGGCGGCGCTCTGGTCGCCCTGATTCTGCTCTATACGGTCTTGCCTCTGGCCATCTACGCCCTCTACGCGTGGTTCTACATGAAGGTCTTCGAAAAGGCCGGTGTGCAGGGGAAGTGGCGCGCCTGGGTTCCCGTGTACAACACCATGATCTTCTACAAGCTCGGTGATCTGAGCCCGTGGCTCGTCCTCTACCTGCTCGGCGCAGGTATCCTCGGCGCGATCATCCCGTTCCTCGGGTGGTTCCTGATCCTGCCGCTGGTCGGGATCGCGGCCCGCATCGTCGACCTCATCGCGGCCTGGCGTGTCGGCCTCAAGCTGCAGAAGGACGCCGTCTGGGTGATCCTCTACTTCTTCCTCCCGGTCGTGTGGCTCGGCATCAACGCGTTCGACAAGTCGCGCTGGAACCCGAACATCGCGCCCGCATCCTGGGGCTCGAACAAGCTGCTCGCCGACACCACCGTGTGGGAGGGTGTTCCGACGCAGCCGCGTCCGGCCGCACCCCAGGGGTACGGCGCCCCGCAGGGGTACGGCGCACCCGAGGGGTATGCGCCTCCCGCACCTCAGGGATACGCTCCGCCCGCGCAGCCCGGTTACGCACCGCCCGCCGGTCCCGCCGCACCTCAGGGCCCTGGTGTCCCTCCCGCAGCTCCGCAGACGCCGCCCGCAGCACCGCAGGTTCCGCCGGCTCCGCCTGCAGGCCCGTCGGCACCCCCTGCGGGCCCGCCCGCGCCGCCTTCCGGCCCTCCGGCACCGCCCGCGGCTCCGCCGGCACCCCCGAGCGATCCGACGCAGCCGCCTGCGTGATGATGTGCACAGAACCCCCGGCCCCGGCCGGGGGTTCTGTGCATCCATCCCGCGCCGCGTGGAATGCGACCGGAGCGGTTCGAGACGATAGCGTGGAGACATGGCCACCACGCAGCGCGCTGTCGGCGCACCCGGACATCCCGCGCCCGACCCAGGTACGACGTTCGGTGGCATCGGCGACGCATCCGCCGTCGGTGATCGGCGGTCCGCCTCCCGTGCGATGTGTGGGTATGCTGGGGTCGCCCGATTCGCGGGCAATTCGGAGGCGACGCGTGGCTGAGACGACGACGAAGACGCACAGCGTCACCGTTTCGGAGGGGGAGCTGACCGTCTCCTGGGCAGGCGTGACCGATGTGGGGCGACGCCGTGAGACCAATCAGGACGCGTTCCTCGCCGCGTATCCGCTGTTCATCGTCGCCGATGGGATGGGTGGGCATGCCGGAGGTGAGATCGCCAGCTCGAGCACGGTCAAACGACTCGAGGCGGTCGCCGCGGCGGGATCCGTGGAGCGTTCCACGATCGAAGGCGCCCTCCAGCTCGCGGTCTCGGACATCGCCGGTCACCCGGAGACGACCGATGAGGGAACGGGAACGACTCTCACCGGCATCTTCCTCGAGGTCAGTGACGGACAGGCGCACTGGGTCGCACTGAACATCGGCGATTCTCGCGTCTACCTGCTTCGCGACGACCGACTCGTGCAGGTGACGACCGACCATTCCGTCGTGCAAGAGCTGATCGCCTCGGGCAAGATCAGCCCGGAGGAGGCCGAGGGGCACCCCTACAGCAACGTCATCACCCGCGCGGTGGGCGCGAGCGAACTCACGGCTCCCGACTACGTCGCGCTCGATCTCCGAGAGGGAGACCGCTTCGTCATCTGCTCGGATGGACTCACCAAAGAGCTCACGGATTACGGGATCCAGCACTTCCTGCGAGAGAACCCGGATCCCGCCGCAGCGGTCGACGCGATGCTGGCGGCGGCGCTCGAGAACGGCGGGCGCGACAACGTGACGCTCGTCGTCGTGCAGGTCGCGACGGAGTCCTCCTCCACATCGGTCGACGACGCGCACTAGGTCGTGACGCCCTGTGGAGGGCGCTCTGATGCTGCTCTGATGCAGTCCACTGGAGAGCATGGACTCTCTCCCGATCGCGATCCCGGCTCCTCCGGTCGATCCTCGCAGGCCTCCCGTCCCGGTCATGGCGGCCCTCGTGCCTGTCGTGGGAGGCGTCGCCCTGTGGCTGATCACCGGCTCGCTGTACGCGCTGTGTTTCGCCGCGCTGGGACCCCTCATGATCTTCGCCTCCCTCGTCGATGGCGCGCGTGCACGTCGAAGAGACAGACGCGCCGCAGCGCTGGCGGAAGAGGCAGCGTGGTCGCGCGCCGAGGCCGAGCTGGTCTCACGCCACGATGACGAGCGGGAGCGACGCTGGCACCGCCATCCCGACGCGGCTGTGTGTGTTGTGAGGCCGCCCCTGCGGGGGAGGGAGCGTCCGCACGCGGCGACGGACCTCGTCGTGGGAAGCGGTGCGCTGCCCAGCGGCCTGCGCTCGTCAGGGGGCGACGGGGATCGGGCGCGCGAGTTCCAGCGCAGGTGCCAGACGATAGCGCGGGTGCCGATCGTCGTTCCGCTCGGAGGCGGGATCGCACTCCGCGGTCCCGCTCCGATCACCGACGCCGTGGCCAGGGCTCTCATCGTCCAGCTCTGTGTGCGGTTCGGCCCACGATTGCTCCGACTGGAGGGGGAGGCAGCGGTCGACCTGGGGCTCAGCGGACTCCCCCATGTGCACCCGGTGCGGCGAGACGCTTTCCGGCTGGGTCTCGCGCGAGGAGGAGGGGCGGTGCTCCCCGACTCCGAGGCCGTCATCTGGCTGCTGAGGGGCGGTGAGGAGGTGCCGGAGGGGGTGACGACGGTGGTCGACGTGACGCAGCTGCGCGGTGCCACGGTGCGCACGACGGAGGGGGTGCTCGAGGTCGATGCCGAGGGGCTGTCGCGCGTGCAGGCGGAAGCCGTCGCGGCGCGGCGCGCAGAGGAGGCCGACGACGTCGACGTGCTCCCGGACGCCGTCGCGCTGTCCGAACTGACGCAGAACCCCTCACCGCGAGGGCTTCCCGTGGCGATCGGGAAGGGTGAGCGCGACACCATGACCCTCGACCTCGTCGACGACGGCCCCCACGCGATCGTGACGGGGATGACCGGGGCGGGCAAGAGCGAGCTCCTGGTCTCCTGGGTCACTGCGATGGCTGCCGCCTACGGCCCTGCGCGAGTGCTGTTCGTGCTCGCCGACTTCAAGGGCGGCACGGCCTTCGAGCCGCTGCGGGTCCTTCCGCACGTCGCCGCGGTCATCACCGACCTCGACGACGACGGCGCGCGCCGCGGAGTGTCGAGTCTGCGCGCGGAGCTGCGTCGACGCGAATCTGTCATCGCGGCGGCGGGGGCGCGTGACATCGGCGCCGTCGAGATGCCCCGGCTCGTGATCGTGGTCGATGAGTTCGCGGCGCTTCTGCAGGAGCACGGCGAGCTGGGAGGAGTCTTCACCGACATCGCTGCGCGCGGGCGGGCGCTCGGCATGCATCTGATCCTCGGCACCCAGCGTGCATCCGGCGTCATCCGAGACGCACTCGCCGCGAACTGTCCGCTTCGGCTCAGTCTGCGCGTGAGCGACGCTGCAGACAGCCGGCTGGTTCTCGGAACGGATGCGGCGGCTGAGCTTCCCGGCGGCGGCGAGTCACGAGGCATCGCGTTCCTCCGGCGACCCAGAGACCCGGAGCCCGCGGCGATGCGGGTCGCGCTCACCGGCGCAGCGGATCTGCGAGCCGCCGCGATGGCGTGGGCGGACGAGAGCAGGGCGGCGAGTCCGTGGCTGCCGGCGCTGCCGCTGCGCATCCCGCTCGAGGAGATCCGCGACGCCGTGCCGGAGGGTGCACTCGCGCTGGGGAGAGCAGATGACCCTCAGCGTCAGAGCCAGCCGCTGGAGCTGATCCGTCCCGGCGTCGATCGAGGGCTCGCGGTCCTGGGCTCACCGGGAAGCGGACGCACGTCGGTGCTGCGGACGCTCGCGGCACAGTGCGTCGACGCTCTCTGGGTGCCCGCCGACGCGGAGGACGCGTGGGACATGATCGTGCAGCTCGTCGATCGGACCCGCACGGCGCCGCGCGTGGTCCTGTGCGACGAGATCGATGCGCACATCGCAGATCTGCCGCTCGATCACGGCCAGCATCTCGCACAGATGTGGGAGCAGTTGATCCGGGGGTCGGCCACGACGACGTTCATCCTCACCGCGTCGAGATCGTCCGGAGCAGCCGGGCGAATCCTCGACCTGCTGCCGCAGCGCGCTCTGCTGCGCATGCCCAGCCGCGTCGAGCATCTGGCCGCGGGCGGCGATGCCCACGCGTTCGACCGTGAGAGGCCTGCGGGGCGGGCGTCCATCGGCGACCGCGAGGTGCAGATGGCATGGACTCCGATCGATGAGCGGTGGACTCGACACAGGGCGTCGCAGGCAGCGCCTCATCGGACGGCCCCCTGGTCGCCCACGACGCAGCTGACGGCTCTCGTGACGTCGAGTGCGAAGCACGTCGCCGAGCAGCTCGCCTCCGGTCACCCCGAGTGCGAGGTGGTCGTGGCCTCCGGACAGCACACCGAGATCGACGCCCACGCACGTCCGGTCATCGTGGTCGCAGAGGCCGAGGTCTGGCAGCGCGAATGGGCTCTGTGGCAGCGTGCGCGCAACGAGGGGGAGGTTCTGATCCGTGCGGAGAACCCGAGCGAACTCCGCCAGCTCACCGGAGTACGCCAGCTTCCGCCCTATGCCGTACCGCACGCCGGGCGCGCCTGGTCACTGTGCTCCGACGGTCGGCCCCGGAGGGTGTTCCTTCCGAGCCTCGAGCCGCGGTGACGGATGTCAGGGCGCGCTCAGAGCGCGGCTCCGAGTCAGATTCCGCTGCCCGGACTGACGACGCCGACGTTCTGGCCGCCGCCGAGCACATCGAGGGGGAGTGCGGCGGCGAGCGTGGCGACCTCCGCTTCCGTCAGCGCGCCGGCCCGGGCGAGCAGCGTCGCCGCCACGATGGTCGAGGCGCGCGATGCGCCGTCGAGCGTCTTGAGCGCGACGGTCGTACCGTCCTGTGCGACCATCACCATGACACCCTCCGCGCCGCCCTTCGCGAACACGCCGAGCTTCTCGATCGCGATCGTGTCGGGGCGACCGGGGCCGTCGATGGTCCACGGATGTTCGCGCACGGCGCGCACGAGCGATCCGGCGACCCGGTGCAGGGCGAACGGGGACCGGTCCGAGGCCGTGCCGATGCGGTGGATCGCACGCGCGAGCCCCGTCAGGGTCAGCGCGTAGACGGGGGCGCCGCAGCCGTCGACCGCCGTATGGGCGATCTTCTCGCCCGTGAGCCGCTCGATGACCTCGCGGATGTGGGCCTGCAGCGGGTGTGCGACGTCGAGGTATCCCTCCGTCGGCCATCCGGTCGCGACACAGGCACGCAGCATCGCGGCATGCTTGCCGGAGCAGTTCATGCGGATGCGTGCGGGCGACATGTGCTCGCGGACCATGTCATCGCGCGCTGCGGTGTCCGTCGGCCAGGCCGGGGGGCACGCCAGGTGATCCTCCGTCAGGCCTCCCTCCGTGAGCACGTCGCGCACCACAGAGGCGTGACGGTCGGTGCCGCTGTGGCTCGCGGTCGAGAGCGCGAGCTGCTCGCCCTCCAACACGGCGCCGGCGGTGATGCACGCGACGGCCTGGAGCGGCTTGAGGCTCGAGCGAGGAAGGATCAGAGCATCCGCGTTGCCGTGGCGCGCGATGACCTCACCATCCGGGGAGAGGACGACGGCCGCTCCTGAGTGGCGGGATTCGACGAATCCGCTCCGTTCGACGACGGCGAGTTCTACGGCATCCTGCACGGTGAGAGTTTCCAGCACCAGCCAAGGATACCTGCGACGGCGGCGACCGTCGGAGTCAGGGCATGGCGAGGCGTCCGAGGGCGCTGGCAGACTGAGTGCATGGCAGATCGTCACTCGGCTCTCGGCGAGCATCACTACTCACTCACCTCGACCTGGACCGGCAACACCGGCTCCGGAACGAGCGGCTATCGCGACTACAGGCGCGATGTGACTCTCCACGTCGAGGGCAAGCCCGAGGTGCTGGCGTCGTCGGACAAGCCGTTCCGCGGCGACCCGACTCGATGGAACCCGGAGGATCTGCTGCTCGCATCGCTCTCGGAGTGCCACCTGCTGTCCTACCTGCACGCGTGCACGACCGTCGGAGTCGTCGTGGTGTCGTACCGCGATACGGCCTCCGGACACATGCGCGAAGACGGCGCCGGCGGGGGAGCCTTCGTCGAGGTGATGCTCCGACCCGAAGTCGTCGTCGCCGAGCCGTCGATGATCGAGGCAGCCGAGCGCGCGCATGCCCAGGCTCACGAGTGGTGCTTCATCGCGAACTCGATGAACTTCCCGGTTCGCCACGAAGCGACCGTCACCGCGCTCCCGGAGTGAGGCCCGCCGCCTCAGCGACGCTCGTGCGGGAGGGCCTGTCTGATCTTCTCGATCGTGTTCTGGGCGGGCGCCTCGTTGTAGGTGCCGGCGAGCTCCTGGCCGGAGAGCGCGTGGATGGCAGCCATGATCTCATCGGTCGCGAGCCGGCGCGCACGCCCGCTGGACGCGGATCCGTGCCGTGAGAGATCGAGCGGTGCGCCGAAGCGCACTGTGATCCGCTCCTTGAGCGTCGGCACCTTCGCGCCGACCGGCATCACCGTGTCGGTGCCGATCAGCCCCACGGGCACGACGGGGGCGCCTGTCTGCAGGGCCAGGAAGGCCACGCCGGTGCGCCCCTTGTACAGGCGTCCGTCCGTGGAACGCGTGCCCTCGGGGTACAGGGCCACCGCGAGCCCTTCGTCGAGGAGCTGGCGCTGGAGGTCGAGAGCGTCCAGTGCCGCCTGTCCTGCACCGCGCCGCACCGGAATCGCTCCGATCGACTCGAAGAAGGTCTTGCTGAGCCATCCGCGAGGGCCCGTTCCCTCGAAGTAGCTCGACTTGGCCAGGAAGTGGACCGGCCGCGGAGCGGCCACCGGGATCGCGATCGAGTCGATGAACGACAGGTGATTGCTCGCGAAGATGACAGCGCCCTCGAGGGGGACGTTCTCGCGACCCTCGATGTGCGGACGGTAGATCAGGCGTGCGAGCGGCGTGATCAGGCTGCGTCCGAGCGCGTACGCGAATCCGGCGCGACGAGGTTTCGCAGTCTCTGCGGGCAGGGGTTCGGGCTCCACGGACTGCTCTGACGTCATCAGAGCAGATTACTCCCGGATCCATGCCGCACCGGGAATGGCGGTGCCGCGCGCGTCTCACAGCCTCGGCAAAGCCCGATGAGGGATGATGGTCTTTCCCGCCCGCGATCCTGAGGTCTCACTGTGCGCAAGCGTCCGCTCATCGTTCTGTCAACCGTCGCCGTCGCGACCCTCGCTCTTGCGGGGTGTTCCGGCGATGCGGCCCCCGAGTCGACGTCGACCCCCGGGGCATCGGCGGACTCCTCGTGTCTCGCCGACCTTCCCTCCGGCGCGGGTTCCGACGCCGTGACGGTCGACGGCAGCGGTGCCTCGGCCAAGATCACGGTTCCGGAGGGGACCGACCTCTCCACCGCCGAGCGCACCGTGGTCTCTGAAGGTGACGGCGACGAGCTGTTGCCCGGTGATTTCGTCTCGCTCCGCTATCAGCTCGTGGACGCGGCGACGAACGAGGTGCTGAGCACGTCGGAGCGCGGCCCCGACGGTGTTCTGCCGACCCTGCTCGCACTGCAGCAGTCGCAGCAGATGGTCGACCCCACGCAGTCGACCGTCTTCACGGTGGCCGCCGAGTGTCTTCCGCTCGGATCGAGCGTCGTGCTGACCCTGCCGTCGACCCAGGAGGGCGCCAACGCGAGCGTCCTCTACATCGAGACCATCGAGAAGCTTCCCACCACCGCCACGGGCGCCGATGTGGACGCGACCGAAGGGATGCCGACCGTGGAGCTCGACGATGACGGAGCGCCGACGATCACGCTGCCCGACGGCGACGCACCGGCTGAGACCGAGGTCGCCGTGCTCAAGCAGGGTGATGGTGCTGTCGTCGCCTCCGGCGATCTGGTCACGGTGCAGTATCGCGGCGTGAAGTGGTCGGATGGCAGCGAGTTCGACTCCAGCTGGAGCCGCGATGCGGCTCCGGCGCAGTTCCCGACGACCGGCGTCGTCCCCGGATTCAAGGCCGCCCTCGAAGGGCAGAAGGTCGGATCCCAGGTCCTCGTGACGATGCCCCCGAAGGACGGATACGGCGAGGGCGAGATCAACGACACCGACCTCGTCGGCGAGAGCCTCGTGTTCGTCGTCGACATCATCGGAACCACGCCGCTCGAGCAGGTCCAGTAACACCGGAGGAGCCGGGGGCGTGCCATAGGCTGGCGGCATGCGTCGCATCATCGTCCTCGGCTCCACAGGCTCCATCGGCACCCAGGCGCTCGACGTCATCCGATCGAATCCCCGTCGATTCGAGGTGGTGGGGCTTGCAGCCGGCTCGAACGCGGAGATGCTCGCGGATCAGGCCGCAGCCTTCCAGGTGGAGGACACCGCGCTCGGTGCTGCCGAAGCCGAACAGCTCGTGCGCGACGTCGAGGCGGACGTCGTGCTCAACGCGATCACGGGATCGATCGGGCTCGGCTCGACCCTCGCGGCCCTCGAAGCCGGGCGCACCCTGGCACTCGCGAACAAGGAGTCGCTCATCGTGGGTGGCGAGCTGGTCCTGGCCGCAGCGCAGGCCGGGCAGATCGTTCCGGTCGATTCCGAGCACTCCGCCCTGGCGCAAGCTCTTCGTAGCGGCGCGCACGCGGAAGTGAGGCGTCTGGTCGTCACGGCTTCGGGGGGTCCGTTCCGTGGGCGCACGCGCGAGCAGATGGCGAGCATCACGCCCCGGGAAGCCCTGGCTCACCCGACCTGGGACATGGGGCGCATGGTGACCACGAACTCGGCGACTCTGGTGAACAAGGGCCTCGAAGTGATCGAGGCGCACCTGCTGTTCGACATCGGCTACGACGACATCGATGTGGTGGTGCACCCGCAGTCCGTCGTGCATTCGATGGTCGAGTTCATCGACGGTTCGACCATCGCCCAGGCATCGCCGCCGGACATGCGTCTGCCGATCTCGCTCGGGCTCGACTGGCCGAACCGGGTCGGCGGCGTCGGGCGGCCGCTCGACTGGACGCAGGCGACATCATGGACTTTCGAGCCTCTCGACGATGCGGCGTTCCCCGCGGTTGCCCTCGCGAAGTCCGTGGGGCGCGCGGGTGCGACGTTCCCCGCCGTGTACAACGCCGCCAACGAACAGGCCGTCCATGCGTTCCATGACGGGCGACTGCCCTTCCTGGGGATCGTCGACACGATCGCCGAGGTGATCGACGCGCACGAGCCGCCGCAGAGCCTCACGGTCGAATCGCTGGCCGACGCCGAGACCTGGGCGCGCCGCAAGGCCGACCAGCTGATCGCTCTGGCCTGACGGCGCCGGCCTCAGTCCGCGTCGTCGGTGTACGGCACGGGCCACCGGGGCTCGGGCACGGGCCACCCTGCGTCGCGAAGGGCTCGTCGAGCGAGCTCGCGCGCGGAGTACGGCGTGCGGACGCCACGGATGTCGCGATAGTCCTGGTGGCCTGGGCCGGCCCACAGGATCGCATCGCCGTCGCCGACGAGGCCGACCGCGGCGACGATCGCCTTCTCGGGCGGCGAGAACTCATGGATCTCCGCGTCGGGGCGAGCTCTGCGCGCGCCCTCGACGAGAGTGGCCCTGATCGCGTCCGGGTTCTCGAAACGCGGATGATGGTCCGTCACGACGAGGATGTCGCTGCCTTCGACGGCGGTGCGAGCCATGTCGTAGCGCTTCGTGGCGTCACGATCGCCGTCCGCGCCGAAGAGCATCAGGACCTTGCCCGGGGTCACCCGGCGCACGGCCGCGAGGGTCTTCTCGAAGGCGTCCGGCGAGTGACCGAAGTCGACGAACACCGCCGGTCCCGCGTCGCCCGACACCAGCTGCGTGCGTCCCGGGAGGTACGCGTCGATGGCGCCGTCGCGCTCGAGAGCAGCGACGATACGATCCCACGAGTAGCCGCCCTCCAGCAGCATGACGATGGCGAGCGCCGCGTTGGCCGCCATGTGCGGGCCGATGACGGGGACCACGGTGGTGAGAGACCCGGCGGGGCCGGTGAGTGTGAACGTGGTGCCCGTCGTCCGCTCGTCATCGATGACGACGACCCAGTCGGCGCGCGAGGCGGCGTCGGGGTCGGCGGCGATCGACGGCGTGCCGACGGTGACGATCGGGATCTCAGCCCGGTCGACCACGGTCCAGCCGGATGCCGAATCGACGCACACCACGCCGCGCCGGGCGCGATCGGGGCGGAACAGCGGCAGCTTGGCCTCGAAGTACTCGTTCATGTCGGCGTAGTCGTCGAGATGATCGTGGCTGAGATTGGTGAAGCCCGCGACGTCGAAGACGAGCCCGTCGACGCGGTGGCGCGAGAGTGCCTGCGCGCTGACCTCGACGGCGACGGCCTCGACATCGCGCTCGCGCATCAGCGCGAGGAGTGCGTGCATCTCCGAGGCCTCGGGTGTGGTGAGCCGCGAGACGATGACCTCTCCGGCGATATGGCGCTCGGCCGTGGACGAGAGTCCGGTGACGACCCCGAGCTGACCGAGGATGCCCTCGAGCAGGTGCGACACGCTCGTCTTGCCGTTGGTCCCGGTGGTGGCGAACAGAAGGGGCAGCGCGTCGTCTGCTCCGGTGCCGTACACCCACGCGCTCAGTGCCCCGAGCACTCCGCGTGGATCGTCCACGATCAGGATCGGGAGGCCCGCCGACGCGGCGATCTCCGCGCCCGCGTCGTCGCTGATGATCGCGACGGCGCCCTTCTCGGCGGCCGCGGCGGCGAACTCGGCGCCATGCCGGTTCACCCCTCGGATGGCGACGAAGGCCTCGCCGGCACGGAGATCCGCCGTGGCGAGGGTGATACCGGTGACGGTGATTCCGGCCGCATCGCCGCGAACATCGCGGGCGAAGCGGGAGGCGAGTTCGGACAGCTCTCGCCGGGGCGGGTTCGCGGGGCGGAGCACGGGAGGCAGGCTCGGTTGTTGTTCAATCGACATGTCTCCTCCATGATCTCACGTCGATCGCCCGCGACACGGGCGCGGCGCGTCTCCCGATCGACCGGAGCCGATCGGGAGATGTCGCTTCGGCTCAGGCTCGGCGTCGCACGGCGACTACAGACACCACGAGGGCGGCGAGACCCGTCACGAGACCGGCGGCACCCAGCACGGTGGGCAGCGGCTCCCACGTCGTCCCACCCTCGCCGTCGGCGGCTGCGGTGTCGGTGGGATCGCCGTGACCGGCGTGAGATGCATCGGCCGCCTCCGCAGCGCCGACCGTCACGACCGGCGCGGGGGAGTCGAGCTCGTGCGGATCCTCGCCGTCCTCGGCCACCTGGGCCCATTCGGTGCTGCCCTCGACGCACGTCTGGATCACGGGGAAGGTGAGGGACGCCGGCGTGCTCTCGTCGAGGCCGACCGACATGCTCACCGCTCCGCGGAGGTCGGTGGGCACCGGCGCGACAGCCGTGTAGGTCACGGCGCTGACGAGACCGTCGTCGCCTCTTTCGATGTCGATCGCCCAGTCGCTGTCCATCGTGGGGGCCACCGACGCGAGTCCCTCGGGCATCGTGATGGTGAGCGACGTGGTCGGCGAGTTGTCGCACCCGTGAGCGAATGAGAACGTGAGGACTCCGTGGTCCCCGGCGCTCATCTCGTCGGGCGAGACGCTCACATGCGCGCTGGCCATGGCGGGGACCGCGACCGCGAGGATCGCGCCCCCGATGAGACCGGCGGTCAGAGTGCGGCGGATGGTGGAAGACATGGTGATACTCCTGATTGCTGGGGTGCGGGCGCGCAGAGTCGCGCGGCATCCGCGGGAAGGAAAGGCGCCTCGGAACGGCGCACGCCTCGACGAGGCGAAGAGGGAATCAGGGGCTCGGCGGAGGGCCGCGACGCGATACCGACGACCCGAGGGCGACGTCGATCAGCAGCGGGGTGGCGAACGCCGGTGGGGCGGGGGCGTCGTGAGACGCACGGAAGAGCGGGTTCGCACGACGTATTCGCGCCTGCACCCACATGGCTATCACGCGGACCATCGACTCGCCGTGACACAGCGCCGCGGTCGTCAGCACCGCGGCGATCAGGTGGCCGACGATCATCGCGGAATCCGGGGCGGCGGTGGAGGCGGCGGTGCCCAGCGCACTGAGGTCGAGGTGGTGCTGATGGCCGGACACGACGGCGGTTCCTGTCGGGGCGCCGAGCATCTGGAACGTCGCGTGGAACAGCGCCTGACTCACGAGGACGGTCGCCGCGACGCGGAACCGCGAGGCACCGGCGCCGAGGAGGACTGCGGCCAGCGGCACCAGGAACGATGCCATCGCGACGACGAGAAGCGGATGCGGTGCCGCACCGCCGGCGACGGTGTGCGACGCAGCGGCGACGGTCGTCGCCACGGTCGATGCCGACGCTGCGCGCAGGAGTCGCAGCTGGCGGGGGGGCACGATTCCAGCCTACCGGGACGGCCGCCGGGAGCGTGCGTGAGCATGGGGCGTATTCCTAGGCGGTGAGCACTAGCGTGGGGGAGTGGAAATCCTGCTCTACCTGGTCGGCATACTGTTCATGCTGATCGGCCTCGGTCTGTCGATCGGCCTGCACGAGGTCGGTCATCTCCTGCCCGCGAAGCTGTTCGGCGTACGCGTCGGGCAGTACATGATCGGGTTCGGACCGAGGCTGTGGTCGAAGCGGATCGGCGAGACCGAGTACGGCGTCAAGCTGCTGCCGCTCGGCGGCTTCATCTCGATGTCCGGCATGTATCCGGCCTCGACGAATGCGGGCCCCGCGAGCGGGATCTTCCGTTCGCTCGTGCAGGATGCCCGCACCGCCAACGACGAGACCATCGCAGAGGGCGCCGAGGATCGCGTCTTCTACCGGCTTCCCGTGTGGAAGCGTGTGATCGTCATGCTCGGCGGTCCGTTCATGAACCTTCTCCTGGCGATCGTGATCTTCACCGTGCTCGTGTCGGGAATCGGGGTCCAGCAGGGCACGACGACCATCGCCTCGGTGAACGAGTGCGTTCTGCCGGCAGGGTCCACCGCCACCGAGTGCTCTTCCGACGATCCGCGCACGCCGGCGGCCGAGGCAGGGATCCAGCCCGGGGACGTGCTCGTGTCGATAGACGGTCGGCCCGTGTCGACCTTCGCCGAGGCCACGTCGATCGTGCAGGCCGCACCCGGCGAGGAACTCGCCCTCGTGGTGCGACGCGACGGAGCCGAGACGGACCTGACCATCACCCCCGTCGAAGCCGAGCGCACGCTCACCGACGCCAGCGGACAGCCGATCCTGGGGGACGACGGTCAGCCGGTCGTGAAGGAGGTCGGCTACGTCGGGATGGCGGCGCAGATGGGCTTCGTGCAGCAGCCTCTCGCCGCCGGGCCGCAGATGGCCGCGGACACCGTCGCCCGTGTCGGCTCGATGATCGTCACGCTCCCCGTGCGCATCTGGGAGGTGGGCGTGTCACTCGTCACCGGCAGTGAGCGCGATCCGAACGGTCCGCTCAGCGTCGTCGGTGTGGGGCGCATCGCGGGCGAGGTGGCAGCCACGGATGCTCCCGTCCTGAACCGGTTCTCGGTGCTCCTGGGGCTCCTCGGCTCCTTGAACGTCGCGCTCTTCGTCTTCAACCTGATCCCGCTGCTTCCCCTCGACGGCGGTCACGTCGTCGTCGCGCTGTGGGACGGCATCCGCCGAGCCTGGGCGAAGCTCTTCCGTCGCCCGTCGCCCGCGCCGGTCGATGCGACGAAACTCGTGCCGCTGACCGTGGTCGTCGCGACGCTGTTGATCGCGATGGGAGCCCTGCTGCTGCTCGCAGACGTCTTCAACCCCGTCGACATCTTCGGGGGCTGACACCGGCGGCGGGTCGGACGTGCGCGCTCAGGCGAGGGCGTGCGCCACCAGGCGCTCCAGAGTGCGGATCCCGTCGCGCGACAGGATCGACTCGAGATGCCCCTGGATCGAGGCGAAGCGGTCGCCGCGCAGCGCATACACGTCGCCCGTCTCGGGGTCGGCCGACACCTCAGCCGACCCGATACGAGCCGTGCCCGGCGAGACCCGTGCGGTGAACGTGTTGTAGAAGCCGATCGACGCGTCCTCGCCGAACACGGGAACGGCCTTCTGCATTCCCTGGTGAGGCGCGTCCAGCGGCGTGAGGTCGATGCCGAGGCGATCGCTGAGGATCTGATGGCTCAGGCACACGGCGAGCAGCGGCGCGCCCGCGTCGAGTCGATGCGCGACGACGTGGCGCATGCGTGCGATACGAGCGCTGTCGCGGTCGCGGGGATCGCCCGGACCGGGTCCCGCGACGACGAGGTCGGCGCGATCGAGGACCGCGTCATCCGCGTCGCTCCACGAGCTGATCGTCACGTCGAGCCCCAGGTGCCGCAGTTGGTGGGCGAGCATCGTCGTGAACCGGTCCTCGGCATCGACGACGACGGCGGTACGTCCGGCGAACGGACCGGTGAAGTCCTCGCCCTGCGGATTCAGCCAGAACTCGGCCAGACGCGAGTTTCGGGAGGAGAGGAGGGCCGCGACGGTGGGGTCGTCTGCGAGCGAGAGGGGGCGACCGGGTGCGTCTGCGTCCTCCCGCGCCTCCACGGCGCGGTCGAGGTCGATCGCGCCGATGGCCCCCAGCACGCCGGCCGCCTTGCCGTGCGTCTCCGACACCTCGCCGTGCGGGTCGGAGTGGCGCACGAGCGTCGCGCCCACCGGCACGTTCAGCGATCCGTCCTGCACGTACACGGTGCGGATGAGGATCGGAGCATCGAGATCGTGTCCGCCGTCGTCGTTCGGAGTGAAGAGCGCCGCCACGCCCGAGTAGTACCCGCGCGGCTTCTGTTCGTGACGGCGGATCACCGCGCACGCGTTCTGCATGGGCGACCCGGTCACCGTCGGCGCGAACATCGTCTCGCGCAGGATGTCGCGAGGATCGAGCGTGCTGCGTCCGCGCAGCATGTACTCCGTGTGGGTGAGGCGGGACATCTCCTTCAGATGCGGTCCGGTGATGCGTCCGCCGTCGGAGCACACCGCGCTCATCATCTTGAGCTCTTCGTCGACGACCATGAACAGCTCTTCGGTCTCCTTGGTCGAGGAGAGGAAGTCGACCAGCGTGTCTCTGGTCGCACCGCCGGCCGGATGGCGGAAGGTCCCCGAGATCGGGTTCATCGTCACGACGCCTCCGCGTGCGACGACGTGCGCCTCCGGGCTCGCGCCCACCGCGACATGACCGGGCGTCACGACCGCGAAGGTCCAGTACGCGCCACGCTCGTGGGTCAGCAGTGCGCGGAACCAGGTGAGGGCCGCGAGCCGGTCGTCGACGTCGATCTCTGCGGTGAAGTCGCGGCGGATGACGAAGTTCGCCCCTTCGCCGCGACCGATCTCGTCGGTGATCACGGTCTCGACGATCGCCGCATACGCATCGTCGTCGATGTCGAAGCCCCCGTCTCTCAGCGCGACGGGTGCGTCGGGGAGGTCCGCGAGAAGGGACCGGGTCTCGATGCGCAGGTGCTCCTCGACCACCATGCAGCGCAACGGGGCTCCGTCGTCCTGAGCCACGAAACCGCGCTCACGCACCTGGCGGTACGGCACCATCGCGAAGACCTCGCGGGGTGCTCCGTCGACGGTCAGCGGGATGTCGGCGAGCAGGTCGACGTCGACGATCTCGCCCGTGAGCAGCTCGACGGTGTCGGAGCCGTCGCGCGCTATGAGCACGAACGCCGCGTCGGGATCTGCGGCGAGCTCGGAAAGACGTGAGAGGGTCATCGGTGTCTCCTGTGCGTGGCTCCGGCTCGGCTCAACGAAAAGACCGCCCCGGAGGCGGTCTGGATTCGTGGGAACGCGAACACACCGCCTAAGAGGCGGGCCACCAGGTGAAGTTCGCGAGCATGGGCTGAAAACTATCACACCGCGCAGCGCCGACCGGGCACCGTGACGCGCGAACGAGCCGCCCGACATCCAGCCTGCGTGCATCCAGGCGGCGTAGGCTGTGGGTTGTGCCAGCAGTGAATCTTGGGATGCCGAAGATCCCCGAAGTCCTCGCCCCGCGCCGGAAGTCCCGCCAGATCAAGGTGGGCAAGGTGCTCGTGGGTGGCGACGCACCCGTCACCGTGCAGTCCATGACGACGACCAAGACCACGGACATCAACGCGACTCTCCAGCAGATCGCCGAGCTGACCGCATCCGGATGCGAGATCGTCCGCGTCGCCGTGCCTCATCAGGATGACGCCGACGCCCTCAAGATCATCGCGATGAAGAGCCAGATCCCGGTCATCGCCGACATCCACTTCCAGCCCCGCTACATCTACACCGCGATCGACGCGGGATGCGGTGCCGTGCGAGTGAACCCCGGCAACATCCGCGAGTTCGACGGCAACGTGGGCAAGATCGCCGAGGCCGCGAGGGCAGCCGGTGTGTCTCTGCGGATCGGCGTCAACGCAGGTTCGTTGGACCGCCGCATCCTCGCGAAGTACGGCAAGGCGACCGCAGAGGCGCTGGTGGAGAGCGCCGTCTGGGAGGCGTCGCTCTTCGAGGAGCACGACTTCCACGACTTCAAGATCTCCGTCAAGCACAACGATCCCATCGTGATGGTCAAGGCCTACCGTCTGCTCGCCGAACGGGGCGACTGGCCGCTCCACCTCGGTGTCACCGAGGCGGGCCCGGCGTTCCAGGGCACGATCAAGAGCGCCACGGCGTTCGGCATCCTGCTCGGCGAGGGCATCGGCGACACCATCCGTGTGTCGCTGTCGGCGCCGCCCGCCGAAGAGGTCAAGGTCGGGCATCAGATCCTCCAGTCACTGAACCTCCGAGAGCGCAAGCTCGAGATCGTCTCGTGCCCCTCGTGCGGGCGCGCCCAGGTCGATGTCTACACGCTCGCCGAGAATGTGACGGAGGGGCTCAAGGACATGACGGTCCCGCTGCGCGTCGCCGTCATGGGCTGCGTCGTGAACGGTCCGGGCGAGGCCCGCGAAGCCGACCTCGGTGTCGCCTCGGGCAACGGCAAGGGACAGATCTTCGTCAAGGGCGAGGTCATCAAGACCGTGCCGGAGGCCGACATCGTCGCCACCCTGATCGAAGAGGCCAACCGCATCGCGGCCGAGATGGGCCCGGAAGCGCCCCTCGGCACCGCCCAGGTGGTCACGGTCTGACGTCGCGCAGCGCCAACCCGCTGCCTCGGTCGGACGATCCTCCGCGGACGAGTGCGACCGAGACGAACATCTCAAGGAGCCCCATGCCTTCGTCCACAGTCGTGTCGTTCGCCGGCGGCGACGTCTCGGGATCGAGCACGGTCTCTCGCGTCGAGTCGACCGCCATCGGAGACGTCGTCGTCGTCGACGCGACTCCGTTCCACCCGGTCGACCACACCTGGCCCGATCAGCCCGGCGACAGCGGTGAGATCTCGTTCGAGGGGTCGTCCGTGCGGGTGGGGGAAGCCGTCATGGCGGCCCTCTCCGACGAGGGCGATTTCGCGGTCGGAGCCGAGATCCCGGTGAAGCGCGGCGCTGAGGGGTGGACGTGGCTCGTCGGCCATGTCATCGACGGGGAGGCGCCGAACTGGCTGGTCGAGGGCGTGCGCGTGGAGCTGTCGGTCGATTCGTCCCGGCGGGCGGGGCTGAGCCGCGGACACACCGCCTGCCATGTCGCGTCGCTCGCGCTCGATCTGGCGCTCACGGACCTCTGGCGCAAGGATCCGGGGGCGGATGCTCTGGGCAATCCGGACTTCGAAGGCAGGGCCAATCAGTCCAGCCGGATCCACATGGACGGCGCCGTCGACGAGTACCGGCTGGGCAAGAGTCTGCGCCGGGCCGGATTCGACACCGAGACTCTCGCGGCGACACTCGAGGAACGTGAGTCGTCGATCAACGAGCGCTTGGCGCACTGGGTGGCATCGGGGGCTGTGAGCCGTGTCGTGACCGAGGGGCCCACGATCGTCGATCGTCGCAGCTGGCACTGCGAGCTGCCGGAGGGCACGGCGGAGATCCTGTGCGGAGGCACGCACGCGGCGTCCCTCGCCGAGTTCGTCTCGATCTCGGTGACACTCGACCTGACCGATCCGCAGCTGCTGGTCATGACGACGAGGGCCGTTCCCGCCGCCTGAGCCCCGCCGCAGGGTCGTCGGTCGCGCACGCTCCTCGCGATCGCGGTGCGCCGTCCCTCGGGTCGTCAGGCAGTGAGCTCGATCTCGCCTCGAGAGATGTCGACGCGATTCACTCGGAGCCGGACGACGCCACCGGGCACGGCGTCCGCCGGCACGGGTGCGGAGGTCGTCACCGCGGGATCCGCGATCTGCACCGTCGCTCGTTCGCCGCGCATCTCGATGACCGTGGCCTCGATGGCCGAGCCGACCAGGGGCGTCATCAGGGCGGCCTCGACGCTGTTGATCGTGGCGGAGTCCAGCTGCGAGGCGCGCTGACCGGATTCCTGCATCAGCGCGGGGAGTTCGGGGAGCGATTCACGCACCCAGCCCGGTATCTCACGCCCTTCGGAGACGGCGAGGCAGATGACGAGCGACCAACGATCGACGAGGCGGCGCAGCGGCGCGGTGGCGTGCGCGTACGGCGCGGCGATCGCCGCCTGCTCGGCGTCGGCCGGCACCGAGCCGTCGAAGGTCACGTAACCCGCGCCGCGGAAAAGAGATGCCGCGGCCTCGAGGATCGGGAGGGTCAGGGGGTCGCCGCGGTCGAGTTCGCGAAGGTAGTCGCCGTACCGGCCGCCGGTCCACGGGCGGCCGAGCGCCTCGGTCTGGTGGCGGAACGCCTCGAACGCCTTCTCGTCGGGCTGGGGCATCGTGCGGAGGATGCCGATACGGGCCTCGAGCATCAGGGACGCCGCGGCCATGCCCGTCATGAGCGACAGCTGCGCGTTCCATTCCTCGACGGGGAGAGGATGCCGGCGTTCGATCGCGAAGGCGCCGTCGGCGCTCTGCACGACCTCCTCATCGGGCAGATTGAGACTCGCCCCGCCCCGCTGCTTCTCCAGCGCGATCCGCAACGCGCCGATCTCCGGCAGCAGTGCGGCCGGGCCGTCCTCGCCTCGGTCGATCGCCGTCTGGGTGCCGGCGTAATCGAGCTGGACACGCGAGCGGATCAGGGCGCGCTCGAGCCGGAACTCCTCGACGACTCCGTCGGCGTCCAGCGCGAAGGTCCAGACGAGCGCAGGGCGATCGACGTCGGCCAGCAGTGACGCGCGGTCCTCGCTCAGCACCTTCGGGTGCAGCGGGATCGTGCCGTCGGCCGCGTACAGCGTCTGCCCTCGGCGTCGCGCCTCCCTGTCGACGGCCCCGCCGGGGGACACGAAGCCGGGGACATCGGCGATCGCGTAGCGAACCGTGTATCCGGAGTCCCGCCGTTCGAGGTGGAAGGCCTGATCGAGGTCGCGCGAGCCGAGCGGATCGAGTGTCGCGAACGGAATGTCGCGCAGGTCGAGGCGAGGGGTCGGCGCATCCGACGCGGCAGCCTCCGCCAGGACCTCTGCAGGGAAGTCCGCGGGCGCATCCAGCGATTCCCGCAGCGCCGCGAGCGACGCCGCGAGTTCGGTCTGCGCGGCGGACGGAGCAACGTGAGATCGGCGCTGAGGCATGGACCCACACTATGTCGCCGAGCCGGGGAGACCCTGCCAGGGGGCGTTGCGCGGCGGACCGGACGAGCCGATTCCGACCCCGTCCTGCGCAGTCCGGAGCGATGATTCGCGTGTCTGTCCGCCCCAGACCGGAATATTGGGCGTTAGCGTGGTGACATGACCACTGCTGCTGCGAAGGCCAAGACCCTGATCGGACTCTACGAGGCTCCGGAGATCCTCCGTGTCGTGAATGTGTGGGATGTCGTGTCCGCCCGCGCCGTCTCCAAGCTGCCCGAGACGAAGGCGATCGCGACCGCCGGTCACGGGATCGCCGCGTCGTTCGGCTTCGAAGACGGCACGATCTCCCGCGACATCATGATCGACATGGTGGGACGCATCGCGGCGTCCGTCCCGGTGCCGGTGACGGCCGACCTCGACGACGGATACGGCGACGCGGGGGAGACCACCCGCCTCGCGATCGGGGTGGGTGTCGTCGGCGCGAACATCGAGGACCGGCTGAAGCCCTTCGACGAGTCCGTCGCGGCCGTCGAGGCCGTCGTCAAGGCCGCCGAGGCCGAGGGCGTTCCGTTCGCGCTCAACGCCCGCACCGACGCGTTCGTGCGCGCCGGCCACCGTCCGGTCGCCGAGAGCATCGCCGACGCGATCCAGCGCGGTCGGGCCTTCCTCGACGCCGGCGCCACCGCGGTCTTCGTGCCCGGCATGCTCGACGCGAACATCACGCGTCAGCTCGTGGACGGGCTCGGCGAAGGCAAGCTCAGCGTGATCGGCCTGCCCGGCACACTCGCGGCATCCGAGTACGAGAAGCTCGGCGTCGCCCGCATCTCGTACGGGCCGCTTCCGCAGCGGGTGGCGCTGACCGCCGTCCAGGACCTCGCGGCGAGCCTGTACGCGGGCGGCGTGATCCCCAACGGCCTGCCCGCACTCAACTGACGCATCGCGAAGACGAGTGGCCGCCGGTCAGTAGACTTGCCCGGTGGTCACTCGTCTCTCGAATTTCTTCCTCCGCACGCTCCGCGAAGACCCTGCTGACGCAGAGGTCGCCAGCCACAGGCTGCTGATCCGCGCCGGCTACATCCGCCGCGCGGCTCCGGGAGTCTTCACGTGGCTGCCGCTCGGGCTCAAGGTCAAGGCGCGCATCGAGGCGATCGTCCGCGAGGAGATGACGAACGCGGGTGCGCAGGAGGTCCATTTCCCCGCGCTGCTCCCGCGAGAGCCCTACGAGCTGTCCGGGCGGTGGGAGTCGTACGGAGACGGGATCTTCCGTCTCCAGGACCGCAAGGGTGCCGACTACCTTCTCGCGCCGACGCACGAGGAGATGTTCACTCTTCTGGTGAAGGACCTCTACTCCTCGTACAAGGACCTCCCTCTCACGATCTACCAGATCCAGGACAAGTATCGCGACGAGGCGCGTCCGCGGGCCGGCCTGCTCCGCGGTCGTGAGTTCACGATGAAGGACGCCTACTCCTTCGACTCGTCCGACGAAGGGCTCGAGGCGAGCTATCAGTCGCAGCGCGACGCGTACGAGCGGATCTTCCAGCGTCTCGGGCTCGAGTATGTGATCGTGAACGCCGACAACGGTCTCATGGGCGGCGCGCGGAGCGAGGAGTTCCTGCATCCCACCCCGGTCGGCGAAGACACCTTCGTGCGCAGCGCCGGCGGGTACGCGGCGAACGTCGAGGCCTTCACGACCGCCGTGCCCGAGGCGATCGCGTTCGACCCCGACGCGTCGCCCGTGATCTTCGACTCGCCGAACACCCCCACGATCGAGACGCTCGTGGCGCACGCGAATGCACACCTCGAGGGTGAGCACACGGCCGCAGACACGCTCAAGAACGTCGTGCTGGCGCTCACGCACGTCGACGGCACGCGCGAGCTCGTCGTCGTCGGCATCCCCGGTGACCGCGAGGTCGACGAGAAGCGCGCCGAGGTCGCCTTCGCTCCGGCCGAGGTGGAGACGGCCACGGCGGAGGACTTCGAGAACAACCCCCTGTTGGTCAAGGGCTACATCGGCCCCTGGTCTCCGACCGGCGCGGTACTCGGTGAGGAGTCCGCGACGGGCATCCGCTACCTCGTCGACCCCCGCGTGAGCGAGGGCACCAGCTGGATCACCGGTGCGAACCTCGACGAGAAGCACGCGCACTCGGTCGTCGCGGGACGTGACTTCTTCGGCGACGGGATCGTGGAGATCGCCGATGTGCGCGCCGGGGACCCCGCTCCTGACGGGTCGGGGCCGGTCGAACTCGCTCGCGGCATGGAGATCGGGCACGTCTTCCAGTTGGGGCGCTTCTTCGCGGAGACCCTCGGGCTCAAGGTGCTCAACGAGAACGGCAAGCTCGTCACCGTCACGATGGGCTCCTACGGCATCGGCGTCACGCGCATCCTGGCGATCATCGCTGAGCTGAACAACGACGAGAAGGGTCTGATCTGGCCCGCCTCCATCGCGCCCTTCGACGTGCAGGTCGTGGCCGCCGGCCGCGATCAGGTGGCGTTCGACGTGGCGGCCGACCTGTCGGCGCAGCTCGAGTCCGCGGGACTGGAGGTGCTGTACGACGACAGGCCCAAGGTCTCACCCGGCGTGAAGTTCGGCGACGCGGAGCTCATCGGCGTGCCGAAGATCGTCATCGTCGGCCGTGGTGCCGCGGAGGGACAGGTCGAGCTGTGGGATCGCCGCACGGGTGACCGCAGCGCGGCGTCCGTCGCGGAGGCGGTGGAGCAGCTGACCCGTCGCTGATGCTGCCGACAGAGGATGCCGCGCGCCCGGTGTGGCGCGCGGCATCCTCTCCGTCTGAGCGGAAACGGTTCTCCGGTCAGCGGACGATGCGTCCGTGGCTCATGGTGTCGTCGTCGGGGGTGTCCTTGGTGACGAGGGCTTTGAGCGCTCCCGCCGCCATGGCGATCCGCCCCTTGGCGGGCTCCCAGAACTCCGCGATCGTCGGCGACACCTTCAGCAGTGCTATGCCGGGGGTGTCGAGACCCTCCTCGAACCAGATGTCGAGCGACGGCGAATAGAGTTCCTCCATCTTCGCGCGGTCGTGCACGACAGACGCCATGCCCGCCACCGACACGTAGCGCATGCCCTTGGCGTCGCAGTAGGCGAGGCCGACCTGGCGGTGGGCCCGCGCCTCCTCGACCTTCTCGGTGTCTTCCGCGGTGAAGAACCAGATGTCCCCGGCATCGTCCATCTGCCGGGTCGACATCGGTCTGCTCACGAGGTTGCCGTCGTCGTCGGTCGTCGTGAGCATCGTGAAGTCGATGTCCTCGACGAGCTCGGTCACGCGCGCCAGTGCTTCCGGTCCAGTGATCTCAGTCATCCCGTCACTGTGCCCCAGGGCATCCGTCTTCGCACGGGGTTGACACGGGCCGTCGTGCGTGGTGGGACGGGGCGGCGTTGCGTCGCACCGTCCGAGCGCGCCGCGTGACAGGCTGGGCGCATGACGGATGAACTGCTGCCGGAGACGTTGAGCGCTGAGATCAACGGCGTGCTCGATGAGGCGGGCGTGACGACCGATCGCCGCCTGGTCATGCGCATGATGCGCACCGCCGTGCTGCTGGGAGAGGACGGAACCGACCGCCTCGATCTCAAGATCGCGTCTGCGGCACTCGCGGAGATGCGCGACGCCTTCCGGCTGTTCGCGCCGTTCGAGGGCGTGCCCAAGGTCACGGTCTTCGGCTCGGCGCGGACGCGCCACGACGACCCGCTCTATGTGCAGGCCCGCGACGTCGCGGCCGCGCTGGCCGAGGACGGCTGGATGGTCGTCACCGGAGCCGGACCAGGGATCATGCAGGCCGCCGCCGAAGGGGCGGGCCCGGCGCTGTCGCTCGGAGTGTCGATCAGACTCCCGTTCGAGGAGAAGGCGAACAGCCTCATCGCGGGAAGCGACCACGTCGTCGCCATGAAGTACTTCTTCACCCGCAAGCTCATGCTCATCAAGGAGTCCAGCGGCTTCATCTGCCTGCCGGGCGGATTCGGCACGCTGGACGAGATGTTCGAGCTGCTCACCCTGCAGCAGACGGGCAAGGCGGAGCCCACCCCGATCGTCCTGCTCGACGAACAGGGCGGCACGTTCTGGAACGGACTCAAGAGGTTCGTCGACGAGTACCTCGCTCCCACGGGCGTGATCTCCGAAGGCGACTTCGACCGCGTGGTCATCACCGACTCCGTCGAATCCGCGGCGGCCGTGATCGCCGGGTTCTGGAGGAACTACGACTCGCTGAGGTGGATCGGCGACACTCTGGTGCTCCGTCTCCGGGCGGAACCGACGGACGCAGAGGTGGAGCAGCTCAACGAGCGATTCGCGGGAATGCTGTCGAGCGGCCGTATCGAGCGGATCGCGCCCCGGGCGCCGGAGGTCGCCGACGACGACGTCCTGCACCTCCCGCGCCTCGCGCTGCATCTCGACCTGCGCCAGGTCGGGAATCTGTTCCGCCTGATCGGCGCGATCAACGCGCTGGATTCTGCTCCCGAGCGATGATCCCCGCCGCGAACCCGCCCAGGTCGACGGTACGCCCGAGGATCCGCTCCGCTGTCCGATGACCCGAGTAGTACGCCGCCCCGACGGTCGCCGGCTCCTCGCCCCAGGTCGCCTCGCCGGCGAAGTGCAGGAGCCCGTCGACAGGTCCCGCGAGGTCGTCGTGGTCGTGGTGTGACGATCCGACGGCCAGATGCGAGTACGAACCGTGGGAGAAGGCATCCTGCCCCCAGCGGGTGATCCAGTGAGCAGTGGGTTCGCCCACGGCACCGCCGTAGAGCGCGCGCAGAGCGGCCACGACATCCGTCACGATCTCGTCATCGGACAGCTCCTGCACCCGGCGCCCGAACGGGCCGGCGGCGAAGGTGAGCAGAGTCGGACGGCCGCTGATCGCCGACACGTCGTACCACGAGTGCCAGTGCTCACCGGCCTCGCCGAGCGCCCGCACGACGTAGCTGTCGTCGTTCCAGAAGCTTTCCGGGAACTGGATGAAGATCTTGTTGAAGACGCCCATTCCCAGACGAGCGATCGGCGCGGAGACTGCGGCGGGCAAAGAAGGAATGAACTCGATCGCCCCCGCCTTGAGCACGCCGAGCGGTACCGTGACGATCGCGTTGCGTGCCGAGAACTCGCCGTCCATGGTCGATACCGTGACTCCGGCGTCCGTGCGGGCGACGCGCGTGACCGCATGTCCGAACCTGATGTCGAGACCCGCCGCGATGCGTCGGGGCAGCTCGTCGTACCCCCGGGGGAAGATGACCTCGTCGCCGTCGATCGCGTCTTCGTCGAGGCCGTGCGCGTCGAGGTCGCCGATCCACGCACCGCACTGCTCCTCCACGCGGTGGCGGAAGAACTCCCGGATCTCGTCGATGCGCTCGGGGTCGAGTCCGGAGCGGTCGAGTGCGCGTTCCGTGACGTCGAGATAGGTGTCGCCGGGGGAGGAGCGGGCGATCTCGTCGAGCAGCAGGCGATCCGCCTCCTCGACGTCGGACACCCACTGCGCGGTGCGCGTGGCGTCCATCGGGCGTCCATCGCCGTCGAAGTTCTCGATCGGGCGTCCGCCGACCTGGAAACTGCCGACCGTGTATTCGAGCGTGGGGATCCCGAGGGCCTGCACCAGATCCCACAGCGGAGAGCCCGCGATGCCGTGGACCCACGACGCGCCGAGGTCGACAGGGAAGCCCGACTCGCGATCGGTGTGCATACGCCCGCCGACGCGCTCGCGCGCCTCGAGGACGACCACGTCCTCGCCCGCATCGGTGAGCATCCGCGCGGCAGTCACGCCCGACATCCCTGCTCCGACCACGATCGTGTCGTATCTCGTCACTGAGTCCTCCCGCATGCTCGGCACCGCCTCGGCGCGGCCTCCTTCGTGGCGACCGGCGCTGGGCACAGGGTATCGTGGTACGGATGTCGTGCGTGCACACCCGCGCGACGAGAGCTGAATAGGGAGCCGTCATGGATATCGAACTGAGTCTGCTGCGTGGGATCGAGAAGGAGAAGGCGATCCCGTTCGACGAGCTGGTCTCGATCATCGAACAGGCCATCCTGACCGCGTACTCCAAGCACGTCTCGGCCGACGGTGCCACCCCCGAGGGCGTTCGCGTCGAACTCGATCGCCGTACCGGGCACGTCGCGGTGCTGCAGGTCGTCAAGGACGAAGAGGGTGCGATCGTCGGGGAAGAGGATGCCACCCCCGACGATTTCGGCCGGATCGCCGCCTTCGCCGCCAAGCAGGTCATCAGCCAGCGTCTGCGCGACATCGCGGACGATGTGGTGCTGGGCGATTTCAAGGACAAGGAAGGCGACATCGTCGCAGGCGTGATCCAGCAGGGGCCCAACCCTCGCATGATCCACGTCGACCTCGGAGCCGTCGAGGCCATCCTCCCCCCGGAGGAACAGGTTCCCGGCGAGGAGTACACGCACGGATCGCGTCTGCGCGTCTACGTGACCAGCGTCGCGAAGGGCCTCAAGGGTCCGCAGATCACGGTCTCGCGCACGCACCCGGGACTCGTGCGCAAGCTGTTCGCGCTCGAGGTCCCCGAGATCGCGGCGGGGCTCGTCGAGATCGTGTCGTTGGCGCGCGAGGCCGGACACCGCACGAAGATCGCGGTCCGCGCGAACGACCCGGCGATCAACGCCAAGGGTGCGTGCATCGGCGAGATGGGACGCCGCGTGCGTGCCGTGACCGAGGAGCTCGCGGGGGAGAAGATCGACATCGTCGACCACGATCCCGAGCTCGCCGCATTCGTCGCGAACGCGCTCTCGCCCGCGAAGGTGACGAGCGCCTTCATCCTCGACGCGAACACCAAAGCGGTCCGCGCGCTCGTCCCGGACTATCAGCTGTCGCTGGCGATCGGCAAGGAAGGTCAGAATGCCCGTCTCGCGGCGAAGCTGACCGGTGCGAAGATCGACATCCAGCCCGACAGCGTGCTCGACTGACGGATCGACGCGCGTGACTCGCGGCCGTCGCGCGAGTCACGCGGGAAGTCAGGTGTAAGATGGAACCTGTTCGAACGTGCGTCGGCTGTCGCACGCGTGCTCCCCGCTCCGCTCTTCTCAGAGTGGTGTCTCAGAACGACGTCCTCATCATCGATGAGCGCGCCGTTCTGCCAGGGCGAGGCGCGTGGGTCCATCCGGCACCGGAATGCATCGATGCCGCCCTGCGGCGTCGCGCGTTCGGAAGAGCACTGCGCGTCTCCAGCGATCTGGACACGCGGAACATCGAACAGCACCCACCAAGAAACAAAGGCTGAACGGCTATGGAAACAAAGTGAACGGCTCGAAATGAGACCCGTCCGCGACTAGTGGTCTGCCCTGTCTGGGTGGACCGACCCCAGACAGGAGAATTGTGGCTGGTAAACCACGCGTACACGAGATCGCCGCCGAACTCGGCGTCGACAGCAAGATCGCACTTGCGAAGCTCAAGGAACTCGGAGAGTTCGTCAAGAGCCCCTCTTCGACCATCGAACCGCCGGTGGCGCGCAAGCTGCGCGCTGCCATCGAGTCCGATGCATCACTGAAGCCGTCCTCGGAGGCGGCGCCTGCAGCCAAGCCCGCGGCTTCCGCGGCCAAGTCCGCAGCGACCGGCGCCAAGCCGGCGGCACCGGGACGCGCACCGAAGCCCGGTGCTCCTGTCCCCGGTCCGAAGCCCGGCCCGAAGCCTGCTCCCGAGGCTCCGGCCGCGGAAGCCCCGGCGGCACCCGCAGAGGTGTCTGCTCCGGCCGCGTCGACCCCCGCATCGGGTGGCGACGCCTCGCCGAAGCCCTCCGGCGACGCTGCCCCCAAGCCGGGCGCGCCGCGTCCCGGTAACAACCCCTTCTCCTCGGCGCAGGGCATGGGTCAGCGGCCGACAGGTCCGCGTCCCGGCAACAACCCGTTCGCGTCGGCGCAGGGCATGGGCCAGCGCCCGACGCCCGGCAACATCCCGCGTCCGCAGGCTCCGCGTCCGGGTGCTCCGCGTCCCGGGGCTCCTCGCCCCGGTTCCCCCCGTCCCGGCGCTCCGCGCGGTGGTCAGGGCGGGCGTCCTGGTGCTCCGTTCCAGCAGCGTCCGGGCGGTCCCGGCCGTCCCGGTGGTGCCGGTGGACCCGGTGGCGGTCCCGGTGCTCGTCCCGGTGGCGGCGGCGGCTTCGCAGGTCGTCCCGGTGGCGGCGGCGGTCGCGGTCGTGGCCCCGGTGGAGGTACCGCAGGTGCCTTCGGCAAGGGCGGCGGCAAGAGCAAGCAGCGCAAGTCGCGGCGGGCGAAGCGGCAAGAGTTCGAGATGCGGAGTGCTCCGGTCGTCGGTGGCGTCAACGTCACCCGCGGCAACGGAGAGGTCATCCGCATGCGCCGTGGCGCCTCCATCGCGGACTTCGCCGACAAGATCGAGACGCTGACCGGTTACACGGTCCAGCCGGGAACCCTCGTCACGATCCTCTTCAACCTCGGCGAGATGGCCACGGCCACCGAGTCGCTGGACGAGGCGACGTTCGAGGTCCTCGGCGAGGAGCTCGGCTACAAGATCCAGATGGTCTCGCCTGAGGACGAGGACAAGGAGCTCCTCGAGGGCTTCGGTCTCGACCTCGAGGCCGAGCTGGAGGCGGAGAGCGAGGACGACCTCGAGATCCGTCCCCCCGTCGTCACGGTCATGGGTCACGTCGATCACGGTAAGACCCGACTGCTCGACGCGATCCGTCAGACGAACGTCATCGAGGGCGAAGCCGGCGGCATCACCCAGCACATCGGTGCCTACCAGGTCTGGACCGAGCACGAGGGCATCGAGCGTGCCATCACCTTCATCGACACCCCCGGTCACGAGGCGTTCACCGCCATGCGTGCCCGTGGAGCGCAGGTCACCGACCTCGCGATCCTGGTGGTCGCGGCCGACGACGGCATCATGCCGCAGACGGTCGAGGCGTTGAACCACGCCCAGGCGGCGAACGTGCCGATCGTGGTCGCGGTCAACAAGGTCGACAAGCCCGACGCCAACCCGGCCAAGGTCCGCCAGCAGCTGACCGAGTACGGGCTGGTCGCCGAGGAGTACGGCGGAGACGTCATGTTCGTCGACGTGTCGGCTCGTGCAGGCACCGGCATCCAGGAGCTCCTGGACGCCGTGCTGCTCACCGCCGACGCCGGTCTCGACCTCACGGCGAACCCGAACAAGGCCGCCCGTGGTGTCGCCATCGAGGCGAAGCTCGACAAGGGCCGCGGTTCGGTCGCCACCGTGCTGATCCAGTCCGGAACGCTGCGCATCGGTGACGCGATCGTCGCCGGTACGGCTTACGGACGTGTTCGTGCGATGGCGGACGAGAACGGCGAGCAGGTCCTCGAGGCCTACCCGTCGCGACCCGTCCAGGTGCAGGGTCTCAACTCCGTGCCGCGTGCAGGTGACGTCTTCATCGTCACGGAAGAGGACCGTACGGCCCGTCAGATCGCCGAGAAGCGTGAAGCGGTCGAGCGCAACGCCCAGCTGGCCAAGGCCCGCAAGCGCATCTCGCTCGAGGACTTCACCCGTGCTCTCGAAGAGGGCAAGGTCGAGTCGCTCAACCTCATCATCAAGGGTGACGTCTCCGGTGCCGTCGAGGCGCTCGAGGAGTCGCTGCTCAAGATCGAGGTCGACGACTCGGTGCAGCTGCGCATCATCCACCGCGGTGTCGGTGCGATCACGGAGTCCGACGTCAACCTCGCGACGATCGACAACGCGATCATCGTGGGCTTCAACGTCCGCCCCGACACGAAGGCGCGCGAGCGCGCACAGCGTGAGGGCGTGGACATCCGGTTCTACTCCGTGATCTACAACGCGATCGACGAGATCGAGAGCTCGCTCAAGGGCATGCTCAAGCCGGAGTACGAAGAGGTCCAGTCGGGTGTCGCCGAGATCCGCGAGGTGTTCCGCTCCTCGAAGTTCGGCAACATCGCCGGTGTCATCGTGCGCTCGGGAACGATCACGCGAAACGCCAAGGCTCGTGTCATCCGCGACGGTGTGGTGATCGCCGATGGTCTCGCCATCGAGTCGCTGCGTCGCTTCAAGGACGACGTCACCGAGGTCCGTACGGACTACGAGGCCGGTATCGGCCTCGGCAAGTTCAACGACATCCAGATCGGCGACGAGATCGAGACCACTGAGATGATCGAGAAGCCTCGCGGCTGATCGAGTTCGATATCTTCGGGCGAGGGTGCGTAAAGCAACCTCGCCCGTCGGGTACGTAGAGGGAGAGAACAATGGCTGGTGAACGACAGGCACGTCTGGCCGATCGTATTCGTGTGATCCTCGCGGAGCGGCTGGAGAAGGGGCTGCGCGATCCGCGCCTCGGATTCGTGACCATCACGGATGTCCGTGTGAGTGGTGACCTGCAGCACGCCTCCGTGTTCTACACGGTTCTCGGCACCGAAGAGGAGCGTCTCTCCAGCGGAGCGGCGCTGACCTCGGCGACCGGGATGCTGCGCAGCGAGGTCGGAAAGCAGCTGAGCACACGCCTCGTGCCGACGCTCGAGTTCATCCCGGATGCTCTGCCCGAGAACGCGGATCACATCTCGGCGCTGCTGCGTGAGGCGCAGCAGCGTGATGCGGAAGTGGCGAAGCTCGCCTCGTCGGCGTCGCATGCCGGCGACGCGGATCCGTACCTCCGTCAGGAAGACGACGACGCCTCGGCGTGATATACCAGCACGTCGGCAGAACCGGTTCGATGCGTTGATAACCTCGGCCTGACGAGCGATCGCTCGTTCGGACTGGGGGGTTCGGAATCGACGTTTTTGGTGCGCGCGGTGCGCCTTCCGTGACGATCGAGATCCTCGGGGGAATCCTCGAGGATCTCCTTGCTCACGACCTCGGCTCAGCGCCGCATGTTGTGGCACGGATCGTGTCCGAGGTGACGGCTGACCCGCCGAGCGTCCGTGCAGTGGCACGGATGCTCGACCGGCAGCAGCGCCACGGCCTGCGGCCGCTGCCGTCTCCGTTGCCGATGATCGAGTCGATCTCGGCGATGTTCGCCGACCTGGAGCTCGCACCGCGCGATCGGGACATCCTCATCGCCACGTCGATGCGGTTGGACGATCGTCTGGAGCCCCTGCTCGCGTTCGATGGCAGGACGGCCGACGACCTCGCGACGAGCACGGTCTCCGAACTCCTGCGCATCCACGCAGGCCGGGTCCGCCTCGCCGACCCGCGCCTCGCGATCTGGCTGCGCGCGACGACCGGAGCCGCAGAAGCGGCTCGTGTGCACGCGCGGCTGCATCGGGTCTTCCAGGCGCGCGGAGAGCACGTGCACGCAGCCTGGCACGGTGCGCGCGCATCCGTGCACGGTGTTCCCGAGGCGGCGACCGCGCTGATGCGCGGCGCGCAAGAGCTCTCCGCGGCCGGGGCGAACGAGGGGGCGATGCACCTCGCTTCCGAGGCCGCGGTGCACTCGAGCGACGCAGAACGCGATGAGGCGACGGCCCTCGCCGGGGTCTCGGCGATCGCAGCCGGTTACGCCGTCGAAGCGGTGAACCGCCTCGGCACCCTGTTCCCGGACGGCGCCGAGTCGCATCGGCTGCGTGCGCTGGGAGGGATGCTCATCGCGCAGACCCATCTTCAGGGGGCGGTGCCCCACGTCGATCCTGCCGCGCTGCGCCCACGCATCGGCGAGCTCGATCACTGGCACCTCTGGGCGCGGGCGGCGGCGTTCGCCGCCGTGCTGTGTGCCGAGCGCGACGATCGCGACGGAATGCGCTCGTGGATCGACGCGCTCCGCGAGGGCGCGGGAAAGACGGCGGCCGGAGCCGAGCTGCGCGACCCGGTCGTGGCGCTCGCCTGGCTCATCGCGGGAGACCGCGACGTCGACGCGGAGATCACCGGGACCGGCCCTCTCAGCGGAGGGATGCTGCGTGCCCTGCGCGCTGCGTTGGACGGCGACCTCGAGCGAGCCCTGCGCGTGCTGGCCGCGGGGGACTCGGGCATCGGGACCGAGGTCGATCCCTTCGTGGCAGGATTCGAGCGCAGTCCCCTCGTCGGCGCGTATCGAGCGATCGTCGAGGTGCTCCTGCTCATGTGGAGCGGCGACATCGGCACGGCGCGCGTCAAGCTGCTCAGCGCGTCGATGGAGTTGCCCGTGGCGATCCCCTTCGCGGGACTCGCGGCGGTCATCGCGCGGAGGCTCGATCTCGCGGTGCTCGGGCGATTGGGCCCATTCGCACGCTCGCTCACGGCCGTGCTGCCGCGGGCGATGCGCATCGACGATCTGGTCGACCGGGGCATCGAGGCGTTTCTCGCCGGATCCTTCGAGCAGGCCGCAGCATGCATGCGACTGTGGCGCGATTCCGGCGCGCCGCAGACGACGCTGTCAGTGCCCGGGCTCGAGGAGGCCGTGCTGATCGGACATCAGGGCGCAACGCGTCGGCGAAGGATCGAGCCCCCGGGGATCTCACTCGCCCAGGAGCTCCGTGCGCGGATGCTGAGCTGCTCCGACGAGGAATGGCGGTCGGAGCGCGCAGTGGTCGTCGACGCGGCCCGGACTCTGTCGTCCCCGTTCACGCGAGGCAGGGTGGAGGCGATGATCGGTGCCCGCTGTCTGATCACCGGAGACGTCGCTCGCGCGCGCGAGCACTTCGACGCCGCCCGTAACCTGCTGGAGGTCTCGGGGGCTCACGCGTGGGCTCGTGCCGTGGACGCCAGACTGACACGCCTCCGGACCGACGCGGTCGGGCGCGGCGCTTCCGGCGATCCGCTCGCGGCATCGCGTCGCATCTGGGAGCCGATGTTGACCGCCCGCGAACTCGAGGTCACCATGCTCGCGGCCGTGGGAGCCTCCAATCGCGAGATCGCGGAGTCGCTCCACGTGTCGGTGCGTACCGTCGAGGTCCATCTCGGGCGGGTGTTCGCGAAGCTCGAGGTGCGCAGCCGCGTGGAGCTGACAGTGCTCGCCCACCGGATCGGTCAGTATGTCTGAGCGTCACGCGCAGGTCAGCGGGGGAGCGACAGCATCTCGCCGTCGGCCTCCGCCAGCCCGTCGGCGATGAGCGAATCGATCGCTCGGTCCCTCTGCAGAGGGTCGGCCCACTCGGGGATCACCGCGTCGAGAGGGACCTGGTGAGGAGCCGCCGCTCGCAGCGTCCGCAGCACTGCTCCTCTGGCCTGGCGGTCAGAGCCCTCGAAGGCGGCCTGGCGTCGGCGGGTGTCGCCGGTGTCCGGGCGCCCGGCGCCGACCCATGCGCAGCCGTCCAGCAGCGGACAGGTCTCGCACCGGGGGTTCCTCGCCGTGCACACGACTGCGCCCAGCTCCATCGCCGCCGCGTTGAACACGGCCGATTCGTCGTCCGGCGCCGGGAGCAGCGACTCCATCACCCCGAGGTCCCGTCGCGAGGGCGGGCCGGGCTGCGACTGACCGAGCACGGCGCGCGCCATGACCCTTCTCGTGTTCGTGTCGACGACCGGATGACGGTCGCCGTACGAGAAGACGGCCACGGCCCTGGCGGTGTAATCGCCGATGCCCGTCAGACGCAGAAGCGCATCGACGTCTCTCGGCACCACGCCGTCATGGTTCGTCGTGATCTCGATCGCCGCACGGTGGAGCCACAGGGCGCGGCGCGGATAACCGAGGTTGGCCCACTGCTGCACGACCTCTGCAGGGGTCGCGGCGGCGAGCGCGGCGGGCGACGGCCAGCGATCGAGCCATGCCGTGAGATGGGGGATGACGCGAGTCACAGGGGTCTGCTGCAGCATGAACTCGCTCACGAGGGTTCCCCATGCGCCGTACCTGAGACGGAAATCCGGTCGTCGCCAGGGCAGGTCGCGCGCGGTGCGGCGGTACCAGTCGATGAGGGGTGCCGCCAACTCGTCAGCGGGTCGTGTGTTCGGGGGCACAGCCGACAGCCTAGGCGAACGCGAGGGCGCGTGACCCGTTCGGAAGCGCGGCGCGGAGCACCGTAGTCTGGAGGGATGGTCTCACCCGGCATCCTTCTCGTCGACAAGCCGGCTGGACTCACCAGCCACGATGTGGTCGCTCGCACTCGACGTGCACTCGGCACCCGCAAGGTCGGTCACGCCGGCACACTCGATCCCATGGCCACCGGGCTGCTGGTGATCGGCGTCGAGGGGGCGACACGTCTGCTGACGTACGTCGTCGGCGCGGACAAGACCTATTCCGCGACGATCCGGTTGGGACAGTCGACCGACACCGACGACGCCGACGGCGAGATACTCAGCCGCGCCTCCGAGGAGGCGATCGCGGGGGTGACCGATGAGGGGGTCGCGGCGGGCGTTCGGACGCTCACGGGCGTCATCCGACAGGTGCCGAGTTCGGTCTCGGCCATCAAAGTCGACGGACGCCGGGCGTATGACCGCGTGCGCGCCGGCGAGGAGGTCGTGCTCGCCGCGCGAGAGGTCACGGTCTCACGGTTCGAGGTGCTCTCCCGGCGTCAGGGCGCGGGGTTCATCGATCTCGACGTGATCGTCGACTGCTCGTCGGGGACGTACATCCGTTCGCTGGCTCGGGACCTGGGCGCCGATCTCGGGGTGGGGGGTCACCTCACCGCGCTGCGTCGTTCACGGGTCGGGGACTTCGATGTGGTGGATGCCGTGGGGATCGACGATCTCGAGGGTGCGCAGCTGATGTCTCCGGCCGATGCGGCCGCCCGGGTGCTGGACGTCCTCGATGTGTCTGCCGAGGACGCGAGGGATCTGCGGCACGGAAAGCGACTGGTGGGCCAGGCGCCTCGAGTCCGCGGGGCTGTGGCGGCAGCGGTCGACGAAGACGGGACACTGGTCGGGGTCGTGGAGAAGCGCGGGGAAGACCTCAAGAGCGCCATGAACATGCCGGAGATCTCACGATGATCCTCTGGTTGACGGTCGTGCAGTCGGTCATCGCGGTCGCCGCGGGAGCATTCTGTCTCGTCCTCGGGCTCGTCGGTCGCCGGCCGAGCGACTTCTCCGTCGGTGCGCTCGCGCTCGTGGAGCTCCTCCTGATCGTGCAGGTGGTGGCCGCCATAGTGTCGCCGCTCGCGGGAAACGCCCCGACCGGCGATCTGCTCGAGTACTGGGTGTATCTGGTCTCCGCCGTGCTGCTGCCGGTGGGGGCGGTGCTGTGGGCGCTCATGGAGCGCAGCAGGTGGAGCACCGTGATCCTCGGTGTGGCCGCGTTCGCTGTGGCCATCATGGTGTGGCGCATGCACGTCATCTGGACCGTCCAGGTCGCGTGACCTCAGCGGGCCCGTACGAATCCGCGATCGCTGCGCCGCGCGTAGAATGGACGGAGCTATGAGCACCTCCGTCCCCCCTTCTCGAATGACCGGCATCGGCCGCGTCCTCGTGATCGTCTACGCGGTCATGGCGCTCGCCGCGACGGGCCGAAGCTTCGTGCAGATCTTCCGGCAGTTCGACGAGGCGCCGTTCGCATACTCCCTGTCTGCATTGGCCGCCGTCGTCTACGTCCTCGCCACCCTCGCGCTCGTGCTCGCGAACAGACGCGGCTGGTACGCCATCGCCTGGATCGCGATCGTCTTCGAGCTGACCGGCGTCGTCGTCGTGGGCGCACTGAGTGTGTTCTTCCCCGATCTCTTCCCGCATGACACCGTGTGGTCGATGTTCGGTCGCGGTTACCTGTTCATCCCTCTGGTGCTCCCGGTCTTCGGGATCTGGTGGCTTCGCACCCATCGTCCGGCCCTCCGGGCGGCGGGGAGCGAGCGCGCCGAGGTGACGGCATGATCGTCTTCCGGGATCCGAAGTCCGTCCCAGCCGACTTCGGCCCGTCGGTCGTGGCGATCGGCAAGTTCGACGGCGTGCACGCCGGTCACCGCGCCGTGATCGACCGCCTCAGACGGAAAGCCGCAGAGACGGGCGAGCGCTCGGTGGCCGTGACGTTCGACCGCAATCCGCTCGCCGTGCTGCGTCCCGATCGCTGCCCCGAGAACGTTGTCACCGTGGAGCGCAAGCTCGAGCTCCTCGGCGAGCTCGAGCTCGACGCGACTCTGCTCCTCACCTTCGACGAGGAGTTGGCGTCGCGCACCGCCGAGGAGTTCGTCGTCGACATCCTCGTCGGGGCCCTGCACGTGTCGACCGTGCTGGTCGGGCAGGACTTCAGGTTCGGTCGTGGCGGCGCGGGTAACCCCTCACTGCTGCGAGAGCTCGGACCCACCTACGGTTTCGCGGTCGAGGTCGTCGACGACGTCTTCCTCGAAGGCTCGGACCGGCGCGTGTCGTCGACCTGGATCCGCGAGCTGCTGGTCGACGGCGATGTCACGATGGCCGCACGGGTGCTCGGACGCAACGTCGACGTCCGCGGCGAGGTCGTGCACGGCCTCAAGCGCGGTCGGGAGCTGGGTTTCCCGACGGCGAACCTCTCGGCCTCCGTGGACTCCTTCGTGCCCGCCGACGGGGTGTATGCGGGATGGTTGCACGACCATGAGACCGGGATCACGCATCCCGCGGCGATATCGGTCGGTACGAATCCGACATTCGACGACGTCCTCCAGCGTCAGGTCGAAGCGCATGTGCTGGGCGAGACCGGCCTCGATCTGTACGGCCACGACGTCACGGTGGAGTTCGTCGAACGGCTGCGCGGGATGGTCGCCTTCGAAGGCGTGGAGAAGCTCATGGCCCAGATGTCCGCGGACGTGGCGGACGCCGAGCGCGTCCTCGCCTCCTGATCGTCCGACCCCGCGACCCGACTCTCCGGGGAACGATTCGGCGTCGGCACGGCGCGATGGCATAGAATGAGGCTTGGTTGCCGACGATCTCGCTGTTCGTAACTCGCATCGTCGGGAACCGGAACCACTGTTCGTACGGTCCTGGCTCACGCCACACGCGGACATCGAGAACGGCCCTCGTATCCATCGATACCTTGGCCTTCACGCTCAGGAGGAGCATGCCGACCACGGCAACCGCCGCCACGCGGCGCAAGAAGACATCTCGTCGTGATGACGAGGCACCGCTGATCCCGATCCTGGCGCGCAAGGTGCGCGAGATCGAGGCCAAGTCGCAGCGCGGCAAGCTGGGTCCGACCAACCGCGTGAAGTTCCAGGTGATCGCGTTCCTGGTGCGAGAAGAGCGCGCGCGGGTCAAGGCCGACACCGAGATCGCGGACGGGGCCCGGGCTGAACTGCTCAAGCGACTCGACGGCGTGGCGACGATCCTGGCGAAGACCGCCGCCCGCGACACGTCTCTGATCCAGCTCCTCGAGGCCGACCAGGCCACCTCGCCGGTCGCGAAGCGCATGCGACGCGACTGGCTGCTCGAGTCGGGGGCGGAGCTCGCGCCCGAAGAGCTGATCATCGCCGACATCGCCCCGGTGCAGATGCCCGTGGTGCCTGCCGCGATCGCCGAGCGTCAGGTGACGCCCCCGTCCGTCGAGGCGCGCCAGCTCGCGAACCCGTTCCTCGCGCCCGATCTCACGCCCCGCGCGACGACCACGCCGCGCCGCCGTCTCGACGGCTGGGAGCTGATGGGGCCGCTGTACAAGGCGTTCGAAACCGGGGCGGGGGGATCGGCGGCGAGCATGGATCTGCCGCCCGCACCCGAATACGACCACGTCTCGCCCAAGGGCCTCGAGGTCATGGTGCACCAGTCGCGCTTCCTCGAAGCGGTCCGCGCCGGGCACCGCAGCTTCCTCCTCGCGGACGAACCGGGTCTCGGGAAGACCGCGCAGTCCGTTCTCGCCGCCTCGGTCGCCGAGGCGTATCCGCTGCTCGTCGTCGTCCCGAACGTCGTCAAGATGAACTGGGCGCGCGAGGTCGAGCGCTGGACGCCGCAACGGCGTGCCACCGTGATCCAGGGTGACGGTACGGACATCGATGCGTTCGCCGACGTCTTCATCGTCAACTACGAGATCCTCGACCGCCACATGTCATGGTTGGCATCCATCGGACTCCGCGGGATGGTCGTGGATGAGGCCCACTTCATCAAGAACCTGAGCTCGCAGCGCTCCCAGAACGTCCTGACGCTCGCATCACGCGTGCGGGAGCGCACGCCCGGAGGCAAGCCGCTCCTGCTGGCTCTGACCGGAACCCCGCTGATCAACGACGTCGAGGACTTCGACGCGATCTGGCGGTTCCTCGACTGGACGACGGGCGAGAAGCCCGGGCCCGAGCTCATGGAGAAGCTCGAGGCGACCGGGCTCACGCCCGCCGACAAGGCCTTCTACCCCGAAGCGCGCGATGCGGTGATCTCCATGGGGATCGTCCGCCGCAAGAAGAAGGATGTCGCGGCGGATCTCCCGGACAAGCTCATCGCCGATCTGCCGGTGCAGCTCGACGACGAGTTCGGGCGCAGCATCCGCCACGCAGAGCGCGAACTCGGAGAACGCCTCGCCGCCCGCTATCGGCGCATCGTCGAGGCGCGGACCTCGACGACAGGATCGTCGCGGGTCGCGGCCGGCGAGATCGACGAGGACATCGTGCGTCTCGTCGCCCAGAACGAGCTCGAGGAGTCGAAGGCGGCCGGAACCGGCGGGGACAACGTCTTCACCATGGTGCGTCGCATCGGTCAGGCGAAGGCCCACCTCGCCGCGGACTACGCCGCCCAGCTGCAGCGCTCGGTCGGGAAGGTCGTGTTCTTCGCGAAGCACATCGACGTGATGGATCAGGCAGAGGCACACTTCGCCTCCGCAGGCATTCGCTCGGTGTCCATCAGGGGCGACCAGACGTCGACCGCGAGGCAGCAGGCCATCGACGATTTCAACGGAGACGCGGGAGTCGGCATCGCCGTCTGCTCGCTCACTGCCGCTGGTGTCGGTCTCAACCTGCAGGCGGCATCGAACGTCGTGCTCGCGGAGCTGTCGTGGACGGCGGCCGAGCAGACGCAGGCCATCGACCGCGTGCATCGCATCGGGCAGGACGAGCCGGTCACGGCATGGCGCATCATCGCGGCGCACACCGTCGACGCGAAGATCGCAGAGCTCATCGACCAGAAGCAGGGCCTCGCTGCCCGAGCCCTCGACGGCGAAGCGCTCGACGAGGTCGCCGCGGAGCCCGTGCAGCTCGGCGCTCTGATGCACCTGCTCAGGAACGCTCTGAGCGGCGTCTGACACTCGATCCGGAATCGGCGTTAAGAATCTCGGTTCTTGACGCCGATTTTTCGTAATGAGTCGAGTTTCGGCGCATATCCGTGGATTCGTCGTCGGTGACGCGCAAGATCCTCGATTCTCGTCGTCTCGAATGGCGCGGGATCGGCCCGGGCGCTAGTGTCGTTCGCAGGCAGTGTCGCCTGTTCCCCCTTTCCCCTGACCGTCTGAGGCAAGCATGAAGATCGGCATCCTGACGAGCGGCGGCGACTGCCCCGGACTCAACGCGGTCATCCGCGGAATCGTGCTCAAGGGCACCACGACCTACGACATCGAGTTCGTGGGCATTCGCGACGGCTGGCGGGGTGTGGTCGACGGAGACTTCTTCCCGCTGACCCGCCACGAGGTGAAGGGGCTGTCGAAGGTCGGCGGAACGATCCTGGGCACGAGCCGCACGAACCCTTACGAGGGGGAGCGGGGCGGAGCGGAGAACATCGCCAAGACGCTCTACGGGCACCGGATCGACGGGATCATCGCGATCGGCGGCGAGGGCACCCTCGCGGCAGCGGACAGGCTGGCGAAAGACGGCATCAACGTCATCGGCGTCCCCAAGACGATCGACAACGACCTGCGGGCCACCGACTACTCGTTCGGTTTCGACACCGCGGTCAACATCGCGACCGACGCCATGGACCGGCTGCGCACCACCGGCGACTCGCACCAGCGCTGCATGGTGGCCGAGGTCATGGGTCGCCACGTCGGATGGATCGCCCTGCACGCGGGGATGGCGGCGGGCGCGCATGCCATCCTGATCCCCGAGGTGCCCCAGACTCTCGAGGAGATCGCGGCCCTCGTCACGAGCGCACACGATCGCGGCCGTGCCCCTCTCGTCGTCGTCTCCGAGGGATTCACCCTGCAGGGCATGGAAGAGGCGTACAGCGACAAGGGCCTGGACGCCTTCAACCGCCCTCGCCTCGGCGGGATCGGCGATCAGCTCGCGCCGGAGATCGAGCGCATCACCGGCATCGAGACCCGTGCCACCATCCTCGGCCACATCCAGCGCGGTGGCTCTCCCTCGGCGTTCGACCGAGTGCTCGCCACCCGATTGGGGCTGCACGCGGCGGACGCGATCGTCGACCGGGCGTGGGGGCAGATGGTGGCGATGCAGGGCACCGACATCGTGCGGGTTCCTTTCGCCGAGGCCCTCGGCGAGCTGAACACCGTTCCGCGCAGCCGGTACGACGAGGCTGCGGCGCTCTTCGGCTGAGTGTGATCGTGCCGGCGTGAACTCGTCGGGGGAGCTCCTGCCGAGATCCGGCAAACCGCTCGAGGTGCGGATGCTTCAGCGTCGAACATCCGTATCTCGAGCGGTCGACCGGATCTGGCGCTGCTCGCCGCCTCGGCCCGCGAGGGTCAGCCGTCGATGTGCAGACGTTGAGCGATGGACGCACGAACGATGTCGGCGACGAGATCCGGCATGAAGAACACCTGGTGGTAATCGAACCTCAGCACGGTGTAGCCGCGCAGGCGCAGACGAGCGTCGGCTTCGATGTCCCGACGGCGTGACGCCGGATCGCTGTGGTGCGCGAACCCGTCCAACTGGACGACGAGCCTCCGGCCGATCAGTGCATCGACGCGGCGTCCGTCGAGCTGGACCTGCTGTCGGACCACCACTCCGATGGAGCGCATCAGCAGGAGGAACTCGGTCTCGAGCCCCGAGTCCGACAGGCTGGAGGCGACTCCGGCGAGTCGGCGGGCCCGTGCCCCCTGCCACGCGACGCGCTCCAGTACCTCGGCGCCGATCAGCCGTCGGTTCAGCGCCGACTCCCAGATCGCCAGTGCCACCGCGGGCTCCTGGCACCGGGCGACATGATGCAGCACATTGATCAGCGGATCGATGGTCTGGCGCCGGTGGACCGGTGCAGGGCCGCGAGACCAGTGCACTCGGATGTCCGTCCCCCGGGTCGTCCCGGCGCCGGCAGCTACCGCCACGTGGCGCACATCATGCGCGGGCGCCCACAGGCCCAGTCTGCGAGCGGCGCTCACGCACGTGAGCCGTCCCCCTGCTGTGACCGCGGCGAGCAGTTCGTCGTCACCGGGCTGCAGAGCGATCCACGATCGGCGCACCCGCTGAGCCCGGCCTCGTGCCACCGCCGTGTCGACCGCGTGCCTGCTGAACCCCGCGGCGTAGATCTCCGACGTGTGAGCCACACCCTCGCGCGAAGCGAGCCATTCGTCCAGATGCATCCGACCACTCTGGCCAGTGACGCGCTGCCGCCCGGAGCGCCGTCCCACGCAGCGAGGGAAGTCTCCGTGATCGACTGCTTGTGCAGAGGAGGTCCCCGCGACTCAGATCCGGAGAACCGCGCCGAATGCGGACGACATCGCGCGTCACAGCCGTTTCTCGCGCGGTTCGCCGGATCTCACGCGGTGCGACCGCACGAGGGTTCGCCGATCACGCCTCGGCGAGCCCCACGGTGTCGAGAAGCCAGGCCAGTTCGAAGGCGCGTTCCTTCCACGAGTTGTAGCGTCCGCTCACCCCGCCGTGACCTGCCACCATCTCGCACTTCAGGAGCACGTCCTTCGCGCCGGCTGCACGAAGTGCGGCGACCCATTTGGCGGGCTCGACGTACATCACGCGGGAGTCGTTGAGCGAGGTGACGGCGAGGATGCGGGGGTACTCCACGCCCTCCTGCACGTTCTCATACGGCGAGTAGGACTTCATGTACTCGTAGACGTCTGCTCCGTGCAGCGGGTCGCCCCACTCATCCCACTCGACCACGGTGAGCGGCAATGACGGGTCGAGGATCGTCGTGAGAGCGTCGACGAACGGGACGGCGGCGAGGATGCCGGCGAACAGCTCCGGCGCGAGGTTGGCGACGGCGCCCATGAGCAGTCCTCCGGCGCTTCCGCCCTCGGCGACCATGAGCTCGGGCGTCGTGATGCCCGTCGCGACGAGGTGCTCGCCACAGGCGATGAAGTCCGTGAAGGTGTTGCGCTTGTTGAGCAGTTTGCCGTCCTCGTACCACTGACGCCCCATCTCCCCACCGCCGCGCACGTGGGCGACGGCGAACACGACTCCACGGTCGAGCTCGGAGAGGCGTGCGACCGAGAACCCCGGGTCGATCGAGTGCTCGTACGAGCCGTAGCCGTACAGGTGCACAGGGCGCGGCGCGTCGCCGGGCGCGCCGAACGAGCGCTTCCAGACCAGCGAGATCGGCACACGGGTGCCGTCGGCGGCCGTCGCCCACGCACGCTCCTGCCCGTACTCGAGGGGGTCGTATCCGCCCAGGACTGCGACCTGCTTGCGCAGCACGAGTTCGCGCGAGGCGAGGTCGAGTTCGTAGACGGTGCCGGGCGTCACGAACGACGTGTATCCGAGACGCAGGAACGGCGAATGCCATTCGGGGTTGCCGCTCACTCCTGCCGAGTAGAGGGGCTCGTCGAAGACGATGTCCTCGACCGAATGATCCGAGTAGTCGAGCAGACCCACCCGCTCGAGGCCCTCTCGGCGATACTCGACCGTGGCGAAATCCCTGAAGGCATCGACGCCGAGCAATCGTCGTCCCGGCTCGTGCGGAAGCACGATCCGACGCTCGCCGTCCGGGGCCGACGCGGCGACCGACACGAGCTCGAAGTCCAGGGCTCCGTCGTTGTGGAGGATGTAGAGCCGGTCCTCGCCGTCGACGACGGCGTGCTCCAGCGAGTACTCCACTCCTTCCCGCCTCGGCCAGACGACGCGAGGCGGAGCGGTCAGGTCTCCGGTCAGGTCGACCAGATACTCCTCACTCGTGATGCTCGATCCCACCGCGATCACCAGGTATCTCCGGCTGCGGGTGATGCCCGCGCCCAGCCAGAACTTCTCATCGGGTTCGTGGAAGAGCTTCACGTCCTCCTCGATCGGGGTTCCGAGCCGGTGCAGCCACAGGGTGTCGGGCCGCCATGCGTCGTCCCGCGTCGTGTAGAGGATCCCCGTGCCGTCGGGTGTGAAGAACGCGCCCGCGGTGTTCGGGATCTCATCCGTGAGAGTCTCTCCCGTGGAGAGGTCGCGGACGTGGACCGTGTAGAGCTCATCGCCCTCGAAGTCGGTCGCCCAGAGAAGTCGCGTGGCGTCATCCGACGTGTCGAAGGCTCCGAGGGAGAAGAACTCGTGTCCCTCTGCCTCCACGTTCCCGTCGAGCAGCACGACCTCGCCGGGAACCGCGACGCCGGGTTCCAGCAGCGGGGGAGTCCAGTCGTCCGCGGCGGCCGCGGTACGGCAGTGGATGCCGTACTGGGCGCCCTCTTCGGTACGGCTGTAGTACCACCATGCCCCCCGTCGGGTGGGCACCGAGAGATCGGTCTCCTGCACGCGCGCCTTGATCTCCTGGAACAGAGTGTCCCGGAGTCCCTCGAGGTGGGCGAGCTCGGAATCCGTGTGGGCGTTCTCCGCCTCCAGATGCGAGATCACCGCAGGGGAGTCCTTGTCGCGCAGCCACTCGTACGGATCCTCGAAAGTGTGGCCGTGGTGCGTGCGGAGGGTGGAACGGCGGTCTGCGATCGGAGCGTCAGTCACTCTCCCACGCTAGTCGACGTCGAGTTGACCGGCACCCGGACGGGTGGGAGGATCTACCGGGGCCGGTTAACGGAAGTAAAACCCACGGTGAACTCTTCGTTCGTCACGTCGATCCCGTCGACACCTCTCCTTTCTTCCTCAACGACCGAAAGCGAACGGTGGAAACCGCAGCCCTCATCGTCGTGCTGGTTATCCTGCTGGCACTCTTCTTCGACTTCACCAACGGGTTTCACGACACCGCCAATGCGATGGCCACCCCCATCGCGACGGGTGCGCTGAAGCCCAAGACGGCAGTGCTTCTGGCAGCCGTCCTCAATCTCGTCGGCGCGTTCCTGTCGACCGAGGTCTCCAAGACCGTGTCACACGGCATCATCCGCGAGGACACCATCCAAGGCGATGTGTTCCTGCCGATGATCTTCGCCGGCCTCATCGGGGCCATCACCTGGAACATGCTGACGTGGCTGCTGGGCCTCCCGTCGAGCTCGTCCCACGCGCTGTTCGGCGGACTCATCGGAGCCACGCTCGTCGGCGTCGGGGTCAACGGCATCGACTTCGGCATGGTGGCGTCGAAGATCATCCTCCCCGCTCTCATCGCCCCTCTGACGGCCGGGATCATCGCGTTCGCGGCGACCAAGCTCGCGTACTCGATCACCCGCCGCTACGACGGCAGGCCCGACGGCCGAGACGGCTTCCGCTGGGGACAGATCTTCACGTCGTCACTCGTGGCGCTCGCGCACGGCACGAACGACGCTCAGAAGACGATGGGTGTCATCACCCTCGCGCTCATCACTGTCGGCTGGCAGAACAGCGAACAGGCCGATCCCTACCTCTGGGTGATCATCGCGTGTGCCGTGACCATCGCCCTCGGCACGTATCTCGGCGGCTGGCGGATCATCCGCACCCTCGGCAAGGGACTGACCGAGGTCAAGCCCGCGCAGGGGTTCTCGGCCGAGAGCTCCACCGCCGCGACGATCCTGGCCTCCAGCGCCTTCGGGTTCGCGCTCTCGACCACACAGGTGGCGTCGGGGTCGGTGATCGGCTCGGGACTGGGTCGCCGCGGATCGACCGTGCGGTGGCGCACAGCCGGCCGTATCGCGATCGGCTGGTTGCTGACGCTCCCCGCGGCCGGTGCGGTCGGCGCGTTCGCGGCTCTGCTCATCACGTGGCTCGGTCTGTGGGGCATCGCGATCGACGCCCTGCTCGCCCTGGCGGTGATCATCGGTCTGTTCCTGCGCTCGCGCAAGGATGCCGTGACCTCGGCGAACGCCATGAGCGACGTCGCGGAGTCGGGCCTGGCCGTGGATCTGCCCGACAGCCCGCCGCCCACACGCCGCCAGCAGCGCGCCGCGCAGGCCAAGGCCGAGGCGAAGGCCCGTGCCGTCGCGCGCGACGAGTCGAAGGCCCGAGCCAAGGCGGAGGCCGAGGCGAAGTCGGCGGCGAAGTCCGCCGGCACGAAGCAGAAGAGCGGCACGACGCAGAAGAGCGACACGAAGAGCAGCGAGGGAACGAAGTGAGCGTCGACATCGACTGGGGCGCATTCGTCCAGGTCTTCCTCGCCGCGCTGCTCGGCGCGTGCGCCGTCGTGACCTTCTACGCCTTCGGACTCCGGCTCCTGGTGCGCAGCGGCCACGCTCCCGTCGTGAGCCCGGCCGAGTTCACGGACGCCATCACGGTGATCACCGAGAAGGAGCTCAAGCGCGCCGCCAAGCAGGCCGCGAAGGCTGCGCGCAAGAGTCCCCTCACCGAGGTGCAGAAGAGGGTCTCCCTGTTCGGAGCCTACGGATGCTTCGCGCTGTGCGCGGTCGCGGTCATCGTGGGGATCCTCATCATCGTGGTCGGGCACTGAGCGGCACTGCCGCATGACAGGCGGCGTCCGTCTAGGCTGAAGGCATGCTCGCGTCTTCCGCCAGTTCTCCCGTCTTCGGTCGTCATGAGCAGCCCTCGCATGTGATCATCCATGTCAGCGACCCGCATTTCCTCGCCGACGGGGCGAAGCTGGGCGGTCGCTACGACGTCGAGTCGAACTTCGCCCGCACGCTGACGGCGATCACCGCGGTGCATCCTCACCCGGCGGCGATCGTCGTCACGGGAGACCTCGCCGATCTCGGGGAGCCGGATGCCTATCGCCGCCTCCGGTCAGCGGTCGAGCCGGTCGCCGAGCACCTGGGCACGAAGGTCGTCTGGGTTGCGGGGAATCACGACGAGAGGCCCGCGTTGAGAGCCGGACTCCTCGATCTCGATCCGACCGAGGAGCCCGTCACCGGGGTCTGGGACCTCGACGGGCTCCGACTCGTCGCTCTCGACACGAGTGTTCCGGGCTGGCACCACGGCGACCTCGACGATCGACAGCTCGCCTGGCTCGAGGACGTGCTCAGCGAGCCGGCGCCGCACGGCACCCTGCTCGCGATGCATCACCCTCCGCTCCCGAGTCACCTGCCGCTGTTCGACATCCTCGAGCTCCGGCATCAGGACGAGCTGGCACGCGTGATCGACGGCACCGACGTGCGGGGCATCCTGGCCGGGCACCTGCACTACTCCTCGCATGGGACGTTCGCCGGGATCCCGGTGAGCGTGGCATCCGCGACCTGCTACACGATGAATGTGGCCCGTCGCGCGCCCGACGTCAACGGGATGGACGCCGCACAGGCATTCCAAATCGTGCACGTGCGCCCTGACGTGATCACGCACTCGGTGGTGCCGGTCGTCGATGCGCCGACGGGGGATTACTTCTCGGACGCATGGATCGAGGCGATGGCTGCGCTGACCCCCGAGCAGAGGCTCGAGGCGTTCTCGCGCAAGCGGTGACGCGCGGACGTATCCTCGGAGCCGCATACCCTCGGGCGTAGGATGGAGGCATCCCCCGCAGTCCACACTCGCCACTACCCACAAGGATGTGACATGGCATCTGCCGCGCCCGCTCCCACCCGTATCGAGACCGATTCGCTCGGGAGCATGGAGATCCCCGCCGACGCGTACTGGGGCATCCACACCGCCCGAGCCGACGCGAACTTCCCGATCACGAAGCGCCCGATCTCGGTCTATCCCGACCTGGTGATCGCTCTCGCGATGGTCAAGCAGGCGAGCGCCCGCGCGAATCGCGAGATCGGTGTGCTCGACCCCGTGCGCGCCGACCTGATCGACCGCGCCGCGCAGCGCGTGATCGACGGGGAGTTCCACGATCAGTTCACCGTCGGCGTCATCCAGGGCGGTGCGGGGACATCGACGAACATGAACGCGAACGAGGTCATCACCAACATCGCGCTCGAGATGGCCGGTCGCGAGAAGGGCGATTACGCGTACCTCTCGCCGATCGACCACACGAACCGCAGCCAGTCCACGAACGACGTCTACCCGACCGCGGTCAAGATCGGTCTCTCGCTCACTCTTCGGTCGCTGCTCGAAGAGCTGGACCTGCTCCGCATCTCCTTCCTCCACAAGTCGCACGAGTTCCACGACGTGCTCAAGGTCGGTCGGACCCAGTTGCAGGACGCCGTGCCGATGACCCTCGGTCAGGAGTTCCACGGCTTCGCCTCCACGCTCGGGTACGACCACACGCGACTCACCGAGAACGCGTCGCTCATGTTCGAGATCAACATGGGTGCCACGGCGATCGGCACCGGCATCACGACCCATGTCGACTACGCGCCCGCGGTGCTCAAGCATCTGCGAGAGATCACGTCGCTCGACCTCGTCACCTCGGCCGACCTCGTCGAGGCCACCAGTGACACGGGCTCGTTCATGTCGTTCTCCTCGACGCTCAAGCGCAACGCGATGAAGCTCTCGAAGATCTGCAACGACCTCCGGCTCCTGTCGTCCGGGCCGCAGGCCGGTTTCGGCGAGATCAACCTCCCGGCGATGCAGGCGGGGTCGAGCATCATGCCGGGCAAGGTGAACCCGGTGATCCCCGAGGTCGTCAACCAGGTCGCCTTCGCGGTCGCCGGCGCGGACATGACCGTGACCATGGCGGCCGAGGCGGGGCAGCTCCAGCTCAACGCCTTCGAGCCCGTGATCGCTCACTCGATCTTCCAGTCGATCACGTGGATGCGCCAGGCGATGTGGACTCTCCGCGTCAACTGCGTCGACGGCATCACCGCGAACCGCGATCGTCTCGGAGCCATGGTGGGCGCATCGGTCGGAGTCATCACGGCCCTCACGCCGTTCATCGGCTACGCCGCCGCGGCCGCACTGGCCAAGACCGCCCTGCTGACCAACCGGAACGTCGCCGACCTCGTCGTCGAGGCCGGTCTCATGTCGCGCGACGAGGTCACCAAGCAGCTGTCGCCGGCGCGCTTGTCCGGGCTCGAGGCGGTGACGGCGGCGATTCCCGTCATCGCGCCCGAGGATCTCATCGAGATCTGACCCTCAGACGACGATGGCCCCGGCGGATGCCGGGGCCATCGTCGTCTGCAGCTACGAGGTCAGTCGATCACGCGGCAGTGAGTCGTGAGCTCGCCGATCCCGTCGATCCCCACGGTCACCGTCGAGCGATCGCGGAGGAAGATCTGGGGGTCGCGCGAGTATCCGGCGCCTCCCGGGCTGCCGGTCGAGATCAGGGTTCCCGGCAGCAGTGTCAGGGACTGCGAGAGGTGTGCGATCAGCGTCGCGACCGAGCGGACCATCTGACCCGTGCTGGCGTCCTGCACGGTCTCCCCGTCGACGACCGCCCAGATGTGCAGATCCTGAGGATCGGCGACCTCGTCGGCGGTGACGGCGAAGGGACCGGTGGGGGAGAAGCCGTCGAAGGACTTGCAGCGAGACCACTGAGCCTCCGAGAACTGCACATTGCGCGCCGTGATGTCGTTGACGACCGTGTACCCCCAGACGTGCGAGAGCGCATCGGCCTCGGCGACGTCTTTCGCGGGTGTGCCGATCAGGACTCCGAGCTCCGCCTCGTAGTCGACGGCCTCGCTGAGCGACCGCGGCCACGAGGTCGTCTGCTGATGGCCGGTGAGGGAGTTGGGCCACAGCGTGAACACGGTGGGGGCGGAGTCCGTCTTGAGTCCCAGCTCGGAGGAGTGCGCCGCGTAGTTGAGTCCCACGGCGAGAACCGCAGGCGGGGCGATCACCGCTGAGTCGAAAGCCCAGTCGGTCAGCGGATGCCGCGCCGCATCGCCCCGCTGCACAGCGGAACGCAGGGACTCGAGCATCGCGTCGCCGCCCTCGATCAGCTGCTGAAGCGTCGCGGGTGGGTCGGTGAGGAGGTCGGAGACGAGGATGGCGTCGGCACCGTCCACCACTGCGAGATTCGCAACGGAGGAGTCGGCACGACGCAGATGAGCGAACCGCATGCCTCTACGCTATCCGGTGCCACACGGTTATGTCGGGAGGAAATCTCCAGACGCGGATGAAGATGTCTGTTGCCAATATGCTCGTTCACATGAGTTCCGGAGGACCGTCCCAGCCATCGCCGTACACGCCGCCGCCGGCGCAGCATCCGCCGCAGTACTCACCCGAGCAGTTCGCGCGTTCGACCTACGTGCCGCCGCAGTACTCGCAGCAGCCGGGATACGCGTCGGTGCTCGCGCAGCCGACGTCGTACTCACCGCCGGCGCCCGTCGCGCCGGCGCCGGCACCGGGGCTGCCTCCTCTGCCGGCCGGTCGATCCGGAGCACGCGTCACCCTCTACATCCTGTTCGCGGTCCTCGGCATGCTGATGCTCGGACTGATCGCGTACTTCGGGCTCTTCCTCGGAACGTTCGCCTCGGTCGTGGGACTCGTCCTCGCCCTGGTGCCGCTCGCCATCGTGTTCTTCGTCGTGCGGATGATCGACCGATGGGAGCCCGAGCCCAAGTCCCTCGTCTTCTTCGCCATCGCCTGGGGTGCGATCGCGGCCGTGGGGCTCACGCTGCTGGTCGACCTCGGCCTGACCCTCGTCCTCGGGTACCGCGGCGAGGTGGCGAGCGCCGTCGTCCAGGCGCCGATCGTGGAGGAGCTCTGGAAGGGCGTCGGCGTCTTCATCGTGTTCCTGATCGCGCGGCGATCCTTCAACGGACCCGTCGACGGCGTGGTCTACGGCGCTCTGGTGGGTGCCGGGTTCGCGTTCACCGAGAACATCCAGTACTTCGCCATCAGCCTCATCGAGGGCGGCAGCGGCCAGCTGACCGTCACCTTCATCCTGCGGGCCGTCATGTCGCCGTTCGCGCACGCGATGTTCACCTCTCTCACGGGTCTCGCGATCGGACTGGCCGCACGACGCCACGCCTCCACAGGGGCTGCTCTCGGCGCGGGAATCCTCGGTCTGCTCGGGGCGATCGTGCTGCATGCGCTGTGGAACGGGTCGTCCTTCGCGAACTTCTTCCTGCTGTACTTCCTCCTCCAGGTGCCTCTGTTCGTCGCGTTCATCCTGGGAGTCGTGGCGCTGCGGAGAGAGGAGGCGAGAGTGACGAAGGCCCGTCTGAGCGAGTACGCGGCTGCCGGGTGGTTCACTCCCGAGGAGGTCGTCATGCTCGCGACTCCGGCGGGGCGCAAGACCGGACTCCGATGGGCGGCGCAGTTGCGCGGCGATCGCCGACCCCTGATGCGCGAATTCATCAAGGACGCGACGACGCTCGCCTCTGTGCGTCAGCGGGCGATCACCGGGCGCGACCCGATGGCTCCTGCGGACGAGCAGGCTCTCCTCGCCCGTACGCGCGCCGCCCGAGCCGCTCTGCTGGCGTACTGAGGCCGCACACCCGCGGGCTCAGCGGCGCAGCCACCCCGCGGAATTCAAGACTCAGCACCCGGTGCTGCGGCGATGCCTGCATGTCTCCCGGGCGCTGAGTTGGTCTACGAACAGGGTGCACCCGGGGTCGTACGGCTGTCAAGAGGTCTGCCGCGATGGCCGGGGCGCCGTCGCCGAGCGGCATCCGCGTTCGGCGGCGCTCCGGGGGTTTCGCCCTCAGCGGAGCGATCGCGTTGACCGGCGCGGGCGGCTCAGGTTGGATGGGGGACATGACTGATCGCACAAAGCCTGAGTTCGACGCCCCGTCCGGTCCGGCTCCTACGGAGCTCGTGATTCGCGACATCATCGAAGGAGACGGCACCGAGGCGCGGCCCGGGGACACCGTCACCGTGCACTATGCCGGTGTCGAGTTCGAGTCCGGCGAGGAGTTCGACTCCTCGTGGGGCCGCGGCGAGACCATCCAGTTCCCGCTGCGCGGACTGATCCAGGGCTGGCAGGACGGCATCCCCGGCATGAAGGTCGGTGGACGCCGCGAACTGGTGATTCCTCCGCACCTCGCGTACGGCCCCACCGGAGGGGGACACTTCCTGTCCGGAAAGACCCTGATCTTCATCATCGACCTCGTCGCCGTCGGCTGATCCGAGCGTCCTCGAAGGCGCCGACCCGTTTCGGTCGGCGCCTTCGTCGTGTCCGGGACAGGAGAAGCGCGGGAATATATGCGTGTGCATGTAAGTTATTCCGTGTGATGCCGCGGACGCGGCCCCTCATCCGTCGCCGCGTCAGCGGCTGATCTCTTCAGGAGAAGACATGACCATCGACATTCCCGGCTACCGCGCAGGCACGTGGGTGCTCGACCCCTCGCACAGCGAGGTCACCTTCAGCGTTCGTCACATGATGATCTCGAAGGTGCGCGGCACGTTCGGCGTCAAGAGCGCGACGCTGATCGCTCCCGAGAACCCGCTCGACGCGCGCGTCGAGGCCAGCGTCGACGTCACCTCGATCGACACCAAGGACGAGGGTCGCGACCAGCACCTCCGCTCGGCCGACTTCTTCGACACCGAGAACTTCCCGACCATGGACTTCGTCTCGACCGGCGCTCGCGCGGAGAACGGTGAGCTGTTCGTCGACGGAGACCTCACCATCCGTGGGATCACCAAGCCGGTGAGCTTCGAGCTCGACTTCGGCGGCTTCGGCTCCGACCCGTGGGGCAACTACAAGGCCGGCGCCTCCGCGAAGACGGTCATCAACCGCGAGGACTTCGGTCTCACCTGGAACGCGGCTCTCGAGACCGGCGGAGTGCTCGTCGGCAAGGACGTCACGATCAGCCTCGACCTGCAGGGCGCGCTGCAGCAGGACTGATCCCGCGTGATCGGAGGACCCCGGGCCCGTCGAGGCCCGGGGTCTTCTGCGTTCTCGGGGGCAGCAGATGCCTGGTAGACTCCAGAGGTTGCCGTTCGATCGGCCGCGGATAAAGAGAGCCCTCGCATCAGGCGTCGGGCGCCGCGCAACAAGCAGAGAGGGGATCGAATCTATGGCACTGGAAGCAGACGTCAAGAAGGCGATCATCGAAGAGTACGCGACGCACCCCGGTGACACCGGATCCCCCGAGGTGCAGGCCGCGATGCTGACGCAGCGCATCAAGGACCTCACGGAGCACCTGAAGGAGCACAAGCACGACCACCACTCGCGTCGTGGCCTGTTCCTGCTCGTGGGTCAGCGCCGTCGTCTGCTCGGCTACCTCCAGAGCGTCGACATCGAGCGTTACCGCTCGCTGATCGCACGCCTGGGCCTCCGCCGATAAGGCAGAGCGAGCCAGCGTACAATCGCGCAGAACATTCTTGAGAAGGCCGCCCCAGGTGTGGGGCGGCCTTCGTCGTACACGGGGTGCGCCGCGGTCGGCGTCGCGACCGGCGTCAGGCTGTGGCCCCGACGAGGTCGGGGTGGTGGATCGCCGCGACGTCGGGGTGCGCACGCAGGCGCGACTTCATGGCGTTCTCTCCGTAGGTGGCGTGGATCGGGTTGCTCGGATCCTCGGTGATGCCGGTCGCCTCGGCCGCCAGGTCGGCCGGAAGCTCGAGCAGGGGGAGCTGCTGGTCGAGTGCGGGGTTGAAGAAGAACGGGATCGAGATGCGCTCCTCGGGAGCGCGAGGTGAGATGACGCGGTGGTTCGTCGCCTTCAGATACCCACCGGTCGCGTACTCCAAGAGCTCACCTATGTTGACGACGAAGGCGCCGGGGATCGGCGGAGCAGACACCCACTCGCCGTCTCGCTCGACCTGCAGCCCTCCCTTGCCGGGCTCGACCCACAGCAGCGTCAGCACGCCGGAGTCCTTGTGGGCGCCGACGCCCTGCTGCGGTTCCGGTTCGTGAGTCCCCGGGTAGCGCACGATCTTGATCAGGGTGGACGGATCACGGAAAGGCTCGTCGAAGTACGTCTCGTCCGCTCCGAGCGTGACGGCCCAGGCACGCAGCAGCTTGTGCGCCACCTCGGTCAGGGTGTCGTGCCACTCCGTGACGACCGCCTTGAGTTCGGGTTGTGCGGCGGGCCAGAGGTTCGGACCGACCAGGCGGTTGAAGGCGGGGCCCCCCTCGATGGGCTCGCGTTCGGGACCGATGTCGATCTGCTCACGCCAGTCGACCTTGCCCTGAGTGCGTTCGCCGCCGATTCTCGTATAACCGCGGAAGTGCGGGCTCTTGACGTTCTCGATCGCGAGCTTGTCCTCGTCATGGAGTGCGAAGAAGTCGCGCGCTGCCTGGTGCAGCCGGGCCTCGAGCTCGGGGGAGATGCCGGTGCCGGTCAGGTAGAAGAACCCGACGTCGTGCGTGGCGGCGCGCAGATCGTCGCGGAATCGGGCCGCGGCCTCGGGGCCGGCGTCGAGCTGCGACAGGTCGAGGATGGGAAGCGAGAGATCAGCCATGCACCGAGCGTAGATCGGGTCGATCCGAGATGGTTCAGTGTTGCGCTGAATTACTCCGAGCTGCGCGGCGACGTACAGGGCTCCGCGTCGAGGGATGCTAGTGTCTCCTGAGTAAGGGATGCCTTACCTTAGTCAGGCTGGAAAGTTCTCTCGTGCTCGCCACTCTTCTCATCGGTCTTCGTGAAGGCCTCGAAGCCGCACTCGTCGTAGGCATCCTCGTCGCCTATCTCCGTCGGCTCGGACGTGGCGACGCTCTGCCGAGGCTGTGGGCCGGAGTGGTGCTCGCGATCGCGCTCGCGCTCGCCATCGGCGCAGTCCTGACGTTCGGGGCCTATTCGCTGACGTTCGAGGCCCAGGAGCTGATCGGCGGATCGCTCTCGCTTCTCGCCGTCGGAATGGTCACCTGGATGATCTTCTGGATGCAGAAAGCCGGGCGCACGATGAAGGCCACGCTCGAGAACGGGCTCGACCGCGCTCTCACGCAGAGCGGCGTCTGGGCGCTGATCGCGATCGGATTCGTGTCGGTGGCTCGAGAGGGGATCGAGACGACGCTCCTGCTGTGGTCGATGGTGCAATCCTTCGGCGACGCGCCGTCGGCTCTCCTGGGAGCGATGGTCGGGCTTCTCGCCGCCGTGGTGATCGGGTGGCTGATCGCACGCGGAGCGGTGCGCCTCGACCTGAGACGCTTCTTCACCTGGACCAGCGGATTCCTCGTGGTCGTCGCGGCCGGCGTGCTCGCGTACGCGATCATGGACCTCCAGGAGGCCGGCGCCCTGCCAGGACCGTTCACTGCGGCGGCACCGATCGACGCCGCCACGGGGGCGGTCGCTCTCGGCTGGGCGGCGTTCCCCTTCGGATGGGCGTTCGACGTGACGGGTGCGGTGGCCCCCGGCGGCGTCTGGGCCACGCTCCTCCAGGCGACTGTCGGGTTCATGCCGCGGATGACCTGGCTCCAGGTCGGCGCCTGGGCCGTGTACATGGCCGTCGTCGGACTCTTCTTCGTGCGGGGGCTGCGTCCGCGGCGACCCGCTTCACCCGCCCGGACCGTCGCAGACGCGACCTCGCCGGCCACCACCCTCACCCAGCAAGGAGCAGCATGACCACCTCCCGGAGAATTCTCGGCGCCGTCGCGGCGACAGGCATGGCCGCACTCATCCTCAGCGGATGCGTCGCCAAGAGCGACGCGGAGTCCGGGGCGGCGTTCGAGGTCTCGTCGACCGACTCCGCGTGCGCCGTCTCGGCGGCGACGGCGAAGAGCGGCACACTCACGTTCGAGGTGAAGAACGACAGCGCGCAGACCTCCGAGTTCTATCTGCTCGCCGATGACGGCCTGCGCATCGTCGGCGAGGTCGAGAACATCGCCCCTTCCGCTTCTCGCACCCTCACCGTGGTGGCTCAGCCGGGGGACTACTTCACGCTGTGCAAGCCCGGGATGATCGGCGAGGGCGTCGGACGGTCTGCGTTCACGGTGACGGGCGACCGGGTGGCGGTCGAGGGCGAGGACGCTGAACAGAAGCAGCAGGCGGTCGACCTCTATGCGGCCTTCGTGAAGGACCAGGTCGGTCAGCTGGTCCCGTCGGTCGACGACCTCGTCGCCGCATACGAATCCGGCGACGATGAGACCGCCCGCACTCTGTTCCCGCAGACGCGCGCATTCTACGAGCGCATCGAGCCTGTCGCGGAAGCGCTGGGAACGCTCGACCCGCGCATCGACTACCGGGAGGTCGACGCTGTCGCCGAGGGCCTCGACTGGACAGGTTTCCACCGCATCGAGAAGGATCTCTGGGTTCCGGCCCAGGATGCGCTGAACGCCGACGGCGAGACGCCCGCGTGGCAGGGGTGGGCCCCGTCGACGGCGGAAGAGCGCATCGAGTACGGCGACCAGCTGATCGCCGACGTGCAGGAGCTCTACGACTACGTGCATTCGGACGACTTCACCGCGGCTCTCGACGACCAGGGGATCGGCGGCATCTCGAACGGTGCGATCGCACTGCTCGACGAGGTCGCGACGGGCAAGATCTCCGGCGAGGAGGACTGGTGGTCCGGCACTGACCTCTACGACTTCGCGGCGAACGTCGAAGGGTCGAAGATGGCGTTCTCGCTCGTGCAGGACTTCGCCACGGCACAGGGCGGGGAGGGGGCCGCGCTCGTGGCCGAGATCGAGGGAGGCTACGCCGCTCTCGAGGACTCGCTCTCGGCGCACGGCACTCTCGCCGAGGGCTTCGTGGGGTACGCCGCTCTCACGGATGCCGACAAGCGCGAGTTCACGGATCTCATCAACGCGCTCGCAGAGCCGCTCTCGCAGCTCACCGGCACAGTCCTCGACTGATCCGCGGGAACGGACTCACACGTGAACGAGAGCTCGAAGGACGCGGCCGTCGACTCCGCGCCGGAGTCGGAGGCTCCCGCACCCCCGGCCGCGGGTCTCAGCCGACGAGGACTGTTGGGCCTCGCGTTCGGCGGCGGTGTGGCATCGCTGGCCGTCGGCGTGGGCGCCGGCCTGTCAGGCGGCGTGGCGCTCGGACGGGCCAGGGCCGAGGCGGATGCCCGCCGTGCGTACGACTTCTTCGGCGCGCATCAGGCGGGAATCACGACGCCGGTGCAGGAGCACCTGCACTTCGCGTCGTACGACATGATGCCTCGCACCGATCGCGAGGACCTGATCACCCTGCTCCAGGACTGGACCTACGCGGCCTCCCGGATGACGCAGGGGCTCGAGGTCAGCGCGACGGGCGCGGTCGGGGGAGATGCCGAAGTGCCGCCGGACGACACGGGTGAAGCCCTCGGTCTGCCCGCCTCGGGCCTCACGATCACCTTCGGCTTCGGGCCGAGCCTGTTCGAGAACGAGGAGGGCGACCGATACGGCATCGCTTCTCTGCGTCCTGGGCCGCTCGAGAGGCTCCCTGCCTTCCTGGGCGACGGCCTGGACCCGCAGGCCTCGCACGGCGACCTGTGCATCCAGGCGTGCGCGGACGATCCGCAGGTCGCCGTGCACGCGATCCGCAATCTCAGCCGCATCGCCTTCGGTCGGGCCAAGCTGCGGTGGTCGCAGCTCGGGTTCGGCAAGACATCCCGCACGACATCGGCTCAGGCGACGCCTCGAAACCTCTTCGGCTTCAAGGATGGGACGGCGAACATCCTCGCCGACGACGCGGCCGCCCTCGACGAGCACGTCTGGACCGGGGCGTCGGACAGGCCGGAGTGGATGGCCGGAGGGTCGTACCTCGTGGCGCGCAAGATCGCGATGCGGATCGAGACCTGGGACCGCGTGCGCCTGTCCGAGCAGAACACGATCGTCGGGCGGGACAAGAGCGAAGGGGCTCCGCTGTCGGGCGGCGACGAGTTCAGCGCACCGGACTTCAGCGCGGCGGCGATCGACCCGAACGCGCATGTCCGTCTGGCGCATCCGGAGCAGAACGACGGCATCCGGATCCTCCGCCGGGGATTCAACTACGTCGACGGCAACAACGCCCTCGGGCGTCTCGACGCGGGGCTGTTCTTCCTGTCCTACCAGCGCGACCCCGCTCAGTTCATCGCGCTGCAGCGTCGGCTGTCGACGGACCGGATGAACGAATACATCACCCATGTCGGATCGGGGGTCTGGGCGGTACCGGGCGGCTCTCGGCCGGGATCCTTCGTCGGGGCGGGACTCTTCGACTGAGTTCCCGCGTTCAGCAGCGGAGAGCTTCCGCGACGAAGGTGGCGAAGGCGTCGGCGCCGAAATGGTCGTCTGCAGTGACGGTCACGACGGCGTCGTCGCCGAAGATGAGGAGCTGCCCGTATGCGCCGTGCAGACGCCACACGGCGCCGGGGCCGTCCCATCCGGCCAGCGCGTAGCGTTCGTAACCGGGATTGCGACCGGCGTCGACCCAGTCCGCATGCATCGCGTCGATGACCTCGGCGGGCACGAGTCGGCGACCGTGCCAGTCGCCGCGATCGCGGATCAGCCGGCCCAGGCGCGCCATCTCCTCGGTCCGCATCGCGATGCCGCTGCCGGCGACGATGCGCCCCCGGGGGCAACGGTCCCACTGGATGTCGCCGAGACCGAGAGGGTCGAGGAGCCGGGGACGCAGATACTCGAGGATGTCGCCGGTGCGCGAGGCGAGGATCGTCATCGCCGTGTAGGTGCTGGCATTGGAGTACTGGAATACGTGACCACGGGACGGGCGTGCCAGGAACTCCTGGGCGAGGTCCGGCCAGTCGGTCATCAGGGTCTCCGACCAGGCGAGATCCACACCGCTCGTCATCGAGAGCAGTCGGCGGAGTGTGATCCGTTCAGCGCCGTCGCCCACAGCGAGCTCGGGCACGTACTCGACTATCGACGCATCGAGTGAGACGAGTCCCTCGGCGTCCGCGAGTCCGGCCGCCAGGACGCATACGCCCTTCGCGACCGAGTGGATCTCCTCGCGAACGTCGGCGGTCCACCGGTGCTCGGCGACATCGGCGCCCGCGAGCACGTGGAGACCGTGCGCGCCGAATCCTGACGAGTTCGCGTGGTCCACGAGTCGGTCGCGGATCGCTGCGGCTCTCGTCACTCCTTCAGGCTAACCGCTGGTCCTTGGCGCGGTCGACGCGAGCCCGTCGGGTCGCTCCGGTGGCCTTCCCGTCTGGCCAGTTCGGGGTCTCGGAAGAGCCAGGACGGCCGCGGTTCGACCAGCGGTCGGAAGAGCGTGCGCACGGGCTTCGTCGCGAGCGCGAGGGCGAGCACCACCGACAGCAGGGTCACGAGCGGCAGCCACAGCCAGGTCGGGTCGAGGTCGCGCAGGACTCCGGTCTCGCGGAACGGGTAGAGCACGAACGAGTGCAGCAGGAACACGTACATCGTGTACTGCCCGAACCTCGTCCACCAGAAGGTGCCGCGGGGGATGAGGGCGAAGAACGCAGCGCTCAGGACGACCGCGAGGAGCATCAGCACGACACGGACGCCGCCGGCCCACCATTGTTCTCCGCCGAGGTCCGCGTACGCGTCCTCGTAGAACAGCCAATGACGCAGGTCGATCTGCTCCCAGACGTCGATCCACCGCCAGGCGGCGAATCCCGCTGCGCCGAGCACCACGACGCTGAGGGCCCGGATCCACCACGGGCGGAGTTCGAGCAGGCGGAGACGATCGACGACGTCGCGCTCGCGCAGCCACCACCCGAGCGCGAAGAACGGCAGCAGACCGAGCGTCCGCGAGAGCGAGAAGGTGCTGTCGACATTGGGGAGGTAGCCCACGCCGATCGAGATGACGACAGTCCACAGCAGCGGCCACCGCAGCAGTGCGAGGTAGGGGAGGACGAGGCGGAAGATGCCGAGTGCCAGCAGGAACCACAGAGTCCACGACGGTGTGGTGAGGTTGGGATCGGCCTGTCCCTCGACGAGCCACTTGGTGAGTGTCCACAGGAACTCGAAGATCACGTACGGCAGGAGGATGTCGGTGATCACCCTCGCCATCTGCACGCGCGTCGGCGACCCGGATTTCGAGAAGTAGCCCGAGATGATCGCGAACGCGGGCATGTGGAAGGCGTACAGAGCGAGATACGCCGCGAGCGCGATGTCCGAATCGTACGTGAGGCGCTGGATCGCATGCCCGAGGACGACGAGCACGATGCAGGCGTACCTCGCGTTGTCCCAGAACGGGACGCGCTTGCGGGGCTTCCGGACCGAACCTGTGGTGGGGTTCGTCGTGGCGGCTCCGTCGCTGTGCATGCTCCGAGGCTACCGCCGGGAATAAAGTTGGAGCGACGGCGTTGACTCAGATACATTCAAATGAATAGAAACGGGTGCGGAGCATCCGATTCGGAGAAGACGGAGCAATCATCATGAGCGAGCAGTCAGGCGTCCCGGTGCAGTTCGGCATCATGTCGGTGAGCGACATCACGCGCGATCCCACCACCGGTGTGACGCCGAGCGAGCAGGAGCGCATCAAGGCGACCTTGGCGATCGCCAGGCATAGCGAGGAGGTCGGCCTCGACGTCTTCGCGATCGGCGAGCACCACAACCCTCCGTTTTGGTCCTCGAGCCCGACCACGTTCCTCGCTGCTCTCGCGGCGCAGACGGAACGGCTCATCGTGTCGACCTCGACGACGCTCATCACGACCAACGACCCCGTGCGCATCGCGGAGGAGTACTCGATGCTGCAGCACGTCTCGGATGGGCGCATGGACCTCATGCTCGGACGCGGCAACACGGGCCCGGTGTATCCCTGGTTCGGTCAGGACATCAGGCAGGGTCTTCCGCTCGCGATCGAGAACTACGCCCTGCTGCACAAGCTGTGGCGTGAGGACGTCGTGAACTGGGAGGGCAAGTTCCGCACTCCGCTGCAGGGCTTCACCTCGACGCCGCGCCCCCTCGACGGCGTCGCGCCGTTCGTGTGGCACGGATCCATCCGCACGCCCGAGATCGCCGAGCAGGCGGCCTACTACGGCGACGGCTTCTTCGCCAACAACATCTTCTGGCCCAAGGAGCACTACCAGCGTCTGATCGAGCTCTACCGCCAGCGCTACGCGCACTACGGACACGGCACTCCCGAGCAGGCGATCGTCGGACTCGGCGGACAGGTCTTCATGGCGGCGAAGTCGCAGGATGCCGTGAACCAGTTCCGTCCGTACTTCGACAACGCCCCGGTCTACGGTCACGGCCCGAGCATGGAGGACTTCACCGAGATGACGCCTCTCACGGTCGGTTCGCCTCAGCAGGTCATCGACCGTTACGCCGCGATGCGCGAGCACTACGGCGACTACCAGCGTCAGCTCTTCCTGATCGACCACGCGGGTCTGCCGTTGAAGACGGTGCTCGAGCAGCTCGACATCCTCGGCTCCGAGGTCGTGCCGGTGCTGCGCAACGAGATGGCGAAGGACCGTCCCTCGACTGTGCCGGATGCACCCACGCATGCCGCGCGCGTGCGGGCGGAGTTCGGTGACGGCCCGACTCGCCAGGCTCGTCCCGGTGCCAACCGCGGCGACAACCTCACGGGCGACTCGCCCTATCAGGACTCTCCTGCTCCGGCGGGAGCAGCGTTCGGACTCAGCCGGAAGGAGGCGTGAGATGACCACTCGTCGCATCGCCGTCGTGTCGGCCGGGCTCTCGAACCCGTCGTCGACACGGATGCTCGCGGATCGACTCTCGGCAGAGACCGTGAAGGCCCTCGCCGCTCACGACATCGAGGCGAGCGTCGACGTGATCGAGCTGCGCGACTATGCGCACGACATCACGAACAATCTCCTCACCGGATTCGCGCCGCCCGCGCTCGAGACCGCGATCAACACCGTGGTCTCGGCCGATGCCCTCATCGCGGTCACGCCGATCTTCTCCACGAGCTACAACGGGCTCTTCAAGTCGTTCATCGACGTGCTCGACCCGGATGCGCTCACTGGGAAGCCCGTGCTGATCGGCGCGAATGCGGGAACCGCTCGGCACTCGCTCGCGATCGACTACGCCATCCGCCCCCTCTTCGCGTATCTGCACGCCGACGCGGTCTCGACGGGCGTGTTCGCCGCATCCAGCGACTGGGGCGGAGGCGGCGACGACGTCGCCCCTCTCGCCAAGCGCGTGGAGAAGGGCGCGCGCGAGCTGGCCGAGGCGATCGCGCGGCGGGAGGTCACCGCGACCGCGGACCCCTACGACCCCGCGACATATCTCGGAGAGGGCCGGTCGTTCGGTCACATGCTCGGCGGACTCGCCGGGGAGTAGATCCTGCAGCCCGGATGACGGGCCGCACAGCGGGGCCATGTGGCCGCCGACGATGCCCGAGGGGCAGCGTACGGCGACGTCATGGCCCCTTCGTGCCGTCGAGTCCGTCGACTCGCCGGTTCCACTCGTACTCGGTCTCGGGGCGTCCGCGCGCACCGTAGCGGGGGCTCCGGACGATGATCCCCGATGATGCGAGGTGCTCGAGGTACCGACGCACGGAGACCCGCGACATCCCGAGCCGCTGGGCCGCCTCGCTCGCCGACAGCGCACCGGACGTGCGGAGCTCTGCGGTGACCTTCTGCAGAGTCGCGGCCGCGAGGCCCTTCGGGAGCGAGACGGGTGCGGTCGAGCGGCCGAGAAGGGCGTCGATCTCCGCTTGGGTCGCCTCACCGGCCGTCGACCTGGCCTGCTCCCGGTGCACGCGGTATGCGCGAAGACGTTCCTCGAACACCGCGAACGGGAAGGGCTTGACGAGATATTGGTAGACGCCGAGAGCCACCATCTGTCGCACGGTCTCGGCGTCGCGCACGCCGGTGATCGCGATCACATCGATCGACGCCGCGCGGGCTCGGAGCGCTCGCAGGACGTCGATGCCCGATCCGTCCGGCATCGTGATGTCGAGCAGTACGAGGTCGAAGGGCCGGTCGCGCGCCTGCTCGAGCACGGCGCTCACGGCTGCGCGTGCTCCGGTGCATTCTCCCGCGACGACGAAGCCGTCGATCTTCGCAAGATATGAGCGGTGGAGCTCCAGGGTCAGCGCGTCGTCGTCGACGATGAGCGTGCGTATCACGGGTGTCGCCGTCCTCTCGCGGGTGGCAGGACGACTCTGAACGTCGTCGGGTCCGAGTCGAGCTCGACCGAGCCTCCGGCGTCGAGAACCACGGACTGCACCAGGGCGAGCCCCACACCGCGCCCGGACGAGCCCGCCGGTTTCGTGGAGAACCCGTGCGTGAAGATCCGGGTCCGGAGCTCCGGCTCGATCCCCGGCCCGCTGTCCGACACGGTGAGGAGGACTCCGCCGTCGCGCGTGGAGTCGAGCGTCACCTCCACCCACCGTTCGGTCGCCGTCGACGCGGCGTCCATGGCGTTGTCGATCAGGTTGCCGAGCACCGCCACGCTGTCGACGGGCGAGAGCGGGGATCTCGGTGTCTCGGGAGCGATGTGCAGGCGCCAGTCGATCCCGCGTTCCCTGGCCTGCGACGCCTTGCCGAGCAGCAGCGCTCCCACGGTGGGGTCGCCGGCCTGACGCGCCGTGACCTGATCGACGAGCGACTGGCTCTGACGCGAGGTCTCGGTCAGGATGCCGATCGCCTCGTCGGTGCGACCCAGCTCGAGCAGCGCGACCGCGGTGTGCATGCGGTTGCCGTGCTCGTGCGTCTGGGCGCGCAGCGCATCCCCGAGCGTGCGCAGCGATTCGTAAGAGGAGACCGCATCGCGCACCTGCCCAGGGGGAAGATCGCCCGCGATGCGTCGGGTGAATCGGCGGGCGGCCCAGGCACCGAGGGCTCCGAGCGCCACGAGCCCCGCGGTGATGCCGAGGGACAGGGGCAGGCGACGGACCAGCGTGTCGGAGATCGATTCGGTCGTCACACCGGCGGACACCCAGCCGACCGGTTCGCCATCGGCGGCGAGCACCGGCACGATCGTACGCACCGAGGGGCCGAGCGTGCCCGTGAACACCTCCGTGAAGGTGCGGGAGGTTTCCGGGATGGTGCCCAGATACGTCGCCCCGATCTGCTCGACGTCGGGGTGGGTGACGCGCGTGCCGTCCGGCGTCATGATCGTCACGAAGTCCAGACCCGCATCCGATATCACGTCGAGGGCGTAGGGCTCGAGCGTGCGCGTGGCTGCGACGTCGTCACCGGCTGCCAGCGCGGCGACCACGAGCGGCGACACGGCGAGCGTCGCGGCAGCGGTCGAGGTGACGCGCTCGGCCTCGGCGTGCGTGGCACGTTGCGCATCGATCACGAGGAAGACCGCGACCAGAGCCCCGACGACCAGCGCCGCGACCAGGAGCACGGCGAACACACGTGAGGCGATGCTGCGCGCGGGTCTCATCGCGTCCTTCCGATCGGCGGTGATCGCGGAGTCCGGCATATCGGCGATGACCAATACGACCACAAATGGTCATGCCGAGTGAAGTCCGCGACGGTGAGCTTACCGAAGGCGAGGACGCCGGAGGGCATGAGACGAAGACGTTCATGATCAAGGAGGAACAACATGGCCATCACGACGGGGTTCTCGCTTCCCGGATTCCATTGGCGGCGCGGCAAGCAGGCGTGGGACCGGCACACGTGGCTGTATGTCTCGGTGATCATCGCGGTCGTGCTCGGTGCGGCCGTGGGGCTCATCTGGCCAGAGGTCGGCCAGAGTCTCGAGCCGATCGGCAAGGGCTTCGTGTCGCTCATCAAGATGATGATCGCCCCGATCATCTTCTGCACGATCGTGGTGGGCGTCGGCTCCATCGCGAAGGCCGCGACCGTCGGCAAGATCGGCGGACTCGCGCTGCTCTACTTCATGGTGATGTCGACGTTCGCGTTGGCGATCGGTCTCGTGGTGGGCAACATCATCCACCCCGGTGCCGGGCTCGACATGGCCAATGCGAACTACGACACCACCGACACCGAAGCCAAGACGACGACCGAGTTCATCCTCGGGATCATCCCCACGACCTTCTTCTCCGCCTTCACCGGTGAGAGCGTCCTCCAGGTGCTGTTCATCGCCCTGTTGGTCGGCTTCGCACTGCAGGGGCTGGGCGACAAGGGTGCACCGATCATGGAGGCGGTCAAGAACCTCCAGAAGCTGGTGTTCCGCATCCTCGGCATGATCCTGTGGCTCGCGCCGCTCGGAGCGTTCGGCGCGATCGCGGCGGTCGTCGGGAAGACCGGCATCGCGGCCATCTGGAGTCTGGGCGTGCTGATGATCGCGTTCTACATCACCTGCCTGCTCTTCATCGTGGTCGTCCTGGGGACGCTGCTCTTCGCAGTGACCCGGGTGAACATCTTCAGCCTCGTCAAGTACCTCGCCCGCGAGTACCTGCTGATCGTCGGCACCTCGTCGTCGGAGTCGGCTCTTCCCCGTCTCATCGCCAAGATGGAGCACATCGGCGTCTCGAAGCCGGTGGTCGGGATCACGGTGCCCACCGGATACTCCTTCAACCTCGACGGCACGGCGATCTACCTGACCATGGCCTCGCTCTTCATCGCGACCGGAATGGGACAGCCGATGACGATCGGCGAGCAGATCGGACTGCTGGTGTTCATGATCATCGCGAGCAAGGGAGCCGCCGGCGTCACCGGCGCAGGACTCGCCACGCTCGCAGGCGGTCTGCAGGCGTACCGCCCCGACCTCGTCGACGGCGTCGGCGTGATCGTCGGGATCGACCGGTTCATGTCGGAGGGACGGGCGCTGACCAACTTCACCGGCAACGCGGTAGCGACCCTGCTCATCGGCACCTGGACGCGTGAGATCGACCGTGAGCGGGTGCAGCAGGTGTTGAGCGGCGCGCTGCCGTTCGAGGAGTCCTCACTCGACGGGATCGATGAGCACGGCATGGCGGACGAGAAGAAGGCCGTCGACATCCAGGAGCTGAAGGAGTCGGCTCTTCACGAGATGGCGGCGAAGGAGGAGCGGGCACGCCTGCGCGCCAACCAGGGCTGATCGCGGAGAACGATGCGGGAGTCGACTGTCGTCGGCTCCCGCATCTGTGCGGTCAACCGCTCTTGCGTCGGAACTCGCGCCTCGTCTGCGGGGCGGGCGCGCCGTGGACGGCGGAGTCGCCGTCCAGGTGGGCCTCACCCTGTCGGTGGTGCGCGTTCTTCTTCTCGAGCGCTTCCTTGAACTTGCGCTTCATCTCCTCGCTGGAGGAGGCGCCTTCTTCGGTGCTCATGGTCGCCAGCCTAGGGCACGTCATGCCCCACGGGCGGATCACCTCCTGGCACGACGGGACACGAGGTCGACCACCGCGCCGAGCCCGACCGCCACGGCGACCGACACCGGTACGGCGACCAGGGGGCCGCCCGGCACCAGCGCGGCGACGAGGGCACCGACGGATGCCTGATACGCAGCCCACCCGAGAGCCGCCACGGAGACCAGCAGCAGGTATCTGCCCGCGTGGATGCGCGAGGCCCCGGCGACGAGGTTGATCGCCAGACGCGCGAACGGCACGAACCGGGCGGTGAAGAGCACCGTGGCGGTCCCCGCGTCCAGACGGCGCCGCGCCCACTCGAGGGCATGGCGCACACGCCGCGCACGCATCCACCGCCAACGATCGGTGCCGACGGCGCGACCGATGAGATAGCAGGCGGTGTCGCCGGCTGCGGCCGCCGCCGCCGCGCACACGATCACCGCCCACAGCGCGGGCGCACCGGTGGTCGAGGCGAGGGCTCCCAGCGCGGTCACCGCGATCTCCCCGGGGATGACGACGATGAACGCGTCGCCGAGAACCAGCGCACTCATGATCACGAGGGCCCACGGGCTGCTGAGCAGGTCGGTCGGCACTCCTCCACAGTGCTCGCCGCAGATGAACGGGAACCGACGTCCGGATAGCCGGTGACCAGCGTTCCAGCATCCGGTGAACTTCTGGTGCCTCCCGCTGGTTTCGGCGTCCCGCGATGCCGGGCCGCTGCATCCTGGGGGTGTGAGAGTCGCGATCGTGACAGAGTCCTTCCTTCCCCACATGAACGGGGTCACCGGATCCGTGCTGCAGATCCTCAGACACCTCGAGCGCAGCGGCCACGACGCTCACGTGCTCGCTCCGGACGCCGTCGGGATCCCCGCACGGCTCAACGGCGCACGGATCGAGCCGATAGCGAGTCTCGGGCTCCCGGGTTATCCGGACGTGAGGGTGGGGACCTCGCCCGCACATCGTGTCGAGGCATCGCTGCGTCGGTTCCGCCCCGATGTCGTGCACCTCGCCTCCCCGTTCGCTCTCGGGTGGCGTGGAGCGCTCGCCGCCGACCGGCTCGGCGTCGCCGCCGTCGCCGCGTACCAGACCGATGTGGCGGCGTACACCGCGAGATATCGCCTCCCGATGACCACCGGGATCGCCCACTCCCACATCGCGCGTCTGCATCGGAGAGCGACCATGACGCTCGCGCCGTCAGCTGACTCCGAGCAGCAGCTCCGCGAGCTGCGCGTCGACCGCGTGCGACGCTGGGGCAGGGGAGTGGACGCAGAGAGATTCCACCCCTCGCGTCGCAGCGCCGAGCTCCGGGCCACGTGGGGCGCCTCGGTCGTGATCGGGTACGTCGGACGGCTCGCCCCGGAGAAGCAGGTCGAGGATCTCGCCGTCCTGCAGGGCATCCCGGGCGCACGGCTCGTGATCGTCGGCGACGGCCCGAGCCGTCCGAAGCTCGAGACCCTGATCCCGTCCGCGCACTTCCTCGGTCATCTGGAGGGCGACGCGCTGGCCGCGGCGATGGCGTCGTTCGACGTCTTCGTGCACCCCGGCGAGAGCGAGACCTTCGGTCAGACTCTGCAGGAGGCTCACGCCAGCGGTGTGCCCGTCGTCGCCACCGGCCGCGGCGGACCGATCGACCTCGTGCGCAACGGAATCGACGGCTGGCTGTACCGGCCGGGCGACCTCGACGACCTGCGCATGCGGGTGACGGATCTCGCCGGAGACGCGCGCACGCGCCGCGCATGGGGAGACGCAGGGTGGAACGCCGTGCAGGGACGCAGCTGGGCGAGCGTCTGCGATCAGCTCCTGGGGCACTTCGACGAGGCGCGGTCGCTCCGCTCGGTCGACTCCGCCGCGCGCGCTCGCCGCATCACACGCCCGGAGCCTCCCGCGCCCGTGGGAGCTCGCCCCTGGCGCCGATACGTCGCCATGGGCGACTCACTGACCGAAGGACTGTGCGATCCCGCTCCCGACGGCTCGCTGCGCGGCTGGGCCGACCGTCTCGCGCTCCTGCTCTCTGCGCAGGGGGGACTCCGCTACGCGAACCTCGCCATCAGGTCCAAGCGGGTCGACGACCTGTGCCTCACCCAGCTGCCCCGGGCCCTCGCGCTCGAACCCGACCTCGTCTCGATCCTCATCGGCGCCAATGACCTCGTAGGGCCCGCGGTCGATGTGCCGGCGCTCGCCGCGGCTCTCGAGCACGCGGTGCGGCAGCTCCGCGACGCGGGGGCCGACGTCCTTCTGGTCACGCCGTTCCTGCCGCGTCGCCGGGCCGCGTCGCTCTATTCACGCCGGTTCGCCGCCTTCGCGGCGGAGCTCGCGGGAGTCGCCGCTCGCACGGGGGCCATCCTGATCGACACGGACCTGTACCCGAGCCTTCCCGATCGCCCGAACTGGGGGGAGGATCTCGTCCATCTGAGCAGTCGCGGGCACCGATTCCTCGCCTACCGGGCCGGAGAGGTCCTCGGAGTGCCGCATGCGGACGCATTGGGTGCTCTCGATGCCGCGCTGCACGAGAACGAGCCCCTCGGCGCGGGGCTGTGGTGGCGGCGACACGCGCTGCCCTGGGTCTGGCGCCGACTGCACGGACGCGCCGCGGGCGACGGGCGGGTCGCGAAGCACGACGACTACGTCTATCTCGGCCGCTCTCGCGCCCCACGTGGTGCCGCGCTGAGTTGATCCCGGTGGGACGCCCTCAGCGCGACACCGCCGTCAGCGCCTCCCCATCCCGTGGTACGACCACCCCGCCGCGCGCCACTCGGCGGCGTCGAGGCAGTTGCGACCGTCGATCATCACTCGCCCCGCCACGAGCGACCCTGCATGCTGTGGGGTGAGATCGCGCCGGTACAGATCCCATTCCGTGACGATCACGACCGCGTCGGCATCGCGCAGTGCGTCGTCGCGCTCGGACGCATACCCCAGCTGCGGGTGCGCCGCGGCGGCGTTCTCGAGCGCAGCAGGATCGGTGACCACGACGTCGGCGCCGAGTCCGCGCAGACGCACGGCGAGGTCGAGCGCGGGTGAGTCGCGGATGTCGTCGCTGAAGGGCTTGAAGGCCGCCCCGAGCACGGCGATCCTCCTGCCGAAGACGAGCCCCCCGAGTGCGTCCACGACCAGCTGCACGGCGCGGTCACGACGGCGCAGGTTGATCGCATCGACTTCGCGGAGGAAGCCGACCGCCTCGCCGCGTCCCAGCTCCTCTGCCCGAGCGGCGAAGGCGCGGATGTCCTTCGGGAGGCAGCCGCCGCCGAATCCGATGCCCGAACCGAGGTAGCGCCTCCCGATCCGCGTGTCGTGGCCGATCGCATCCGCCAGGAGCGTGACGTCGGCTCCCGCCGCCTCCGCGATCTCCGCCATCGCGTTGATGAAGGAGATCTTCGTGGCGAGGAACGCGTTGGCCGCACCCTTCACGAGCTCGGCCGTGGCGAGATCCGTCACGAGGAACGGGGTCCCTGCGTCGACCGCGCCGCGGTACGCCTCGCGGATCAGATCGGCGGCCCGCGCGCCTGCGTCGTCCGTCGGCACGCCCACCACGAGGCGATCGGGTGTGAGCGTGTCGTGCACGGCCCAGCCCTCGCGGAGGAACTCGGGGTTCCACACGAGGGTCGCCCCGGCGGCGGCCACCTGTGGCGCGAGACGCTCGGCCGTGCCGACGGGCACTGTCGACTTCCCGGCGACCACGTCACCGGGCTGAAGGTGGGGGAGCAGCGACGAGATCGCGGCGTTCACGAAGCGCAGGTCGGCCGCGTGCCCGCCGGGCGCCTGCGGCGTGCCGACGGCCAGGAAGTGGATGTCCGCTCCCGCTGCATCGCTCATCTCGGTGCTGAAACGCAGGCGACCCGATGCGAGACCCTGCTCGAGAAGCTCGTCGAGCTGCGGCTCGAAGAACGGCGCCGTCCCGCTCGCGAGCATCGTCACCCGTGGCCCGTCGACGTCTATGCCGACGACCTCGTGTCCGATCGAGCCCATCGCGGCGGCGTGCACGGCACCGAGGTACCCGCATCCGATGACTGACATACGCATGGAGACAGGACACCGGAGGCTCCTCGCCGCGCGGGATCCGGGGGGTGAACAGGGCATGACCGGGACATGTCGGAACGCGAGAGCCGCGCTCGCGCGGTTTTCCGGACCCCCGCTGATAAGCTGGACGAGGTCGGCGTATGTCGACCGCACAACTTCATATCGACTCATGGAGCGATCGGCGGAGAGCTGGTCCCCTGTGGTGGGTTCCTCGGCGAGACGTCGGGTGGCTTTCTACTGGTGGCCAGCGCAGGTGAGATTCGCGGGAATGCCCGCGCGCCCGTATCCGGCCGGATCCGCTCCTTCATGAATGCGCTCGCGCGTCACACGGATTCGCGAGTCTAAACAAAGAAGGAGAGACCTCTTGGAAGGTCCTGAAATCACCGCCACCGAGGCCGTTCTCGACAACGGCCGCTTCGGCACCCGCACCATCCGCTTCGAGACCGGCCGCCTCGCGCAGCAGGCTCAGGGCGCAGTCGCCGCGTACCTCGACGGCGAGACCATGCTCCTCTCGGCGACGAGCGCGGGCAAGCACCCGCGTGAAGGCTTCGACTTCTTCCCTCTGACGGTCGACGTCGAAGAGCGCTCGTACGCCGCAGGAAAGATCCCCGGTTCGTTCTTCCGCCGCGAGGGCCGTCCCTCGACCGAGGCGATCCTCGTCTGCCGTCTGATCGACCGTCCGCTGCGTCCGTCGTTCGTCGACGGTCTGCGCAACGAGGTCCAGATCGTCATCACGGTCCTCTCGATCGCCCCGGGCGAGTTCTACGACGCTCTCGCGATCAACGCGGCCTCCGCGTCGACGCAGATCTCGGGACTTCCGTTCTCGGGTCCCGTCGCCGGTGTGCGCCTCGCGTTCATCCCCGGCCACGGCGAGCACGCCGACCAGTGGGTCGCGTTCCCGACCGCCGAGCAGGTCAGCGAGGCCGTCTTCGACCTGATCGTCGCCGGCCGTGTGGTCACCAAGGCCGACGGTTCCGAAGACGTCGCGATCATGATGGTCGAGGCCGAGGCCACCGAGGGCAGCTGGAACCTGATCAAGGCCGGCGCCACCAAGCCCGACGAGACCGTCGTCGCGCAGGGCCTCGAGGCCTCGAAGCCCTTCATCGCGCAGCTGGTCAAGGCTCAGGCCGAGCTCGCGGCGACCGCCGCGAAGGAGCCGGGCGTGTACCCGGTCTTCCCGCCGTACTCCAGCGAGGTCTACGACTTCGTGGCCGAGCGTTCCTACGACGACCTGGTGAACGTCTACCAGATCGCCGACAAGCAGGAGCGTCAGGGCAAGGACGACGAGGTCAAGGACCGCGTCAGGGCGCAGCTCATCGAAGCGGTCGAGGCCGGCCAGCTGCCGGCGGGGGCTCCGCTCGAGTTCGCCGCGGCGTACAAGTCGGTCACCAAGACGATCGTCCGCGGTCGCATCCTCACCGAGAGCGTCCGCATGGACGGCCGCGGCCTGGCGGACATCCGTCCGCTCGACGCCGAGGTCCAGGTGATCCCGCGCGTGCACGGCTCGGCGATCTTCCAGCGCGGTGAGACCCAGATCATGGGCGTCACCACGCTGAACATGCTCAAGATGGAGCAGCAGATCGACTCGCTGTCGCCCACGACGAGCAAGCGCTACATGCACCACTACAACTTCCCGCCCTACTCGACCGGTGAGACCGGCCGTGTGGGTTCGCCGAAGCGTCGCGAGATCGGGCACGGCTTCCTCGCCGAGCGCGCCCTCGTGCCGGTGCTGCCGAGCCGCGAGGAGTTCCCCTACGCGATCCGTCAGGTGTCCGAGGCGCTGAGCTCCAACGGCTCGACGTCCATGGGCTCCGTGTGCGCCTCGACCCTATCGCTGCTGAACGCGGGTGTGCCGCTGCGCGCCCCCGTCGCCGGCATCGCGATGGGTCTCGTGTCCGACGAGGTCAACGGTGAGACCCGCTACGCGGCGCTGACCGACATCCTCGGCGCAGAGGACGCGCTGGGCGACATGGACTTCAAGGTCGCCGGTACCAGCGAGTTCGTCACAGCGATCCAGCTCGACACGAAGCTCGACGGCATCCCGTCGTCGGTGCTCGCGGGCGCGCTGACGCAGGCGCGCGATGCGCGTCTCACGATCCTCAACGTGCTGAACGCCGCGATCGACGCTCCCGACGAGATGGCGCCGACCGCGCCGCGCGTCATCAGCGTGCAGATCCCGGTCGACAAGATCGGTGAGCTGATCGGCCCGAAGGGCAAGACGATCAACGCGATCCAGGACGAGACCGGTGCGCAGATCTCCATCGAGGAGGACGGCACCGTCTACATCGGCGCGACCGACGGCCCCTCGGCCGAGGCCGCCCGCGCCCAGGTCAACGCGATCGCGAACCCGACCAACCCCGAGGTGGGCGAGCAGTTCCTCGGAACCGTCGTCAAGATCGCGACGTTCGGCGCGTTCGTGTCGCTGCTCCCGGGCAAGGACGGACTGCTGCACGTCACCGAGGTGCGCAAACTCGCCGGTGGCAAGCGTGTGGAGAACGTCGAGGACGTGCTCTCCGTCGGCCAGAAGATCCTCGTGAAGATCACGAAGATCGACGACCGCGGCAAGCTCTCGCTCGAGCCCGTCATCGACGAGGCTCCGGCTGCGGACGCGGCTCCTGCTGAAGAGGCCGCCTCCGAGTAGTCGAGCGCTCTGACACGAGCCCGGGCCGGCCCTCACGGGCCGCCCGGGCTTCGTCGTATCCGATGTGACCAAACCGTTACGGGAAGTTCTCCCGCCGTTCCGCAGATTGGTCAGCGCATCCACGGTTCTCGAATACCCTCGAAGTACGCACCGGGGGGTGCACCAGTAGCAGTGACGCAGATCGGCTCGCGCCGATCCATGCGGGGGTGAGGATATGCGGTTGTTCGGCGTAGGCGCAGGGACACCGCCCGAGCGCGCACACGCAGAGCTCGTCGAGCACCCTTCCGCACCGATACCCATCGTCGGTCCCGGGGTCGGTGAGGGCATCCGCGTCGCACTCGGTGAGACCGGATTCACGACCTTCCCCCTCATGCTCGGTGCAGCGGAGTTCGGGTGGAACGTCGACCTGGAGACGAGCCACGGAATCCTCGACCGCTACATCGAGTTCGGCGGCAACGCGATCCACACGGCGGACGGGTTCTCCGGCGGGCGCAGCGAGCACATCATCGGGCAGTGGCTGCGATCCCGCGGCGTGAGGGATGACATCCTGCTCAGCGTTCGCATCGGTGCCCATGCCGACAATCCGGGACTCGGATCCACCAACCTGGTCAGGGCCGTGGAGGGATCGTTGACGCGCCTGGGCGTGGAGAGCATCGACGTGCTCCACCTGGACGCGACCCTCGACGCGACGACCAACCTGGAGGACACGCTCGCGACCGTCGAGTGGCTCGTCGAGGCCGGCAAGGTCCGTGCACTCGGAGCGTACGGCTTCACACCCGAGCGCCTCGTCGAGGCCCGGATACTCGCGTCCGCCGGGTACCCGCGCGTCGAGGTCATCGATACGCCGTACAACCTCATTCGACGGCAGGCCTTCGAGGGCGATCTGCGGCTCGTCGCGGGGGCGCAGAACCTCGCCGTCACGCCGTCGCACGCCCTCGAGCACGGATTCCTCTCGGGACGCCACCGCCACAAGTCGGCCACGTCGCGCGGAGTGCGGGGCGAGCAGCTGCGCGGCAACCTGAACCGGCGAGGCGCCAAGGTGCTCAAGGCGCTCGACCAGGTCGCGGAGGAGCTCGATCTCCCGGTCGCGGCGGTGTCGATCGCCTGGCTGCTCTCGCAGCGGACCGTGGTCGCCCCGATCGTCAACACCTTCGCCGCCGAGCATGTCGACGAACTGATGCAGGGTGCCGGAGCAGCCCTGTCTCGTGTGCAGATCGCCGACCTCACTCGGGCCGGCAACTGAGCGTCGACACACCCTTGTCATATACCTGGCATAGGGTGGAGGTTTCCGGAGGACGCTGTCGACGAAGCGAGCGAATGAGTGACGCATTACATATATCTGGTCAGGCACGGCGAGCATCAGGATGCCGAGCACGGCCTCACTGACGGTCCGCTCTCGCCGCGCGGGCAGCGACAGGCCGAGTTGATCGCCGACCGGCTGTCGGGCCTGCCGCTCGACGCGGTGTGGCATTCCCCGCTGCTGCGTGCGAACGAGACGGCGCGCGCTCTCGCCGCGCGACTGCCGTCGGTCGATCCCCAGCCGACGGCTCTGCTGTTCGACTGCGTGCCCACCGGCATGACCGAGGAGACCCCTGCAGCCTACGAGCCGTTCTTCGGGTCCATCACAGACGCCGAGGTCGAGGCCGGACGGGCTCAGATGTTCGACGCGGTCAACGAGTTCCTGGTCCGCAAGCCGGGTGATGTGCACGAGGTGCTCATCACCCACAACTTCGTGATCTCCTGGTTCGTGCGTGAGGTCCTCGGCGCGCCGGAGTGGCGCTGGATGACCTTGAACCAGGCGCACTGCGGACTCACCGTGATCGCTCAGAAGCAGGGGCGCCCGTGGACGCTCCTGACGCACAACGACACCGCTCACCTGCCGGTCGAGCTGCGCACGGGCATCCCCGATCAGATGCCCGTCTGAGCGGCTCCTCACCCGCACCGCGTCGGCCGTCCGCCGCGGCGTGGGGGAGCAGGGCGGGCGCGCTGTCGCGAATAGACTGAACGCATGACCACGCAGGTAGCACTCGTCGGCGGCACCGGAAAGCTCGGTTCGATCATCCGCTCCGTGGTCGGTGATCTCGAGGGCTTCGAGATCATGCGCGTACTCGATTCTCGGAGCGACCTCGCGGAGCTGAGCGGCGCGGATCTCGTCATCGACGCCACCACGCCCCAGGTCAGCGTGGATGTCGTGCGGGCAGCGGTCGAACGCGGAATCAATGTACTCGTGGCGACATCCGGATGGTCGGCCGAGCGCATCGCGCTCGTGCGACCTCTGGTGGAAGACGCGGGCACCGGTATCGTCTTCATCCCCAACTTCTCGCTCGGATCCGTGCTGGGATCGGCTCTCGCCGCGGCAGCGGCACCGTTCTTCGGCTCGGCCGAGATCGTCGAGGCGCATCACGAAAAGAAGGTCGACTCGCCCAGCGGAACCGCAGTGAGGACCGCCGAGCTCATCGCGGCCGCGCGAGCGGATCGCGGGCCCGTGAGCGCGCCCCACGCCGACCAGCGGGCTCGCGGTCAGCAGGTGGGCAGTGTGCCCGTGCATTCACTCCGCAGGCCCGGTGTGATCGCGAAGCAGGAAGTCATCCTCTCGGGTCCCGGGGAGTCGTTGACCTTCACTCATGACACGGTCGAGCCCGCTCTGGCGTACGCGCCCGGCATCCGTATCGCTGTTCCCTTCGCCGCCGCCGCGACAGGAGTCGTCGTCGGGCTGGAGAGCATGATCGACATCGGAATCCGACAGTGATGTCCCGGATCGGCGTCGGCCTCATGGCCGGCGCGCTGCTGGTCTATCTCGCCGTCTGCGTCTGGCTCGCCGTGATGTTCTTCGCTGTCGGCACGCCCGTATCGATCGGCATGGGCGTCGCCCTGATCGTCCTGGCACCGATCGGCGGGTGGGCCCTCGTCCGCGAGATGCAGTTCGGTTTCGCAGCCGATCGACTCGGGCGGGAGCTCGACGCGGAAGGTGGCATGCCGGTGGCGGAGACCGAGCTGACGCCGAGCGGTCGTATCGCGCGCGCCGATTCCGAGTCGCTGATCGCTCGGTACGCGGACGACGCGGCTGCCGCGCCCGCCGATTGGCGAGCGCGGTACCGACTGGGTGTCGTCCAGGATGCCGCGGGGCGCCGCAAGGACGCGCGCGCGAGCATCAGGGAGGCGATCCGCCTCGCTCGGGGCTGACCGGATCAGGCCAGAGTCGCCTCGAGCGTGATCTCGATGCCGGCAAGGGCCTGAGACACGGGGCATCCCGCCTTGGCCTCGGCCGCAAGCGTCTGGAACGCCTCGGACGTGATCCCCGGGACCACGGCGTTGACGTTCAGATGACTGCCGGTGATCCCGACGCCGGGCTTGAAGGTGACCGATGCGCTCGTGTTGACGCGCTCCGGGGGAGTGCCGTTCTCGGCCAGCGCATGCGACAGTGCCATGCTGAAGCATGACGCGTGAGCTGCGGCGATGAGCTCCTCAGGAGTGGTGGTCGTGTCGCTGCCCTCGCTGCGCGCCTTCCAGTTGATCGGGAAGGTGCCGAGCTTCGAGGAGGAGAAGGCGACCGTGCCCGAGCCCTCCATGAGGGATCCGGTCCAGGTGGTGGTTGCTTCGCTGGTGACGGGCATGTGTCCTCCGGTTCTCGCGCGCTGCGGGATGTGCGCTCGCGTGTGAGGTCAGCCTATCGACCGTGCGGGGCCGGCGGAACCGCGCTCAGGCTGCGGAGGCGGTGCGTCCGACGATGCCCGCGCGCTGCAGCAGGAGGTACATCTGGCACCCGAGGCAGAACGAGAATGCGGCGTTGAGGAATGCGGCGACGAACGCCGCAGCAGTCGCGATGGGGAGCGCCCACGGCACGCCGATCAGATGCAGCACGATGCCGATCGTGACGACGAAGAGACCGACGCCCTGCGCGAAGCGCGGAGGACGAGGGTCTTCGAGCTCAGTGGGCGGCGCGAGTCGGGGCCGAACGAACCGACGGAACACGACGCCCCACGGCGCCGTCGTCGGAGAGACCACGCTCCACAGGAACAGTGCGGCGATCGCGACGGCGAGCACGAACCCGGGGTCGAGTGCCCGCTGGACGAGCGTGGCGGCGCCGATGGCCGCGATGCCGCTGTCCGTCCGCGCGGTCGAGACGCCGACGAGGCCGAGGAAGGTCGCGACGAGCAGCAGCACTGTCGTGATCGTCGCGGCGAAGCGCGGTCCACGGGGATCGATACCTGCAGGAGTGGTCATCTCTGCTCCAGTCGTTCCCGCCTCAGACGGCGGCGAGTGCTTCGGTGAGTGCGTGGCGATGCGGGACGCCGTGGAACCGTGCGCGTACCGCGCCGGAGCCGTCCACGACGAAAGTCGTCGGCGTCTGCACGACCCTGTACCGCGTCGAGAGGTCGGGCCGATGCGTGAGGTCGACCTCGAGGTGATCCAGGCCGTCGGCGTCGGCGACGAAGGTCGACAGCATCCTTCGCACCTGGGGGCATCGCGCGCACATCTGCGTGCTGAACTGCACGAGCGTGGCGCGTGAGCCGAGTCGATCGGAGTCCGCGTCGGCCGGATCGAAGCGGAGGTGGCCCCCCGCTCGCCGCCTCCCGTCGAGAAGCCGCAGCACGATGCCGATGGCGGCGGCGATCACGAGGAGCGCGACGACCACGGCGAGGGCGATTGCGGGCGACATGCATCGAGGATACGGTCCTCTCGAGTGCACAGGGGCCGATGTGTCGAACAGTGACGATCCGGCTCGCAGGGCTCAGAGACGGGTAGTCTGGCAGGCATGAGCGCAGCCGTCCCGACGCCGTATGAAGACCTGCTCCGCGATGTGCTGGAGACCGGCACTCACAAGTCGGATCGCACCGGCACGGGGACTACGAGCGTCTTCGGGCGCCAGATCCGCTTCGACCTGTCGAAGGGCTTCCCCCTCGTCACCACGAAGCGGGTGCACTTCAAGTCGATCGCATACGAGCTGCTCTGGTTCCTCCGGGGCGACTCCAACGTCAAGTGGCTGCAGGACAACGGCGTCACCATCTGGGACGAGTGGGCCGATGCCTCGGGTGACCTCGGCCCCGTCTACGGCGTGCAGTGGCGGTCGTGGCCGACCCCTGACGGTACGAGCATCGACCAGCTGAGTGACGTGATCGAGCAGATCCGCACCTCTCCGGATTCGCGCCGTCTGATCGTGTCGGCATGGAATCCCGCCGACATCCCCGACATGGCGCTCGCTCCGTGTCATGCACTGTTCCAGTTCTACGTCGCCGACGGGAAGCTCTCGTGCCAGCTCTATCAGCGCAGCGCGGATCTGTTCCTCGGCGTTCCTTTCAACATCGCCTCCTACGCACTGCTGACGCTGATGGTCGCGCAGCAGGTGGGGCTCGAGCCCGGCGACTTCGTCTGGACCGGCGGTGACTGCCACATCTACGACAACCACGTCGACCAGGTGCGCGAGCAGTTGACGCGCGAGGCATACCCGTACCCGACGCTCCGGTTCGCGAGGACCCCTGATTCGGTGTTCGAGTACACGTACGACGACTTCGTCGTCGAGAACTACCAGCACCACGCTCCGATCCGGGCGGCGGTCGCGGTATGACCTGGGTGGGCCTGATCTGGGCCGAAGCACATGACGGGGTGATCGGAGCCGAAGGAGGCATGCCCTGGCATGTGCCCGAGGATCTCGCGCACTTCAAGGACGTCACTTCGGGATCCCCCGTGATCATGGGAAGGAAGACCTGGGATTCCCTGCCCGAGCGCTTCCGTCCGCTTCCCGGGCGGGACAACATCGTGATCACCCGCCAGCAGGACTGGCGCGCCGACGGGGCCCAGCGGGCCGCTTCCGTCGTCGAGGCGGTGCGCGGCAGAGACAAGGTGTGGATCATCGGAGGGGCGGAGATCTTCAGGCTCGTGATCGCCGACGCCGACCGTCTCGAGGTCACGGAGCTGGATCTCGACGTCGACGGAGACGCGCACGCCCCGTCCACCGCGGGATGGCGGATGGTCGACGAGGGGGCATGGCAGACATCGCGTTCGGGTGTCCGCTACCGTTTCCTGGGTTACGAGCGCTGATGCCCACCGCTCTCATCACCGGAGCCAGTGCCGGCCTCGGCGTGGAGTTCGCCCACCAGCTCGCACGACGCCGCGCCGACCTCGTGCTCGTCGCCCGCTCGGCGGACGCTCTCGAGAGCGTCGCCGCGGACCTCCGCCGCGAGCACGGCGTCGCGGTCGAGATCCTCGTCGCGGACCTCTCCCTCACGCCGGATGTGGAGCGCGTCGCCGAGCGCGTTCGTGACGCTTCCGACCCCATCGACCTGCTGATCAACAACGCCGGCTTCGGCCTGCCGCTGCAGTTCGCCGACAACGACATCGACGACGAGGTGCGGCACCTCCGTGTCCACGTCGAGGCGTCGATGCGTCTCATGCACGCCGCGCTCGGATCCATGCGAGGTCGCGGCGGACGCATCATCAACGTCGCCTCGGTCGCGGGGTTCATCTCCCGTTCCACCTACTCGGCCTGCAAGAGCTGGCTCATCGGGTTCAGCCGCTGGGCGAACGCCGAGTACGCCCCCGACCGAGTCACTGTGACCGCTGTCTGTCCCGGCTTCACGCACACCACCTTCCACGAGCGGATGGGTCTCGCGCAGGGGGACGAGGGCGTCCCGAACTTCATGTGGCTCGACGCGAGCGATGTCGTGCGAGAGGGGCTCCGGGATGCGGCGCGGGGGCGAGCGGTCTCGATCCCGTCACTGCGCTACAAGGCGATCGTGGCGATCGCGAGCGTTCTGCCGAGCGCGCTGACCTCTCGGGTCGCTCGTCGCGGTCGCGTCTGAGTCGATCCCGGACGGACTCCGACGGGAGCGCGCCCTCTCGAGTCAGCGGAATCGGCCCAGATGGATTCCGGCATAGGTGATCGCCGCCACGGTCTCACCATCCGTGATGCGGCCGTCGGCGATCATCTCCAGCACATCGGACAGCGCCACCCAGGTGACGGCGTCGATCCCCTCCTCGGCGCGGGAGTGAGCGGAGTCATCACCGGGAGTCAGCGAGCGAGCGAGGAACACGTGCTCAGGAGCACGGGCGATGCCGTTCAGGGCGTTCATGGTTCCCAGGAGCGTCCAGTCCTCGGCGACGAACCCGGTCTCCTCCAGCAGCTCGCGTCGCGCGGCCACGAGCGGATCCTCACCGTCGCTTCCGCCTGCCGGCACCTCGATCGAGAGGCCCGTGGTGTAGCGCTCCAGTGTGACGAGGCAGACGCGATCCTCGTGATCGAGCGCCACCACGAAGACCGCCGGATGCTGCATGGTCACGACGCCGTAGATCCCCTCGCCCGCGGGTCCGGTGACCGCGTCCTCTCGCACCTCGATCCACCGGTTCGCGTACACCGTCGACGACTCGCGTGTCACCCATGCCATGGAGGAGAGCCTATGCGGATCTCTCGAGAGAGGCCGACGAGGGCGAGCCGTCGCTCCTGGGGCGCTGCATGCGACCGACGAACGCTCGTGGCGGCGTCATCCGCCTCGCCTCGTCTGCGTGAGCGGCAGCCGAACCGATACGCTGGAGGGCATGACGCACTCGGGCAACCCTTTCGGACAGGTCCTCGTCGCGCTCGTCACTCCGATGACGGCCGACGGTGAAGTCGATTGGCCCGCCGTCGAGAAGCACATCGACGATGTCATCACCGCCGGTGCTGACGGAATCGTCGTGACGGGAACGACCGGCGAGACCTCCACCCTGACGGACCCCGAGAAGCTCAAGCTCGTCGAGATCGGCAAGTCCGTGTCGGCCGGCCGCGCGAAGATCATCACCGGAGGCGGATCCAACGAGACCGCTCACGCCATCGAGCTGTACAAGGCCAGCGAGAAGGCCGGCGCCGACGGCATCATGATCGTCACGCCGTACTACAACAAGCCGACCCAGGCGGGCATCCTGACCCACTTCCGTCTCGTCGCGGATGCCACCGACCTGCCCGTGATCCTGTACGACATCCCCGGCCGCACCGGCGTGCCCATCAAGTACGAAACCATCCTGCGCTTGGCCAAGCACCCCAACATCCTCGCGGTGAAAGACGCCAAGGGCGACTTCTCCGAGGTGAGCCGCGTGCTCAATCAGACCGATCTGATGTACTTCTCCGGCGACGACGCCAATGCGCTCCCGCATCTCGCGATCGGCGCCACCGGCCTGATCGGCGTCACCGCGAACATCACCGCCACGCCGTACCGCACCATCATCGATGCGGTGAATCGCGGCGACCTCGCGACGGCCACGGCCGAGCATCGACGCCTGGAGCCGCTCGTGCGTGCGGTCATGACCCATGTTCCCGGAACGGTGGCGGCCAAGTACATCCTGCACGGGCTCGGCCGCATCTCGAGCCCGCGCGTGCGTCTGCCACTCGTCGGTCCGGAGGAGTGGGAGGCCGCCCTCATCGAGGACGAGCTCGACCTCGTGAAGGATCTCGCCGGCGCCGATTTCTCGAACTTCCGCCCCGACCGCAACGCGGCCGCGGGCGGCGCACTGCCGAAGGTGCACGGCACGACTCGCTGACACCGCGCGCGGTGCGCCGCGTCACAATCGAACGACCGGACGCGTGGAGTGTCCGACTGAGGAGACACCATGTCCATCCCGCTCGCAGAACCCGCAGCCCTCGAAGACGGAACGCTGCGGGTGACCCCGCTCGGCGGCCTCGGCGAGATCGGGCGCAACATGACGATCTTCGAGTTCGACGGGAAGATCCTCATCGTCGACTGCGGCGTGCTCTTCCCCGAGGAGCACCAGCCGGGTGTCGACCTGATCCTCCCCGACTTCGAGCCGATCAAGGGGCGACTCGACGACATCGTCGGAGTCGTCCTCACTCACGGTCACGAGGATCACATCGGCGCTGTCCCGTACCTGCTGCGCCTGAAGAGCGACATCCCTGTGATCGGGTCCGGCCTCACGCTCGCCCTCGTCGAGGCGAAGCTCAAGGAGCACCGCATCCGGCCCTTCACGCTCACCGTGAAGGAAGGACAGCGCGAACAGGTCGGACCGTTCGACCTCGAGTTCGTCGCGGTCAACCACTCGATCCCGGATGCTCTCGCCGTCGCGATCCGCACCTCCGCGGGCCTCGTGCTGGCGACGGGCGACTTCAAGATGGACCAGCTGCCGCTCGATGGACGCATCACGGATCTCCGCGCCTTCGCGCGCCTCGGCGAGGAGGGCGTCGACCTGTTCCTCGTCGACTCCACGAACGCCGATGTCCCGGGCTTCACGCCGACCGAGCGATCGATCGGACCCGTCCTGGATCAGGTGATCGGCAAGGCCCCTCGCCGCGTCATCGTCGCGAGCTTCTCCAGTCACGTTCACCGAGTGCAGCAGGTCCTCGATGCCGCGCACGCGCACGGACGACGTGTCGCGCTGCTCGGTCGCAGCATGCTGCGCAACATGACGATCGCGGAGGACCTGGGCTATCTCAAGGTCCCCGCCGGTCTTCTCATCGACTACAAAAAGGCCCGCGATCTGCCCGACGACAAGATCGTCTACATGTCGACCGGCTCGCAGGGAGAGCCGATGGCGGTGCTGAGCCGCATGGCCAATCTCGACCACGCGATCGAGCCCGGTCCCGGCGACACGGTGATCCTCGCCTCGAGCCTCATCCCCGGCAACGAGAACGCCGTCTACCGGGTCATCGACGGCCTCACCAAGCTCGGCGCGAACGTCGTGCACAAGGCGAACGCGAAGGTGCACGTCTCCGGGCACGCCGCCGCCGGTGAGCTGATCTACTGCTACAACATTCTGCGGCCGAAGAACGTGCTGCCGGTGCACGGCGAGTACCGTCATCTGATCGCGAACGCCAAGCTGGCTCAGGACACCGGCATCGACGCCGACCGGACCATCATCGCCTCGAACGGCACGGTGATCGATCTCAAGGACGGCGACGCCCGCGTGGTCGGACAGCTCGACCTCGGCTTCGTGTACGTCGACGGCTCCACGGTCGGAGCGATCACCGACGCCGACCTCAAGGACCGGCGGATCCTGGCGGAGGAGGGATTCGTCTCGGTGATCGTCGTGGTCGACGCGCAGACCGGACGGATCATCTCCGGCCCCGAGATCCACGCACGCGGAATCGCGGAGGACGACTCCGTCTTCGACGACGTCACCCCGAAGATCGTCGCGGCCCTCAAAGAGGCATCGGGCAACGGTGTGCGCGACACGCACGCGTTGTCGCAGGTGATCCGCAGGACGATCGGCCGCTGGGTCAACCAGAAGCTGCGGCGTCGCCCGATGATCGTGCCGCTCGTCATCGAGGCCTGAGGCATCGGTGGGCTGCTGATCTCACAGCCCGCCGTCATGCGTGCGAAACGCGTGCCCTCTACCCTCAGGGGATGACGGATGCGTTCTCGATCAGGCCGGCCGGTCAGTCGGACGGCACCTTCCTCGGCGAGATGGTGGTCGAGGCCGCGAACTGGCGCACCGGGGGTGCGCGTGCGCGGCATGAGATCCTGACATCGGTCGAGCACCGCAGGTACCTCTCGGGGTGGATGCGTCCGGCGGATGCGGGATTCGTGGCGGTCGATTCGGACGGGCAGTCGATCGGAGCGGCGTGGTATCGGATGCTGCCGCAGGATGACCCCGGCTTCGGGTTCGTCGGAACCGCCGTGCCCGAGCTCATCATCGGCGTCCGACCCATCTGGCGCGCGCACGGTGTCGGTCGTACTCTGCTGCGACATCTCCTCGTGCACGCCGGTGAGCAGGGACATCCGCGGATCAGCCTCAGCGTCGAGCAGGACAATTTCGCTCGCGGCCTCTACCGCTCGGAGGGGTTCGTCGTCGTGGCGGCAGACTCCGGTCGGGACACGATGGTGCATCGGCTGGCCTGATCGATGGTCGGGCGTGTGCGGGCAAGCAGGCGGGAAGACCGCGTCATTGCGGGCTTTTGTCGGCAGCTGGACGTAACGTGAGAGTATGGCCAGGAGCACCACGAAATCAGCGCGCGCATCCGACAGCGCCGCGCCACGGCCGAAGCGCCAGACCGCACCCAAGGCTCAGGCTGCCCCGAAGAAGTACATCGACGAGGTCGACAGGCCGCCGATGATCGTCCGCGCCTGGACCGGCATCGCGCACGCCGTGGGCGGGATGTTCCGCGCTTTCGGGCCCGAGACCCTCGACCGGGACGACCGACGTGACGGCTTCCCTCTGCTGTTGGTCCTCCTGGCTGTCGCCGGTGCCGTCAACGAGTGGTTCTTCATCGGCAACGAGGTCGCGACCAACATCAGCGCCTACTCCGTGGGCCTCCTGATCGGTCGTATGGCCTTCATCTTCCCGGTGCTGCTGCTGTTCCTCGCCGGGTGGCTGTTCCGACACCCCTCCTCGGTCCACGACAACGGGCGGATCGGCATCGGGTTCGGACTGCTGATGGTCACCCTCGCCGGCTTCTGCCACATCGCGGGAGGGCTCCCGCAGCCGCAGCAGGGAATGGTGGCCCTGAGCGCGGCCGGTGGGCTGTCCGGCTGGATCATCGGGCAACCGTTGAGCTACCTCACGACGATCCCCGCCTACATCGTTCTGTCGCTGCTGGCGATCCTGAGCCTTCTCATCCTCACGAAGACGCCGCCCAACCGCATCGGGCAGCGACTCGGTGATCTGTATGCCTGGATGTTCGACGCGGAACGCATCGAGAAGCCCGCGAAAGAGAGCGCATCGATCGACGAGGCCGACAAGGTCGACGATCCCGATGTGCTGCCGTGGTGGCGACGCAACAAGACGGGGCGTGAGGAGGACCCCGACGAGGGGACTCTCGGCTCCGACGACATCACCGCGCTTCTCAACACGACGGGTGCGACGCCTGCGTACGACCAGGCTGTGACCCTCGTCAATCCCGCCGTGGCTTCCGACGCCGCGACCGAGGTGCTGTCAGACGTCCGCTCCGTGACCGACGCTCTCGCGGAGCAGCAGACCACGGCGCTGTTGGATGACGAGTCGGACACGGGCGAGATGCCCGAACTGCCCGGCCTCGACGGCTTCGGCACCGACGGTCCGGGGGAGAGGGGGCCGCAGGCGCCCGTCACGCCCTACATCCTGCCCTCCCCGGGCGTGCTGGCCGAGGGGCCGCCGTCCGTGGCGCGCTCGGAGGCCAACGACCGGATCGTCGAGCAGATCACGAGTGTCCTGTCGCAGTTCAACGTCGACGCCAAGGTCACGGGCTTCTCCCGCGGGCCGACGGTCACGCAGTACGAGGTCGAGGTCGGTCACGGAGTCAAGGTCGAGAAGATCCTCCAGCTGAGCAACAACTTCGCCTATGCCGTCGCGTCGAACGACGTGCGCATCCTGTCGCCGATTCCGGGAAAGAGCGCGATCGGCATCGAGATACCCAACACCGATCGCGAGACGGTCGCGCTCGGCGACGTGCTCCGTTCCCAGGCCGCGCTGAAGAACACCCATCCGCTGACGATCGGTGTCGGCAAGGACGTGGGCGGGAACTTCGTCACCGCGAACCTCGCCAAGATGCCGCACCTCCTGGTCGCGGGATCCACCGGCTCGGGAAAGTCGAGTTTCGTGAACTCGATGATCACGAGTCTTCTGATGCGTGCGCGCCCGTCCGACGTCCGCATGGTGCTGATCGACCCGAAGCGCGTCGAGCTCACCAGCTACGCCGGGGTCCCGCACCTGATCACCCCCATCATCACGAACCCCAAGAAGGCCGCCGAGGCTCTCCAGTGGGTCGTGAAGGAGATGGACATGCGATACGACGACCTCGCGTCGTTCGGGTTCCGTCACATCGATGACTTCAACCGCGCCGTGCGCGCGGGGGAGGTCGAGGTGCCCGTCGGCAGCGAACGCGTGCTGAAGCCGTATCCCTATCTGCTCGTCGTCGTCGATGAGCTCGCGGACCTCATGATGGTCGCCCCACGCGACGTCGAGGACTCGATCGTGCGCATCACGCAGCTCGCTCGCGCCTCGGGCATCCACCTGGTGCTGGCCACACAGCGACCCAGCGTCGACGTGGTCACCGGGCTCATCAAGGCCAACGTCCCTTCGCGTCTGGCCTTCGCGGTGACCAGCGTCACCGACAGCCGAGTGATCCTCGACAGCCCCGGTGCGGACAAGCTGATCGGTCAGGGAGATGCGCTCTTCTCTCCCATGGGCTCTTCGAAGCCGTTCCGACTGCAGGGCGCGTGGGTCGATGAGAAGGAGATCGACGCCGTCGTCAAGCATGTGACCCGCCAGGCGCGGCCCGACTACCGCCCGGATGTGGCGGAGGCGCTCGAGCCGACCAAGAAGAAGGAGGTCGACGAGGACATCGGCGACGACCTGGAGCTTCTCCTGGCAGCGGCCGAGCTCATCATCTCGTCGCAGTTCGGATCCACGTCGATGCTGCAGCGGAAGCTGCGCGTCGGCTTCGCGAAGGCGGGGCGTCTGATGGATCTCCTCGAATCGCGCGAGATCGTGGGACCCTCCGAGGGGTCGAAGGCGCGCGACGTGCTCGCGACCGTCGAGCAGCTCCCGCAAGTCATGGCCAAGCTTCGCGGTGACGACGCACCTGCAGCGCCCGCGCCGTCCTCCGGCCAGGCAGCGCCGGCCCCGAGTGCGCCCGCGCACGACCCCGTGGAATCCCAGTTCGACGGCCTGCCGGTGGTGGAGGGCGAGAGCGACGACGACGCCTGGGGATTGACGGGGCGCGACTGATGTCGATTCCGCGGCAGTTGCCCAACGCGATCACGGTGGCGCGGATCCCACTCGCCGTGGTGTTCTTCGTGCTGCTCCTCCTCGGCGGCACATACGGTCTCACCGATATCGTCGTGCGCTGGATCGCTGCGATCCTGTTCATCGTCTCGATCTCCACCGATTGGGTCGACGGCTATCTCGCGCGCCGCTATGAGATCGTCAGCGATTTCGGCAAGCTCTGGGATCCGATCGCCGACAAGCTGCTGACCGGCGCAGGGTTCATCGGACTCGCGGTGCTCGGGGAACTGAACTGGTGGATCGTGGTCATCATCCTCGTGCGGGAGTGGGGGATCACCGTCCACCGCCTGGTGGTGGCGAAAGAGCACGTCGTCGCCGCAGCATGGATGGGCAAGATCAAGACGGCGGTCCAGGCCGTCGCCCTGTCCTGGGCCGTGCTCCCGCTGCATGTGGTCATCGGCCTCGGGCCGTGGGTCGTGATCACGGCGATTCTGATGGTGCTCGCGCTCATCCTCACGGTGGCGAGCGGCATCGACTACATCATCGCGCAGGTACGAGGAGCGCGCCACCGGTGACGGTCGCTTCCGAATGCCTGGCGGCGCTCGCGGAACGCGGGTGGACGCTGGGCGTGGCCGAGTCGCTCACGGGAGGCTCGGTCTCGGCGGCGCTCGTGGCCGTCCCGGGCGCTTCTGCGGTGCTTCGCGGCGCAGTGGTGGCGTACGCGACTCCGGTCAAGCACACTCTGCTCGGTGTCGACGAGGTCTTGCTGGATGCCGGCGGACCCGTGCAGCCGGAGGTCGCACGTCAGATGGCGGAGGGCGTGCGCGCGGCCGTCAGTGTCGCGGGCCGACCAGCGGACGTCGGAATAGCCACCACGGGGATCGCAGGACCGGATTCTCCGGATGGACAGCCCGTCGGCACGGTGCACGTCGCCGTGGCGACACCGACGTCGACTCGGTCCCGATCTTTCGTCTTCCGGGGGAGTCGCGACGAGATCAGGGCTCAGGCGACGGATGCGGTGCTGGCTCTGCTCGACCGCTCCGCACGGGAATAGGCGTCGCCATCGCGTGGTTTATCTCTTCGTGCTCACACCGAAAGCACAGCGTGAAAAGGTAGGTTCTGTGAAGGTCAGTACGACTAGACTGGCGATTCGACCGGGGGAGACCCCGAGAGAGCGATCTGGGAGGAGGTTCCGATGATTCTCGTACGACAGGAAATCGGCGACGTGTTGAGAGACTTCCGCCTGCAGAAGGGACGCACTCTCCGCCAGGTCGCCAGCAAGGCCTCGGTCGCGCTCGGATACCTCAGCGAGGTCGAGCGCGGACAGAAGGAGGCCTCGAGCGAGATCCTCGCCTCGGTGGCCGACGCTCTCGACGTCCCCATCTCCACGATCATGCGTGAGGTCGGCGACCGCATCTCGGTCCTCGAGGGGATCCAGGTGTTCCCCGACGTCGTTCCCGACGATCTCGTCGCATCAGTCGAGCCCGAGCTCTCGCTGCATTGAGAACGGCCGTTCGTTCCGATGCGTCGAAGTGAGTTCCTTCGCGCGGTCGATGCGGAGTTCGGTTCGCGCGGTTCCTCGCTCGTCAGCGATCTCGTGCTGACCCCACTCGGCGGGCGCACCGCCGAAGAGGCGCTCGACGCCGGTGTCCAGCCGCGTGACATCTGGCTCGCGCTGTGCGTCGAGGCAGAAGTGCCCCTCGAGCGACGGCATGGTGCCGGGCGTCTCGAGCCGCGACGCCGCTGACTCGTCGCACGATCCGGTGCAGAGTGTCGGCGTGTCGTCGAATATCTGTTCGAAGCGGGCGTAGTCTTCTGCACAAGTGGTTCAGAGGTTTAGTCATCCCCGTTCCGTGGGGGTCTGCGATGCAATGTCGGAGGCTCCTCGTACGGTGAAGACAAGCCGAAGAGCTATACGCCTTGTCGGAGAGTTCCGCCCAACCGGGAGGACCGCGACAGCCTACAGGCGGCCCCACGCGAGCATAAGGAGCACGTCATGCCATCACCCGCTGACCGCGAGAAGTCCCTCGAGACCGCACTCGCCCAGATCGATCGTCAGTTCGGAAAGGGCTCGGTCATGCGACTGGGCAGCGACGAGCGTGCACCCGTCGCCGTCATCCCGACCGGCTCCATCGCGCTCGACGTCGCACTGGGCGTCGGAGGCCTTCCGCGCGGCCGAATCGTCGAGATCTACGGCCCTGAATCTTCCGGTAAGACCACGCTCACGCTGCACGCGATCGCGAATGCTCAGCGTGCCGGCGGCATCGCCGCCTTCATCGATGCCGAGCACGCGCTCGACCCCGATTACGCTGCGAAGCTCGGCGTCGACATCGACGCTCTTCTCGTCTCACAGCCCGACACGGGTGAGCAGGCGCTCGAGATCGCGGACATGCTCGTGCGCTCCGGCGCGATCGATCTCATCGTGATCGACTCGGTCGCGGCTCTCGTGCCGCGGGCCGAGATCGAGGGCGAGATGGGAGATTCCCACGTGGGTCTGCAGGCCCGACTGATGTCACAGGCGCTCAGGAAGCTCACCGGTGGGCTCAACCAGACCAACACCACGATGATCTTCATCAACCAGCTGCGAGAGAAGATCGGCGTGTTCTTCGGATCTCCGGAGACCACCGCGGGCGGCAAGGCACTGAAGTTCTACGCCTCGGTCCGCATGGACATCCGTCGCATCGAGACTCTGAAGGACGGTACGGATGCAGTGGGTAACCGCACCAGGGTCAAGGTCGTCAAGAACAAGATGGCGCCGCCGTTTAAGCAGGCCGAGTTCGACATCCTCTATGGTGTCGGCATCTCTCGCGAGGGCAGTCTGATCGATTTCGGCGTCGAGCACGGCATCGTGAAGAAGTCGGGCTCCTGGTACACCTACGACGGTGACCAGCTGGGTCAGGGCAAGGAGAACGCTCGGTCGTTCCTGCTCAAGAACCCTGACGTCGCGTTGGCGATCGAGACGCAGATTAAGCAGAAGCTCGGGATCGGCGGTGCCGTCGAGGCGCCTGCGGACGAGCTCGCAGAGCGTCGCCCGGCCTGATCATGGCCGATCGTGAAGACGGGGGCGAGTCCGAGCGGCTCGCTCCCGTCATCCCGCTCTTCGGAGCCACCGTGTCACCTGCGAGCGGATCGTCGTCTCGACGATCGACGCCCACCGTGGCTCCGATGAAGGGCACGTCTGCGAGCGGTGCCGACCTCACACGGTGGGGTTCCGGATCGGGCGACGAAGACGCCAGCGGTGAAGACGGTGCTCAGCGTGATCGTCGTCACCTCGACCGGGCCGACGGATCGCCGAGTGATCGGCACCCTGCTCGCGGCGGAGGACGAACAGCGCCCCGACTGCGCGCGATAGCGCCGGTCGATGAGCTCGTCGTCGATGCCGCGCATATGCCGGATGCGGCAGAGCTCCGGGGCTCCGCAGAAGAGATCCTCGTTCGGAAGCTGCGTACCCGGTCGCTGTCGATCTCCGAAGCCCGCCTCGTTCTCCGAGGGTTCGAGCGAGACGGTCACCGTCTCGCCTCCGAACAGATCGAAGATGTACTCGAGGATTTCCGTCGACGTGGGTACCTCGACGACCGCGTGCTCGCCGAACAGCTGATCTCTGCAGGTGTCGAACGCAAAGGGCAAGGGAGAGTCGCTCTGTCGCGTGCTCTGGCGCAGCGAGGCGTGGCCCGTGACGTGATCGACGCCGCCCTCTCGGAGCTCCCCGACGACGACGCTTCGCGTGCTCTGGACTTCGCGCGCGGCAAGGCGAAGTCGCTCGCACGGCTCGACCACGACACAGCCCTTCGACGCCTCGTGGGGCAACTCGCGCGGCGCGGGTACAACGGGGCGATCGCGATGTCGGCCGCGAAGACCGCGCTGAGCGAGGTCTCTCACGGTGGCGCGGCATCGGGAGTGCGGTTCGTCGATTCGGATTGACACCCTCGGCACGCGGTGGTCGCGACCGTGCTCGCTCGTACAATGGGATCATCATGACTATCCCGCGCAGTGAACCGACGATCATCGCATCGTCGCCAGCAGCAATCGAGCCAGGTGGACGTCAGCGCTCCTATGAGGTGCGCACGTTCGGCTGCCAGATGAACGTCCACGATTCAGAGCGGCTGTCGGGGTCGCTCGAGAGTGCCGGCTACGTCCGCGCGACCGACGGCGACGAGGCCGACGTCGTGATCATCAATACCTGCGCTGTACGTGACAATGCGGCAGGCAAGCTCTACGGCACGCTCGGGCAGCTGGCATCGGTGAAGCGTCGCAAGGACGGCATGCAGATCGCGGTGGGCGGCTGCCTCGCGCAGATGGACAAGCAGGCGGTGCTCGACAAGGCCCCGTGGGTCGACGTCGTGTTCGGCACCCACAACATGGGTTCCCTTCCCGGTCTGCTCGAGCGCGCGCGTCACAACGGCGAGGCGGAGCTCGAGATCTTCGAATCGCTCGAGGTGTTCCCCTCCACGCTCCCGACGAAACGCGATTCGGCGCACAGCGGATGGGTCTCCATCTCGGTGGGCTGCAACAACACGTGCACGTTCTGCATCGTGCCGAGTCTTCGCGGCAAGGAGAAGGACCGCCGCCCGGGCGACATTCTGAACGAGATCCGGCTGCTCGTCGACGACGGTGCCATCGAGGTGACGCTGCTGGGTCAGAACGTCAACTCCTACGGCGTCGAGTTCGGCGATCGGCAGGCGTTCGGCAAGCTGCTCCGCGCAGTGGGGGAGATCGAGGGGCTCGAACGCGTCAGGTTCACGAGCCCGCACCCGGCCGCTTTCACGGACGACGTCATCGACGCCATGGCCGAGACCCCGAATGTCATGCCGCAGCTGCACATGCCGTTGCAATCGGGGAGCGATCGCATCCTCAAGGCGATGCGCCGCTCCTATCGGAGCGAGAGGTTCCTCGGCATCCTCGATCGTGTCCGGGAGAGGATCCCGCACGCGGCGATCACGACGGACATCATCGTCGGATTCCCCGGAGAGACCGACGAGGATTTCGAGGACACGATGAGGGTCGTCGAGAAGGCCAGGTTCGCCAGCGCCTTCACGTTCCAGTACTCCATTCGCGAGGGAACACCGGCGGCGACCATGGAGGAACAGGTTCCCAAGGCAGTCGTCCAGGAACGCTACAACCGCCTGCTCGCGCTGCAGGAGCGCATCTCGCTCGAGGAGAACCACAAGCAGATCGGTCGCGAAGTCGAAGTCCTCGTCTCGACCGGTGAAGGCAAGAAGGACGCCGAGACCCACAGGCTGACGGGTCGGGCGCAGGACAATCGGTTGGTGCACTTCGAGGTCACCCCGGGATCGGCGTTGCCGCGGCCCGGCGACGCCGTCGTCGTGACCATCTCGCACGCGGCTCCTTTCCACCTTCTCGCCGACGACCCGACGGGCGCCCCGCTGCGCATCCGTCGCACGCGCGGCGGAGACGCATGGGATCGCAGCCAGGCCGAGTCGTGCGCCGTGCCGGCGACGAACGATGCAGACGGCGCGCCGCGAGCTGTCTCGCTTGGGCTTCCGACGCTTCGCGTGGGCGTGTGACACACCCACCGTCGCGGCGGCTGTGGGCGGTGGTCGGAGCCACCGGGACGGGTAAGAGCGATCTCGCCCTCGATCTGGCAGAGATGCTGCGCGAGCGCGGCAACCCGGCTGAGATCGTCAACGCCGATGCCATGCAGCTCTACCGGGGCATGGACATCGGTACGGCGAAGGTCCCGGAGTCCGAGCGACGCGGTATTCCTCACCACCTGTTCGATGTCCGGGACGTCGACGAAGAGGCCGCAGTGGCCTGGTATCAGCCGCTCGCGAGAGAGGCGATCGACGCCATCCACGCGCGGGGCGGGGATGCGATCCTCGTGGGAGGTTCGGGTCTCTACGTCTCCAGCGTCGTCTACGACTTCTCCTTTCCTCCCCGCGACGCCGCGATCCGCTCGCGACTCGAGCATGAGCTCGAGTCGGAGGGTGTCGGTGCGCTGTTGCGGCGCTTGCAGGCGCAGGATCCCCAGACGGCCTCGCGGGTGGACCCGCGCAACGGGCGGCGGATCATCCGCGCTCTTGAGGTCCTCGAGCAGGGCGGATCGACGCACGGAGCGGCATTGCCCGATCGTCCCGAGCTGTGGTGCTCGGACACTCGGATCATCGGCGTCCGACTCGATCGCGCAGCGCTCGTCGAGCGCCTCGACACCAGGGTCGAGCGCATGTGGGAGACGGGGCTCATCGCGGAGGTCGACGCCCTCCGTGCGCGCGGACTCGAGCGCGGCGTGACAGCCCGGCGTGCCATCGGCTATGCACAGGCGCTGGGGCAGCTCGAAGGGCGGCTCACGCGCGAGGAAGCCATCGCGGAGACGCAGGCGCTCACCCGTCGCTACGCACGGCGGCAGGTCTCGTGGTTCAAGCGCTATGCCGAACTCGTGTGGCACGATGCTCCCGCACGAGCGCGAGACGTACTCGAATCCTGACGGCGGCCGAGCGGATCGTGCCGTCGTGAGATGTCGGTGGTCGATGAGACGCTCGGAGCATGGCGACTCACTACTACACCGCATCCAGCCTCGACGGCTTCATCGCGACGATGGAGCACTCGCTGGACTGGTTGCTGACGCAGGAGATCGACCAAGACGGGCCGATGGCCTATCCCGCCTTCGAGAAGGAGGTCGGGGCGCTGGCGATGGGAGCATCGACCTTCGAATGGGTGATGCGACACGAGGGCGGTCGATGGGGGTACGCGCAGCCCACCTGGGTCTTCACACACCGCGAGATCGAACTGCCGACCGACGGTGATGTCCGCCGTGTGCAGGGCTCCGTAGCAGCGCTGCACGATGAGATGCTCGAGGCCGCAGGAGACAAGAACCTCTGGGTCGTCGGCGGGGGCGATCTCGCCGGGCAGTTCGCCGATGCCGGTCTGCTCGACGAGGTGTGGGTGCAGTTCGCGCCCGTGACACTCGGAGAGGGGGCACCGCTCCTCCCGCGCGCCCTAGACCTCGAGCTCATCGAGGTCGCTCGCAACCGCAACTTCATGTGCGGACGCTATCGGGTGGTCAAGCCGGCCGCGCACAGTCAGCAGGCGGCCGCGGGCTGACGCCGGGCAGCTCACGGTGCGACCACCGCCACACCGCTCGTCATCGCCGATCGATGCGAATCCCTAGACTGTTCGCATGGTCGCATTCACCAAGGGTCACGGCACGGGCAACGACTTCGTCATCATCGCGGACCCCGACGGCACCCTCGATCTGACGGCTGAGCAGGTCGCCGTGCTGTGCGACCGCCACTTCGGGATCGGTGCCGACGGCATCCTCAGGGTGGTCCGGTCCGCTGCGATCACCGAGGGCCGGGCCGCGCTCGACGAGGAGCCGGATGCGGAGTGGTTCATGGACTATCGAAACGCCGACGGTTCGATCGCCGAGATGTGCGGCAACGGCATCCGTGTGTTCGCGCACTATCTCGTCCGCTCCGGGCTCGCGACGATCGAGCCCGGATCGACCCTGCCGATCGGCACGCGGGCAGGAGTCCGCGACGTCACGCGCAGCGAGACCGGGTATCAGGTCGATCTCGGGGCGTGGAAGCTCTCCGGCCAAGACCCTCTCGTGACGGCGGAGGGCTTGGCGGTCACCCGACCTGGCCTCGGAATCGACGTCGGCAATCCCCACGTGGTCGTGGCTCTCGCGTCCGATGCCGAACTGGCATCCCTCGAACTGCACCGCGCGCCCGAACTCGATCCGCGGCTGCCTGACGGCGCGAACGTCGAGTTCGTCGTGCCCGGCGAGCCCCTCGTGCGCGATGGGGTCGGTCACGTGAGGATGCGGGTATCGGAACGAGGAGTGGGCGAGACTCTCAGCTGCGGCACCGGCGTCGCTGCGACCGCACTCGCCGTACGGCACTGGGCGGGGGAGCAGGCGCCGAACCACTGGCGGGTCGAGGTTCCCGGTGGCACGCTCGGCGTCCGCATGTTCCCCGCCGAAGACGGCGAGCATGTCGCCCTCTCGGGTCCTGCGCAGCTGGTGTTCAGCGGCGAGGTCGATCTGCTCTGACGAGGCGTCGGGATTCGCGCGATCAGGCCGTTCGCTTCGACCGGCCCGGGGGAGCGACCTGGATCAGGAATCCAGTCCGGCCAGCGCGATCGGCTCCGTGGGCGGTGACCCGTGCTTGCGAACCTTCAACACCCGGTAGCCCTTCGCCGTCGCGGTGCGGTGCACGCTGAAGCCCGGCTGGAACGTCGCTGCGAGCCACCGCTGCAGTGAGTCCGCTCCGAGATTCCGCTGCACCACGAGCCACGCGTCGCTGCGCTCGTCGAGCCGAGGCACCCATTTCTCGAGGAGACCGTGCAGCTCGCTCTTGCCGACACGGATCGGCGGGTTGGAGCGGATGGTGCGGAAAGACACACTCTCGGGAACATCGCCGGGCAGTGAGGCGTTGACATTGGTGAGGCCCAACGCCTTCGCATTCCTGCGGACCAGGTCGAGGGCCCGCTCGTTGACGTCGACCGCCCACACCGTGGCGTGCGGAGCGGCGAGTGCCATGGTCAGCGTGATGGGACCCCATCCGCTGCCGAGGTCGAGAAGATTGCCTCCCGGCGGGACAGGCGGCATGTTGGCGAGTAGGACGGCAGTACCGGCATCCAGCCGATCCGGGCTGAAGACGCCGCCAGCAGTCGTGACGTCCAGCTCACGGCCTGCGAGACTCACACGGAGTGAGCGCAGGTTCTCGGGGCTTGCCGGGGCCGCAGTGAAGTAGTGATCGGACCCCATACCGTGAGCGTAGCGGACAGTGCGGGCTAAGGTTAAGGCTCGCAACAAAACCCAGAGACAAGGACCGGATGACGGACAGCACCACACCCACCACTGACGACGGCGCAGTCGAGCGCGTGCTCGCCAACGCCGAGAAGCGCACGGAACCCCGTGTGTTCGGAGCAGCCCAAGCGCTTCAGGATTCGTCCACCGCGTCGCATGCCTCGTCAGACGGTGACCAGTGGGATCTCGAGGACCGACACGCTCTGCGACGTGTCGGCGGTCTGTCGACCGAACTCGAGGACGTCACCGAGGTCGAGTATCGCCAGCTGCGTCTCGAGAATGTCGTGCTCGTCGGGGTCTACCCGCAGGGTGCCCAGGACGACGCCGAGAACTCCCTGCGCGAGCTCGCCGCACTGGCAGAGACCGCAGGGGCTGTCGTGCTCGACGGAGTGCTGCAGCGGAGGCCGCACCCCGACGCCGCAACCTACATCGGACGCGGCAAGGCGCAGGAGCTCAAGGACATCGTCGCCGCGACGGGAGCGGATACGGTCATCGCGGACACCGAGCTCGCCCCCAGCCAGCGTCGTGCGCTCGAGGACGTCGTCAAGGTGAAGGTCATCGACCGCACGACGGTGATCCTCGACATCTTCAGCCAGCATGCCAAGAGCCGTGAGGGCAAGGCCCAGGTCGAACTCGCACAGCTCGAATACCTTCTTCCGCGTCTGCGCGGTTGGGGCGATTCGATGAGCCGCCAGGCCGGTGGTCAGGTCGGTGCGGGCGGGGCGGGTATGGGCTCGCGTGGCCCGGGTGAGACCAAGATCGAACTCGACCGCCGTCGCATCCGCACCAAGATGGCCCTGCTGCGCCGTCAGATCCGCGACTTCGGTCCGGCGCGAGAGGCCAAGCGCGCCGAGCGCCGACGCAACACGATTCCCTCCGTCGCGATCGCGGGGTACACGAACGCCGGCAAGTCCAGCCTGCTGAACGCGCTCACAAGCGCGGGCGTGCTGGTGGAGAACGCGCTGTTCGCGACGCTCGACGCGACGGTGCGCCGGACGGAGACCGCAGATGGTCGCGTCTACACGCTCACCGACACGGTCGGCTTCGTCCGCAATCTGCCCCACCAGCTCGTCGAAGCCTTCCGCTCGACTCTGGAGGAGGTCGGCGACGCGGACGTCGTGGTGCACGTCGTCGACGGATCACACCCCGACCCGGCCGGCCAGCTGCAGACCGTCAGAGACGTGCTGGGCGACGTCGGCGTCCGCGACATGCCAGAGCTGGTGGTGTTCAACAAGGCCGATCTGATCGCCGACGACGAGCGACTGGTGCTGCAAGGCCTCGAGCCCAAGGCCCACTTCGTCTCGTCGAGATCGGGCGAGGGCATCGAGCAGCTCCGGGCGGCGATCGAGGAGGCTCTTCCTCAGCCGGCGGTCGAGGTGCACGCGGTCGTCCCCTACGATCGCGGCGATCTGGTTGCGGCGATCCATGAGACCGGGATGCTGCTGTCCGTCGATCACAGCGAAGACGGCACCGTCGTGCATGCGCGCGTGTCTGAACGGCTCGCCGCCGACCTGGCACCCTTCGCCGTCGAGGCGTGAACCTCAGCCTCAGCGAGCGCGGAAACGCGCCTCCACTGTGGCTGAGACGACGATCTCGTCGGGTTCGTACTCCATCGACGGCGCTCCCGCGTCTGCCTGCTGCGTCATCGCCCCGCGCATCTTGGCCGCGCCGGTGAAAGGCTGAGCGCCACCGGGGCTGATGAGCCCGGAATCGGCGATCTCGACGGGTTCGACGTTGCCGAGTCCGAGAGCGGTGGCGTACGCCTGCGCACGGGTGACGGCCACGGCGACCGCCTCGGCCGCGACGGCACGTTCGATGCGCAGACGCGTCTCGGTGGTGAGATGCCAGTCGACCCAACCCACCTCCACTCCCTCCCAGGTCGAGATGTCGCTCACCCACAGTGAGAGCTCGGAGGCCTCGGTGAAGGTCGCGGTGAGATCGATGCTGGCGTAGTACACCGGCTCCAGGCGCACGCCCTCGTTGTTCCACGGGCGCTCGGCGCGAACCGAGAGTTGTCTACTCGTCCACTCGACGACGGAGCCGTCATCCCGACGTGCGGCGATGCTGTCGCGCACGGGCTGGGCGAGCTGCATGACCTGATCGACCACGGCCGCGCGCTCGGCGCCATCTGCGCGCACACTGACCCGGATGATCACGCGTTCGGGGGCGACGCGCGCCTCGTGCTCGCCGCGGACGGTGACGGTGACTTCGCTCATGGAGCGACTCTACGCGAGGGCCCGGCCGCCCGTGGAATGGCGCAGGCGCCGCGAACGTTGTAGTCTGTGATGCTCGGGTACTTCTGGTTCCCGGTGTGAAAAATCCATAGTGTGACAGCGGCTCCTTCGAGAGAAGGACCACGGGGCTGATCGGTTTCGACAGCGCCTGTGAATCCACGAGAAGCGGGCCGAGGATGCAGAGTTATCTCGTAAACGCTCTCTGCAAAAAAATAGTTGCCGAAACCAAGCGCAACGACTTCGCCCTCGCTGCATAAGCGAGCCCGATAGTCCGTCAGGCCGTATGTGATTCCGGTACGGATCCTGGCGTCATTTAGGAATCTTGCTGCGTGATGGCGTCTGGACGTCACGTGGGACTCTTCCCAGGCTGGGCTCGTCGACTTAGGTGTCTGTGACAAAGGTCGGAGCCGAGCAGAACGTCTGCACAGACTGCGCCCGGAGAAGGCGTGGAGACTCAGCGTTGGACGGGGGTTCGATTCCCCCCAGCTCCACCAGGTCGCTGTCACGAGCAACAAGGCCCGCCCCCTGGGATCACCAGGGGGCGGGCCTTGTTCGTGTTGGGGTGACTCGTTCCCGGACGTCCTGCGGTCGCGCCTACGGGCGTTCTGCCACAAGCTCGAGGAGTTCTGACGGCGCGATGGTTCGCATGATTCCGTCGGTGAAGGTGACCTGCGGTCACGGAAGCTTCCATCTTGGACCACGCGGTCGCACGTGGCGACATGGATCTTGCCTGACACGGATTGGACGAGTGGTTCTGATCGATTCATGAGCTGCTCGCTTCACAGTCGGTGGAGTGTGAAAGAGATGGTGCCCCGCAGGCTGGGGACCGTGCGGGGCACCTGCCGACATCGCTGGGGACGACGTCGGCCCGTAGCCAGTCTTCGTGGCCATTGGGACGGTAGCTCGGGTGGTTTCGCAAGAACCAGAGCCTTGCGATGACAGCTGCCGACGGGTTAGATGTGGGCGGGCAGCCGCACCGTCCTCCGCTGGGCCTGGGAGGTCAGCGCAGACGCTCGAGCGCGTCTTCTGCCTGCTTCAGTGCCTCATCGGCGTCGGTGAGCCGGGCTGCGGCGTCATGCTGCGCTACCGTGGTGCGCTCGTGTTCTCGTCGAGTGCGGTCAATGTCGCGCCTCACCGCCTCGAGCTCCTTCTCGAGTGCCGCTGCGCGTGCTGCGAGGGTCTCCGAGGCGCGTGCCGTCTCGCGGAGCTCGCGCTCGGCGTGCGCCGCATCTTCGGCTGCCTGGTCTCGCGTCCGCCGGGCGTCGCGCAACTCGCGTTCGGCGTCGCGACGTCGTCGACGGGCTGCGACCTCGTCGTTCGAACGGCTCTCCGTCGCGGGCGCGGCGGGCGTGCCCCCGCCGACGAGGGTCTCTGCCATGGCATCGGAGAACGTGCCTTGAGGCTCCAGGGCACGGACGAGCCGCCCTGACGAGACGGCGGCCGCCGCCGTGGCATCGAAGAATGCGGCGGCAAGAGTCTGGTTCACCGACTCTCGCGTGGCTGCAGTGACTCGCTCGCCTCGACTCGTTGCGAGCTCGGCAGCCATCGATGCGAGACGCGCGGTGAGGGCGCGGCGTTCGCGGCCGAGCTGGCTGAGGGTTGCGGCGTCGAGATCGTCCTGCGCTTCGCGCAGCTGTCGGGCCAGTTCGAGCGCTTCGGCGAGCTGCTCGGCTCGTTCGCTCGCGAACACGTTGACGACCCAGGCGGCGAGCGATGGCTTGCGCAGAGCGTTGATGTCGGAGGCCAAGGACGGATTCGTCGCCCCGATCTCACGGGCGCGCTTCTTCCTTTCCGGGATGAACTCGTCGAGCGGCCCGGAGTACAGCTCGGACGCGACCTGCAGCAGCGAGGGCTCTCCTGTCATGACTGCGACCCTACCGCCGCTCGTCTCGAAGGCGGCGACGGGCGCTCAGCCGGCCCAGTCGATCAGGATGAGACCCTCTCTGGTGTCGGCGACCTTGACCCAGCCGTCGCCGAACAGATACGTCATGCCGTACCCGGCCTCGTCGGTGCCCATGGAGAACTGCGGATCCTCCGTGATGTAGATGCCCTCGGGGCCATCCTCGCGGGTCCAGCCCTGTGACAGGAGGGATGACTGCGCACGGGTGGCATCCTCCGGGGTGATCTCCGACCATCCGTACAGCTGCCCGTGGTCGGACGCGACGGAGTAGTCGGCCCAGAAGCACAGCAGCCCCTCGGACATCGTCACGTCGCCGATGACGAACTCCTTCTCCTCGAACGTCCACCCCAGGTCTGTGAACGCCTCGACAGTGCCCTCGGAGATCATCGCGTCGCAGGTGGGCAGTGCCGGACTCGCAGAGGGTGACGGAGACGGTGAGGTGACGGGTTCTGCGGATGTCGTCGCAGAGGGTCGTGGAGCCGGAGACGCGGAGTCGGGCTCAGGTGCGGCGACGGAGCAGCCGGTGAGTGCGACAACTCCGAGCAGGATGCCACTGAGGGCTGAGGCGATGCGGGGAGTCATCGATGCCTTCGTCCTGGTGATCAGTCGTGCAGCAGCTCGAGGAACGCGTCGTGCAGAGTGCCGTTGCTCGCCAGTGCCGACAGGTCGGAGATCGTCTCTGCGCCGTCGAAGCCGGTCATGCGTCCCCCTGCCTCGCGCACGATCGGGACGGCGGCTGCGATGTCATACTCCTTGACTCCGAACTCGGCGACCATGTCGAGCCGCCCTTCGGCGAGCAGCATGTACGCGTAGATGTCGCCGTATGCACGATCTCGCCACACTCGATCGGCCAAGGTCAGGAGCTGGGGGAGTCGTCCGGCCTCGGCCCACTGCGTGATGCTCTGGAAGCTGACGCTCGCGTCGTCCAACGATGAGACGGCAGACGTCTGCACGCGACGTGGTCCAGCGTCGGTCGCGGTCCAAGCGCCCGCTCCCGACGACGCCCACCATCGCCGTCCGAGCGCCGGCATGCTGACCACGCCCACCTGCGGTACACCGTCGATCGCGAGCGCGATCATCGTGCCCCACAGCGGCACGCCGCGAAGGAAGTTCGCGGTCCCATCGATCGGATCGATGATCCACTGTCGCTCGGCGGTGCCTTCGGTGCCGAACTCTTCACCCAGGATGCCGTCGCGCGGACGCTCGTCGGTGAGGATCGCCCGGATCGCGCGCTCGGTCGCCAGATCGGCGTCCGTGACGTGCGATCGGTCCGCCTTCGTGGAGATCTGGAGATCTGCGCTGTCGAAGCGCGGCAGCGACTGCTCGTCGGCGGCGTCTGCGAGCCTGAGCGCCAGCTCGAGGTCGCGGCTGAAATCGGCGGAGTGCGGGGAAGCGGTCACCACTTCAGGATAACCGTCCGGAATCCGGTGCCTCGGTGTGCGCGACATGGGGCGACACGCGCGGCGCGCACGTATCGCCCGCCCCGATTTCGCCTCGGCATGATCGGCTGGTAATGTTATTCCTCGGCCGGGGGTTTCCCGGGCCACGCACCTCTAGCTCAATCGGCAGAGCAACTGACTCTTAATCAGTGGGTTCTGGGTTCAAGTCCCAGGGGGTGCACGGATAAGCCCTGATGACTCTCGCCAGTCATCGGGGCTTTTCTGCTTCTCAGGCTGGGGTCGGCGACGATGCCGCCCGTGCGGCAGTCGGGATGCGGTCAGGACGCGTTCGACGCGGCTCACGTCATGGCGTATGCGACGTCCGAGGTGCGTAGGCTCGGGCCTTCGTCATCTCCCCGGTGACCTCGTCTCTCCGATGGGGGGAGTCTCCGGTCAGGCGACGGGGATGACGATGCCGCGGGTCAGCGCCTGAAGCGAATCGAAGGTCAGGGGCATGACGGTGTGCGGATGTCCGGCGGCCGCCCAGATCCGATCGTGCGATCGCAGGGTCTCGTCGATGTAGGTCGGCAGGGGTGCGGGGTGCCCCACGGGCGCGACCCCGCCGATCGCCTGTCCCGTCCACTCACGGACGACCGCCGCGGGCGCCATGCTCACCTCGTCCGCCCCGATGCTGCGGGCCAGAGTCCCCAGATCGGCGCGGTGTCCGCCGCTCGTCATCACCAGCACCGGATTCCCGTCGGCGAGGAAGACCAGGCTGTTGGCGATCGCCGAGATCTCGCAGCCGATCGCTGCCGCGGCGTCGGCCGCGGTTCGCGCCGATTCGGGGAGGACGACGATGTCGGCACGGATGCCGGCCTCGTCGAGGTGCTGCTTCACGAGAAGGCTGCGTTCGGGGAGCGAGGTCATCGCATCACCGTAGCGAAGCCCAGCGCCCCGGGGCATCCCCGGCGTACCCCTCCCTCACGCGGCATCGCCGAGCAGGATGGCCTCAGCATCCTCGACGGTGGCATCTGCGGGCTCATCGTCGATGTGCGCCAGCGTCGATCGGCCGAGGAAGATCACGGCGGCTGCGATGAGGATCGCACCTGCGGCGACGAGATACGGCACTGTCGCGCTGAATGCGTGCCAGAGGGCCGCGGCCAGCGGGGGCGCCACGGCCCCGCCGAGGAAGCGCACGGAGGAGTAGGCGGAGGAGGCCACGGAACGCGGGAGATCGGTCGCCTCCATGACTGCCTCGGTGAGCACGGTGTTCATGATCCCGAGCAGGAGACCGCCGACGACGATGCAGGTCACCAGGGCGGCCGCGGATTCGACGAGGACGCCGGCGACGATGAGATCGATCGCGAGGAGGGGGAGGACCGTCAGGATGACGCGGGTGCGCGACATCCGGCGCATCAGCAGGGGAGCGGCCCACACGCTCGTGATCGCGAGTGCGACGCCCCACCCGAAGAAGGTGAATCCGATCCCCATGGCACCGAAGCCCAGCGGGAACGGCGAGAAGGCCAGGAGGATGAAGAAGCCGATGTTGTAGAAGAACGCCGCGACGGCGAGAACCGCCAGTGCAGGTCGCCGGAGTGCCACGAACGGAGCGGAGAACGGGATCGGAGTGCGCTTCCCCTCCGGGCCGCGGAGCAGCACCAGAACCGCGAGGAAGGCGATCGCCATGAGCGCGACCACGCCGAAGAACGGCGCGCGCCAGCTCTGCTCGCCCAGGATCCCCCCGAGCAGGGGGCCGATGGCGATGCCGAGTCCGAGCGCAGCCTCGTAGAGGACGATCGCCGCTGCGCTGCCGCCCGACGCGGCGCCGACGATGGTGGCCAGTGCCGTCGAGATGAAGAGCGCGTTGCCGAGACCCCAGCCCGCGCGGAATCCGATGACCGCATCGACGCTGCCGCTCACGGCGCAGAGGAAGGCGAACACGACGATCAGCGCGAGCCCGATCAGAAGGGTCTTCTTCGCGCCGATGCGACTCGAGATCCAGCTCGTCACCAGCATCGCGAGACCCGTCACGGCGAGGTAGCTCGTGAACAGCAGCTCGGTCTCGACGGGGCTGGCCTGCAGGGACTCCGCGATCGCGGGGAGGATGGGGTCGACCAATCCGATTCCCATGAACGCGACGACGCATGCGAATGCGACCGCCCAGACCTGAGCGGGTTGCTTCCAGATGGATGTAGTGGTGCTCGTCACCGGTTCACTCCTGTCGAGTCGTTGGTGGTGTGCGCCGCCAGGATCTCGGCGGCGCGGGTGAGGACGCTCCAGTCGTCGTCGTCGAGACCGGCGAAGCGCGGAGCGAGAGTGTCGCGGAACTCCGCACGCCAAGCGTTCAGAGCGTCGGAACCGGCGGCTGTGATGTGGACTGCGATGGCGCGGGAGTCCTCGGGCACCGGGGATCGCCGCACCAAGCCCTCGCGCTCCAGAGTGCCGATCAGCCTGGTCATCCCGGGCTGAGTGGTGCGGGCTGCGGTCGCGAGTTCTCCGACCCGCTGAGGGCCGGCGAGCTCGAGCAGGCTGAGAACTCGCCACTGTGCGGCGGGGGCGTCGTTGCCGGCGTCCTGCGCGGCGATCCGACCCAGCGCGTACCCCGAGAGCACGAGGGAGGGAATCACATCGATACGGTTCATACCATCAAGTATATACCTTTTGGTATGTACCGTTCTGCAGCGATGCGCGCCGAGTGATTATCGGCGCACGCCGGCGATCCGTGCAGACAATTGGTGCGCGTGCGCGAGAAGCGTGCGGCCGAGTTCGGGGAGCCGGTCGGGCCCGAATCGGAACCCCACGCCCGTCAGGCTCAACGCCCATTCCGGACGACCCGAGCGGTCGAAGACGGCGGCGCCGAGCCCCCAGCTGCCCTCGACGATCAGACCCGGATTGACGGCGTAGCCCCGTTCCTTCGTCTCGGCGAGGCGAGCGCGCAACGGGGCGGCTCCGTGCGGCGCCCCCCACTCCTGCTCCAGCCGCGGGTGGCGATCGAAGTAGGCGTCCACATCGTGGTCAGGGAGGAAGGCGAGGATGGCGAGCCCGGCGCTCGCGACTCCGAGGGGGAAGCGGATCCCCTCGCTGAGTACGAACGACCGAATCGGAAAAGCCCCTTCTTCTCGCACGAGGCACACGGTCTCGTCTGCGCGACGCACCGAGAGGAACGCGCTCTCCTCGGTCTTGACCGCGAGCGATCGGACGATGTCGCGCGCGAGCCCCGTGACGTCGTACCGCGCTGCTGCGACGCTGCCCATCAGATAGAGCTCGGGGCCGGGCATCCACTTCGTCGACGCCTCATCGCGATCGACGAGCCCCTCCGCTCGCAGAGCTGACAGGAGGCGGTGGGTCGTGGACCGGGTGAGACCGGACGACCGGGCGAGCTCGTGCAGAGCGGCTCCGCCGGCACCGCTCGCGGTGACGAGACGCAGCAGCGCCGCTGCGCGGGCGATCGCCTGAGCTCCGGGGACCGCTCGCGACTCATGTTCCATGATGTGGACGCTAATGCCGGATCGGTCCACATCGCAAGAGTGGGCTCGCGCCGGGCGCTCCGCAGGGGCGATCCTGTACCCAGGCACGTTTTCGAAGGAGCATGCGTGATCGACAAGCAGAGAGCATCCGCCGCGGAAGCCGTGGCGGACATCCAAGACGGAGCATCGCTCGCGGTGGGGGGATTCGGACTCTCCGGCAACCCGATAGCGCTGATCGAGGCGATCCTGGCACAAGGGACGACCGACCTCAGCGTCGTGAGCAACAACTGCGGCGTCGACGACTGGGGTCTGGGAGTCCTCCTCGGTGCGGGACGGATCCGCAAGATGACGTCGTCGTACGTGGGGGAGAACAAGGAGTTCGAGCGTCGGTTCCTGTCGGGTGAGCTCGAACTCGAACTCACCCCTCAAGGAACCCTGGCCGAAAAGCTCCGGGCAGGGGGATCGGGCATCGCCGCGTTCTTCACACAGACCGGTGTGGGCACGCAGGTCGCAGAGGGCGGGCTTCCGCGCCGCTACCACTCGGACGGCACGATCGCGCTCGCGTCGCCCGAGAAGGAAGTGCGCTCGTTCGACATCGACGGGACTCCGCACGAGTTCGTGCTCGAGGAGGCGATCACCACCGACTTCGCCCTGGTCCATGCCCTCGCGGGCGACCGACACGGCAACCTGATCTTCAACAAGGCGGCGCGCAACTTCAACCCGCTGGCAGCCATGGCGGGCCGCGTGTGCATCGCGCAGGTGGAACATCTCGTCGACCCGGGCGAGCTCGATCCCGACCGCATCCACCTGCCGGGTGTGTACGTGCACCGCATCATCGAGGTCGGCTCCGACATCACCAAACGCATCGAGCGGCGCACGGTCGCCGTGGAAGGGGCCTGAGATGGCGCTCACACGCGACGAGATGGCGGCCCGAGCAGCCGCAGAACTGCAGGACGGCTCGTATGTGAATCTCGGGATCGGGCTGCCGACGCTCGTGCCGAATCATGTGCCCGCGTCGGTGACCGTGGTGCTGCAGTCCGAGAACGGGATCCTGGGCGTGGGTCCTTACCCCCGGGAGTCGGATGTGGACCCCGACCTCATCAACGCCGGCAAGGAGACAGTCACGGTGCTGCCGGGTGCGGCGTTCTTCGATTCGGCGCTGAGCTTCGGCATGATCCGCGCGGGGAAGATCGATGCCGCGATCCTGGGAGCGATGCAGGTGTCGGCGCAGGGCGACCTCGCCAACTGGATGATCCCGGGCAAGATGGTCAAGGGGCCGGGAGGGGCCATGGACCTCGTGCACGGAGCACGACGCGTCATCGTCCTGATGGAACACGTCGCGAAGGACGGCTCCGCGAAGATCGTGGATGAATGCTCGCTTCCGCTCACCGGCCGGAGGGTCGTCGATCGCATCATCACCGACCTCGCGGTGATCGACGTCACGGATGCGGGGCTGGTGCTCGTCGAGACCGCTCCCGGGGTCTCGGTGGAAGAAGTGGTAGCCGCGACGGGGACGGTCTTGACCGTCCCGAGCACTGATGAATGAACGACGGAAGGATCCCCTGATGACCGACACCACGCTTTCGGATGCCGACGACATCGTCATCGTCGCGGCAGCGCGCACCCCACAGGGCCGACTCAAGGGGCAGCTGTCCGGCTTCACCGCACCGCAACTGGGATCCTTCGCGATCCGCGGGGCGCTCGAGCAGGGGCACGTTGACGCGACCGAGGTCGACGCCGTCATCATGGGTCAGGTGCTCGCGGCCGGATCCGGTCAGAATGCGGCGCGCCAGGCCGCCATCGGGGCGGGCATCGGATGGAGTGTGCCGGCGCACTCGATCAACAAGGTGTGCCTCTCGGGCCTCACCGCCGTGATCGACGCGGCCCGCATGATCCGCACGGGCGACGCGGAGGTCGTGGTGGCGGGCGGGATGGAGTCGATGACCCGCGCACCGCATCTCCTCATGGGGTCGCGCGAGGGGTGGACCTACGGCAGCGTCGAGGTGCTCGATCACATGGCCTACGACGGGCTGACCGACGCCTACGACCGCGAGAGCATGGGGGCGTCGACGGAGCGCCACAACGCCCGTTACGCGGTGACCCGTGCCGCGCAGGACGAGGTCGCGGCGCTGTCCCACCAGCGCGCCGCCGATGCGCAGGCGCGAGGCGTGTTCGACGACGAGATCGTTCCCGTGTCCGTCGCGCAGCGTCGCGGAGAACCCCTCGTCGTGTCGGCGGACGAAGGCATCCGTCCCGACACCACGATCGAGTCGCTGAGCGGCCTGCGTGCCGCCTTCGCGGAAGGCGGATCGATCACCGCGGGCAACTCGTCGCAGATCTCCGACGGAGCGTCGGCCGTCGTCGTGACGACGCGCGGCAGGGCGGCGTCCGCCGGGTGGAGCGTCCTGGTCACCGTAGGGGCGAGCGGTCAGACGGCCGGACCCGACAACTCGCTGCAGGCTCAGCCGGCCCGCGCCATCGAGCGCGCGTGTGCCAAGCAGGGCATCCTGCCGGCCGACCTCGATCTGGTCGAGATCAACGAGGCATTCGGAGCGGTCGTGGCGCGGTCGCAGGTCGAACTCGGCCTATCCGGCGATATCGTCAACATCCACGGCGGCGGGATCGCGATAGGTCACCCGATCGGAGCATCGGGGACGCGCCTGGTGGTGCACATGGCACACGAACTGGCGCGTCGAGGATCAGGCACTGCAGCCGTGGGGCTCTGCGGAGGTGGAGGTCAGGGCGAGGCGCTGATCCTCACACGGTGAGCCGCGTCCGCATCAGCGCTTCGAGAGGTCGACGTCCCGCGGGTTCTTCTTCGCCTTCTTGTGGAACTCCTTCTGCTGCTTCGCGTACACGGGCGAATCAGGTGACACCGGGAGTCCCTTCCTGGCACGACGCGTGTCGATCACCGCGCCGATCGCGAGTGCGAGGCTGATGGCCCAGCTCACCCACGCGAGCGCCGAGCGCCACGTGATCTTGGTGTCACGGGAGCCGCGGAGCAGGGTGGCCCCGGTCATGATCGCGCCGATGAGTCCGGTACCCGAGAGGTAGTTCATGCCCTCACGCTACCCTCACCGGCGGCGGCCGTGCCGTGCCTTGACAGCAACGGAGGAGTCTGGCACGCACCGATCCGATGCCCGGCCCATTCGCAGGAGCCTGCGATAGGGTGGGGGAGTCGCGGTTCGGCCGCGTCCGCACCCCGTGTATCTACCGGCCGCCGGTCCTCCGGCGGACAGCGGCGGCACCCGACCCCGCGTCCTCGGGCGCGCGAGAGCCATGACACACGTATCTTCTTCGGCGCCCACCGCGACCTCGTCGCAGACGTCGCCCACTCCGAGCCTGCTCCGCACGGCGGGGCTCCCGTATTTCGTGATCGCGTTCATCGCGAGACTGCCCTTCGCCATGATGGTGGTGGGTGTGCTGACCGTCGTCGTCTCGGCGCGCGGCTCGCTCTCACTCGGCGGCCTCACGTCGGCGGCGGTCGGGCTGGGCACAGCCTGTTTCGGCCCGCTGCTGGGGGCGGCGGCCGATCGTTTCGGTCAGCGCACCGTGCTCCTGATACTGGCGATCGCGAACGGAGCGATGCTGCTGCTCTTCACCGTCGTCGTGTACGCCGATGCGGCCGATGCGCTGGTGCTGATCGCCGCGATCGGCATCGGCGCCACGGCTCCGCAGGTGGCGCCCCTGTCGCGATCCCGACTCGTCACACTGATCGCCGACCGGATGCCCGAGGCGGTTCGGGCGCGGACGACCTCCGGGACCATGGCCTACGAGTCGGCGGCGGACGAGACCGTGTTCGTCTTCGGGCCGTTCATCGTCGGCATCCTCGCCTCGGCATTTTCGCCGTGGGCACCGCTCGTCGGTGCGGCCGTGCTCACCGTCGTGTTCGTCGGTGCGTTCGCGCTGCACCCCAGCGCACGGGCCGTGTCGGTGCACCGGGACAGTGACGGGCGCGCGCCGTCGGCGGCGTCCGAGCTTTTCCGACCGCGACTGCTCGTCATCGTCCTCGGGATCCTCGGCGTCGGCATGTTCTTCGGCACCATGCTCACCTCGCTCACCTCGTTCATGGCCGACCGCGGCGCTCCTGAGCAGGCCGGTCTGCTCTACGGCGTCATGGGCGTGGGATCCGCGATCCTGGCTCTCGGAGTCGCCTGGCTTCCGGCGGCGTTCACGCTCCGAGCGCGGTGGCTGGTCTTCGCCGGCATCCTGCTCGCCGGGAGCACGCTCCTGCTGTTCGTCGACACGCCAGCGATGATGATGCTCGCGCTGGCGATCATGGGGGTCGGCATCGGACCGACGCTCGTGACTCAATACAGCTTCGGCGCGGCCCGAAGCCCGCTCGGACGCTCTGCGACGGTCATGACGATGCTCGGTTCGGGCATCGTGGTCGGACAGTCGCTCGGCGCTGCGGTGGCGGGAGAGCTCGCGGAGAACGCGGGCACCGGCGCCGCGCTGCTTCTTCCGATCATCGCCGCAGGGATAGCCTTCGCGGCGGGCCTTGTCAACTGGCGATTGAGTGCGACCGCGTCTCGCGTACTCTCGGAACAGACCCCAGCAGTCTGAGGTCCATCGCCTTCGCAGTGCCAAGGAGCTCCATGCCAGCCGCAGATTTCGTCGTCGTCGCCAACCGCCTCCCGGTCGACCGGGTGGTGGGTCCCGACGGCGAGGACGAGTGGCGGACATCTCCGGGCGGTCTCGTGGCGGCCCTCGAGCCGATGATGCGCAGCGCCCACGGCGCATGGGTCGGATGGCCGGGCCAGCCGGACGTCGAGCTGGAGCCGTTCGAGATCAACGGGATCGACCTGGTGCCGGTGCCCCTCAGCACCGATGAGGTCGCCGACTACTACGAGGGTTTCGCGAACGACACGATCTGGCCGCTGTACCACGACGTCATCGCGCCGCCGCAGTATCACCGTGAGTGGTGGGACGCGTATGTCCGGGTCAACCGCAGGTTCGCGCAGGCCGCTGCCGACGTGGCTGCACAGGACGGCACGGTCTGGGTGCACGATTACCAGCTGCAGCTGGTGCCGCAGATGATCCGCGAGCTCCGCCCGGACGTCACGATCGGCTACTTCCACCACATCCCGTTCCCGGCCCACGGGCTCTACGCCCAGCTGCCCTGGCGCGATCAGGTGCTCACGGGGCTCCTCGGGGCCGATGTGATCGGATTCCAGCGTGCGCAGGACGCCACCTACTTCCTGACCGCCGTCCGCCGGCGACTGCGGCACGAGGTCAGAGGATCGGCTGTCACGATCCCGACGGCCGACGGAGGCTCGCGCACCGCGGTCGCGAGAGCGTTCCCGATCTCGATCGACACCACGCCGTACCTCGAGCTCGCGGCTCGGCCCGACGTGCGGGCACGTGCCGCCGAGATCAGGGAGAGCCTCGGCAATCCCAAGAAGATCCTCCTCGGAGTCGACCGGCTCGACTACACGAAGGGGATCCGTCACCGGATCAAGGCGTATGGCGAGCTCCTCGAAGACGGTCTCCTGAGCGTCGACGACGTCACGTTCGTGCAGGTGGCGAGCCCGAGTCGAGAGCGGGTCGATGCGTACGTGCACCTGCGCGACGAGATCGAGCTCGCGGTCGGACGCATCAACGGCGATCACGACACCATGGGTCACACGGCGATCCGCTATCTGCATCAGGGGTATCCGCGCGAGGAGATGGTCGCGCTCTACCTCGCGGCCGATGTGATGCTCGTGACGGCGCTCCGCGATGGCATGAACCTCGTCGCGAAGGAGTATGTCGCGACCCGCGCAGACAATCGCGGTGTCCTCGTGCTGAGCGAGTTCACGGGTGCCGCGGACGAGCTGCGGCAGGCGGTGCGGGTCAACCCGCACGACATCGCCGGGTTGAAGGACGCGATCATGACGGCTGTGACGATGACGCCCGCCGAGCAGGGCAAGCGCATGCGTTCGCTGCGGCGCCGCGTGCTCGAGAACGACGTGAACGCGTGGTCGTCGTCGTTCCTGCGTGCGCTCGCGGAGGTCCGCGGACGCTGATCGGCCGGGTCATACTGGGAGGACGCCGCCTCGATTGGAGACCTTCGTGACCCGCAGCTGGACCCCCGGATCCGCAGACCCGGCGCTGAGCCGCATCGCCGCCACCCCAAGACTCGTCATCGCGCTGGACTTCGACGGCACGGCGTCGCCTCTCGTGCCCGACCCGATGGCCGCGCGTGCGCTTCCCGAGGTCGCCGTGCAGGTCGCGCGCCTGGCGTCGATCCCGGACACGGTCATGGCGTACGTGTCCGGCCGCAGCATGCACGATCTGAGGGTCATCACCGAGCACACCGACGACTCGCTGATCGCTCTGGCCGGCTCGCACGGCGCCCAGTACTGGTACCCCGGGGTCGGCGACGCCGTGACGGACGAGGCGGGGACCGCGGAAGGATCCCGCGAAGAGCTGTGGGAGGCCGCGCGCCCGATCATCGATCGCTACGAGGGCGCCGAACTCGAGCCCAAGACGTTCGGGATGGGAGTGCACACCCGCACGGCCACCCCGGAGGTGGAGACCGCGGTGTTCGGCGAGATCGACGCGCTCGTCGCGGCGCGGTTCCCGCACTGGCGGCGGCGTTCGGGGCACCGCGTGCTGGAGTTCTCGTCTCGGAGCGAGGGCAAGGACGCCGCGATGACTGCTCTGCGCGAGCACTTCGATGCGACCGCCATCCTCTTCGCGGGCGATGACGTCACCGACGAAGACGCGATGCGCGTGCTGACGGGCGACGATCTGGGCGTGCGCGTGGGACCGGGGGAGACCGCAGCCGAGCTTCGTGTGGAGAATCCACAAGAGATCGCGCTGCTTCTGGAGGCGCTGGCGGACGAGCGCACCTCCCGGCGGGAATAGACTTCCGTCATGTCCTCGCATGATCCCTCCACCAGCGCGCCCATCGACATCAAACCCCGCAGCCGCGTCGTCACCGACGGCATCGAGGCGACGACCTCCCGAGGCATGCTCCGTGCCGTCGGCATGGGCGACGCCGACTGGGACAAGCCGCAGATCGGCATCGCGTCGAGCTGGAACGAGATCACTCCGTGCAACCTGAGCCTCGACCGGCTCGCCCAGGGTGCGAAGGAGGGCGTGCACTCGGGTGGAGGCTACCCGCTGCAGTTCGGCACGATCTCCGTCTCCGACGGCATCTCGATGGGCCATGAGGGCATGCACTTCTCGCTCGTGTCGCGAGAGGTCATCGCCGACTCGGTCGAGACGGTCATGATGGCCGAGCGTCTCGACGGCTCGGTGCTGCTCGCAGGATGCGACAAGTCGATCCCCGGCATGCTGATGGCCAGCGCGCGTCTCGACCTGTCGAGCGTGTTCCTCTACGCGGGCTCGATCGCACCCGGATGGGTGAAGCTGTCGGACGGCACCGAGAAGGACGTCACGATCATCGATTCGTTCGAGGCCGTCGGCGCCTGCCGCGCGGGTCTCATGAGCGAGGAGGACCTCAAGCGCATCGAATGCGCGATCGCTCCCGGCGAAGGCGCCTGCGGTGGCATGTACACCGCCAACACGATGGCGTCCGTGGCAGAGGCCCTCGGTCTCAGCCTGCCCGGCTCCGCGGCTCCGCCCGCGGCCGATCGTCGTCGCGACTACTTCGCCCACCGCTCGGGCGAGGCCGTCGTGAATCTGCTCCGTCAGGGCATCACGACCCGCGACATCCTCACCAAGGAGGCGTTCGAGAACGCGATCGCCCTCGCGATGGCGCTCGGCGGCTCGACCAACGTCGTGCTGCACCTCCTCGCGATCGCTCGCGAAGCCGAGGTGGATCTGAGCCTCCACGACTTCAACCGCATCGGCGACAAGGTGCCGCACGTGGCGGACATGAAGCCCTTCGGGAAGTACGTCATGAACGACGTCGACCGCCACGGAGGCATCCCGGTCATCATGAAAGCGATGCTCGACGAGGGTCTGCTGCACGGCGACGCGCTGACCGTGACCGGCAAGACGCTCGCGGAGAACCTCGCGGACCTCGACCCGATGCCGATCGACGGCGAGGTCATCCACACCTTCGACAACCCGATCCACGCGACCGGCGGCCTGACGATCCTGCACGGATCGCTCGCCCCGGAGGGAGCCGTCGTCAAGACCGCGGGCTTCGACGCCGCGGTGTTCGAAGGCACCGCGCGCGTGTTCGAGCGCGAGCGTGCGGCGATGGACGCCGTCGCGAACGGCGAGATCGACAAGAACACCGTCATCGTGATCCGCTACGAAGGCCCCAAGGGTGGGCCGGGCATGCGAGAGATGCTCGCGATCACCGCGGCCATCAAGGGCGCGGGGCTCGGAAAAGATGTACTACTCTTGACTGACGGACGATTCTCAGGCGGCACAACCGGCCTGTGCATCGGCCACATAGCACCCGAAGCGGTGGACGCAGGTCCCATCGCCTTCGTGCGCGATGGTGATCTGATACGGGTCGATATCGCAGCTCGCTCTCTCGACCTACTCGTCGACGAGACGGAGCTCGCCTCCCGCCGCTCTGGCTGGGAGCCGCTACCCCCGCGCTATACCCGTGGCGTTCTTGCCAAGTACTCGCGTCTCGTGCGGTCCGCCGCCGAGGGCGCGACGACCGGCTGATCCGCGTCGCTTCCGGCCCCCGGGCCGCCGACGTCGCCAACAGACCATCAGAAGGAGTGTCATGACTGCCGACACCGCCTCGGCCGTGCCGAGGCCACCCGCACCCAAGTCCGCCGCGCCGGAGATCTCCGGCGCCGAGGCTGTCGTCCGCACCCTCGAGCTCCTCGGCGTCAAGGACGTCTTCGGACTCCCGGGCGGAGCGATCCTCCCTGTGTACGACCCGCTCATGGATGCGTCGGAGCTCCGACACATCCTGGTCCGTCACGAGCAGGGCGCCGGACACGCCGCCGAAGGCTACGCGTCGTCGTCGGGCAAGGTCGGAGTGTGCATCGCGACATCGGGTCCCGGTGCGACCAACCTGGTCACGGCGATCGCCGACGCGTACATGGATTCGGTGCCGCTGCTCGCGATCACCGGGCAGGTGTTCTCGACGCTGATGGGCACCGACGCCTTCCAGGAGGCCGACATCGTCGGCATCACGATGCCCATCACGAAGCACTCCTTCCTCGTGAAGGACGCATCCGAGATCCCGGGTGCGATCGCCGCGGCGTACGAGATCGCCTCGACGGGACGCCCGGGACCGGTGCTCGTGGACATCACGAAGGACGCCCAGCAGGCCATGGCTCCCTTCATCTGGCCGGCGAAGATCGATCTGCCGGGGTACCGTCCGGTCACGAAGGCGCACGGAAAGCAGATCCAGGCGGCCGCCGCACTGCTGGCGAGCGCCAAGAAGCCGGTTCTCTACGTCGGCGGCGGAGTGATCCGCGGTCGTGCCTCGGCCGAGCTGCTCGCGCTGGCCGAGACCACCAACGCGCCGGTCGTGACGACACTGATGGCGCGCGGCGCCTTCCCCGACTCGCACCAGCAGCACCTCGGCATGCCCGGCATGCACGGCACGGTTCCCGCCGTGCTGGCGCTGCAGGAGGCCGACCTCATCGTCTCGCTCGGAGCGAGGTTCGACGACCGCGTGACAGGCAAGGCCGCGCTGTTCGCCCCGAACGCGAAGGTCGTGCACGTCGACATCGACCCGGCCGAGATCTCCAAGATCCGCACGGCGGACGTGCCGATCGTCGGTGATGTGCGCGACGTGCTGGTCGATCTCGAATCGGCCTTCCGCGGCGCGATCGGCGCTTCCGCTCCCGACACCGAGGAGTGGTGGTCGTATCTCGACGGCCTGCGTACCGAGTTCCCTCTCGGATTCGCGCCCACCACGGACGGGCTGCTCGCGCCTCAGCATGTGATCCAGCGGATCGGTGAGCTCACCGGCCCCGAGGGCATCTACGCTGCCGGCGTCGGCCAGCACCAGATGTGGGCGGCTCAGTTCATCAAGTACGAGCGCCCCAACGCCTGGCTGAACTCCGGGGGAGCGGGCACCATGGGATACTCCGTGCCCGCGGCCATGGGAGCGAAGGTCGCCGAGCCTCACCGTGTGGTGTGGGCGATCGACGGCGACGGCTGCTTCCAGATGACCAATCAGGAGCTCGCCACCTGCGCGATCAACAACATCCCGATCAAGGTCGCGATCATCAACAACTCGTCACTGGGCATGGTGCGTCAGTGGCAGACGCTGTTCTACGACGGACGCCACTCGAACACGGACCTGAACACGGGGCACGGAACCGTGCGCATCCCCGACTTCGTGAAGTTGGCGGAGGCCTACGGCTGCCTCGCCATCCGCGTCGAGACGGAGGACGAAGTGGATGCTGCGATCGCGCTCGCCCTCGAGACGAACGACCGCCCCGTCGTCATCGACTTCGTCGTCAGCGCGGATTCCATGGTGTGGCCCATGGTTCCCCAGGGCGTGAGCAACAGCTACGTCCAGTACGCCCGCGAGCACGCGCCCGCATTCGACGAGGAGGACTGACCATGTCGACTCACGTGCTGAGCCTCCTGGTGGAGAACACTCCCGGACTGCTGACCCGAGTCGCGGGCCTGTTCGCCCGTCGCGGCTTCAACATCGACTCGCTCGCGGTGGGTGTGACCGAGGTGCCGGGCATCTCTCGCATCACGGTGGTCGTCGACCTCGAGGACCTGCCCCTCGAGCAGGTGACCAAGCAGCTGAACAAGCTGATCAATGTCATCAAGATCGTCGAGCTCGACTTCCCGACGTCGGTGCAGCGCGAGCACATGCTCGTGAAGGTGCGCACCGACAACGCCACGCGGTCGAACGTGATCGAGGTCGCCAACCTGTTCCGCGCCTCCGTGGTCGACTACGCGTCCGACGCGCTCGTGATCGAGGTCACCGGGGACCGGGGCAAGGTCGACGCCATGCTGCGCGCACTCGAGCCGTTCGGCATCAAGGAGATCGCCCAGTCGGGTCTTCTGGCCATCGGTCGCGGCGGCAAGAGCATCACCGAGCGCGTCCTGCGCGGCTGATCATCCAGAAAAATCTTCGCCGTTCGTTGAGCGAGCGAAGCGAGACGAAACGCATCAATCAAGGAGAGAAACCAGTGAGCACCGAGATCTTCTACGACGCAGACGCCGATCTGTCGATCATCCAGGGCAAGAAGGTCGCCATCGTCGGCTACGGCTCGCAGGGTCACGCGCACGCGCAGAACCTTCGCGACTCGGGTGTCGAGGTCGCGATCGCCCTCAAGGAGGGGTCGAAGTCGGCGCCGAAGGCGGAGGAGGCCGGATTCGCGGTCAAGTCCGTCGCTGACGCGACGCAGTGGGCCGACCTCATCATGATCCTGGCGCCGGACCAGCACCAGCGCACGATCTACAGCGAGTCCATCGCACCGAACCTCACCGAGGGCAAGACGCTCGCCTTCGCGCACGGCTTCAACATCCGCTTCGGCTACATCGACGCCCCCGAGGGCGTCGACGTGATCCTCGTCGCTCCGAAGGCACCCGGTCACACCGTCCGTCGTGAGTTCGTCGCGGGTCGCGGCATCCCCGACATCATCGCCGTCGAGCGCGACGCATCGGGCAACGCCTGGGCGACCGCTCTCTCGTACGCGAAGGCCATCGGCGGAACGCGTGCGGGCGTCATCAAGACGACCTTCACGGAAGAGACCGAGACCGACCTCTTCGGCGAGCAGGCCGTGCTGTGCGGTGGCGTCAGCCACCTCGTGCAGGCCGGCTTCGAGACCCTGACCGAGGCGGGGTACCAGCCGCAGATCGCGTACTTCGAGGTCCTGCACGAGCTGAAGCTGATCGTCGACCTCATGTGGGAGGGCGGCATCGCCAAGCAGCGCTGGTCGGTCTCCGACACGGCGGAGTACGGCGACTACGTCTCGGGCCCGCGCGTCGTGACCCCCGAGGTCAAGGAGTCGATGAAGGCGATCCTCGCCGACATCCAGAACGGCAACTTCGCCAAGCGCTTCATCGATGACCAGGACAACGGAGCCGAGGAGTTCCTCGCGCTGCGTGCCAAGGAGGAGACTCACCCCATCGAGGCCACCGGCAAGGAGCTGCGTTCGCTCTTCGCATGGAAGCAGCAGGACGAGGACTACGTCGACGGCAGCGCTGCGCGCTGATCCGACGACGCTCGACACGACGGGCCCGGTGCACATCGCACCGGGCCCGTCGTCGTACGCGCGGGAGTCACTCGGACGGGGTCGCGTCCTCGACCTCGATCGGCGCGTCGGCGGGGTCGGCCCACACCGGCGCGGGGAGCAGCGTGTCGACTGCTCCGCCCTGGATCTCACGCAGCGCGGCCTCGATGTCGTCGGCGTTCTCGGGCACGGCGAGGCCGCAGGCGCGCAGCTCGGAGGCGAACTTCAGGGTGAGGCGGATCTTGCCGGCTTCGACGGCTTCAGCTGTCGTACCGGTGCGCTTCTCGCTGCCGGTCTGGATGTCGGAGACTTCGTCGCACACATGGTAGACGGCCCCGCCGTCGACCCACACGACCTCGTCCTTGCCGAGCAGCTGGATCACGGCCGACTGATCTGCCGTGTACTGCTCGACGGAGGGCGGGCTGAAATCGACGCCGACCACGGTCGCGACCACCGCGAGCACGATGCCGACGATCCCGGCGGTGGCCTTCTGTCCCTTGTCCATGTCCTTATTCAGGAAGATCAGGATGATGAGGGGGAGGAACGCGACGATCGCGATGATCGCGCCGAGCTGGTTCTGCACGAAGAATCGGAGCGTCTCCGACCTGCGTGCGGGATCGAGCCGGTTCGCCTTCTTCCACAGGATCGACCCGGTGATGGCGAACGCCGCGATGACGACGAGCAGAACGAGGAGCGTGATGAACGCCCACTGCGGGAACTGAGCCGTGACTCCCTGTTCCTCGAGGAGCCCCGTGTCGGGATCGCGTACGAGCGTGCCGTCTTCGCCGACGTACACGCGTTGACGGAGCAGCCAGAAGATCGAGACCGCTTCGGCGGTGATCGCCAGCACCCACAGTGCGACGGCGATCCACCGGAAGCTCGTCGCCTTCGATCTCGCTGCGGGCGTGGGCGTCCATCCGGCGGCCGGTTCCCCGCTTCCGCCCGGTGTGCTCTGGTCGACCTTCTTGTTCTGCTCGGCCACTGGCTGTCCTTCCGGAGGGGGCCTGCTGGCCCAGATGCCCCGAGCATAGTGGACACGGTGTCATACGCTGGAGACATGACTTCCGATTCCGACGAGGCCCTGTCATGGGACGGAGACGACGGCGCAGAGTCGACGCTGCGCGCACCGAAAGGCTCCGCGAACGAGGCACCCGGCTCCGGAGTCCGCTCCCATGATGCAGCGCTCCCGGACGGCTGGAACGCCGTCGGCCGGGGGAGCGAGGGAGTGGGACACGTCGAGGCGGGCGACGGCGTCGACGCGCCGGACGGGGAAGAGGCCGCACCGCTCGGCGCCGCACTGCTCCTCACGCTGGGAGTCGTCGGAGGCGTGTACCTCCTGTACAGCATCGGATGGGTCGTCGGCGGGCTCCGGCTCAAGCCTCTCGCGAATCTGATCGTCGCAGACGCGATGTACGTGCCGTGGTTCATCCTCGCCGTTGCTGCTCCCGCGCTGTGGTTCCTCGCCGTGTGGGTGCTGACCAGAGGGCGGGCGGGATGGACCCGCATCGCTCTGCTGCTCGTCGGAGTCGTCCTGCTCGTGCCTTGGCCGTTCGTGACGGTGGGGGTGATCGGATCATGAGCCGGATCGACGCGGAGTCGACGGCGAACGCGGGGTCGCCGCGGTGGCTCAGCGCGCTGGTTCTCGGAACGGCCGGGCTGTTCTACGCCTATGCGATCTGGAACGCGGTGGCGCACCTGATCACGATGGCGCAGAACGGTCTGACCGCTGTCGGCTGGGTGACGCTGCTGTTCGGCGTCGTGTTCCCCGCGATCGTGTTCGTGTTCGCCTATGCGATCGGCAGACGCCGCAACTCGGGCGAACTCGGGCTCGTGCTCCTGGCGGGTCTCGGCGTCGTGGCGGTGTTCTGGCTCAGCCTGATCGGCTACAGCATCCTCAACATGTCGGACCTCGTGACCGTCTCGCCGTGACCGGCGGCGTCACACGGCACGGAGCAGCGAGAGCGCTCGGGTACAGTTGAAGTGATCGCGCCCCCACGGTGTGCGGCGCATCGGCCCCCTGTCGCGCTGCCCCGAAGGATCCCTGTGCCGAAGCCCGTCGTGCTCCTCGCCGAAGTTCTCTCTCCCGCCACGATCGAGGCCCTCGGCCCCGACTTCGACGTCCGCACCGTCGACGGCACCGATCGCGAGGCGCTCTTCTCGTCGCTCGCCGACGCCGATGCCGTGCTGATCCGCTCGGCGACCCGGATCGATGAGGAGGCGCTGGCGCACGCGCCGAAGCTCAAGGTCGTCGCGCGAGCCGGCGTCGGTCTCGACAACGTCGACATCAAGGCCGCCACGACCGCCGGTGTCATGGTCGTCAACGCACCGACCTCGAACATCGTCTCCGCCGCCGAGCTCACCGTCGGACACATCCTCAGCCTCGCCCGCCGTATCCCTGCCGCGCATGCGTCTCTCGCCGCAGGGCAGTGGAAGCGCAGTTCGTTCACGGGTGCCGAGCTGTTCGAGAAGACCGTCGGCATCATCGGTCTCGGTCGCATCGGCGCTCTCGTCGCCGCGCGTCTCGCGGCGTTCGACATGCGCGTCGTCGCGTACGACCCGTACGTCACCTCCGCACGTGCTCAGCAGCTCGGAGTGCAGCTCCTGTCGCTCGACGAGCTCGTCGCAGAGTCGGACTTCCTCACGATCCACATGCCGAAGACGCCGGAGACGACCGGCATGATCGGTGCCGAGCAGTTCTCGGCCATGAAGCCGACGGCGTTCGTCGTCAACGTCGCTCGTGGCGGGCTCATCGACGAAGAGGCTCTTCACGACGCGCTCGTCGCGGGTGAGATCGCGGGTGCAGGACTCGACGTGTTCACGTCCGAGCCCCCGGCCGAGGGCGGCACGGCTCGCCGACTGCTCGACCTCCCGAACGTCGTCGTCACGCCGCACCTGGGCGCCAGCACCGAGGAGGCGCAGGAGAAGGCCGGTGTGTCGGTCGCTCGCTCCGTCCGTCTCGCGCTCGGCGGCGACCTCGTGCCGGACGCCGTCAACGTCGCCGGCGGTGTGATCGACCCGTACGTGCGCCCCGGCATCTCGCTCGTCGAGAAGCTCGGCCAGATCTTCGCCGCGCTCGCCACGTCGCCGCTCACGAGCCTCGACGTCGAGGTGCACGGCGAGCTGAACGACTACGACGTCAGTGTCCTCAAGCTCGCAGCGCTCAAGGGCGTGTTCACGAACATCGTCAGCGAGACGGTGTCGTACGTGAACGCACCGCTGCTCGCCGAGCAGCGCGGCATCGCGGTGCGTCTGCTCAAGGACGACGTCAGCGACGAGTACCGCAACGTGATCACCCTCAGCGGCGCGCTCTCCGACGGCTCGCAGCTCTCGGTCTCAGGCACCCTCACGGGGCCCAAGCAGGCGGAGAAGCTGGTCGGCATCAATGGACACGCCCTCGAGCTGCCCATCGAGAAGCACCACGTCGTGATGCTCTACACCGACCGCCCCGGAATCGTCGCCGTCTACGGTCAGAAGTTCGGCGAGGCGGGCGTGAACATCGCGGGTATGCAGATCTCGCGTCTCGGCGCCGGCGATCAGGCGCTCAGCGTCGTGACGCTCGACTCCCCGGTCTCGGATGAGCTTCTCGACGAGGTGAGCTCGGCGATCGACGCCGACCTCTTCCGTCAGATCGAGATCACCGAGGTCTGAGCGGGGAGATCCCCTCGACGAGAGCGGGAGGGGCGGCCGAACGGCGGCCCCTCCCGCTCTCGTTCGTGGGGATCTTCTCAGGGAGCGGTCGCCCGCAGCACGAGCGAGATCAGGTCCGCGAGTTCGTCGCTGCGAGGCACGAGGCGTTCGGGCCCGTGCACATCGAGCGAGTTGTTGAAATACAGGCCGTCGCTCAGCAGCATCACGAGATCGAGGCTCGCGGCGTCGCGCACGTGGGGGCGGATCGCGTCGGCCCATCGGTCCCGGTTCCGCCGCAGTGCGTCGGCAGCGGGGGCCGAGCCGCCCTGAGCGAGACGGGTCGCGGCGATGAGCGCACGGTCTAGCGCGTCGTCCTCCATGACCGAGGTGCGCACGTAGTAGGCGACCGGACCCTCTTCCGCCCCCGTCATCCGCTCGAGATCGAGAGTGGTGAGCGCGTCCAGGCGGTCGATCAAGCCTGCCGCGAGCTCCTCCTTCGAGGCGAAATGGTAGAGGAGGCCGCCCTTCGAGACGCCGGCGCCCTTGGCCGTCGCGTCGAGTGTGGCCGCGCGCACCCCCTCGTCGATCACGATCGATTCGAAGGCGTCGAGAACGCGTTCGCGCGCGAGGGGAGGTCTGGGCATCGGGGGTCCTCTGTTCGTCTCGATCACAGTAGCGCGGACGCGTATCGATTCTGTTACTATACCATCCGGACGGTTTAGTAATCAGGCCGTCGAGATCCTGAGAGGTGTTCCATGACCCGCACTGCGTCGGTCCCGACGACGGAGACGGATTCCCCCCGCGTCGGAGCACGCGGCTGGGCCGCGCTCGTCGTACTCATGCTTCCCGTGCTCCTGGTGTCGGTCGACAACACGGTGCTGAGCTTCGCGCTGCCCGAGATATCGATGGCGCTGTCGCCGACCGGGGCGGAGCAGCTGTGGATCATCGACGTCTACCCGCTGGTTCTGGCAGGACTGCTCGTCACGATGGGCACGCTGGGGGACCGCTTCGGACGGCGCCGGATGCTGCTGATCGGCGCCACCGGCTTCGCCGCAGTCTCGGCTCTCGCTGCTTTCGCGCCCACCGCCGGACTGCTGATCGCCGCCAGAGCGCTCCTGGGCCTGTTCGGCGCGATGCTGATGCCGTCGACGCTGTCACTGCTGCGCTCGATCTTCACGAACCGCGACCAGCGTCGTCTCGCCATCGCGGTCTGGGCATCCGCGTTCTCCGCGGGCTCGGCGCTCGGGCCGATCGTGGGCGGTTTCCTGCTCGAGCACTTCGACTGGGGATCGGTGTTCCTCATCGCCGTGCCCGTCCTGATCCCCCTGCTGGTCGCGGCACCCTTGCTCGTGCCGGAGAGCCGCGATCCCCACCCGGGCCGCATCGACATCGTCAGCATCGTCCTGTCGATGGCCGCGATGATCCCTGTCGTGTACGCGATCAAGTCGCTCGCGGTCGACGGACCCAGCGTGACCGTCGGGGGCTGGGCTCTGCTCGGCATCGTGATGGGCTGCCTCTTCGTGCGGCGTCAGCTGCGTTCCGACATCCCGATGCTCGACATGGCGCTGTTCCGCAGAGGGTCGTTCTCCGGAGCGATCCTCGTCAACCTGCTCAGCGTCGTCGCGCTCGTGGGGTTCCTCTACTTCGTCTCCCAGCACCTGCAGCTGGTCCTGGGTCTGTCGCCGATGATCGCCGGCGCCGCGCTCGTGCCCGGAATGCTCGCGATGATCGTCGCCGGGCTCTCGGTGGTACCGATCTCGAGACGGGTCCGTCCGCACGTGCTCGTTCCCGCCGGTCTCGCGTTCTCCGTGACCGGATATCTCCTCGTCGCCTTCACGACGGCCGATCACGGCGTCGCGCCCCTCATCCTCGCCTTCGTGGTGCTGGGAATCGGCATCGGGGCGGCGGAGACGATCTCGAACGAGCTGATCCTCTCCAGCGCACCGGCCGAGAAGGCCGGCGCGGCCAGTGCTGTGTCCGAGACGGCGTACGAGCTGGGGGCCGTGCTCGGCACCGCCGTCCTCGGCGGACTGATCACCGCGTTCTACCGCGGGGCGCTGGCGATCCCTGCCGGCATCCCTGCGGAGGCGGCGCACGCCGCGAAGGAGACTCTCGCCGGCGCCTACACGGCGGCGCAGGAGCTCCCCGCCGAGCTCGGCGACGCGCTGTGGGGCGCGGCATCCGCCGCGTTCGGATCCGGCGTGCTCGTGACGTCGCTCATCGGCGCAGGGCTCGTCGTCCTCGCCGGGGCGATCGCCGCCGTCACGCTGCGTACGAGCCCCTCGCACTGACCAGTACGCTGGGGGGACCGGCCCGCTCGGCATGCCTCCGAGCGGCGGCCGGTCCATCCCGATGCAAGGAGTGTCATGTCGCGTGTCGTGAAGCTGGCCGTCATCCCCGGTGACGGAATCGGCCCAGAGGTCGTCGCCGAGGCCGAGAAGGTGCTCGACGCCGTCACCGCATCCAGTGACGTGACGTTCGACAAGACGCGCTTCTCGCTCGGCGCCGCGCGGTTCCTGGAGACCGGCGACACCCTCACGGACGATGACCTGCAGGCGATCTCCGAACACGATGCGATCCTGCTCGGTGCGGTCGGGGGGACGCCCGGCGACCCACGCCTCAAGGACGCGAACATCGAGCGAGGGCTGCTGCTGAGGCTTCGCTTCACTCTCGACCACTACGTGAACCTTCGTCCGTCGAAGCTGTTCACCGGTGCCGCCGGCCCGCTCGCGAACCCGGGCGAGATCGACTTCGTCGTCGTCCGAGAGGGCACCGAGGGTCCGTACGTCGGCAACGGCGGTGCGATCCGCACGGGCACGCCGCACGAGGTCGCGAACGAGACCTCGGTGAACACGGCCTTCGGCGTCGAGCGCGTCGTGCGCTACGCCTTCGATCTCGCCGAACGTCGGCACAAGAAGGTCACCCTCGTGCACAAGACCAACGTGCTGGTGTACGCCGGAGCGATCTGGCAACGGGTCGTGAACGAGGTCGCGGCAGAGCACCCGGACGTGGCGGTAGACTACCTGCACGTCGATGCGGCGACGATCTTCCTCGTCACCGACCCCTCTCGCTTCGACGTGATCGTCACCGACAACCTGTTCGGCGACATCCTGACAGACCTCGCGGGAGCCGTCACCGGCGGCATCGGACTCGCGGCCTCGGGCAACATCAATCCCGACGGCACCTTCCCGTCGATGTTCGAGCCCGTCCACGGCTCGGCGCCGGACATCGCGGGGCAGCAGAAGGCCGATCCGACCGCCGCGATCCTGTCGATCGCCCTGCTGCTCGACCATCTCGGTCTCCCCACGGAATCAGCTCGAGTGAGCGCCGCCGTCGAGGCCGACATCGCCGCCCGCTCGGGCGCACGCACGACAGCGGAGATCGGCTCCGCGATCGCCGCGCGGCTCTGAGCGGCAGGCGTAGGCTGAAACGGCGCGATGATGCGCCCACCCACAAGGAACGGAATGACGACATGACGACGATCGATGCAGAGACCTCCGCGGCTCCGCTGGAGTTCGCGGTGACCAAGAACCTGACTGCGGCGTCGCCGGCGCGCGTCGCAGAGGTGCACGCGAACCCCGGCTTCGGCGTGGTCTTCACGGATCACATGGTCGACATCTGCTGGTCGGTCAAGGGAGGGTGGCACCGGCCGCGCGTGCAGCCCTACGGGCCGATCCCGCTCGACCCGGCCGCATCGGTGCTGCACTACGCCCAGGAGATCTTCGAAGGCATCAAGGCCTACCGGCACGCGGACGGATCGATCCACACGTTCCGCCCCGATCGCAACGCCGCGCGCATGCAGGCCAGCGCTCGACGGCTCGCACTGCCCGAGCTCCCGACCGAGTACTTCATCCAGTCGCTGCGCGAGCTGATCGCGGTCGACGGCCGCTGGGTCCCGTCGGGGGAGGACCAGAGCCTCTACCTGCGACCCTTCATGTTCGCCAAGGAGGCATTCCTCGGTGTGCGCGCCGCGCAGAAGGTCGCCTATTACGTGATCGCGAGCCCGGCCGGTGCGTACTTCTCCGGCGGCGTCAAGCCGGTGCGCATCTGGCTGTCCGAAGAGCATTCGCGTGCCGGACGCGGTGGCACGGGCAAGGCGAAGACCGGCGGCAACTATGCGTCGAGCCTGCTGCCGCAGGCTCTCGCGGCCGAGAAGGGCTGCGACCAGGTGGTGTTCCTGAACGAGAACCGCGACGTCGAGGAGCTCGGCGGCATGAACGTGGTGTTCGTCTTCAAGGACGGCCGGATCGTCACCCCTGAGTCCGACAGCATCCTCGAGGGCATCACGCGCGACTCGCTCCTGCAGCTGGCGGAGGACCGCGGCTACACGGTCGAGAAGCGTCCGATCTCGATCGACGAGTGGCGCGAAGGCGTGGCTTCGGGAGACATCGTCGAGGTGTTCGCCTGCGGCACGGCGGCCGTCGTGACCCCGATCGGCGCGCTCGTCGGGGAGGGCTTCGACGAGCCGCAGCCGCTCGGCGAGCTCGCGCTCTCGCTGCGCGAGGAGCTGACGGACATCCAGTACGGACGCCGGGAAGACAAGCATGGCTGGCTGCTGCGTCTGGACGCCTGAGCGCGACGCTCGACGAGACCCCGCTGCGCCTCCGGCCCGGCGGGGTCTTCTCGTTCGGCTCGCTGGCTAGGCTGAGGGGATGAAGATCGCACGATTCAGCCACGACGACGCCATCCTCTTCGGGATCGTCGATGACACCGACCTGGTCGTCCTCTCGGGCGATCCGCTCTTCGCCGGATACGAGCCCACGGGTGACCGAGTGCCGATCGCGGATGCGGTGATCCTCGCGCCGGTGATCCCGCGCTCGAAGATCGTGTGCGTCGGCAAGAACTATCACGATCATGCCGCCGAGATGGGCGGAGACGCCCCCGAGGAGCCGCTGCTGTTCCTCAAGCCCAACACCGCCGTGATCGGCCCGGGGGATGCGATCGTGCGCCCCGCGATCTCGGAGCAGATCGAGCACGAGGGCGAACTCGCCGTCGTGATCGGCAGGGTCGCGAAGAACGTGAAGGCCGAGGATGCCCTCGATCACGTGCTCGGCTACACGATCGCCAACGACGTCACCGCACGAGACCTGCAGCGCAAGGACGGCCAGTGGGCGCGCGCGAAGGGCTTCGACACGTTCTGCCCCCTCGGTCCGACGATCAGCACGGACTTCGACCCGTCGGCCGCCACCATCGAGACTCGCGTCAACGGTGAGGTGCGGCAGAGCGCGCCGCTGTCCGACATGATCCACTCGGTCGAGACCATCATCGAACACGCCTCGGAGGCGTTCACGCTGCTGCCCGGCGACGTCATCCTCACGGGCACGCCTGCGGGCGTCGGCGCCCTCGTCGCCGGCGACACCGTCGAGGTCGAGATCACCGGACTGGGTATCCTGCGCAACACCGTGCGCGACGCCGTGCGCGCGTCATGACCGTCGACGCCCTCACGGCGTCGCAGCAGGCGTCTGTGCAGCGGAGGACCGTGTGGGTGCTCTCCGTCGGTCAGGTGCTGGGCGGCATCGCATTCGGGGCGACGGTCTCTCTCGGCGCTCTGCTCGCCGCCGATCTGTCGGGCAGCGACGCGCTCTCGGGGCTCGCGACGGCGTCGGTCACGCTGGGTGCTGCGCTGTGCGCGATCCCGCTCGCGCGCCTGGCCGCGCGAGTCGGACGACGCCGTGCACTCACACTCGGCAACCTCTTCGCGCTGACCGGCATCGCCGTCGTGATCCTCGCGGCATCGCTGCGCGTGTTCCCGCTGCTCCTGGTCGGCATTCTCATGATCGGCGCGGGCAACGCCGGCAACCTGCAGTCACGGTTCGCCGCCACCGATCTCGCGGCTCCGAGACACCGGGGACGCGATCTGTCGATCGTGGTGTGGGCGACGACGATCGGAGGGGTCGCGGGTCCGCTGCTGCTCGGCCCCGGAGAGATCATCGGTGCGTACCTCGGAATGCCGCCGCAGACGGGGTCCTACGTCTTCTCGTTCGTCGCTCAATCCGCCGCTCTCGTGCTCTACCTGGTGGCGCTGCGTCCCGACCCGCTCCTCGCGGCGCAGAAGCTCGCCAGAGCGGCTGCCGCCGCGACCGGGGAGGTGTTCGTCGACCGTCCGGTCGTCGCTCGGTACGCCATGTTCGCCGTCGCCGGATCGCACGTCGTGATGGCGTCGGTGATGGCGATGACCCCCGTGCACCTCGCTCACATGGCCCACGGAGAACATGGCATGGCCCCCACGCCGGCCGACGTGTCCGCGCTCGTGGGAATCACCATCGCCCTGCACGTCGGAGGCATGTACGCGCTGTCCCCGCTCTTCGGGATCCTGGCGGACCGTTGGGGCCGGTTGCGCGTCGTTCTGCTGGGGCAGTTGCTCTCGGGCGGCGCGCTCGCCTTCGCCGTGTTCGCGAACGACCGGGAGTGGGGCGTGATGGTGGCGCTCATCCTGCTCGGCCTGGGATGGAGCGCGGCGACGGTCGCAGGGGCGGCGCTGCTGACCGAGTCGAGTGCCCCCGAACTGCGCACGCGCCGACAGGGGCGCAGCGACTCGCTGATGAGTCTGTCGGCCGCCGCCGGCGCGGTGCTCGCCGGCGTGATCCTGTCGAATTTCGAGTACGCCGGACTCGGGATCGCCGCCTCTGTCCTGGTGGGTGCGATCGTGGTGCTCTCACCGCTCGGAGTGGCGAAGAAGTGACGTCGGCGCGGGTGTCGCCTCTTGCACCGCAGCGCAGAGGCGACACCCGCGGCGTCGCCGCGCGATCAGGTGTACCAGGTCGGTTCCGGCACGTCGTTGAGCAGTACGTACGCACCCACTTCGCGCTTCTTGTAGGGGATGGGGTCGTGCAGGCTGTGGGTCCGGAGATTGCGCCAGAAGATGTCGAGGCCCACGGAGCTCGCCGATGCGCGGGCGCCCGTGAGCTCGAACACCTTGGTCGCGATCTGCAGTCCGTCGTCGACGATCCGCAGCTTGCCCGCAGCGATCCGCACGGCGATCTCGCCTCGGCGGCGGGCCGTGAGCTCCTCCCGGGGCGCATGCAGCACTGCGCTGATCTCTGCGCCGACGGCGTCGAGCAGGGCCTCATCCGCCCACAGCCTGGATGCCAGGTCGCCGTAGCCATCGAGCACGTACCACTCCTCGGTCGCACGCTCCTTGTCGTCGCCGCCGTACGGCCATGCCCGGGTGGTCGTCCTCGTGTACGCGGATGCGGTCTCGAGGGCGCCCTGAGCGATGCCGAGATAGAAGTTGGCGAAGACGAGCTGAATCGTCGGAACGTTCAGAGTGTTGTAGACGAGGGGCGTGAACTCCCGTTCGACGAATCCGGCCGCGGATGCCCAGGGCACCCGCACATCGCGGATCTCGACGGACCCCGACTCGGTGAGCCGCTGGCCGAGGCTGTCCCAATCGCCTCCGAAGACGATGCCCTCCTGTGCGGTGGGGACGATCGCGAAGATGTGGGTGTCGGTGCCGTCGAGGACTCCCTCGAGCACCGTGAGGTCTGAGATCTGACCTCCCGTCGAGAAGGATTTGCGACCGGAGAAGACGAGGTCGTCACCGTCCTCCCTGATCGTCAGATCGGAATCGCGCGGGTTGACGGCGCCTCCGAAGAGGAAGTTGTTCGACGTGTACAGCTCCTCGACAGCGGTGATCTGCTCGTCCGTCGCGACGAGTCGCGCCGCCCACGCCCAGAGGTAGTGGTAACCGAGCACCTGGCCGATCGACCCGTCGCCGCGCGCGACGGTGCGGATGATCCTGTATGCGGTCTCCCAGGTCTCGCCGGCGCCGCCGTGGGCGGTCGGGCCGAGCAGGGTGACCAACCCGGAGTCCTTCAGCAGTCGCACCTCGGCATGAGGAGTCGCGTTCGCGCGGTCGCGCTCGACAGCGTCGACCGCGAGGATGTCGGCGACCTGCTGAGCCCTGTCGAGCCACTCGGCACTCGTCCGGGGTCGGTCGGCGTTCCGCCACCGATCGTCGAGTCCTGTCACCGTCGTATCCGTGAATGTCATGTTCGTGCCTTCCGCTGGTGTGGGCCCGCCGATGTGAGGATTGCCGCCACGATATGAGCCAGCCGGTGCGGAGCAGGCGGTTGTTACCCGAGGTGAGCGTCCATGACCCGCTGTGACGGGATCCCGACACGGAGCGACGCCGATGACGACGCCGACGCCGACGATGGGGCGCGAGCGCGGCGACAACTAGAATCGGAGGGATATGGCTACTCCGCACCCCCTCACCACGACCGCCAGTGGCGCCGACGTCCGCGTCCGCTTCTGCCCCTCGCCGACCGGACTGCCGCACGTCGGCATGGTCCGCACCGCGCTGTTCAACTGGGCCTATGCCCGTCACACGGGCGGGAAGATGGTGTTCCGCATCGAGGACACCGACGCCGCACGCGACAGCGAGGAGAGCTTCCGACAGCTCGTCGACGCTCTCACGTGGCTCAAGATCGACTGGGATGAGGGTGTCGAGGTCGGCGGCCCGCACGCGCCGTATCGGCAGTCCGAGCGTCACGACATCTATCGCGGCGTGATCGACAAGCTGATCGCCTCCGGGTCTCTGTACGAGAGCTACTCGACGGCGGAGGAGATCGATGCGCGCAACGAGGCCGCGGGGCGTGCGAAGCAGCTCGGATACGACAACTTCGATCGAGACCTCACGGATGAGCAGCGCGAGGCATTCCGCGCGGAGGGGCGCCGGCCGGCCCTGCGCCTGCGCGTGCCCGACGAGGATCTCACCTACGTCGATCTCATCCGCGGCGAGGTGACCTTCCCCGCCGGCTCCTTCCCCGACTTCGTCGTCGTGCGCCCCAACGGCATCCCGCTGTACACCTTCGTGAACCCTGTCGACGATGCGCTGATGGGGATCACGCACGTGCTCCGCGGAGAGGACCTGATGCCCTCGACCGCCCGTCAGCTCGCTCTCTACGCGGCGCTGATCGAAGCGGGGGTCACGACCTTCGTGCCGCGCTTCGCGCACATGCCGCTCGTGCTGGGGGAGACCGGCAACAAGAAGCTCTCCAAGCGCGACCCGCAGGCCGATCTGTTCCTGCACCGCGATCGCGGTTTCATCCATGAGGGCCTGCTGAACTACCTGGCCCTCCTCGGCTGGTCGATCGGTCCCGATCGCGACGTGTTCTCGCTCGAGGAGTTCACCGCGGCGTTCGACATCGTGAATGTGAACCCGAACCCTGCCCGTTTCGACCAGAAGAAGGCCGAGTCGATCAACGGCGACCACATCCGTGCGCTGGAGGAGAAGGACTTCGCGGAGCGGACGATCCCGTACCTCGCCGCCGCGGGCCTGTTCGATGAGCCGACGCACGACCAGCTGGTGATGGCCTTCCGCGTCGCGCCGCTCGTGCACGAGCGCGTGCAGCTGCTGGGCGAGGTGCCGGGGATGGTCGGATTCCTCTTCACCGACGAGGTCTCCTACGACGCCGATGCGCTCAAGGGCCTGCCGGCGAACGCCGCCGACGTGCTCGACGCATGCGTCGCGGCCCTCGAGCCGGTGACCGAGTTCACGCCGGCGAACATCCAGGAGGCTCTTGCCGGCGCCCTCGTCGAGAAGCTCGAGCTGAAGCCCCGCGTCGCCTACGGGCCGCCGCGTGTGGCGATCACGGGCCGTCGCATCTCGCCGCCGCTCTTCGAGTCCATGGAGCTGCTGGGCAAGGACGAGTCGCTTCGTCGACTTCGCGCACTGTCGGAGTTCCTCGCGAACTGAGCCGGCGGAGCGGCGGGGCGACGCGCCCGGAGAGCGCGGGGCGTTTTGGCGATACGGCCGAGGCTCCGGTAAGCTTGACTCTCGGTGCGAGGCTCCGGTTTCGCCCTTGGGGTATGGTGTAATTGGCAACACGACGGTTTCTGGTTCCGTTATTCTTGGTTCGAGTCCAGGTACCCCAGCAAGTAGAAGCCCGCGGATTTCCGCGGGCTTTCTTGTGTCCGGAGCGTGTTCGCCGTCGAACGGCTCGACGGACGCCGCGAGTGTCAGTGACGAGGGTGTCTGTGACCGCGATGAGGGAGTTGCCGGGGATGACGAGTTCGAACGAGTGGCGGTCGCTGATCGCGATCCTGGCGAATGCGGAGACGCGGCGAGTCGCCGCCGAGCTGATGCTCGGCAGCACTCTCGACTCCGCCACCGGCGACATGTCGCCGTCGCGGCGGCGGCGGGTGATCGATGCCGTCGTGCGCAGTGGTCTCGTCGACGCGGATACGCACGCGTTCGTTCCCGACGTCTTCCGAGCGGTCATCGCGTCTGCGGCTGTGCCCAAGAAGCAGGGAATCGAGCGGTTCCTGGACGGCACACGGATCCGGCAGTACCCCGCCAATCCCGACGAGCGGGGGGAATTGCTCGCGTGGGTGGCGCGACGCGTCTTCGCCGACGGCGAGATCCTCACCGAGGTCGAGGTCAACGGCAGGCTCGACGCCTATTCCGACGATGTCGCCGTGCTTCGCCGATACCTGGTCGACTACCAGCTGGTCGAACGTCGCGCCGACGGGACGGAGTACGCGTCCACCGGCGGCGAGCCGAAGCCGGCCCTCGGCTGAGCACGCAGCCCGCATAGCAGGTGAGCTCGCTCGCACGCCATGCCCTTCTCCGAATCGCCCGAGCGCAGCATGCTCGTGCACGGACGCTTCCCAGTGGGCAGGAGCGCCGGAGAGAGACGACGATGGCACTGACACGAGTGGTCCCCGGGGAGGAACCGGGGATCCGTCGCATCCGATCCGGATCGGGATTCCGCTATCTCGATGCGGCAGACCAGCCGGTGGCCGAGGCGGACCGGGAGCGGATCCGCGATCTCGTCATCCCGCCGGCGTGGAAGGACGTGTGGATCGCCGCCGACCCGCTCGCGCACATCCAGGCGGTGGGCACCGACGACGCCGGACGGCGACAGTACCTGTACCACCCGCTGTGGCGTGCCGGGCGGGATCAGCGGAAGTTCGCGAGGGCGCTTCGCCTGGCCGCAGCGCTGCCGTCGGCGCGAGCCCAGGTCACTCGCGCGATCAACCAGGACGGCCTGACCCGCGAGCGCGCTCTCGCCGTCGCCTTCAGACTGCTCGACGATGCCGCCCTGCGCATCGGCTCCGAGCGCTACCTCGTCAAGAACGGCAGCCGAGGGCTCAGCACGCTGCGTCGTCACGACGTGCGGATCGACGGCAGCACGGTGTCGTTGAGCTTTCCGGCGAAGAGTCGTCAGCTCGCCTCCATCGAGATCACGGATGCTCCTCTCGCCGAGGCTCTCACGGAGTTCTCCGTCGGTTCTCCCCGCGCGCCTCTGCTCGCCTACCGCAAGGGGCGGCGACGGGTCCGTCTGAATTCGGGAGAGGTGAACGGCTATCTCAAGAAGGTCACGGGTGCCGCGTTCACCGCGAAGGACTTCCGCACGCTGCACGGAACGATCCTCGCTGCGGACGCACTCGCGCGCATCGGTCGTCTCGAGACCAAGAACGAGCGGCGACGCGCCGAGCGCCTCGCGGTCCAGGCCACAGCCTCGGCACTCGGCAACACTCTCGCGGTGGCGCGCGGGAGCTACATCGATCCGCGAGTGTTCCGGCAGTACGCACGCGGTCGAACCCTCGACCTCACCGTGTCGCCTGAGACCGCGATCCGCAAGCTGCTCGGGCGTTGAGGGTGGGCTCTCTCGCGTGAGAGCGGCGAACCGGGCGCGACACCGCCGAACGGCCGGCTCGAGGAGCGTGAGCACGGACACCCTGCGGGAGACGGTGCGGTGACCCGCAGGTGGAAGGATGGACGTATGGACACCGCCAACCTCACACGCGAGGAGACCGCAGCGCGATCCGCGGCACTCTCGGTGCGAAGCATCCGCGTCGAACTGGATCTGACCGGTGCACCCGAGAGAGCGCGCACCGGGTTCCCGACGATCACGACCCTCGAGTTCGACTCGACGGCCGCCTCGACGTGGGTGGACTTCATCGGCGAAAGAGTCGACCGCGTCGTCGTGAACGGCGCGGAGCACGAGGTCGAGTACGACGGCGCACGCATCTCCGTTCGCGGCCTGAGGGAGTCCAACACCGTGCGCATCGAAGCGATCGGTGCCTACAGCCGCTCAGGCGAGGGGTTGCATCGCTTCCACGACCCGGCCGACGACCTCACGTATCTGTACACGCAGTACGAGCCGGCGGATTCGCGCCGTGTGATGGCCTGCTTCGAGCAGCCTGATCTCAAAGCTCCTTTCACGTTCGTCGTCGATGCTCCGGCGGGGTGGCAGGTCCTGTCGAATCAAGCGGCGGCGAAGGTCGACCTCGGTGTCGGCGTGCAGAGGGTGGAGTTCGCTCCCACCCTTCCGATCTCGAGCTACATCACATCGGTCGCGGCGGGTCCGTATGCGCGGGTCGACGGAGAGTGGGAGCGCGACGGCCAGACGATCGCACTCGGTGTCTTCGCCCGCACGTCGCTCGCTCAGTACCTCGACGCCGATGAGATCCTCGAGATCACGCGTCAGGGTCTCGAGTTCTTCACGGACGCGTTCGCGTATCCCTACCCGTGGGGCAAGTACGACCAGATCTTCGTCCCCGAGTACAACCTCGGAGCCATGGAGAATCCGGGACTCGTCACATTCACCGAGGCCTACCTGCCGCGGGGAGCGGCGACCGATGCGCAGCGTGCAGCCCGTGCGAACACGATCCTGCACGAGATGGCCCACATGTGGTTCGGCGATCTCGTGACCATGAAGTGGTGGGACGATCTCTGGCTCAAGGAGTCGTTCGCCGACTACATGGGTGCCCACGCTTCGGCGGTGGCGACGCGATTCCACGACGCCTGGGTGAAGTTCGCCGCGAGCCGCAAGGCGTGGGCGTACCAGCAGGACCAGCTGCCCACGACGCATCCGATCGTCGCGGACATCATGGATCTCGAAGCGGCGAAGCTGAACTTCGACGGCATCACCTACGCGAAGGGCGCCGCGGTGCTCAAGCAACTCGTCGCCTTCGTCGGCGACGATGCGTTCTTCGAGGGTGCTCGTCGCTACTTCGCCGCCAACGCCTTCGGCAACACGACCCTGGAGGACTTCCTCGTCGAGCTGAGCACGGTGTCGGGACGCGACATGACCGAATGGTCGCGGGCGTGGTTGCAGACCACCGGGGTCTCGACGCTGTGGCTCGAGCGCGACGGCGCCGACACGACGCTGGTACAGAGCGTCGCGCGGCCGCACCGGCTCCGGATCGGACTCTACGAGCGCGTCGACGGACGGGTCGTGCGCAGGGAGCAGATCGCCCTCGACATCGCGGAGGAGCGAACTCGCGTGGAGCTGGCGGACGCCGATCTGGTGCTGCTCAACGATGACGACCTCACCTACGCGAAGGTGCGTCTCGATGAGGAATCTCTCGGCACTGTCGAGGAGTCTCTGTCGTCGATCGAGGATCCGCTCGCCCGTGCCGTCGTCTGGTCCGCGCTGTGGAACGCCACCCGTGACGGCGAGCTGCCCGCCCGCCGGTACACCTCGATCGTGCGCTCTCACGCGCCACGTGAGTCGAACGTCGGGCTGTTGGTCGGCGTTCTCGCCAATGCGGCTTTCGCGATTCGACACTACGTCGCCGATGATCGTCGTGACGACGAACAGCGGAGCTGGATGGACGCCGCCTGGTCGGCACTGCAGGAGGCGGATGCCGGAAGCGACGCGCAGCTCTCGTGGGCACGCGCGGTCGCGAGCGCCGCAGCGTTCGACGACAGCCGCCATCGGGAGATCCGCGGTCTGCTGGCATCCGACGTGCCCGAGGGCCTGGTCGTCGACCCCGACCTCCGGTGGCAGCTGCTGACGTCGCTGGTGGCCACCGGGCACGCGGGCGCCTCGGAGATCGCCGAGGAACAGCGGCGCGATGACACCGGAAGCGGCCGCACGGCGGCTCGACGGGCGCTCGCATCGAGGCCGGAGATCGACGTGCGCGCGGCCGCATGGGATGCCGCGTGGAATGACCACGGACTCAGCAACGACCACCTGGATGCCGAGATCGCCGGAATCCGCGCGGGCGGTCGACGCGATCTCATCGCCGGGTTCGACGACGAGTACTTCGCGCGCATCGTCGAGACCTGGCGCTCGCGGAGCATCGAAATCGCTCAGCGGCTCGTGGTGGGGCTGTTCCCCGCGTCGAGCACGCTCGATGCCGTGGACGCCTGGCTCGCGGCCAACGAGTCCGCACCGGCGGCGTTGCGACGCATCGTGATCGAGCAGCGGGACCACCTCGCTCGCGACCTGCGGGTGCGGGGCGCGCAGTAGTCGGCGTTCAGCGTTCAGCGAGCGCGAGAGCGGTGCTCGATCCGAGCCCGCGAAAGTCCGGTCGGTCGTCCATCTGGGTCAGGAAGACGACGGCGAGGTACGCCGCCCACGCGCGGGCGCGCACCCAGGTGGCCTCGTCGTAGCGAGAACGCGTGGCACGACGAAACATCGCATGACCCGCGCCGTCGAACAGCAACCATGCGGCGGCGAGATCGTACGCGGGGTCTCCGGCGGTGACGTCCCCGAAGTCGATCAGGCCGAAGAGGACCCCGTCGCGGACGATGATGTTGCCCGGATGCAGGTCGCCGTGGATCCACACACGCTCGCGTGCCGGATCGGCGTCGAGCCCGTCGTGCCATGCCTGCGCGAGGACGGGAGGCACGGAGGCCGCGCGGAGCCTCTCCGTCATGATGTGGTGCCGATCCCTCAACGGGACTCCGCGGACCGGGTTGACCGGGGCGTCGTCGGGTGCCGTGCGGTGCAGAGCCGCGAGGACGACGGCGAGAGTCTGCGCCCATCCGGCGTTCTCGTCGCGCTCGATGCCGAGTGCGTGCTCTCCCTCGATCCACGGGACGATCGACCACGGCCACGGGAAACGGTCCGAGGGGCGTCCCGTCAGCACCGGCACCGGAGCGCGCACGCCGACGGCGGCGAGTCGGGGACCGACGTCGGCCAGCGCGCGCTGTTCGTGTTCGACGAGCGCCACCGCGGCTTCGCGACGGGGAAGCCGGAGCGCGAAGTCCTCGCCGATCCGCCACACCGCATTGTCCCAGCCTGCCGCGACCAGGCGCAGCGACAGCTCGCCGAGGCGCGGTGCAGACGTGCGCAGGAGAGCCCGGACCTCGGACTCGTCGAGAGTGATCTCCGCGACGGGTGAGTCGGCCATCAGGCGTCGATGGACTCGCCGGGCTCCAACACGAGGAACTCGCCGCCGTTCTGTTCGGTCGCCCACTGCAGACGCTGACGATGCATGGTCTTGCCCGCCACCGAGAGCGTCATGTCGTGCGTGCCGAAGGCGCGACGCGGACGCACCGCGAGTACGTAGTCCATGGCTTCGCCGATCTTCAGCCAGGGGGCGCCGAGCGGGGCGGCGAGGATGTCGACCTCGACCCCTTCCGGCACCGCGTAGGAGTCACCCGGGTAGTACAGGATCTCGTTCACCAGCACCCCGACATTCTCGATGGTCGGAATCGACGAGTGGATGACCTCATGAGAGCCGCCGAAGAATCGGAGGGAGAAGCGTCCGACCTCCACGGTATCGCCGGGTGCCACGACCGTGATGTCGTAGCCGGTTGCGGCGCGGGCGACTCCCGACGGCGCGTACACAGGGGTCCCCGGTGCCGCGCTCAGGATGCGGTCGAGGTGCTCCGGAGTCCAGTGGTCGGGGTGCTCGTGGGTCAGTACGACGGCGACCAGACCGCTGAGATCCTGCGGTGGAGTGGTGAAGGAGCCGGGATCGATGAGGAGGACGTCGGAGCCCTGCTCGATGCGGAGGGCGGCATGTTCGAATGTCGTGCCGCGCATGAGACGAGTCAACGCCTGCCCTCCGCGTCTGGCATCGTCGTGTCGTGGCGCGCCACGCCCGGGACTCGGGAGCGGCGCCGCTCGATTTTGCGCGCGCAGAATCGCCATGGCATACTTGAACAGTTGTCGCGGAACGGAAGTTCTGCAAGACGGCCCCATCGTATAGCGGCCTAGTACGCCGCCCTCTCACGGCGGTAACGCGGGTTCGAATCCCGCTGGGGTCACACAACGACGAAAGCCCTCCGGTTGTCCGGGGGGCTTTCGTGTTTTCCCAGGCTCGTGAGGCGGATAGCCTCGTCGACGCGGTCGATCAGCTCTCAGCGGCGGATGTACCGGGGGAGCGCCGTGCGCGACGCGCCCGCCGTGCGCGTCGCACCAGCACGAGCACGAGCACGAACACGGTGCCGACGGCGATCCACGGGAGCAGGAATCCGAGTGCGACGATCAGGGCGTTGAGCGACGCCACCAGCCCGTTCCACCCCGCGACGAGGCCGTCGGCGAATCCGGCGGGGGCGGCGGCGGGGGGATCAGAACGGGTCAGCTGCACCTGGAGACTCGACATCGCGACCTGATCGTCGAGCGCGGCGAGCTGCTGTTGGGAGGCCTCCAGCTGCGCCTGGCGGTCGGTGAGTGCGACCTCGGCTTCGATCAGCTCGGCGACGGTGCCGGTCTGGGACATGAGCTCGGTCAGACGCTGCACGGAGGCCTTCAGCGCGTCGACGCGAGCGCGAAGATCGACAGCCGTCGAGGTCACGTCCTGTCGCGACACCGACGAGGAGAGCACGTCTCCGGAGTCCGCGAGCGCCGCCATCACGGCCGTGAGATCGGCGGACGGCACTCGGATGCCGATCCATCCGTGGCCCGTATCGGCAGGTGCCGGATCGGACACGCCGTCGTCTACGGCGCTCATGCCGATCTCGGTGCTCTCCACATAGCCCCCGTACGACTCCGCGAGGGCGGTGATCGACGTGGCTGCCGCCGCGATGTCCTTCACCTCGAGAGTCGCAGCGGCCGTCGAGACGATCTCGCGGTCGGCGCTGTCGACGGCGCCGGGTGCGAGCGCGGACGACTCTGCGGTGTCGGCGAGGCCTCCGGGCTCGCTCTGCTCGACGGCGCCACCGCGTGAATCCTCGACGGCGATGCCGGTGGGCGTGTCGGCGCTGCCCGCCGTGCTCATCGCCCCGCCACTCACGGCGCTGACGATGGGAGGAGCGACGAGGATCCCGACGACGAAGGCGGCGGCGATGCCGGCCCCGGTCAGCCACCGACGGCGCGCTCGCGCGCGGGGTGCGGGCTTCGGTCTGCCACGCCCTTCGGCGGAGATCTCGTGGAGCACGGCCGCTTCGATGCGCGCCACCGCGGAATCCTGCAGCACGGGCAGGTCGGGTGCGGCGTCCTGGGCGCTCCGGCCTCGGGTGTCGTCAGTCGACCCGTCGTTCCGGCGCGTGCCGTCGTTCGCGGGAGATCGGTCGCCCATGGGGGCTTTGTCCCTCGGGGGAGTTATGTCGTTCATGCGCCGCTCGCTTCCTTCACAGCACCGCGCAGTCGGGTGCGGACTCGGGAGAGACGGTTCCGGACGATGGCATGGCTCACGCCGAGTTCTTCGGCCGCAGCCTGGTACGCATACCCTTCCGTGGCGCACAGGCGGAATATCTCGCGGTCGAGGGCATTCAGGGTGCCGATCTCGGCCGTGATCCGTGCCGCCAGTGCAGCGGTGATCACCTGCTCCTCCACGTCGATCGTCGAAGGTATGGCGTCATCGGGCTCGTCGGTCGTGTGCGACCGGTCACGCCTGCGCTGCCGCAGGCGGTTCGCGGCCTGGAAACGACAGATCGTCGCGAGCCAGGGGAGGAGTGACTCGCCCTGCAGCTCGAGCCCCGGCAGCTTCCGCCAGGCCGTGACGAACGTCTCCTGTGTCACGTCCTCGGCATCGGCGGCGGAGCCGAGCAGTCCGTGCGCGATCCAGTAGACCGGACGCACATGCTCGCGGTACAACTCGCGGAAGGCGCGCTCGTCGCCGTTCGCGGCCTGTGCCACCCGTCTCTGATCACTCGTCTGCGCCGGCATCCCGTTTCCGTTCGGTATCTCTCACCTGGGAAGTGTCGGATGATGCCCCATCGTCTCAGATCGCATCCGCCATCGTAGAGACGACGCCGCCATGACGCCTCGGCTCGGCTAAGATCGAGGACGCGAGAGGGAGTATCCCGCAAGCGCACTCGCCGTCATCACGAGCACCGTCACCGCTGCTCCGGTCGTGCGACGCATTCCATGCGTGGGAGAGACTTTCGGCATTTTCCGACCCTCCGGTTATCCGACCCCTCCCGAAAGGTGCAGAGCACCCTTGGACATTCCTGTCTGGTTCGAGATCACCTCGATGATCGTCCTCTCGATCATCCTGGTCGCCGACCTCCTGCTCGTCCGTCTCCGTCCGCACATCCCGTCGACCAAGGAGTCCACTCTCTGGGTGGCCTTCTATGTCGGGCTCGCGCTGCTCTTCGCCGTGCTCCTCGGGAACGTGGCAGGATGGCGCAACGCCGGCGACTTCATCACGGGATGGGCGCTGGAATACAGCCTCTCGATCGACAACCTGTTCGTGTTCGTGCTGATCATGGCGCAGTTCGCGGTGCCCCGACGCCTGCAGCAGCAGGTGCTGATGGTCGGCATCATCATCGCGCTCGTGCTGCGAGGCGCGTTCATCCTCGTCGGTGTGACGGTGATCGAGCACTTCTCACCGATCTTCTACATCTTCGGCGCCTTCCTGATCTACACCGCGATCAAGCAGGCGATGCCCGAGGGCGAGCATGAAGACGACATGAAGGCCGAGAACTTCATCGTCCGCCTGCTGAGGCGCCGCATCGACATCAGCGAGACGTACGACGGCTCGAAGCTGCGGACGACCGTCGACGGCAAGCGCATGTGGACGCCGATGATCATCGTGTTCATCACGATCGGCGTGACCGACCTGATCTTCGCGATCGACTCGATCCCCGCGATCTTCGAGATCACGACGAACGGGTTCCTGGTCTTCTCCGCCAACATCTTCGCGCTCATGGGTCTGCGTCAGCTCTACTTCCTGCTGGGCGACCTGCTCGACCGACTGCGCTATCTGCATTACGGCATCGCGGTGATCCTCGGGTTCATCGGCGTCAAGCTGATCCTGCACGCGCTCCATGAGAATGAACTGCCGTTCATCAACGGCGGACAGCACGTCGACTGGGTGCCCGAGATCGACAACCTCGTCTCGCTCGGGGTCATCATCGTGTCGATGACCGTGGCGACGGTGGCGAGCCTGATCGCGGCGTCGCGCGAGAAGTCGGCAGCGAAGAAGGCGATCGTCCACGACTAGCGGGACGGCGGTTCACAGAGACGAGCGCAACAGCTCGACGTCGAGCGTCATGTCGATGATCTGACGCAGCAGCCCACCGGTCGTCGTCGACTGCAGGAGCGTGTACCGGTCGTATTCGCCCAGAGGCGCGATCGCGGCGAGCTGCCAGGACGCGGCGAGCGGATCGCTCGAGAGCTCGACATCCGCGTCCCACTGCGAATCCGATCGTGCGAGCACGCGCCGCACGATCGCTTCGGCTTCGGTGCGCAGCGGACTCAGCGCGTCGTTCCAGGTCAGCTCCGGCGTCACGGCGACGTCAGCCGCCGGATGGGGATTCTCCTGTGTCCAGCGTTCGACGGTGAAGCGCGATGTGCCCACCGCGACGATCTGCAGCGCGTCGGCGGCGGCCGTGACGCTCACGAGCCGGGCCTTGGTGCCCACGCGGCTGCGCAGATCGCCTCCGCCGACTTCGTGCCCGCGCTCGATGAGCACCACTCCGAAATCGGGATCCTCGTCGTCGAGGAGACGACCGATCATCGTGAGGTAGCGCGGCTCGAACACTCTCAACGGGAGCGGTGTGTGCGGGAACAGCACCGATCCGAGGGGGAACATCGGAATCTCGGACATGGTCCCAGTCAACACCGCGAGACGTACAGTGAGAAGATGCGCAGACCGTCACGCATCGTCCCCTCCGTCGGCCAGGAGTCCGTGTGGGACTACCCGCGCCCGCCGAGGGTCGAACGCGTGGCCGATCGTGTCACGATCCGCCTGGGAGGCGAGCTGATCGCAGACACCCGGAGTGCGATGCGTGTGCTCGAGACGAGCCACCCTCCCGTGTACTACCTGCCCATGTCGGACTTCGTCGACGGTGCGCTGTCCGACACGACGGGGTCGTCGTTCTGCGAGTTCAAGGGAGCGGCGCGCTATCTCGACGTGCGAGGCGGGGGCCTGGTGGCCGCGGGAGCCGCGTGGAACTATCCGAATCCCTCGCGAGGGTACGAGGCGCTCGCCGATCGGGTCGCCGTCTATGCGGGCCCCATGGACGAGTGCACGGTCGGGGACGAGGTGGCCACCGCGCAGCCTGGCGGGTTCTACGGCGGCTGGGTCACGTCGCGCGTGGTCGGGCCGTTCAAGGGATCGCCCGGCACCATGGGCTGGTGACGCGGCGCAGCGGGCGCGTCAGAACGCCCGCAGGTTCGCCTGCAGCCCTCCGTCGACGTACTCCCGACGCAGGATGCCGCGGCGGCGCAGCACCGGGACGAGTTCGTCGAGCGTGCGGTGCAGAGTGACCGGGTGGAAATCTCCCCACAGCAGCACGCCGTCGTTGCCCCACTCGCCGAGCTCCTCGATCATGTCGGCGAACTCCTCGGCCGTGCCGACGAAACCCGAGCGATCCGAGATGCGTCCGGCGCGGGCGAGGGCCGAGAGATGGGCCCGCAGGGGAGCATCCTCTCCACGGTCGCCGATCAGACGCTGGATGCTGCCACGCGACACGTGCTCACCGAAGACGGATGCGTCGAGCGGGCGGTCGAGGTCGAGTGCCGTCAGATCGGTCTCGAGATCGCTGGACTGCTTGCGGGCGATCTGGAGGAGCGCCTCGTCATCCGGGTGAGCGGACGCGGCCACGATGCGGTCGGCCTCTTCGGCCGATGACGTGATCACCGGCTGGATCGCGAACAGGATCCTGATGTCTGAGGGCGAACGTCCCGCCGCTATCGCGGCGTCATGGATCCTCGTGCGATACGCGCGCACGGATGCCTCGTGCAGCGGCGCGAGCGCGAGCTGCACATCGGAGTGCGCGCCGGCGAAACCGAGACCGCGACCCGATCCGCCCGGCGACACGATCGTCGGCTCTCCGTCGATGAACGGCACCGCGTTCAGGGGGCCGTCGAACGCGAAGTGCTCGCCTCGGTGTCTCACGGTGCGCAGCTTCGACCCGTCCGCGAACACGCCGGTCTCCCGATCGCGCACGAGCGCGCCGTCGCCCCAGCTGCGCCAGAGCGAGCGGATGCCCGTGAGCCATTCCTCCGCCCGGTCGTAGGCCGCGTCGTGTCCGAGCTGCTCCGCTGCAGAGAAGTGCCGGGCGCTGCCGGTGTCCGTCACCACGTTCAGGCCGAGGCGGTGACCGCTCAGGTGCTGGAGCGTCGAGAACTGCCGCGCCGCGGTGTAGGGCAGATACGCCGCAGGGTTCACGGTCGGCACGACACCGAGGTGCCGGGTCGCCTGGAAGATGTACGGCGCGAGCAGCAGCGGATCGTGCTTGGGCCCGCCGAAGGCATGGCGAACACGCAGGTCGATCGTGTCCGCGGAACCGAGCGACGGCGCATCCTCGATGATGACGAGATCGAAACCCGCCTGCTCGAGAACGCGGGCCGCCTCCTGGTACACCTCGGGTCGGGTCCAGTCGTAGTCCCACTCCAGTGAGGGAAAGCCCCACCCCTGGGGCCCGAAACCACGGGCGAGGAACCAGCCGAAGTGCTGAGGCCGGGTCACGCGACGGCCTCTCGCGCCGGCTCGAGCACCCTGGCGAGGTCGGCGATGAGATCGGCGACGTCTTCGACGCCGACCGACAGCCGGAGCGTCCCCGGGTGCACTCCGAGGGCGTCCCGCTGCTCGGGGGTGCGCTGCGCATGGCTCGTGGTCGCGGGGTGCAGCACCAGCGAGCGCACGTCGCCGATGTGGGTCATGTGCGTGAAGACCTCGACGCTCTCGACGAAGTCGCGAGCAGCCTCGACCCCTCCACGGAGGGTGAAGGTGAAGATCGATCCATACCCGCCGGCGAGGTACTTCTCGGCGAGGCGGTGATCGGGATGCGTCTCGAGGCCGACATAGTCGACGCTCTCTACCGCGTCCTGCGCGGCGAGCCAGCGAGCGATCTCGAGCGCGTTGCGGGACTGGCGCTCGACCCGCAGGCCCAGCGTCTCGGCGCCCTGCCCGATCAGGAAGGCATTGAGAGGGGAGGGGGATGCACCGAAACGAGGAGCGACCGATTCGCGGGCGTAGGCGATGCGCGCGCTGCCTCCGTGGCGGGACGCCACGCTCGCAAGCCCTCCGCGACCCGGGAGCACGAGATGCGGGGCGTTGTGGCCCGCTGCCTCGGCGTCGAAGCGACCGTCGTCGAGGATCACGCCGCCGAGCACGGAACCGTGGCCCGCGAGGAACTTCGAGGCGGAGTGCACGACCATCGCGGCTCCGTGCTCGAGCGGACGGAGCAGGAAGGGCGTCGCGAGCGTGTTGTCGACGATCAGCGGGACGGCGAACTCATCGGCGACCGCGCTCACCGCAGCGATGTCGAGGATGTCGTTGCGGGCATTCGCGATCGATTCTCCGAACAGCGCGCGCGTGGTGGGGCGGATCGCCTCGCGCCACGCCTGCGGGTCGGCGATGTCGTCGATGAACGTCGTCTCGATGCCCAGGCGCGCGAGATTGTCGAGCAGGAGTCCGCGGGTCCCCTCGTAGATGTGCGTCGAGGAGACGATGTGGTCCCCTGCGCCGGCGACAGTCAGCAGAGCGGTGACGACCGCTGCCTGGCCGCTCGCCACGAGCACCGCGTCGGCAGCCGACTCGAGCGCTGCGAGCTGCCGCTCGACGGCGTGCACCGTCGGGTTTCCGGTACGGGTGTATCCGAAGCCCGAACCGGTGCCGAAGTGCTCGGCGGCGTGATCGAAGTCGTCGAACTCGAATCCGGCCGTGAGGTAGATGGGCGTCGCCCTCGACGACGCTGGTCCCTGATTCCGGGCGGCATGGACCGCTCTCGTGGCGAAGCCGGTGGAGTCGTCGGTCATGCGGGTGCCTCTCGAACGTGCGGGTGACAGTAGCGTGTCACGCGGCGACTCGGTGCACAGAAGCGGTGGTAATCTGACGTCATGCGGATCGTGCTCCTTCTTAGCGGCCGCGACGAGACCTCGTTCTGAGCCCCTCCTCGTCGCGGAGTCCATCGTGGGCCGTACCGCCAGCTTCAGGAGAGACGCAATGAACACCCCCGCAGCAGACACCGCTCCCGCACGTCCCCGGACCCTCGCCGAGAAGGTCTGGGACGACCACCTCGTCGTCAAGGGCGAGAACGGTGAGCCGGATCTCATCTACATCGACCTGCATCTCGTGCACGAGGTCACGAGTCCGCAGGCATTCGACGGCCTCCGGTCGGAGGGGCGCCCGCTGCGCCGACTCGACCTGACGATCGCCACGGAAGACCACAACACCCCCACGTGGGACATCGACAAGCCGATCGCCGACCTCACGAGCCGCACGCAGATCGAGACCCTTCGCCGCAATGCGGCAGAGTTCGGCGTCCGGCTGCACTCGCTCGGCGACGCCGAACAGGGCATCGTGCACGTCGTGGGGCCGCAGTTGGGGCTCACGATGCCCGGCATCACGGTGGTATGCGGCGACTCGCACACCTCGACCCACGGTGCCTTCGGCGCCATGGCGTTCGGCATCGGCACGAGCGAGGTCGAGCACGTCATGGCGACCCAGACCCTGCCGCTGAAGCCGTTCAAGACGATGGCGATCAACGTCGAGGGCACACTGCGTCCCGGAGTCACCGCGAAGGACATCATCCTCGCGGTGATCGCGAAGATCACCACGGGTGGCGGTCAGGGATACGTGCTGGAGTTCCGCGGGAGCGCGATCCGTGCGCTGTCGATGGAGGGTCGGATGACGATCTGCAACATGTCGATCGAGGCCGGCGCCCGCGCGGGCATGGTCGCTCCCGACGAGACGACGTTCGAGTATCTGAAGGGTCGCCCGCACGCGCCGAAGGGGCAGGACTGGGACGACGCGGTCGCCTACTGGCGGACGCTCCCCACCGACGAGGGCGCGACGTTCGACGCCGAGGTCTTCATCGACGCCGATGAGCTCGAACCCTTCGTGACGTGGGGCACGAATCCCGGACAGGGCAGCTCACTGTCGGCTGCGGTGCCCGACCCGGCCGAGATCGCCGACGCCAATGAGCGTGCAGCGGCCGAGCGCGCGCTCGAGTACATGGATCTGACGCCGGGCACCCCGCTCAAGGAGGTGCCGGTCGACGCGGTGTTCATGGGCTCGTGCACCAACAGTCGCATCGAAGACCTGCGCGCTTTCGCATCGATCGTGAAGGGCAAGAAGAAGGCCGACGGCGTGCGCGTCATGGTCGTGCCTGGATCGGCTCGAGTGCGTCTCGAGGCGGAGGCGGAGGGCCTCGACCAGGTGATCAAGGACTTCGGTGCCGAGTGGCGATTCGCCGGGTGCTCGATGTGTCTCGGCATGAACCCCGATCAGCTCGCCCCCGGCGAACGCTGCGCGTCGACCTCGAACCGCAACTTCGAGGGACGACAGGGGAAGGGGGGACGCACGCACCTCGTGTCGCCTCTCGTCGCGGCCGCCACGGCGATCCGTGGCACGCTGTCGAGCCCGAGCGACCTGTCGAACGAAGAACCCGTCACCGCGGGGTCGATCACGGACGGAGCCCTCTGATGGAGAAGTTCACCACGCACACCGGTATCGCAGCGCCGCTGAAGCGCTCGAACGTCGACACGGACCAGATCATCCCCGCCGTGTTCCTCAAGCGGGTCACGAAGACCGGCTTCGAGGATGCTCTCTTCTCCGAATGGCGACAGGATCCCGATTTCGTGCTCAACCAGCCGGCGTTCCAGGGTGCCTCGGTGCTGGTCACCGGCCCCGATTTCGGCACCGGATCGAGCCGCGAGCACGCCGTGTGGGCGCTGCGGGACTTCGGCTTCCGCGTCGTCCTCAGCCCGCGCTTCGCGGACATCTTCCGCGGGAACTCGGGTAAGCAGGGCCTGCTCGCCGCAACGATCTCGGAAGAGGATCTGGAGCGCTTCTGGGCCGAGATCGAGCGGAATCCCGGGACTCGGATCACCGTCGACCTCGAGGCGAGGATCGCGTCGATCGGCGACATCCAGGCTGACCTCGGTATCGACGATTACACTAGATGGCGGCTCCTCGAAGGGCTCGATGACATCGGGCTCACACTGCGCAACGAAGACAAGATCGCTCAGTTCGAGGCCCGTCGCGAGTCGTGGCGGCCCCGCACCCTTCCCGTTCAGTGAACGGCGGGGCGGGGGAGCCGAAGGGGCGACCCGCCCCGATTCCCCTGAACGAAGTGAGGCCCGAATGACGACACCCGTGCGCGACGCTCTCCCCGACGGAGCACCCGCTCTCACCGGAGACGTCCTCGCCATTCGCGGAGGGCGTCCGCTTCGCGGACGCGTCGACGTCAAGGGCGCGAAGAACCTCGCGACGAAGGCGATGGTCGCCACCCTCCTGGGTGAGACGGCGAGCACGCTGCGCGACGTCCCCGATCTCAGCGATGTCGCCGTCGTGCGCTCGCTGCTCGAAGTGCACGGTGTGCAGGTGAACCCGGGCGACGAGCCTGGCGCGCTGGTGTTCGACCCCGCGGGCGTCGAATCGGCGCACTTCGAGGAGATCGACGCCCACGCGGGTGCCTCTCGCATCCCGATCCTGTTCTGCGGCCCGCTCCTGCATCGTCTCGGGCAGGCGTTCATCCCTGATCTCGGCGGTTGCCGTATCGGGGACCGACCGATCGACTTCCACCTCGACGCGCTCCGCAAGTTCGGCGCGATCGTCGAGAAGCTGCCGAGCGGCATCCGCCTCTCCACCGGAGAAGCGCGCCTGCACGGCGCGAAGATCCACCTGCCGTACCCGAGCGTCGGGGCCACCGAGCAGGTGCTGCTGACCGCAGTGCGGGCGGAGGGGACGACCGAGCTTCGCAACGCGGCCATCGAACCCGAGATCATGGATCTGATCGCGGTGCTCCAGAAGATGGGCGCGATCATCTCCTACGAGCCGAACCGGGTGATCCTGATCGAGGGCGTCGAGAAGCTCCGCGGATACGACCACCGGTCGATCTTCGATCGCAACGAGGCCGCGTCATGGGCCTCCGCGGCGCTGGCCACGGACGGAGAGATCTTCGTCGGCGGTGCCAAGCAGCAGGAGATGCTCACGTTCCTCAACGTCTTCCGCAAGGCCGGCGGATGGTTCGACATCCAGGAGGACGGGATCCTCTTCCGGCGCGAGGGCGAGCTCAAGCCGGTCATCGTCGAGACCGATGTGCACCCGGGCTTCATGACCGACTGGCAGCAGCCGCTCGTGGTGGCTCTCACTCAGGCGAACGGCCGCTCCGTCGTGCACGAGACGGTGTACGAGAACCGCATGGGCTTCACCGAGGCGCTGGTCAAGATGGGCGCCGACATCGTCGTGCACCCGAGGGGGCTGCAGGACGGACCCCGACGGGTGCCGCGTCGCGACCTCGAGCAGGCGGCCGTGATCACGGGACCGACGCCGTTGCACGGCGCCGACATCGTGGTGCCCGACCTCCGCGGTGGCTACAGCCACGTGATCGCCGCACTGACGGCTGAAGGCGAGTCGAAGGTCTCGGGCGTCGACATCCTCAGCCGCGGATACGAGAAGTTCCTCGCCAAGCTCGACGCACTCGGCGCCGACTTCGACGTCATCCGGTGACGTCGATGGGTTCCCGGTCGACGGAGGTCACGCGACCGAGCGCATTCTGGCCGGTCGCGGCGGTCGCCGTACCGCTGATCTCACTGCTCGCGAAGCTCCGCATCACGGGTGGGGAGCAGCTTCCGCGTGAAGGTGCCTTCGTGCTCGCGCCCAACCACTACTCCGAGTTCGATCCTCTCGTGGTCGCGCTCGCGGTGTGGCGGATCGGTCGGGCACCCCGGTTCATGGCGAAGGAGAGCCTGTTCTCCGTCCCCGTACTCGGGGGGATCCTGCGCCGCACAGGGATGATCCCGGTCGCGCGATCCTCGTCCGCGTCGGCGGCGAAGCAGACGCTCAAGCAGTCCGCCGAGCTCGTCGAGCACGGGCGTGGTGTGATCGTGTATCCGGAAGGGACGCTCACTCGAGATCCGGACATGTGGCCGATGCGCGGGAAGTCCGGAGCCGTCCGGCTCGCCCTCGCGGACGGGATCCCGCTGATCCCCATGGCGCACTGGGGGACGCAGGAGATCATGGGGCGGTACCAGAAGGGGCTGAGCCTCTGGCCGCTGCGCAAGCCGGTGGACGTCGTGATCGGCGACCCCGTCGACATCTCCGACCTGCGAGGACGCGCGGGCGAGGCGGCGGCTCTGAACGAAGCCACCGACCGTCTGATGAACGCGATCACCGCTCTGCTGGAGGATCTGCGCGGCGAGAAGGCTCCCGCGGAACGCTGGAATCCCTCCGCGCACGGACAGAAGGAGACGGGTCGACTTGACTCCTAAGCGCAACGCTCCCGCCGGGCCGCGCGTCGCGGTCATCGGCGCGGGGAGCTGGGGCACGACGTTCGGGAAGATCCTCGCCGACGGCGGAGCCCATGTCACGATGTGGGCTCGCCGAGCCGAGCTCGCACACGAGATCGACGAGGCGAAGCGCAACTCGCGGTACCTCCCCGGTATCAACCTTCCGCGCACGATGTCGGCGACGCATGAGCTGTCGACGGCGCTGCGCGATGTCGACCAGGTCTACCTGTCGGTTCCTAGTCAGTCGCTGCGCGAGAACCTCAAGGCTCTCCGGCCGCTGCTCTCCGACAACGACGCGAAGATCGTCAGCCTCATGAAGGGCGTGGAGCGCACGACCGGGCTGCGGATGAGCCAGGTGATCGAGCAGGAGCTGCGATGCGACCCCGATCGCATCGCCGTCGCCTCCGGCCCCAACCTGGCGCTCGAGATCGCCCGTGAGCAGCCGACCGCCGCCGTGATCTCCTCGCGCAGCAGGGAGACGGCGGAGGAGGTCGCGCGGGCGGCGCGCAACAGCTACTTCCGCACCTTCGTGAACACCGATGTGATCGGCACGGAGTTCGGGGGCGTGCTGAAGAACCTCATCGCCGTCGCGATCGGCATCGTCGACGGCGTCGGTTACGGCGAGAACACCAAGGCGTCGATCATCACGCGAGGACTCGTCGAGATGACCGACTTCGCGGTCGCCAACGGAGCTCATCCCGAGACGCTGCAGGGACTCGCGGGGCTGGGAGACCTCATCGCGACCTGCCAGTCTCCGCTGAGCCGCAACAACACGGCCGGGCGCCTGCTCGGCCAGGGATACAGCTTCCAGGACGTCGTGAAGCAGATGGAGCAGACGGCCGAAGGACTCGCGTCCGTCGCGCCCGTGCTGCAACTGGCCCGAGAGTCCGAAGTGCACATGCCCATCGTCGAGCAGGTGAAGATGGTGCTCGACGGCAGGATGAACCCGCGCGACATCGCACCCCACCTGACGACGGACGACGACACCCCGCAGGGTGAGAGGACCAACCATGGACAAGCAGACGGTGGTGGTGCTCTTCGGAGGGCGCTCCAGCGAGCATTCGATCAGTTCCGCCACGGCGGGCGGAGTCCTGGGCGCGATTGATCGCGACCGCTACGACGTGATCCCGGTCGGGATCACGCGGGAGGGGGCATTCGTCCTCGAGGACGACGACCCCGCCAAGTTCCCGCTGGATGCGGCGCACCTGCCTGAGGTCGCCGACAACGGCACGCGCGTGCTGTGGCCGGAGCCCGGGGGAGACCGCACCCTGCGTGTGGTGCGCCCGGACGGTACGACGGACGGCCTCGGCGAGATCGACATCGTTCTGCCGATCCTGCACGGCCCGCACGGCGAGGACGGCACCATCCAGGGGTATTTCGACACCCTCGAGGTGCCGTATGCCGGCGGCGGCGTGCTCGACTCCGCGCTGTGCATGGACAAGCACTTCATGAAGATCGCCCTGCGTGCGGCCGGCATCTCGGTCGCAGCGGGCATCACGGTACGGGCGCGCCACTGGCAGCAGGATGCCGAGTCGGTCCGCGCCGCCGCAGCAGAACTCGAGCTTCCGCTCTTCGTGAAGCCGGCCCGCGCCGGGTCGAGCGTCGGGGTCTCGAAGGTCGAGAGCCCGAGCGAGCTCGATGCCGCCCTCGCGATCGCCTTCGCCGAGGACGACAAGGTCCTGATCGAGACGGGGATCGTCGGCCGGGAGATCGAGGTCGCGGTGCTCGAAGGAGCCGAGGGCGTGCGCGCGTCGCTGCCGGGAGAGATCGTGCTGACCTCGCGCGGTTTCTACGACTTCGAAGGCAAGTACCTGGGTGGCGACGGCGTCGATGTGGTGTGCCCCGCCGAGCTCGACGAGTCGGAGATCACCGCGATCCAGGATGCCGCGATCCGAGCGTTCGAGGCTGTGGACGGCCGGGGGCTGGCCCGCGTGGACATGTTCCTCACACCGACCGGCGAGCTGGTCGTGAACGAGCTGAACACGATGCCCGGATTCACGCCGATCTCGATGTTCCCGAAGTGCTGGGTCGCTTCCGGCCTCAGCTACGGCGATCTGATCTCGGAGCTGATCGAGGCCGGTCTGCGTCGCTGACCCTGCTCACGGCTGTCAGCCGGCGTCCTCGCCCTCGGCTGCCGGGATGCGGTCGGTGCATCGCGCGGTGGAGGGCTCGAGGCCGGACTGGATGCTGGTCGAGAGACTCTCGACCACGGTGCGGAAGTCGATCGACTCTCCGCGACGGATGATGACCTCGATCGCGGGATCACGACCGTAGGTCACGAGCCGCTGCCGCTCCTCCTCCTGGTCGAGCACGAGCCAGTCGACGCCGCCGATCGTCGTGCACACGTCGGTGGAGGGTGCGGGCGGCTCGACGCCGCAACGGAGGACGACGGTCGGGTCTCCCCAGGCTCCCGTCGCCTGCGCGTCGGTCCACACACGGTCCAGCTCGCCGACGGCATCGGGAAGGAGCACCGACACCTCGGCGCACGCGGGATCGTTCGCGTTCGCGGCGGGCTCGAGGTGGATCGTGGTCGAGCATCCGGCGAGCACCGAGGCGAGTGCCGCTGCGCCGGCGAGGAGAGCGAGACGGCGGGATCGGGGCATGCATCCAGGCTACCTTTGACAGCATGCCTTCCCGACCCGACGATGACGACCCGCGCCTGGGAGACCTCTCCGAGGGCCAGATCCTGAGCGCGATCCTCGCCCGGACCGCTTCCGGATCGCACACGCTGCTGGGCCCGGGGGACGATGCCGCCGTCATCGCCGCGCCGTCGGGCAGCGTGGTCGCGACGACCGACACTCTCGTGCACGGGCCGGACTTCCGCCTCGCGTGGTCGAGCGGGTTCGACCTCGGGTGGAAGTCCGCGGCGGTGAACCTCGCCGACGTGGCCGCGATGGGTGCTCGTCCGACGGCCCTGCTCGTCGCCCTGGCCGTGCCTCGCGACCTGCGCCTGTCGTTCGTCGCAGATCTGGCTGACGGCCTGCGCGAGGCCTGCCGGGCCCTGGCTCCCGGCTGCGCCGTGGTCGGGGGCGATCTCACGGTGTCAGATGTGCTCACGGTCGCGGTGACCGCCCTGGGCGACCTCGAGGGGCGACCCCCTGTCACGCGGGCTGGAGCGAACGTCGGCGACGTCGTCGCGGTGGCAGGGGAGCTGGGTCATGCCGCCCACGGACTCGCTGTGCTCTTCGGGCGATTCCGTGAAGACGATGTGCCTGTTCCCGTCGACGTCCGCCGACTCGGCTCGGGCGAGAGCGCGGCGGTGACCGCACAACTGCGTCCCTCACCTCCGATCGGGCTCGGCGCGGTGGCGGCGGTGAGCGGCGCGACCGCGATGATGGACATCTCCGACGGTCTCGCGCTCGATGCCCGCCGCCTGGCGGCGGCATCCGGGGTGACTCTCTCGCTCGACGCCGCATCTCTGGGACCTCACCCGGAGCGTGCTCTGGCCGGGGGAGAGGATCATGCGCTGCTCGCGACCTTCCCCGCCGCGCTCCTGCCGCCGGGGTTCCGCGTCATCGGCTCGGTGGTGGCACAGGGCGAGGAGAGCCTCCTGGTCGACGGAGCCGCGGTCGACGTCACGGGGTGGGACCCCTACCGCGACTGGGACTCCGCGTCGGGCTGAGTCGCCGCGGGTTCGGCCCACCACAGGGTCGTGTCGCCGTAGGACTTCTCCCGCACGAGGTCGAGCCCGGCCGCCGAGAGCTCGGGCGGCGTCGATCTCCGTGCACGTTCGATGATCACGAGCGCGTGCGGCGACAGCAGGCGCGCGAGCGCCATGAGGTCGGCGGTCATGGCCTCGTCCGAGAGGTCGTACGGCGGGTCGGAGAACACCAGGTCGTAGGTGCCCGCGGCGCGCTGGAGGAACACCCGCACGGGGCTCTCATGCACCCGCGCGGTGGGCAGCCCACCCGCCTTCGCGACGATCTCCGCATTGCGGCGCGCCACGCCGGCGGCGGCCCGCCCCTGCTCGACGAGGTCGGCCGAGGCCGCGCCGCGGCTCAGCGATTCGAGACCCAGCGCCCCGGATCCTGCGTAGAGGTCGAGCACCCGCGCGCCGTCGAAGGCGTCGACGGAATCGAGGGCGCCGAAGAGCGACTCCCTGACCCTGTCGCTCGTGGGTCTGGTTCCCGCAGGGGGGACGCCCAAGCGGGCTCCTCGTGCCGTGCCGGCGATGATCCTCGTCACCCGTTCACGATACGACAGTGACGGCACCTCGGTTGTCGGCGCCGCCTTCTAGACTCGGAGCATGGCGCTCACGCTCGAATCGTCCCTGGAGGAGGCGCTCGGAGCGACCCCGGCGAAGACCCTCGATCGGGCGTTCGGGATGAAATCGGTCGGCGATCTGCTCTCGCACTATCCGCGGCGCTACGCCGATCCCGGCGAACTCACCCCGATTCGCGAGCTGCCGCTCGGCGAGACGGTCACGATCGTCGCCGAGGTCCTGTCATCCAGCGCGCGCGCGATGAGGAACAGACGCGGAGCGATGGTCGACGTGGTGATCGGCGACGGCATCGGGAAGATGTCGCTGACGTTCTTCGCGAAGAACCTGGGGGCCGCGAAGTGGCGCTCCGAGGACCTCGCAGTCGGGCGGCGGGGGGTCTTCTCCGGCAAGGTGGGCGAGTTCAACGGCGTCACGCAGTTCGCGCATCCCGAGTACGAGTTGTTCGACGACGAGGATGCAGCCCGGCGACGGGCGGATGCCCGGGCCGCGGTGCTGATCCCGATCTATCCCGCGACCGCGAGTCTGCAGACCTGGCAGATCGCGAAGTTCGTCGCGCGCGTGCTGGACGCCGTCGAGGACGTGCCGGAGCCGCTCGCGGCCGAGGTGCGTGCACGGGAAGAACTCCTCACGGCGCGGGAGGCTCTCGAGCAGATACATCGCCCGAAGACGCGCAACGACATCGACCCCGCGGTGCGGACTCTCCGCATGCACGAGGCGCTGACCCTGCAGACGGCGCTGCTCCAGCAGCGTGCCGCTGTGCGGTCGCTCACGGCGACGGTCCGCCCCGCGAAGCCCGGCGGACTCCTCGAGCGATTCGACGCCACGCTGCCGTACACGCTGACCCCCGATCAGCAGACGGTCGGAGAGCAGGTCGCGACCGACCTGATCGGGTCATGGCCGATGAATCGCCTGGTCCAGGGTGAGGTCGGCTCCGGCAAGACCCTGGTGGCGCTGCGTGCGATGCTGCAGGTGGCGGAGTCGGGCGGGCAGTCCGCGTTGATCGCCCCGACGGAGGTCCTCGCGGGTCAGCACCTCCGCTCGATCACGAAGATGCTCGGACCCCAGCTCGCGCCTCTGGTGATGCCGACCCTCCTGACGGGACAGATGCCCGCGGCCGACCGTCGGAAGGCCGCGCTCCGCGTGGCTTCGGGGCAGGCGCTCATCGTGGTGGGCACGCATGCGCTCCTGGGGGAGAAGACCACGTTCGCCGATCTGGGCCTCGTGGTCGTCGATGAACAGCACCGTTTCGGCGTGGAGCAGCGCGAGGCGCTGCGCGCCAAGGGCTCGAGTCCGCACGCGCTGGTGCTGACCGCGACACCGATCCCGCGAACCGTGGCGATGACGGTGTTCGGCGATCTCGACACCTCCGTGATCCGCACCATGCCGAAGGGGCGAGCGGGGATAGAGACGTTCGTCGCGCCGCTCGCCGAGCATCCGGGCTGGTTCAACCGAGTCTGGGAGCGCGCGGCAGAGGAGATCGCTCAGGGGCGACAGGTCTTCTCGGTCTGCGCGGCGATCGACACGACCAAGAAGACCGCGGAGGCGGGCGAGCAGCCGGTGCCGCCGTCGGACGCGGGCTCGACGGACGGAGCGTCGGGTCCGCGATGGGGGGTCGTGCAGCTCGACGAGGCTCTCGCGACGCATCCGACTCTGGGCGGGCTGCGACGCGCGGTCCTGCACGGGAAGATGCCCTCGGAGGAGAAGGACGCGGTCATGCAGGCGTTCGCGCGCGGCGAGATCGATCTGCTGCTGGCCACGACGGTGATCGAGGTCGGCGTCGACGTTCCGAACGCGTCGACCATGATCGTCCTCGACGCCGACAGGTTCGGTGTGTCGCAGCTGCACCAGCTGCGCGGGCGGGTCGGTCGAGGTGGCGTGCCGGGGCTCTGTCTGCTGGTGACCGAGGCGGAAGAGGGCTCGATCGCTCGCGAGCGAGTCGACGCGGTCGCCTCCACTCTCGACGGATTCGCACTCGCGGAGGTCGACCTCGAGCTGCGCGGAGAGGGCGATGTGCTCGGTGCCGCGCAGGCGGGAGTGCGATCGTCGCTCAAGCTGCTCCGGGTGGTCAAGGACTCGAGGCTGATCGTCCGCGCACGTGAGCTCGCGGAGCACATTCTGGACGAGGACCCTGATCTCGAGGCCAACGAGGGCCTGAGGTCTGCGATCGCGCGACGGGTCAGTGACGAGGACCGCGCCGCGCTGGCCAAGAACTGAGCTGCCGCGCGTGTGCTTTAGGCTGTTCGCATGAGCAGTCGGATCGCCGTCGTCCCGGGTTCGTTCGATCCGCCGACCCTGGGTCACCTCGATGTGATCCGTCGCGCGGCCAGGCTGTACGACGAGCTTCACGTGCTGGTCGTGCACAATCCCGGCAAAGAGGCGATGCTGCCGATCTCGCAGCGCATGTCGCTGCTCGAACAGTCGATCGCCGAAGAGGGCATGGACGGCAACGTCGTGGTCGGGTCGTGGAGCGTGGGGCTACTGGTCGATTACGCGCGCGACGTCGGCGCGGGAGTCCTGGTCAAGGGCATCCGGTCGCAGATCGATGTCGCGTACGAATCGCCGATGGCCATCGTGAACCGTCACCTCGCGGACATCGAGACGGTCTTCCTCTTGCCCGACCCTGCGCATGCGCTCGTGTCGAGCTCCCTGGTGCGCCAGGTCGCGGGTCTGGGCGGCGATATCGCGCCGTTCGTGCCGCGCGCGGTGGCAGCGTTCCTCGACACGGGATCTCGCGGCATCTGAGCGCCCGCCCGACGGCGGCGCTCAGCGGGGAACCAGCCCCGGAGGTGGGAGAGCCGATACCATTGCCAGGTGCGTTCCCGACTCAATGGCCCCTTCGTCCTCCCTGTCCGCGACATCGTCCGCAAACCGGGAGAGATGCGCGAACACGACTTCACGGTGACGCTGCCCGAGGCGTGGGGCGAGGGGATCGTCTCGTATGAGGCCGGTTCCGAGCTCGACCTCGATGTGCGGCTCGAGTCCGTGCACGAGGGCATTCTCGTGTCGGGAAACGTCGACGCCGTGTACTCCGGTGTATGCGGAAGATGCCTCATAGACATCGCTCGGCCCGTCGAAGTCGAGTTCCAGGAGCTTTTCGCGTATCCTGGTGAGGAAGAAACTGACTTCGAGGTTCAAGACGACCACGTGGATCTTGAAACTCTTGTCAGGGATGCGGCCGTATTGGCGCTTCCATTTCAGCCGGTGTGTCAGCCGGATTGCCTCGGGCTCGACCCGGTTACAGGCGAACGGCTGACCGAGAGCACCGGAACGGAGCAGGCCGCTCCCATCGATCCTCGGTGGAGTGCGCTCCAGCAGATCACAGACCAAGACGGCAAGGCAGAGAGCCGCGCCGCCGAGAAAGAAGAGAGCTAGTCATGGCTGGTAACCCCCCGAAGCGCAAGGTCTCCCGTTCGAACACCCGCTCGCGCCGCGCGCAGTGGAAGGCCGAAGCCCCCGCGCTCGTCAAGACCATCGAGAACGGCAAGGTCGTCTACAGCCGTCCGCACCAGGCCAAGGTCGTCACGGACTCGCAGGGCACCGAGCTGTTCCTCGAGTACACGGGCCGCATGGTCGCCGACGTCTGAGTCGCGACAACACGGGTGTGACCGAGGTCGGCGGATCGTCGAGACCTCTGGAAGATAAGCTCCGCGTCGAGATCGACGCGGAGCTTCTCGAGTTGGCACTCACGCATCGCTCCTACGCCTACGAGCACGGGGGAATCCCGCACAACGAGCGACTCGAGTTCCTCGGAGACTCCGTGCTCGGGCAGGCGGTCACCGTCATGCTGTTCACGACTCTCCCCGAGCTCGATGAGGGGTCGCTGGCGAAGCGTCGTGCGAGCGTGGTCTCCACTGTCGCACTGGCAGAGGTCGCTCGAGGCATCGGTCTCGGGCGGCACCTCCGTCTCGGTCGAGGCGAGGAGCAGACCGGCGGTCGCGACAAGGACTCGATCCTCGCCGACACGATGGAGGCGGTGATCGGAGCCACCTACCTCTCGGCGGGCCCCGAGGCCGCGACCGAACTGGTGCTCCGTCTGACGGAGCCGTTGCTCGCAGACCCCGAGCGCTACGGGGCCGCGATGGACCCGAAGACGAGTCTGCAGGAGCTGGCTGCCAGGATGGGCTCCACCCCGCCGCAGTACTCGATCGAGGCGAGCGGCCCGGACCATGACCGCCGGTTCACGGCGACTGTGGTCGTCGGCGACCTCGCCATGACGGGCAAGGGCAGCAGCAAGAAGACCGCGGAGATGGCCGCCGCGCTCAGCGCGTGGCGCCACCTCGACGAACGTGCCTGAGCTCCCCGAGGTGGAGGTCGTTCGGGCCGGACTCGCCCCGGCGACGAGCGGTTCGGTCATCACGGCCGTCAGCGTGTTCGACGACCGCGCCCTGACTCGGCACGCCGCGGGAGTCGCGGATTTCGTCGCCCGCCTCGAAGGCCGCGTGTTCGTCGATGCGATGAGGCGTGGCAAGTTCCTCTGGCTGCCCCTCGACGACGGGGACTCCGCTCTCATCGCCCACCTCGGGATGAGCGGTCAGATGCTGCTGCGTCGACCGGATGCCGAGGCGGAGCGCCACGAGCGGATCCGTCTCCACATCGAGCATCCCCAGCACGGCGAGCTCGCCGTCGTCTTCGCAGACCAGAGGACGTTCGGTTCGCTCGCCGTCGACCGCCTCGTGGCGGACGGGCCGTCGTGGATCCCGACGCAGGTCGTTCATATCGCGCGGGACCCGATGGATCCGTTCTTCGACGACGCCGCGTTCGCACAGGCGCTGCGCCGACGCGGCAGCGCCGTCAAGCGGGTGCTGCTCGACCAGCAGGTCATCAGCGGCGTGGGCAACATCTATGCCGACGAGTCACTCTGGGCCGCGCGGATCCACCCCGAGACGCCCGCGAGTGCGCTGTCGCCGCGTGCGGTCATGAGACTCCTCGCCGAGATCAGATCGGTCCTCGCGAAAGCCCTGGCCGAGGGCGGCACGAGCTTCGACGCGCAGTACGTGAATGTGAACGGGCAGGCCGGCTACTTCGCGCACTCTCTCAACGCCTACGGGCGAGGGGGTCAGCCGTGCCCACGCTGTGGCACTCTGATCCGTCGCGAGGCGTTCATGAATCGCTCGAGTCATTACTGCCCGCAATGCCAGAGGCGCCGCTGACTCGAGCTCCCGCGTCTCGGAACGAGCGGGCGAGCAGGGGGCTCGTGGTCCGTGCGCCCGCCCAGACCACGGCGATGCCGCTCGCCAGCACGAGGCCGATCGTGAGAAGCGATGCAGGGGCCACGATCGTCGCGAGGCCGAGGAGCGGGAACACCAGGATCCCTGCGCAGACCGCCGATCCGATGACGACTGTCAGCAGAGGCGACATGATCGCGTCGCGACGCGCCCTGTCCACGGTCTCGAACGGTGTTCCCAGGCGGTGGAGACTGGTGTGCAGGTCGCTCCTGTCGAGCACTGCGGCCGCCTGATTCACCCCGACCGACGCGGCGACCATCAGGAAGGATGCGATGAGCGTGATGATGAGCCCGGTGCGGATGTCGGTGGCCAGGAGCTGATCGGCGTCGTTCCCGCCGCCCTCGGACATCACGGTGAGCAGAGACACACCGGTCCCCGCGAAGACCGCGATGAAGCTCGTCATCGCGACGCCGCTGACCTGGCGCCACGCGGCCTTCGGCGAGTCGAGCACGGATCGAGCGGCGAGGAGTCGGGCGGGTCCGTCGGCGCGGCGCAGGCGACGTGATGCCTGGAACTTGAGGACCCAGGGCCCCACCACGTTGAGCACCGCGAGGGCGATCCCGAACGAGGAGGCGAGGACGATGACGGTGAGCGTGGCGCTGGCGACCGAGGGGAAGATCGCGACGACCGCGAAGAGGCACGCGAGCGCGACGATCCCGACCAGCGCGCGTATCCATCGCACGGGTGGGGTTGCGGTGCGGAGGCGCACGCCGAGCGGAGAGATGATCACGGTGCGGAGGCCGAGCGCTGCGCTGAGAGCGGAGATCAGGAGGATCACCATCACGACGCCGGCGCCGCTCGACGGCGAGAGCAACACGGAGTCGAGACCCAGCGGCGCGCCACGGAAAGGGATCATCCCGATCAGAGGGGAGACCATGAGATGGACGACCACGCCGACGATCGCGCCGGCGGCCGCGACCAGCACGGACTCGGCGACCGTGGCGATGCCGACGCCGGCAGGGGTGACACCCAGAAGGCGCAGGGTGGAGAGGACCTCATCCCGCCGGCGCGCGGAGAGGCGCGCCGCGGCCCCGCCCAGATTCACCAGAGGAACGACCAGCAGCACGAGAGCGATGGCGGCCAATGCCTGATACACGGGGGCTTCGGGGTCCGACCAGGACCAGAACGCCTGGGCCCCTCCGACCACGGTCAGCACGAGAGCGGTGACGATCGCGAAGGCGGCGGCGGGCAGCGCCAGCACCTCATTCCGACCCTTCACCGGGCGAAGAAGGAGCGCGAGGGTCTGCGGGTTCATGCGCTGATCTCTGTCATGTCGATCCGACCGTCACGGACGGCCACGATTCGAGAGCAGCGCGACGCCACGTCGGGGTCATGGGTGACGACGAGCAGAGTGCGTCCCTGGCCGGTCGTCGACCAGAGCAGGGCGTCCATCACCTCGCGCGAGGTGCGGGAGTCGAGAGCCCCCGTCGGCTCATCCGCGAAGACGAGTTCTGCACCCGTGACCTGCGCGCGCGCGATCGCGACCCGCTGAGCCTGGCCGCCGGACAACTCGCCTATCCGACGCTCCTCGAGACCCGAGAGCGCGAGCGCGGCCATCCACGATGCTGCGCGAGCGACGGCGTCTGCGCGAGCCACACCGTTGATCATCGCGGCGAGCGCGACGTTCTCCACCGCGGTCAGCTCGGGGATGAGGAGCCCCTGCTGGAAGACGAATCCGAACCGTTCGCGACGGAGTCGGGATCGTGGACCCTCCGCGAGCCCCGTGACGTCGACGGGCTCTCCCGAGGAGGGCTGGAAGCTCACGCTGCCTGAATCCGGGCGGACGATGCCGGCCAGCACGTGCAGCAGCGTGGTCTTCCCCGATCCGGAGGCGCCCATGATCGCCACGGACTCGCCGCGCTCGACGGTCAGGCCGACCGCGGCGAGTGCGCGGGTGGTTCCATAGGACTTGGTGACGGATCGGGCTTCGAGCACGGGTGCGTTCATGCTCCCAGCCTCGCTGCGGCGCACCGACCTGCGCATCGCTCGGACGTATGATCCGGCATCGGCTCGCTACACCGATCGGATGATCTCTCAGAGGCGCTTCTGCCATGCACCGGCGTATGACACCGGCACGAAGCCCACGGCTTCGTTGATGCTCAGCATCGGCCGATTCTCCTCCGCGTTGAACGTCGAGACAGCGGGGGACTGGGGCATCAGTTCTCGCCAGTGCAGAAGGTTCGTGCACTTGACGAGAGCTCCGAGACGGTGCCCACGGTGCTCACGCGCGACGAGCGTGCCGAGCTGGTGAGTGATGCTCGTACGGTCGGCGGCGATGAGCAGCTCGTTGTATGCGACGATGGCGCCGCTCGGAATGTGCTCCACCACGACGATCGAGAGCGCTTGTCCGGCGCTCGTGAGGCGGTGTTCGCGTCGCACGACTCGATCGGCGTCCCAGACCTCCGCCACGAAATCCATCTCGCCACTCGGCGCGTCGGTCGACAGCCGGGCCAGGATCGCGGCATAGCCGTCACGACGGTTCGCCGGAATCGGTGCCATCCACTGCATGACTCGATAGTCGGGACCGGCTGCGGTCCTCGCCTCCTGCAGCAGCGCACGAACCGGCGCCGGATCCGCGCGTAGATCGAACTCGCTGTTGCGCTCCACCTGCTCGAACTCGTAACCGTGATCGACGAGCGCTTCTGACAGCGGCGTCACGGGAACGCGGCCCCACCCCGTCCTCGGGGTGATCATGTGCTCGGTCTCGATCGGGCGATGCAGCGTCCAGGTCTGCATGAGCGAGCGACCGTACGCGCGCGTCTCCGACTCGGCGAGGGCGAGCAGGGACTCCTCGACGCCGCGGCCCCAGTGCCGTGTCGGCACCATCAGGTCGATCTCCGCCGCGTGGGCGTCCTCCTCCTGCGGGTAGGCGATGGTAACCATGCCCACGATCTCCTCGCCATCCCGCGCCACGAACCCGAGGGACAGCGTGTCCGTCGGGTCCTGCCACGAGGCCAGGAGCTGTGCCGTGCTCGGCGCGATGTCGGGCAACCCGACGGCCTCGTCGCAGATGAGCCGGTTCAGCTCGCCGTACGCGCGGAAGTCCGAGGCGTCGTCGTCGTCGAGCGAGGCCGGGACGGAGAGGGGAGTGATCGTCGGTGCGAACGTCGTCATGACAGAACCTTCTTCCAGGCGCCCTCATGGGCGATGGCGGTGAAGCCCATGGCCTCGTTGATCGACAGCATCGGCCTGTTCTCCTCCGCGTTGTAGGTGATGACCTCATGCGATGCGGGCATCGCCTCGGTCCAGGACAGAAGCGCCTCGCATTTCACGAGCTGCCCCAACCGGTGCCCTCGGTGCTCCTCGAGCACCAGCGTGTCGTGCTGATGTGTGATTCCGGCCGGGTCCGCTCCGATGCCGAGTTCGGTGAAGGCCGCGAGCTCGCCGGTGGCGATGTGCTGGGCAGCCGTGACCTGCATCGTCTGCCCCATCTCCTGGATCCGCTCCTCCGAGGCGATGACTCGCTGTGCATCCCACGCCTCCTCGTCGCTGTCGAGATCCGCGGACGGCGCATCCGTCGATATTCGCGACTTCGCCCACGCGTAGCCATCGAGATGCTCCGACGGTGTCGGCAGCGTCCAGCTGAGCACCCGGTAGTGCCTCGAGTGTTCGAGGGCCGCGGCGCGCAGCGCTGTGACGCGCTCGAGGGTTGCGGGGGAGACCTGCAGGCGACTGACGCGGTAGACCTGCTCGAGGCCGAACCCGTGTCGGACGAGGAATCGTGCGACGTGATCATCGGGCACGCTTCCGAACCCCGTTCTCGCCTGCAGCCTCGGTCCGTCGCTCGCCGGCTGCTCGATCCAGTTCTGGATGACCGAACGGCCGTGCAGCCGGGCGAACGATTCGACGTGCGGAAGGATCGCGGTCCCGATGCCTCGCCCCCACACACGCGGGTGTATCTCGATCGAGGCGATCGCCACGCGCGACCCCTCCTCGTGGGGGATGTCGATGACCGTGCGACCGACGATCTCGCCGGCGACCCGCACAGCCCAGACCGCCGTGGTGCGCTCCGCGCGTGAGCGCAGCACGGGGAGCAGCGCCTCAGGGCTCAGATCCTGCTCCGTGCGCCCCGTGATCTCCCGATAGACGGTGTTGCGGACGTGGGCGAGTTCGCGGAACTCGCCGGCGTCGGCCGCATCCGCCCGTGCCGGCAGCACGAGCGGATGCAGCGACGCATCTGCAGTGAGCGGAATGCTCATGGCGATCTCCGTATCAGCGCAGCTGACGCTGCACGTCGTAGGTGAGCAGGTCTCGCGCCTCGAGCGGCGAGCGGTTCCGCCCGTAGAGGTGCAGGGCATCCGCTTCGAGGGTGTCGGCCCTGTAGGTACGACGCGGACGTCGTGCTCTCTGAAGCAGCCAGAGGCCGATTCTGAGCGAGATGCGATCTGTCAGCGCGAGGCGCCGCAGCTCGTCGGGGGCGGGGATGTGGAGGACCTGCCGGTCCTCGGTATCCGGAGGGTGGGTGGTGCTGTGGTGCAGCGTGGTGTTCACGATGTGTCCTTCGAGATGAATGGTGGTGAGGCGGGGAGCGCTGTCGTACGGTGCCGCGAGGGCGGACGCGGAAGCGTCGCCGGTGGCGGAGTCCCGGGGCGCCGGACGGCGGCCGCCGGGGTCGACGGACAGGCGTGATCCAGAGAGGATCAGAGGGGGAGCGCGAGGAATTCCCGGCGAGAGAACCCGTCAGAGGTCGCAGACCGGTGGCCGGTCGTGAGCAGAGTTCTCGGGCGCGTTCCTACGAGAGAGCGCTTCGACGGACGCCGGTGGTTACCGAGTGCGCGAGGCGCGGCGCGAATGGCGCGGCGAGGCCAGTGGCCTGAGCAGTGAGCTGAGTGATCATCGGTAACCTCCTTTCGTGCGGCGATCCGGAGGTTACGGTAGCGAATCCCGGGCGTGTCCGTCAAGCATCGCCCGCGCGCATCGGCGTGTCGCGCCGCGTGCCGGTTCGCTGCGAACCTGCGCGGTATCCCGATTCTGAGACGTCGTTCCGGTAGCGTATGGGCGTGATTCACCCCGGAAGCGCGGCGCGCGCATGCATCTGAAGAGCCTGACCCTCAAGGGGTTCAAGTCCTTCGCGCAGCCGACCAGCTTCGTCTTCGAACCGGGTGTGACGTGCATCGTCGGTCCGAACGGATCGGGCAAGTCCAACGTGGTCGACGCGCTCGCCTGGGTGATGGGCGAACAGGGAGCGAAGACCCTGCGCGGCGGCAAGATGGAAGACGTGATCTTCGCGGGCACCTCGACGCGGGGGCCTCTCGGCCGGGCTGAGGTGCAGTTGACGATCGACAACAGCGACGGTGCGCTGCCCATCGATTACGCCGAGGTCACGATCAGCCGGACTCTCTTCCGCAGCGGCTCCAGCGAGTATGCGATCAACGGCGAGAACTGCCGCCTGCTGGATGTGCAGGAGCTGCTGAGCGACTCGGGGCTGGGCCGGGAGATGCACGTGATCGTGGGCCAGGGGCGTCTGGACACCGTGCTGCAGGCCTCTCCCGAGGATCGTCGCGGCTTCATCGAAGAGGCGGCAGGGATCCTCAAGCACCGTCGACGGAAGGAGAAGACCCTTCGCAAGCTCGACGCGATGGAGACCAACCTCACCCGGCTGAGCGATCTCGCCGGAGAGATCCGTCGCCAGTTGAAGCCTCTGGGCCGGCAGGCCGAGATCGCACGGGAGGCGCAGACCATCGCCGCCGTCGTGCGCGATGCGAAGGCTCGCATCTTCGCCGATGACGTGGTGGCTCTGCGAACAGCTCTGGCCGATCACACTCGCACCGAGCAGGAACGGCACACCGAACGGCTCGTGCTCAGCGATCAGGCCGAGGCCGTGCGGGCCGACATCGCACGGTTGGAGCGCGATCAGAACTCGATCGCGGTGGACCAGGCCCGTGGAGTCGCCTTCGGACTCGAGCAGGTGCAGGAGCGGATGCGGGGACTGTACACGCTGGCGAACCAGCGTCTCGCCCTCCTCGGTTCGGAGGACGACGATGCCGCGGTCACCGCGGTGACCGTGACTCAGAGCGCGATCGACGCAGCGAAGGACGAGATCACGGAGGTCTCCGCAGGACTCGGTGATGCACAGGACGCTGCGGCGATCGCGAGCCGCGCCGTCGTGCACGCACGCGCCGAGCTCGACACACTTGACGTCGACATCGCCGAGCAGAGTGCGCTGGTGTCGGAGTACGACATGCACCTCACGACGCTGCGCGGCGCTGCCGATGCGGCGGCGTCCGCCCTCGCCGCCGTGCGAGGCGCCGTGCTGCGACAGGAGAACGCGCTCGAGGCCGCGAACAGTCGACGCCGTGATGCGGCGGACGCACTGGAAGCCATGGAGGACGGGGAGGCGCCCGAGGGTACAGCAGCCGAGTACTCCGCCGCGTACGAGGCCGCGCAGCGCGCGGCGACGGCGGCCGAATCCGAGCGCGACACGCTCCGAGATCGCCTGCACGCCGCCGAACGGGAGGTGGACTCGCTCCTGGCGAAGTCTGCTGCTCTGGGCAGTGCCCTCGCGATCTCCGGAGGCGCGGCGGAGATCGTGGAGACCGGAGGCGACGGCATCCGCGGCCTGGTCGGCGATGCGGTGCAGGTGCGGGCGGGCTTCGAGGCAGCGATCGCCGCGGTGCTCGGGCCACTGGCGGAGGGTGTGCTCGTCGAGCGCTTCTCCGACGCCTTCGCTCTTGCCGCGGAGTCCGCCGAAAGCGGTCGCGGAGTGGTGGACTTCGTCATCGCCGACGGAGCGCGCGGGACGGTGGACGCATCGAAGATCGACGGCGTCACCGCGGCCGTCGACACGGTCACCGCGCCGGACGGAGTCCTCGGCATCCTGTCGCATGTCGTGATCGCGGACAGTCTCGATGCGGCGCGAGCAGCGCGCACGACCCTCGACACGGCCGGCGACGTCACGACGACAGTCGTGACCACATCCGGAGATGTGGTCACCGCCCAGACGCTGCGCACAGGTTCGGGCGGGGACCGCTCACGGATCGAGCTCGCCGCCGAGCGGGATGCGGCGGATGAGCGGCTCGCCGAGGTGCAGGTGATCGTGGACTCCCTGCGGGAGGCGCGCGATGAGGCGAACGAGCTCGTGGAGACGACTCGTCGACACGCGAAGGACGCGCTCCGGGCGCTCCGAGAGCACGACGCCGCGCTCGCGAGCCGCGCCGAGCGCGTGAACCGCATCACCGTCACGCACGAATCGGCGGTCGCCGAGTGCGAGCGGCTCGAATCCGGTCTCGCGCAGGCTCAGGCGGCGGTCGTGGATGCCGAGGAGAATGCGGCGAGAGCCCAGGAGGAGCTCCAGGTCGCGGTGTCGTCGCCGAGGCCCGTGCTCGACGCTTCCGCACGAGACGGCCTTCTGGACGCACTCGAAGCGGCCCGAGAGGACGAGATCCGCGCGCGACTCGAGATCGAGACCCTGCGCGAGAGGGTGCGTGCGGCACAGGCGCGGGTCGTGAGTCTGGAGCGCCAGCGAGAGCACGAACGTGACGCGGCGGCACAGGCTGCGCGGCGCGCCGTCGTGCGGCGCGCTCAGCGCGAGGCGGCCCGAGCCGTCGCGGACGAGCTTCCGCGCGTCCTCGACTCGATCGACCGCTCCGTCACCGAGGCGAGAGTGGCGCTGGCGGAAGCCGAAGCCGCCCGCTCGGCCCAGAATCAGGAGCTCACTGCACTGCGCGCGCAGGAGGCCTCGCTGCGTGACAGGCTCGCCGGGCTCACGGAGAGCGTGCATGGACTCGAGCTTCAGATCCACGAGAAGAAGCTCCACCTGCACAGTCTGCTCGAGCGAGTGGGATCCGAGTTGGCGCTCGACGAAGATATTCTCGTTGCGGAATATGGTCCCGATCAGCTGGTTCCGCGCGATCCGGGAACCGGGCACGACGACGAGCAGCCTGACGACACCGCCATCCCGTTCGACAGGCGGATCCAGCAGCGGCGCCTCGCCGAGGCGGAGCGCAAGCTCGCTCAGCTGGGCAGGGTGAATCCGCTGGCGCTAGAGGAGTTCGCCGCGCTCGAGCAGCGTCACGCCTTCCTCACGGAGCAGCTGGCCGACCTCACTCAGACGCGCCAGGATCTGCTGACGATCATCGCGGATCTCGACGAGCGGATGCAGACCATCTTCGCCAGCGCCTTCGAAGACACGCGGGTCGCCTTCGGCGAGGTGTTCCCGGTGCTGTTCCCCGGCGGGTCGGGGAGCATCTCGCTCACCGATCCGGAGAACATGCTCACGACCGGCATCGAGGTCTCGGTGCGTCCGGTCGGCAAGAAGATCGAACGGCTGTCGCTCCTGTCCGGAGGAGAGCGTTCGCTCGCCGCCGTCGCGCTTCTCGTCGCGATCTTCAAGGCTCGTCCCAGCCCCTTCTACATCCTCGACGAGGTCGAGGCGGCACTCGACGACGCCAATCTCGGGCGTCTGCTCACGGTCTTCGAGCAGCTCCGCGAGAGCTCGCAGCTCTTGGTCATCACGCATCAGAAGCGCACGATGGAGATCGCAGACGCGCTGTACGGCGTGTCGATGCGCCAGGACGGTGTCTCCGCGGTCGTGGGACAGCGGGTCGGAACCAGAGAAGCTGCCGCCAGCTGACGCCCGCTGCACCCGTGTCCGCAAGGGATCTCAGGAAGCGACCCGTAGGCTGGAGGCATGGCGGAGAAGTCCTGGTCCCTCACCCGTGCGCTGCGCGGGATGTTCGTCAAGCCCACGATCGACGAGACGACGTGGGAGGACCTCGAGACCGCGCTCATCACGGCAGACTTCGGCCCCGAGATCAGCGAGCGAGTCGTCGACGAGCTGAGGGACAAGGTCGAGCGCTATCGCACGACAGATCCTCAGGACCTGCAGCGGATGCTCCGCGAGACGCTCGAGGAGCATTTCGCCAGGTTCGACACCACTCTCAAGCTCACCGAGCGTCCGGCGGTGGTGCTGGTCGTCGGCGTCAACGGCGTGGGCAAGACCACGACGATCGGCAAGTTCACCAAGTTCCTCCGCGGATACCAGCGCAGCGTGGTCGTCGGAGCTGCCGACACGTTCCGCGCGGCGGCAGTCGACCAGCTCGCCACGTGGGCGCAGCGTGGGGGAGCGGCGATCGTCCGCCCCCAGCAGGAGGGCCAGGATCCGGCGTCCGTGGCGTATCAGACCGTCGAATACGCGCAGCGCGAGGGGATCGAGATCGCGATCATCGACACCGCGGGACGCCTGCACACGAAAGGCGGGCTCATGGACGAGCTCTCCAAGATCCGCCGAGTCATCGAGAAGCAGGCTCCGATCAGCGAGGTGCTGCTCGTGCTCGACGCCACGACCGGTCAGAACGGCGTGATGCAGGCGGAGGCGTTCCTGCAGCACGCCGGAGTCACCGGTCTCGTGCTCACGAAGCTGGACGGATCGGCCAAGGGCGGATTCGTGCTCGCGGTCCAAGAACGCACCGGAATCCCCGTGAAGCTCCTGGGGCAGGGCGAGGGCATCGACGATCTCACCGGATTCACCCCCCATGTCTTCGTCCGGTCGATGGTCGGCTGACACAGGACTACCGTCACGAGCACGAGGCTGGTTTCATAGCGTTATGGCGATCGAACACGACTACTTCGGACTCCTGTCCTCGGGGCCCGACGGCTCGATCTTCTGGTCTGAGACCGTCGAGCTCGGTGACCAGAGTGTCACCGTGGATCTCACCGCCCCGGACCAGGACGACGTGTCCACGGACGCGCTCGACATCGCCGCCTCGCTGATCGCCGGTCTGGAGAACGTGGACGGGACGGCCAGACGGGGGATGCTCTCGGAAGTCGACGACCGCACGAGCGAGGTGACCGAATACATCCTGCAGCAGCAGGAGGTCTACGGCGATGAGCTCGCTGACGTCCTGGTCGACGTCAGCGGAGACGCCGCAGTCGACATCATCCGCTCGCTCAGGCTCATGAGCATGACGATCCTGGCGGACGAGCACGGCGGCTCGGAGCCCTTCGCCGTGCTGGAGTATGCGCTCGACGAAGGTACGACAGACGACGTGCTGCTCGTGAACCTCGGATCCGACGGCACTGTGCAGTCGGTCATGAGTGCCGACTGACGCGGGTTCGCTCTCTCCTGCCGGGCGCTCACACCGCCTGAGCGAACCCGAGATCCGCACTCTCCGCGATGTGCGCGAGGTGCGGCGGGATGGTCCGTCCCTTGGACACCATGGACTGGGCCCACAGGCGACCGGCGCGGTACGACGAGCGCACCAGGGGGCCGGCGAGCACACCGAGGAACCCGATGCGCTCGGCTTCCGCTTTGAACTCCACGAACTCCGCAGGCTTCACCCACCGCGACACCGGAAGGTGGCGCGGAGAAGGACGCAGGTACTGGGTGATCGTGATGATGTCGCACCCGGCGTCATGGAGGTCGTTCAGTGCCTGCACGACCTCCTCCGGCTCCTCGCCCATTCCCAGGATCAGGTTGGACTTGGTGATCAGACCGGCGTTCCGGCCCTGCGTGATCACGTCGAGTGAGCGCTCGTAGCGGAAGGCGGGCCGGATGCGCTTGAAGATGCGAGGCACCGTCTCGACGTTGTGCGCGAACACCTCAGGGCGTGCATCGAAGATCTGGCCCAGGAACGCGGGATCGGCGTTGTGCTCGTTCGCGAGCAGCTCCACGCCCGTGTTCGGATTGAGCTCGTGGATCTTCCGCACGGTCTCGGCGTTCAGCCATGCCCCCGTGTCGGGGAGGTCGTCGCGTGCGACGCTCGTCACCGTGGCGTACCGCAGATTCATCCGAGCCACGCTCTCGGCGACGCGCCGGGGCTCGTCGGTGTCGTAGGCATCCGGCTTGCCGGTGTCGATCTGGCAGAAGTCGCAGCGCCGCGTGCATTGCGATCCGCCGATCAGGAACGTCGCCTCCCTGTCCTCCCAGCACTCGAAGATGTTGGGGCACCCGGCTTCCTGGCACACCGTGTGCAGATCCTCGCTCTTCACGAGCGAATGGAGAGCGGTGTACTCGGGCCCCATCTTCGCCTTGGTCTTGACCCACTCGGGCTTGCGCTCGATCGGGGTCTCGGCGTTGCGGATCTCGAGGCGGAGGAGCTTGCGTCCTTCGGGTGCGGCGGTCATGCGGGGACTCCTGCGTGGTCGGCGGACGAGTATTCGGCGAGGAAGGCGGCGGACATCGCGTCGACGATGTCGGCGGGGGAGACGTCGGCTCCGACGACCTCGCTCACGGTCGTCACGCCGGCGTCGGTGATTCCGCAGGGGATGATGCCGCGGAACCCCGCGAGGGTGTTGTCGCAGTTGATCGCGAAACCGTGCATGGTCACGCCGCGCTGCACGCGCACCCCGATCGCAGCGACCTTGTCTTCGGAGAGGGGGCGGCGGACCCAAACGCCGCTGCGGCCGTCGACCTGATAGCCGTCGACCCCCAGCGGACGGAGGACATCGATGAGGATCCGCTCGAGTCTGCGCACATGCGCGACGACGTCCATCGGCTCGGGCAGGCGCACGATCGGGTAGCCCACGAGCTGTCCCGGTCCGTGCCAGGTGATCTTGCCGCCTCGGTCGACGTCGATCACCGGAGTGCCGTCCTGCGGTCTCTCCTGCGGCTCCGTGCGTTTGCCGGCGGTGTAGACGGCTTCGTGCTCGAGCAGTATGAGCGTGTCGGGACGCGTGCCGTCCACCACGTCCGTGTGGATGTGACGTTGCAGGTCCCAGGCCTGTGCGTACGGGACGTACGACGGCGCGAGTCCGGGGGTGATGATGTCGAGCATGCGAGGTCGCTCTCGTTCAATTGATGGATTGTGTCTAAGAATACTCCTCGCATCGCCGTGGGGCGCGCGGGAGCGACGCGCGGTAGCGTGTGAGCATGAGCAGCACGAGTCGGGCGGGGCGTCCCAAGGCGTCCTCCCGCGAAACGCTCGCGGAGGCGGCCTGCGAGCTCTTCCTCGAGCGCGGGTACGACGCCACCTCCGTCGCGGACATCACGCAGCGCGCCGGAGTGAGCCGCTCGAGCTTCTTCAACTACTTCTCCTCCAAGAGCGACGTGCTGTGGTCCGGTCTCGACGACCGCATCGCCCGAGCGGTCGAGGATCTCGTGACCGTGCCCGAGGACCGCGACGGCGTCGTGGTCAGACGCATCCTGTCCGCGCTCGTCGAGGACTTCGCGCCCGACAGTCTGGCGCTCGCGATGACCAATTCCTCGGCCATGGGGCTCGACGACGAGTTGGAGCAGGATGCCGCACTCCGTCAGGCTCGGTTGGCGGCGGCGCTGGCGGATCTGGCCCGCCGATCGGGCGTCGCGGCTCTGACCGCGGACATCGTCGCGGCGACCTGGGCGGCCGCCGTGCTCGCCGCTGTGCGCGCGTGGGCCGAGGGCGGAGCGGGGCGTGGGTCGGTGGGAGACCGGTTCCGCGACGCCGTCAGCGCCGTCGATCGGCTGCCCTGGGGTGCATCGCACGACTGACGCCCTCCGTGCTCGCGGAGAACCGGGCCGGATTCGCGTAAACTCGGATTCACCATGGCAACCTTTGGCACGCTCTCCGATCGACTCACTGAGACCTTCCGCAATCTGCGCACGAAGGGAAAGCTCACTGCGGCCGACGTCGACGGCACGGTGCGCGAGATCCGTCGCGCCCTGCTCGACGCCGACGTCGCGCTCTCCGTTGTCAAGGAGTTCACGGCGAAGGTGCGTGAGCGCGCCCTCGGCGACGAGGTCAACAAGGCGCTGAACCCGGCGCAGCAGGTCGTGCAGATCGTCAACGAGGAGCTCGTCCAGATCCTCGGCGGCGAGCAGCGTCGACTGCAGTTCGCCAAGACGGCTCCCACGGTCATCATGCTCGCCGGCCTCCAGGGCTCGGGGAAGACCACCTTCGCGGGCAAGCTCGCGAAGCAGCTCGAGGGCGAGGGGCACACTCCTCTCCTCGTCGCTGCCGACCTCCAGCGCCCCAACGCGGTGAACCAGCTCCAGGTCGTGGCCGAGCAGGCCGGCGCGACGGTCTACGCGCCCGAGCCGGGCAACGGCGTCGGGGACCCGGTCAAGGTCTCCCGTGACGGTGTCGACTATGCGCGGCGTCAGCAGCACGACGTCGTCATCATCGACACCGCAGGTCGGCTGGGTGTGGACGCCGAGCTCATGAAGCAGGCGTCCGACATCCGCAAGGCGACCGACCCCGACGAGGTCCTCTTCGTCATCGACGCCATGATCGGTCAGGATGCGGTCAACACCGCGCGTGCCTTCCAGGAGGGTGTCGACTTCACCGGTGTCGTGCTCTCGAAGCTCGACGGCGACGCCCGTGGTGGGGCCGCGCTGTCCGTCGCCTCCGTGACCGGTCGTCCCATCATCTTCGCCTCGACCGGAGAGCGTCTCGAAGACCTCGAGCCCTTCCATCCCGACCGCATGGCGAGCCGCATCCTCGACCTCGGCGACATCCTCACCCTCATCGAGCAGGCCCAGCAGGCCTTCGACGAGGAAGAGGCCGTCAAGATGGCCGAGAAGCTCGCGACCGAGCAGTTCACGCTCGAGGACTTCCTCGACCAGCTTCAGCAGATGAAGAAGATGGGGTCGATGAAGAAGATGCTGGGGATGCTCCCCGGCATGGGGCAGATGAAGCAGCAGCTCGAGGACTTCGACGAGCGCGAGATCGACCGCACAGAGGCCATCATCCGGTCGATGACTCCGGGCGAGCGGCGCAATCCGAAGATCCTCAACGGTTCGCGTCGCCTTCGCATCGCACGCGGTTCGGGAATGACCGTGACCGACGTCAATCAGCTGGTGCAGCGCTTCGATCAGGCCGCCAAGATGATGAAGACCGTCGCCCGCGGCGGCACCCCGAACATCCCCGGAATGGGATCCATGCCCGGTATGGGCAAGCCGGGAGCGTCGTCGAAGCGAGGGAAGAAGGGCAAGTCCTCCGGCGGGTCGCGATCCGGGAACCCGGCGAAGCGCGCGGCAGAGAACGCCGGACTCGCTTCGGCATCGACACCCACCGGTTCGGGTTTCGGCCTCGGTGGGGCGAAGGCCCCGAGTGAGGCCGATCTCGCCGAGATCCAGAAGCTCTTCGGCAAGGGCTGAGCACGCTCACTGCCGCGTCGCCGCGCGCACAGACCCCGTGGTGTACGCGGGCCTGACGAGGGGCGTGCGGAGTGCCGCGAGCTGTCCGCCGATCAGTGCGCTCAGCACGAGAGCGAGACCGAGACCCTGCATCGGTGTGAACGTCTCTGCTGCGAACAGGGTTCCCAGCAGCGTCGCCACGACAGGGGAGAGCAGCGCGAGCAGCCCCGGAGCGATCACGGGGAGCGCGTGTATGCCACGGAACCAGAGCGTGTAGGCGATGAGCCCGCCGACCGTGCCCAACCAGAGGTAACCGAGCACCGCACCGCCGTCCAGTGTCGGGGGGAGGCCTTCGACCGTGAGGGTGAGCGGAAGAAGGAACAGTCCTCCCGCAGTGAGCTGCCACCCCGCATAGGCGATCGGCCCTGCCGCGACCGGCCGTCCCCAGCGTTTGGTGAGTGTCATGCCGAGCGCCGTCGCCGTGACTCCGCCGACCGCTGCGGCGACTCCGATCGCGTCGAGCCGTGCCGCCGGACCGAGGACCACGAATGCGACTCCGACGGCCCCGACCGCGGCCGCCGCGGCCGTCAGCGGACGGATGGTGTCCCGGAGGACGAGCGCACCCAGACCCAGGATGATCAGAGGCTGCACGCCTGCGACGGCCGCCGCCACGCCGCCGGGAAGGCGTTCCGCGGCGAGGAAGAGCAAGGGGAAGAATGCGCCGATGTTGAGGACGCCGAGCATGAGTGTCTTGAGCCGCCAACCGCGCGGCGGGAGCGTTCGGCTCAGTGCGAGAGCGAGCAGCCCTGCGGGAAGGGACCGCAGCAGTCCGGCCAACAGCGGGTGGTCGGCAGGAAGAAGCTCCGTCGTGACGAGGTACGTCGTGCCCCATGAGAGGGGGGCAAGCGATGTGAGCAGGAGCAGCGTCAGGCGGTTCATGATTTCAGCCTGAGGGCTCATCAGTCATGAGTCCAACGCATGCTTGTCACGCTTTACATGAAGAGGGATCATGGATGAATGGACCTCCAGCAGATGCGGTACGTGGTCGAAGTGGCGTCGACCTCGAGCTTCACTCGCGCGGCCGAGAACTGCTTCGTGACCCAGTCCGCCCTGAGCCATCAGATCGCCGCGCTGGAGCGCGAACTCGGACAACGACTGTTCGTGCGGTCGAGTCGGAGCGTACGCACGACCGACGCGGGGGAGGCGTTCCTGCACCACGCCAAGACAGCCGTCGCCGCCGCAGACCTCGCGCGCGAATCGGCGGCCGAGGCAGCGGGACGTGTGGTCGGCACGCTGCGTCTCGGCGTGATTCCCACCGTCACGGCGGTGTCGGTCCCGCGCGCGATATCCCTGTTCCGACGAGAGCACGCGGAGGCCCGCGTGGAGCTCACCGTCGGCAACAGCGACGCTCTGGTCGCCGCAGTCCGCCGCGGCGAGCTCGACGTCGCGCTGCTCGGACTGCGTGAGGGGATCGTTCCCGACGGCGTCGCCTCCCGCGAGCTCGCACGCGAGCCGCTCGTGGCCGTCCTGCCATCGACCCATCGCCTCGCGGAGCGTGCCGCCCTCGTGCTCGAAGACCTCGCCGATGAAGTGTTCGCGGATTTCCCCGCCGGCACGTCAGGGCGCGCTCAGAGCGACGCCGCGTTCGCCGCCTCCGGCATCCGGCGCGATGTCGCCTTCGAAGCGGATTCGGTCGAACTGCTGCTGGGACTCGTCGCCGCCGGGCTCGCGGTCACGCTCTCGGCGCCCGGTGTGGTCGGAGCGGCTCGCTCGCACCTGAGCACTGCCGAGATCACACGCGGCCCCGTACGGGTCGAGCACGCGGCCTGGGATGCCAAGGCACCGCGGGCGGTGGCCATGGCCTTCCTGAGGATCCTTCCGGACTCCACCGCACGCCCGAACGGCGAAGCGGGCCCGGAGGAATCCTCCGGGCCCGCTTCCTCAGAACTCTGAGATCACTTCACGTCTTCGTCGACCCAGTCCATGGACTTGGTGACGGCCTTGCGCCACAGCCGCAGCTGGCGGTCGCGCTCGGCGTCCTCCATCGACGGCTCCCAGCGACGGTCCTCCTGCCAGTTGGCGGAGAGGTCGTCCAGACCGTTCCAGAATCCGACGGCCAGACCGGCGGCGTACGCGGCACCGAGCGCGGTGGTCTCGGCGACCACGGGGCGCACCACCGGCACGCCGAGCACGTCGGCCTGGAACTGCATGAGCGCGTCGTTCGCGACCATGCCCCCATCGACCTTCAGCTCGGTGAGGTCGACACCGGCATCGGCGTTGACCGCGTCGAGCACGTCTCGGGTCTGGAAGGCCACGGCCTCGAGCGCAGCGCGAGCGATGTGGTTCTTGTTCGCGTAGCGGGTGAGACCGACGATCGCTCCGCGGGCGTCCGGGCGCCAGTACGGCGCGAACAGACCGGAGAACGCGGGGACGATGTACACGCCGCCGTTGTCCTCGACCTGCTCGGCGAGCTTCTCCACCTCGGGAGCCGAGCCGATGATGCCGAGCTGGTCGCGCAGCCACTGGATCAGAGATCCCGTGACCGCGATCGAGCCCTCGAGCGCATAGTGCGTCGGTCCGTCGCCCAGCTTGTACCCGACCGTGGTCAGCAGTCCGTTCTTCGAGTGGACGATCTCCTCGCCCGTGTTGAAGATCAGGAAGCAGCCGGTGCCGTAGGTGTTCTTGCTCTCGCCCGTGTTGAAGGCCGCCTGACCGAAAGTCGCCGCCTGCTGATCGCCCAGGATGCCGGCGATCGGCGTCTCGCGCAGCAGCGACGAGTCCTCTGCCGCGCCGTACACCTCGGAGGAGGAGCGGATCTCGGGCATCATCGAGCGCGGCACGCCGAACGCCTCGAGGATGTCGTCACGCCACTCGAGCGTCTCGAGATCCATGAACATCGTGCGGGAGGCGTTGGTGACGTCCGTCACGTGGACACCGCCGTCGACCCCGCCCGTGAGGTTCCACAGCACCCAGCTGTCGGTCGTGCCGAAGACGAGGTCGCCCGCCTCGGCCTTCTCGCGGGCACCCTCGACGTTCTCGAGGATCCAGGCGATCTTCGTCCCTGAGAAGTAGGTGGCGAGGGGGAGGCCGACGATCGGCTTGAACCGCTCGACACCGCCGTCGGCTGCGAGGCGGTCGACGATCTCCTGCGTGCGCGTGTCCTGCCAGACGATCGCGTTGTAGACGGCCTTTCCGGTCGTCTTGTCCCAGACGACGGCCGTCTCACGCTGGTTCGTGATGCCGACCGCGGCGATGTCGTGGCGCGTGAGGTCGGCGCGGCTGAGTGCGAGGCCGATGACCTCCTGCACGTTGCGCCAGATCTCGGCGGGGTCGTGTTCGACCCAGCCCGCCTTGGGGAGGATCTGCTCGTGCTCCTTCTGACCGGTCGCGACGATGTTCCCCTTCTTGTCGAAGATGATCGCGCGGCTGGAGGTGGTTCCCTGATCGATGGCGATGATGTAGTCGGCCATTGTGTTCTCCTTTGAAGTAGGGGCGGGGGTCAAGCGAGGCCGAGGAGGGCGGGCGCGGCCACGGCGGCGAGGACACCACCGACGAGGGGACCGACGACCGGCACCCACGAGTACGACCAGTCGCTCGAACCCTTGCCCTTGATCGGCAGGATGGCGTGGGCGATGCGGGGGCCGAGGTCACGCGCAGGGTTGATCGCGTAGCCGGTCGGTCCACCGAGGGAGGCACCGATCGCGACGACGACGAGCGCGACAGGCAGGGCGCTGAGGGGTCCGAGGCCTCCGGGGACGCCGATCTCGATGTCGCCGTAGTCCGCGAAGGCGAAGACGGCGAACACGAGGACGAAGGTGCCGATGACCTCGGTCACGAGGTTCCAGCCGTACGAGCGGATCGCAGGACCGGTCGAGAAGACGCCCAGCTTGTTGGCCGGGTCGGGCTCCTCGTCGAAGTGCTGCTTGTAGGCGAGCCAGGTGAGGATCGCACCGACGATCGCACCGAGCAGCTCAGCGCCGGTGGCGACCGCGAACTGTGAGAAGTCGATTTTGTCGGCGACGAGGAGACCGATTCCCACGGCAGGGTTCAGGATCGCGCCCGAGTATGCCGAGGCGAGCACACCCACGAAGACCGCGAGGCCCCATCCCCAGTTGACCATCAGGAAGCCGCCGCCGAAGCCCTTGTTCTTCGCGAGCGCGACGTTCGCGACCACTCCACATCCGAGGAGGATCAGCATCGCTGTGCCGACGAACTCCGAGAGGAAGTAGAGACCGAGATTCACTTCAGTCATGTCTTCATTGACCTTTCTTGAGTGCCAGGGCCCCATAGCCCTGGCACTTGTTGGGAGTTACACCGCGTGGAGGGCGGTGTTCGGATATCTCGTCAGCCGCGTGCGCGGGACGAGATGTGGAGTCCATGCCTTTCGTTCAGCAGCTCACGCGTCTGATCGACTTCAGTATCGCGGCGCGAGCGATCCCAGTCGAGCAGCGGAGCGAGCGCGTCTGCAACCTCGTCGAGCACATCGGCATCCGCATGCCCGATGAAGGCGATGCTGGTGCGGCGCAGCACGACGTCCTGCAGGCGAGCGATCATCTCGTTCTCCACCATCCAGGCCAGCTCCCTCGTCGAGAGGTCGCCGCCGGCGAGCGGCGAGTCGTCGCCCTGCTCCACGTACTGCCAGACCTGAGCCGCGCGCGTGCCGTAGCGCGCCAGCAGGCGCTCCGCCCGATCGCCGGCTCCCGGAAGGTTCTCCTGGATCCAGATCCGACGGGCCTTCTCGGTGCGCGGGAACTCCCGGCCGCCGCCGATCGCGCGTCCGACCGTCGAGACGGTGCGGGTGCGGCCGAGGAGACCCAGTACGACATTCGAGAGCGACTCGCCGAGCGCGCGGAACGTGGTCCACTTGCCGCCGACGAGGCTGACGAGGGGGGCTGCGCCCTTGTCATCGACCTCGATGCGGTAGTCGCGCGACACGAACCCGGGAGCGGTGTCCTCGTGGCGCGGCAGCGGGCGGATTCCCGAGAAGTTGAAGACGATCTGCTCGCGCGTCACGTCGATGGTCGGGAACACGTGGTGGATGAGGTCGAAGAAGTAGTCGATCTCCTCGTCCGTGCACACAGGGACCTCGCGCGGATCGGCATCGATGTCCGTCGTTCCGACGAGCACGCGACCCTTCAGCGGGTAGATCAGGACGATGCGACCGTCGGAGTGCTCGAAGAAGATCTCCCGACCGCGGGTGGCCTCGAGGAGTTCGGGGTGGTCCAGCACGATGTGCGAACCCTTGGTTCCACCCATGAACTTCGTGTCCGTGCCGAGTGCGTCGTTCGTGAGGTCGGTCCAGGGACCGGATGCGTTCACCACGACGTCCGCGGCGACCGTGAACTCGGTGCCGCTCTCGCGGTCGCGGAGCACGACCTTCTCTCCGTCGCGGGCGATCGCCTCGACGTAGTTGAGGGCTACGGCGCCGGGGTGTGCCGCTCGTCCGTCCTGCAGCACGTCCAGCGCGAGACGCTCCGGGTCGTGCATCGATGCGTCGTAGTACGTCGCGGTGTACTTGATGTTCGGGTCGAGCGAGGGGAGCTCCGCGAGTGAGCGCTTTCGCCCGAGGAAACGGTGACGGGGGACCGTGCCGCCATCGCGGGAGAACGTGTCGTAGATCGTCAGGCCGACCTTGATGAGGAACGCGCCGCGCTCCTGCGGCTTGCCGCTCTTGTGCGTGAGGAAGCGCAGGGGGGCGGAGAGGATGCCGGAGAACGTGGAGTAGATCGGAATCGTCGTCTGCAGCGGCTTCACGTAGTGCGGCGCGATCTTGAGGAGCCCGTTGCGCTCCTCGACCGACTCTCGGACCAGGCGGAACTCGCCGTTCTCGAGGTAGCGGATGCCGCCGTGGATCATGTGGCTCGACGCCGCTGATGCTCCGGATGCGAAATCGCCGCGCTCGACGAGGAGTACATCCACGCCCTGGAGCGCCAGGTCACGGAACGTGGAGATCCCGTTGATCCCCGCTCCGATGATGACGACGCTCGTGCGTCCGGATTCACGTACGGCGCGGACCTCCGCGCGTTCGGGTGATGAGTGTGTCGACTCGATCATCTTCGACCCTTCTCTCTGCGTCCTCCCAGCTTCGACCCGCGCGCCCGCTGTGCGCAAGCCAGCTGCACATATGTGCAAGGATCTATGTCCAGGAGGCAGACATGGCACAGCCAGCCGCAGAATCCCGGGATGCAAAGCTGATCGCCGCGCTCACCGCCGCTCAGCTCTACTACATGCAGGACAAGACCATGGAGGTGATCGCGAAGGAACTGCACACCTCGCGGTCATCGGTGTCCAGGCTTCTCAGCTACGCGCGGGAGAGCGGCCTCGTCGACATCCGGATCAACTCCCCGCTCGAGAGACTGGGCATGCTGGAGCAGCGCATCCGCGACCGCCACAGGGTCGTGGCGCACGTCGTGCCGATTCCGGAGATCGTGAGCGAGGTCGAGCGGCTCGAAAGGGTGGCGCTGACAGCGGGAAGGTTGCTGTCGCAGTTCGTCGACTCCAACATGATCGTCGGTGTCGCGTGGGGATCGACGATCAGCGCGGTGAGTCAGGGACTCACCCAGAAGGAGACTCACAACACGACGTTCGTCCAGCTGAACGGCGCCGGCAACACGCAGACGAGCGGTGTCGAGTATTCGAGCGACATACTTCAGCGGTTCGGGAGTGCGTTCGGAGCGCAGGTGCAGCAGTTCCCGGTTCCCGCGTTCTTCGACGACCCCGCGACCCGCGAGGCGATGTGGCGCGAGAGGAGCACGCGGCGAGTCCTCGACCTCCAGTCGAAGATGGACATCGCGATCTTCAGTCTCGGATCTCCGGCGGCCGAGGTCCCGAGCCGGGTGTACGTCGGGGGATACCTGAGCAGGGACGACTACCGGAGCCTGCGCGAGGACCACGCGATCGGCGATGTCGCGACCGTGTTCTTCCGTGCCGACGGCTCGTGGCGCGACATCCGGGTGAACGCGCGAGCGACCGGTCCGGGTCTCGACAGGCTGCGCCGCGTGCCTCGCCGTGTGTGCGTCGTGTCAGGGGCTCCCAAGCTCGTGAGTCTCCGAGCAGCGATCGCCGCAGACCTCGTCACAGACGTCGTGCTCGACGAGGGGCTGGCGCGGATGCTGGTCGACGACTGACCTCACGGTCCGTCGGTCGACGCCTCGGGACCGGAGCGGAACTCGCGTATCAGGTGCTGCACGACTGCTCCCAGGTCTCCTCCCGTGGCGTTGGCGATCGTCAGCTGCCGCTCGTAGCTGGCGCCGTCGCTCAGGATCGATCCGATGCTCCCGAATTCGCGGACGCATCCGAGTTCGACCGCGACCGGGGCGAGCTCTTCGATGATCTCGGCCAGGTGGTCGCGCACGTGGCGCTGGGTTCCCGCGGCGTCCACGATCACGCGGGCATCGAGGCCGTACCGGGCCGCGCGCCACTTGTTCTCGCGGTGGAACCAGGCGGGCATGGTCGCGAGATCGCGACCCTCGTCGAGCTGGCGCGAGAGGTGCTCCACCAGCACCTGCACCAGCGCTGCCATCGCTGCGAGCTCCGGCAGCGTCGACAGGCCGTCGCACGCGCGCACCTCGATCGTCCCCCATCTGGGGGCGGGTCGGATGTCCCAGCGGACCTCGGTGGCGTCGGCCATGACCCCGGTCCGCACCATGTCGTCGAGGTAGGCCTCGTACTGCGACCAGTCGGTGAGCGGCCAGGGCAGCCCAGCGGTCGGCAGCTGCTGGAACACGAGTGCTCGGTTCGAGGCGTATCCCGTGCGCTCGCCCGCCCAGAAGGGGCTGGACGCAGCCAGTGCCTGCAGATGGGGGAGATAGGCGGCCAGCGCGTTGATGATCGGGATGACCTTCCGCTGGTCCTCCACGCCGATGTGCACATGGATGCCCCAGATCATCATGTTGCGACCCCACCACTGCGTGCGCTCGATGAGCGTGTGGTACCGGGTCTTGTCGGTGACCTGCTGGTCGTACCACTGGGCGAAGGGGTGGCTGCCCGCGGAGAGCAGCTCGATGCCCGCGGGGTCGGTGGCCAGCCGCACCGCCGAGATGGCGTTGGCGATGTCGTCGACTGCGTGCGCCACCGAATCGCCGATGCCGCTCGTGACCTCGATCGTGTTGGTCAGCAGCTCGCCCGTCACGGTGTGCCGTTCGTCTGCGCTCTCGGCCTCCAGGGCCGCCAGCAGCTCGGGCGCGCGACCGACGAGATCGCCACTCGCGGGATCCGCGAGCATGATCTCCCACTCCAGGCCGACGGTGGACCGCGCGGACGGCGCGAAATCGAGCTTCACGAGCACAGTCTGACACGCAGCCCGCACCGGCTCGCAACCGCCGTGTCTCTCGGTTTCGCGCCAGGCGTGCGCATCTGGCAGAATAGAAGGTCGGACGACGTGCTCGACCCTCTATCCAGCACTCTTCCTCCTCATTTGAGCTTCCGCCGGGTGTGCACCCCACTCTCCAGGCGACCGGTTCGTTTCCTTCCACACAATTCAGGAGAATCGTGGCTGTCAAGATTCGTCTCAAGCGCCTGGGCAAGATCCGCGCGCCGTACTACCGCATCGTCGTCGCCGACTCGCGCACCAAGCGCGATGGTCGAGTGATCGAGGAGATCGGCAAGTACCACCCCACCGAGGAGCCCTCGTTCATCGAGGTCGACTCCGAGCGTGCTCAGTACTGGCTCTCCGTCGGCGCACAGCCGACCGAGCAGGTCACCGCCCTCCTCAAGATCACGGGCGACTGGGGCAAGTTCAAGGGCGACAAGGACGCGAAGTCGACCCTCAAGGTCGCAGAGCCCAAGGCTCCGTTCGAGATCGACGCCGCCAAGAAGTCGGTCGTCAAGCCCAAGGCGGAGAAGAAGGTGGAGACTCCCGCTGAGGAGGCTCCCGCCGCTGCCGACGCGGAGGCCGCTGAGGCTCCCGCCGCCGACGCAGAGTAATCCGTCGTGCTCGCCGCCGCGCTCGAACACATCGTCAAGGGGATCGTCGATCACCCGGATGATGTGCGTGTCGACTCGTCCACCTCGCCGCGAGGCGATCTCCTCGAGGTGCGCGTGCACCCCGATGATCGTGGACGCGTGATCGGGCGCGGCGGCCGCACCGCGAAAGCTCTGCGTACGCTCATCTCCGCTCTCGCGGACGGGCGTCGCGTCCGCGTCGATGTCGCGGATGACTGACGTGGTGTCCAAGGATCGCAATCAGGGCAAGAACCAGTTGCGTGTGGGGCGCCTCGTCAAGGCCCACGGCCTCAAGGGCGCCCTCAAGCTGGAGCTGTACACCGACAACCCGGAACGTCGGTTCACACCGGGAGCCGAGTTCACGTTGCAGGTGCCCGAGGCATCTCCGTGGCATGGCAAGACCGTGGTCGTGCGCGAGTACCGCGTGATGAACGGCAACCCCGTCGTCTTCCTTCAGGACGTCGACGACCGCGACGCCGCGGAGACGCTCGTTCGCGCGATCCTCTGGATCGACCAGGATTCCGACGAGGTCGAGGACGACGCATGGTTCGATCATCAGCTCGTCGGTCTCGACGTCGTGCGTGATGGCCTCGTCGTCGGCAAGGTCGCGCGCGTCGAGCACTTCCCCGCGCAGGATCTCCTCATCGTCCGCTCGGGCGACAGAGAGATCCTCGTGCCGTTCGTCAAGGCGATCGTGCCGACTGTGGACGTGTCTGCCGGGCGCGTCGTCGTGACGCCGCCTCCGGGACTCTTCGAAGAGCTTCCCGACACGCCGGAGGATGCCGACGCCGAGTCGTCGGGCTCCGACGACTCCGAGTGACCGTCCGTCAGGCCACCGTGCGCATCGACGTCCTCTCCATCTTCCCGTCGTACTTCGACGGGCTCGCGCTCTCCCTGCTCGGAAAGGCGCAGAGCGCCGGCATCCTGGATCTGTCCGTCCGCGACCTCCGGGAATGGACCTTCGACCGGCACCGGACCGTCGATGACACGCCCTACGGCGGCGGCGCGGGCATGGTCATGAAGCCGGAACCGTGGGGCCTCGCTCTCGACGAGCTCGCATCGCGGCCTCCGGCGCCGCCCTCGACGATCATCTTCCCTTCGCCTGCCGGTGAGGTCTTCACTCAGGCGACGGCTCGGGAGCTGAGCACGCGCGAGCATCTCATCTTCGGATGCGGCCGATATGAGGGCATCGACGAGCGGGTCTTCGAGTATGCGTCATCCGTCGGCGAGGTGCGACTCATCAGCCTCGGCGATTACGTGCTCAACGGCGGTGAGGTCGCGACCATGGCGATGATCGAGGCCATCGGGCGACTCATCCCGGGCGTGGTCGGAAACCCCGAGAGCCTCGTCGAGGAATCGCACGAGGACGGCCTGCTCGAATACCCGTCGTACACGAAACCGTCGGTGTGGCGCGAGCGCGGCGTCCCCGACGTGCTGCTCAGCGGCAATCACGGGGCGATCGCGACGTGGCGTCGTGAGCAGCAGATCGAGCGCACGCGCAGCCGTCGTCCCGACCTCCTGTCCGGGGACGAGTCCTGAGAGAAGAGGTCGCGTCCTCACCGTCCATGCCGACGATGAGGACGCCCGAGGTCAGCGGACCCCGAGGAAGGACCTGTCCGTCAGGATGATCGGCCCGTCGGCTGTCACCGCGACCGTGTGCTCGGAGTGAGCGCCCCGCGAGCCGTCGACACTGCGGAGGGTCCAGCCGTCCGGATCGGTGATGAGCTCGTCCGTCGTCTCGAGCAACCACGGCTCGAGCGCGAAGACGAGTCCTTCGCGCAGCGGGAAGCCTCTGCCCGGCCGACCGTCGTTCGGCACGTGAGGGTCTCCGTGCATGATGCGACCGACGCCGTGCCCGCCGAAATCCGTGTTTATCGAGTAGCCCTCGCCGTGCGACACGGCTGCGATCGCGGCAGAGATGTCGCCGATCCTGTTGCCGACGACGGCTGCTCCGATCGCGGCCTCGAGAGCGCGCTCGGTCGTGTCGATGATGCGCAGATCTTCCTCGCGGGGCGTGCCGACCACGAAGGACACGGCGGAGTCGGCGACCCAGCCGTCGACCGACACGGCGAAATCGAGCGACACGAGGTCGCCGTCCCGCAGCTCGTAGTCGTGGGGGAGACCATGCAGCACTGCGTCGTTGATCGACGTGCAGATGACCTTGCCGAAGGGGCTCGCGCCGAACGACGGGTGGTAGTCGATGTAGCAGGATTCGGCACCCGCCTTTCGAATCATGTCGTGTGCACGGCGGTCGATGGACAGCAGGTTCGTTCCGACCTTCGTCTCATCCCGCAGGGTGGCCAGCGTCTCGGCCACGAATCGACCTGCGGCGCGCATCTCGTCGATCTCGGCAGGGGTGCGCAGTTCGATCATCGGGTGTCCTCTCGTCTCATCCATTCTCCCCGATATGCCGATAGCGCGGGTCCACGCGCTCACAGCGAACAGCGGGACAGGAGCCGGTGGATGGTCGTACGATTTTGACATGTGGCTTCGTCAGGCATTCTTCCGCTGGCTGATTCCGGCGGCCTTCCTGCTGCCGCTGTGGCTGTTCATCGGGTGGGGCGTGTTCCAGGGCGGGTGGGCGATCCTCTGGGTGCTGTTCATCGCCGTGCCCTCGGTGTTCATCGGACAGCTGGTGCTGACCCTGCTCACGCGGTCGCGACCATCGGTGCGTGCCGAACGCGCGGTGTCCTGGTGGGACGTCGCGGGTTTCACGCTCTGGCACGGTCTGACCATCGCGGTGGGATTCTTCATCGACGGCGCATTCGGCTGGCTCCTCGCGGCCGCGGTGGTCGTCGGGATCGGGATGTTCTGGCTCCAGTTCTGGCAGCTGTGGACCGAGGCCAAGGCGAACGGCGCCGGCTTCCGTCAGACGGTGTCCTGGTCGATGACAGAGGGAGTGGGGACGGTCGGCTCGTCCGCTCGTCCCGACAGCGCACCCGAGGTCATCGTCGTGCGGGAGACCGACTCCCGCGACTGACGGCCGGCGCGTTTTGGTCACGGAGTGCTCCCGTGGCAGAATGGATGATTGTGCCGTGACCGGCTCTGCCTCAGGGGAGCCCGCGGACGCTTCGGCGCCGTTCGACACGAACCCGTTCTTGTTCCTTCCAACATCATGCAACCGTCCTGAGGCGAGTGCAGAGAGAGATGATCATGCAGATCCTCGACGCCGTCGACGCAGCATCGCTGCGCTCGGACATCCCCGTCTTCCACCCCGGTGACACGGTCAACGTGCACGTCAACATCACCGAGGGCACCCGCTCGCGTATCCAGGTCTTCAAGGGCGTCGTCATCGGCCGCCAGGGCGACGGCGTGCGCGAGACGTTCACCGTTCGCAAGATCAGCTTCCAGGTCGGCGTCGAGCGTACCTTCCCGGTGCACTCCCCGGTGATCGACCACATCGAGGTCGTCACGCGCGGTGACGTGCGTCGCGCCAAGCTGTACTACCTCCGCCAGCTGCGCGGCAAGAAGGCGAAGATCAAGGAGAAGCGCGACAACTGACGTTCGCGTTCTCCACAGCACCCCGGGACACGATGTCCCGGGGTGCTGTGTTTTCAGCGAGGTGTGCGAACCTTGGTACTGCCGTCTCAGAGCGGTACGAGACTGTGAAGGATTCCAGATGACGAGTGACTCAGCGGCTGCGTCCAGGCCTCGGACGAGACGGCCCCGTGGTCTCCTGATCTTCCTGCGCGACGTGCTCGTGATCATCGTGATCGCGGCGGTCGTGTCGTTCCTGGTGAAGACGTTCGTCGTGCGCTCGTTCTACATCCCCTCCGCGTCCATGGAACGCACCCTCATGGTCAAGGATCGGATCCTCGTCGATGAGCTGACACCTCGCTGGACCTCGTACGAACGAGGAGACGTCGTCGTCTTCAAGGATCCCGGCGGCTGGCTGGACGGGGTGCCGCAGACTCCTGCTCAACCGCCGCTGGTGGAGGCGGTGGACTGGGTCCTCAACGTGATCGGTATCTCGGCGACGGACTCGCAGGACCACCTCGTCAAGCGCGTCATCGGACTGCCGGGCGATCACGTGGTCTGCTGCAACGCGCTGGGACAGATCACGATCAACGATGCTCCGATCGACGAGCTGGAGTACCTCAATCTTCCGGACGGTGACACGGCTGCATCGAACGAGGCGTTCGACGTCACGGTTCCCGACGGCTCACTGTGGCTGCTCGGGGACAATCGGGATCGTTCGCGAGACTCGCGCGCACACCAGGAGCTGCCGAGCGGAGGTTTCGTTCCGCTCGACAACGTGGTCGGCAGGGCGTTCCTCACCACCTGGCCGCTCGATCGTCTCGGAACGATCGACGGGCATCATGACAGCTTCAACGGGGTACCGGACGCGGAATGACACCCGTTGCGCCGACGCTGTCCCTCGAGCGGAGAATGCTCAAGGAGTACGAGTACGTGGTCTCCCTCGACGAGGTCGGCCGAGGCGCACTCGCAGGTCCGGTCGCGGTGGGGGCGGCCATGATGGATGCCTCGGGCGCCCGTCGGCGCGTGCCGGATGGACTCCGTGATTCCAAGCTCGTCCCCGAGCAGCGTCGGCCTGACGTGGCGCTCCGAGCCGCAGCCTGGGTGCGCGCCTCCGGCGTCGGCTGGGCCAGTTCGTCCGAAGTCGATGAGCTGGGGATCATGCGCGCTCTCGGGCTCGCCGCGTCTCGGGCGGTGCAGAGCATCGCCGACCAGGGGGTCGTGCTTACGAACACGATCGTGCTTCTCGACGGCAACCACGACTACGTCTCAGCGGTGCACCCGAGCCCTCTTCAGGTACGCCCGGTGATCAAGGCCGACCGAGATTGCGCCTCCGTGTCCGCGGCGTCGGTCATCGCCAAGGTGGCGAGGGATACGCACATGGTCGGAATCCACGTCGACCACCCTGAGTACCAGTGGCACCGGAACAAGGGGTACGCGAGCGCCGAGCATCGCCTGGCGATCCGTGAGCTCGGGCTCTCGCCGCATCACCGTTCCTCCTGGGCGATCACGGACGCACCGACGCTGTTCTGAGATCGCATGCGGCTCGGTCGGGTCGCCGACTCTAGGATGGAGTGATCATGGATGAGGAAGCCTTCGACGACTACGACCGCGAGCTCGAGCTCGCACTGTTCCGCGAGTACCGGGATGTCGTCGCACAGTTCCAGTACGTCGTCGAGACCGAGAGGCGGTTCTACCTCGCCAACGAGGTCAATGTGGTCCGGCGTGACACCGAGCACGACTTCTACTTCGAGATCTCGATGACCGACGTGTGGGTCTGGGACATCTATCGTGCCGACCGATTCGTGAAGGCCGTGCGCGTGCTGACGTTCAAGGATGTGAACGTGGAGGAGCTCCAGCGGCGCGAGTTCGAGATTCCTCAGGAGCTCTCGCTCGACGGCGAGTGACCCGCTCTGCACACGCTGAGGCGATGCGGCGGATATCCACGACGTCCGCTGTCGGCGGGCTGAGGGCCACGCACCCGGACCGCCGTGCGGGCAGTCTGTCCGCATGGCAGCGAAAGACGACCTCGGCAGAGCCGGTGAAGAACGTGCGGTCCGATATCTGAACGCGATCGGCTATCGCGTCCTCGACAGGAACTGGCGTTGCGACCAGGGCGAGGTCGACGTCGTCGCTCGGATCGGCACGCGACTGGCCATCGTCGAGGTGAAGACGCGCCGAACGGATGCGTTCGGTCACCCGTTCGAAGCAGTGGATCATCGGAAGCGCCGGCGGCTCTGGCGGCTCGCGCACGCGTGGGCCGCGGCGCATCCGGACGAGGCACTCGGCCTCGACATCGCTCTCGAGGCGATCGGCATCGTGGGCGCCGACCCGGCCACGGGCGCGCTCGAGCACCTGAGGGATCTCTCGTGACGACGGCGCGGACCTGGGCAGTGGCGCTCACGGGCGTCGTGGGGCACATGGTCGAGGTCGAGGCAGACCTCTCGAATCAGACTCCGGAGTTCAAGATCATCGGTCTGCCCGACAAGTCGCTGGGAGAGGCCGTTCAACGCGTCCACAACGCGTGCGCGAACGTCGGGCTTCCGCTCCCACGCCGCCGTCTGACGGTGAACCTCTCACCGGCGAGTCTGCCGAAGCAGGGCTCTGCATTCGATCTGAGCATCGCAGTCGCGGCGTTGGCATCGGGCGGCGCGCTTCAGACGCGCTCGATCGCTCGCACCGTGCATCTGGGCGAGCTCGGTCTCGACGGGCGCCTCAGGCCCGTGCCCGGGGTGCTTCCCGCGGTCTTCGCCGCCGCCCGCGCGGGCTTCGACGCCGTGATCGTGCCGTATGCGAACGAGGCCGAGGCGAGGCTCGTGCCGGGGATCGATGTCCGCGCCGCGAACACCCTCGGCCACGTGGCTGCGTGGCATGGCGCCGACATCGAAGTGACGGATCGCGACCCGGTCGATCTGCCCGTCGCGCTCACAGACGAGTCGGATCCTCTCGATCTCTCGGATGTCGTCGGTCAGGATGCGGCAGTCGAGGCGTTGATCGTGGCGGCGGCCGGCGGCCACCACATGCTTCTCAGCGGCCCTCCGGGCGCGGGGAAGACGATGTTGGCGAGAAGGCTCCCCGGAATCCTCCCGAGGCTCACCGACGATGAGGCGCTCGAGGTCGCATCGATCCGCTCGCTCACCGGCGAGTCCGTGCGCAGCCTCGACTTCGTCCCGCCGATCCAGGCCCCGCACCACAGCGCGTCGGTCGCCGCACTCGTCGGGGGCGGGTCCCGCGCGGCGCGGCCCGGCGCGATCGTCCGAGCGCACCGCGGCGTGCTGTTCCTCGACGAAGCCGCCGAGTTCTCCCGCGTCGCGCTCGATTCGCTGCGTCAGCCGCTCGAGGCGGGGTCCATCGAAGTCAGCCGTGCGGGTTTCACAGCCAGCTATCCTGCGCGTTTCCAGCTCGTCCTGGCGATGAATCCGTGTCCCTGCGGCAACTACGGCGTACGAGGATCCGAGTGCGTCTGCCCGTCTCTGGCGATCCGTCGCTACTCGACGCGGCTGTCGGGTCCGCTCCGCGACCGGGTCGACATCGAGTTGCAGCTGGCGCGAGTGGGCACGGTCCAGGCGATGACCAACGCACAGGGATCGATCTCCTCCGCCGTCGCCCGGGATCGGGTCTGCCGCGCGCGCGACCGTGCGGTCGCCAGGTGGCGGGGCACGCCGTGGCGGCGGAACGCGGAGATACCCGGGTCCCGTCTCCGGCAGATCGACCTCCGCATCGATTCCGCCGCACGCTCTCCACTCGACCGTGCTCTGGAGCGCGGCGTGCTCACGCTCCGCGGATACGATCGTGTGCTCCGAGTCGCCTGGACCCTGGCCGACCTGGCGGGAGTCGACCGGCCGGGCCGCGACGAGATCGGTGGCGCACTCGTCCTCAAGAGAGGGATCGTCTCGTGATCCGTGACGTTATCTCAGACCCCGCGCTCCGCGCTGCCGTCGACGATGTGCACGGCGGCGGAGCTACGGATGAGACGCTCGCCCGGATCGCCTGGTCTGTGCTGGCCGAGCCCGGCGACGGCGTGGCCGGCACGCTGATCCAACAGCTGGGCGCGGTCGAGGCTCTGCGCGTCGCCTTCGGAGACGACGGGGCGCTCGTGGCTCCCGGCACCTTGAGCGCTCCTGTCGCGGAGGGCATCGCACGCTGGACCCCGCGTGCGGATCCGCACCGGGTGAGGCGCGCGGCCACCGATGCGCGCGACGTGTCGGCGCGCCTCGTGGTTCCCGGAGACCCCGAATGGCCCCGAGCACTGAACGATCTCGGCGCTCACGCCCCGGTGGTCCTCTGGGTGCGCGGCGATCCCTCGCTGCTCGTCCGCGATCCACGCGTCGCCATCGTCGGGGCGCGTGCCGCGAGTGCCTACGGCGAGTCCGTCGCCGCGGATCTCGCCGGCGATCTGGCGACGGGGGGAGCGGTCATCGTCTCGGGCGGGG